>NZ_JAGQEJ010000001.1:0-723839 GCF_018101075.1 Alistipes sp. Marseille-P2263
GAAAATAGAAGCAATCGTATCTTTCAGTATCTTAGAAGACTTGTACAAATAATATGAAACGGTTTATATTTTGGAGCACGGTACTCCTCGCTTTGTCCGGCACAATGATGGGAATGGCACAGGAAAACAACGTATTTCCATTCACAACTGATGTGATAGCCGTATACAAAAAAGATAATATGTATTATGTCGTAAAAGAATGCGAGACTTTGAATATTCTTTCTAAGTATTTCAAAGAAAACAAAAAATGGGCGAAAAAAATCCTTAAAAAAGTAACTCGAAATAAAAACGGATTGGTAGATATATTCGAACTAATCAATGTGATAGATCAGCCAGCATACATAACTTATTATTATGGAACCGAAGTATTATCAGCCTACGATGAATCATGTACAGACTATGACCCAACGGTAAAAAAACACTTTTTAAGCATCGAATTGCCTAAAAAATTGTTTACATACGAGAATGTATGGAAACTGTACGAATATATTATGTCCCGTATTAACATTTCTGAGAATTTACCTTATTCAATACGGCTCGAAGATGCCGAAATCCGGAAAGTCCTGAATGCGCCCCTGGAATAACTTCCAAGCCAAGCGATAACAGACAGCCTGTTATCGCTTGGCTTTTATACCATGACACCGGATCGGAACACCGCCGGCCCCGACTTCATACAAGAAATTGTCCGGACGGTCCGCATAAAGGAATGAAGGGGGCTGAACGATCATTCATGGATTTCGATCAACGAACGGATAAATATATCGAGATACACCGTTATATTGTCCATTGTAATAATATTCTGAGGCGACATCCTCCCAATATTTATTATTCAATCGAATCATCTTTATAATATAATGTGTAAGTGCGCTATCTCGAAAAACGCAGTCGTTGTATTGCAGGTGGGAATATCCGTCCAAGAATAACGTATCAAGCTTTTGGTCAGAATGTAACATTACAGCTATGGAAGTGTCAACTTCTTGATAATCAAATGAAATAGAATCCCGGGTTGCATGTTCTATCTGATCATAAATAAACTTCAAACTATCGAAATTCGTTATTGTAAGCTTATTTAATTTCAAACTATCTTTTAGGAAAACTCGACCTGGAGTATCAACGAATTTCAGAATGCCCCAAGGAGTTTGATTCGGGTTATAATATATAGTAGCTTTTTTTAGCGGATTGTTGGATTCCATACAAGCACTACATATTATTACTGTCAAAAATAAAAGTCGTCTCATATTGCTCTATCAATAACCTACATAACACAAACCGTGGCCGTCGTCACTGGACATCAAATACTTCCGACCGTTCGAAAGATAAGAAAAATTTGCCAGCAATCTGCCGTCTCGCGTAACTTTTTCTATCAGATTCAGTCGATTATACGTCATATCGAGTCCGTTTGCCCCGTCATGGACCAGATTCCTGTTCGTATCATAGGCATACGGATAAGCCGTCCCGGAATCGGAAAGCGACACGAGACGGTTCCCCGCATAGGTGTATGCGAAATCGGTCGTCACCGCATCACCCTGCGATCGTTGCAGGGTCAGTATATTGCCGTTCCGGTCGTAGGTCAGCGACCGTTCCACGAACCGGTCGGTACGTTCCCCGGCCTGATATTGCCTCGTATCCGTCAGACGGGAGAGGCCGTCATAGGCGAAAGCATAGGTGTTTTCCTCTCCACCGGCATGCCGCCACGTCCATTCGGCGATATTGCCCGTGTGATTGCATGAATGAATTGCTGAAAGGCACTGAGAGCTGTCAGGTAGTTCCGCCGAATATCCGGGGAATCATTGTGTTGGATTGTTCTCTTCGAAATTTGTAAAAGTCCAAACGGAAGTTGCCTTCGCCCTGCAATTTCAGCTTGGGATAACGGACAAGCTCGTCAATAGTCATGCCGTTGATTTTATAGCCTGACTTTCGGGTGATTCTTCGGCATTCATGACAGAGATCTTCACGAAGATCGACATGCTCATCATCCGTGATCTGAAGATCCGGGGAGAGATTTTCTTCCTCGACGTAAAGGGGAGTGTTTATTTTCGGGGTCTGGTAATTATGCGTAATCCGTAATTTCGTATTGTACGTTCCATCCTTCCGTAAATGATTCCTGAAGGCACAACCTTGAAAGCTGCCATTGGTTAATTCTTTTTGGCTCAAAAACAATCATTTTTCTGCCTTTTTGTGAGGATATACCAACCCGAGAAGATCGGAATGCACCAAAAAAACATATAGCGATCTGTGAGAATCGCTATATGTTAAGATAGATAGGAATTCGAGCGGAAAACGGGATTCGAACCCGCGACCCTCAGCTTGGGAAGCTGATGCTCTACCGACTGAGCTATTTCCGCAATTCGGAGTACAAAGTTACTCCGCTTTTTTGATTTTGCAAATCCCGGAGACGAAAAAACGTGCGCTACCCCACGATTTTTTCCAGCGACGCGAGGTTCCGGGGATTCTTCAGCGTTTTGCCTTCGGGTGTGTAGAGATAGGCTATCCGGTCGCCGAAGTGTTTCTCGACCTTGCCGCGGACCACTTTCATCGTACTGTTCACCAGCCCGTTCTGCTCCGTGAAGGCTTCGTCCACGATCGCCAGTCCCGCCGGCAGCCACCGCTCGGGGAACTCCCCGGCGTAGATGCCTCCCGCGCGGTAGCGGTCGATTTCCGCCCCGAGAATTTCCGCTGCGGCAGCGGCCCGGTCTCCCGGCGCCACGCCGCGGTTGTCCAGCTCGCGCCGCAGCGCTTCGCGGTTCGGCACCACGACGGCTCCCGTAAACGGGCTCTGGTTGTTGTGTATCAGAATCTGGTCGATGTAGGGCGATTTGTCCACGATCGCCTCCTCCATTCCCTCGGGGCTGTATTTCTCGCCGTCCGACGAGATCAGCAGGCTCTTGAAACGTCCCAGCACGTAGAGGAAGTCGTCCTCCGAGACATAGCCCATGTCGCCCGTGTGCAGCCAACCGTCGCGCACCGTGTCGGCCGTGGCTTCGGGATTCTTCCAGTACCCGGCCATGACGTTTTCGCCGCGGACGACGATTTCGCCCCGCTGTCCGCGGGGCAGTTCGCGTCCCTGTTCGTCCACGATCTTCAGGTCGAGCGGAATCAGTATCTTGCCCGACGATCCGAACCGATGCCAGTGGTGTTTGGGCGAGTTGGTCGAAATCACGGGTGTCGCCTCCGACAGGCCGTATCCCTGGAACATGGGGATGCCGATGGCGTAGAAGAAGCGTTGCAGTTCCGTGTCGAGCAGCGCGCCGCCGCCGACGAAAAATTCGAGGCAGCCGCCGAACGCCGCGCGGACCTTGCGGAACAGCAGGGCGTCGAACAGCCCCACTGCGGGAGCCAGTGCGATCCGCCAGCCGCGCCCCCGGCCGTATCCGTCCTGATTGTAGATATAGGCCGTGCGGAGCGCCAGCCGGAACAGCCGTTCGGTGAAGGGGCCTTTCGCGCGGATCGAACTCTCGATGTTCTTCCGGAAGTTCTTGGCCAGCGCCGGGACCGACAGCAGAAAGTGCGGCTGCACCTCGCGGATGTTCTGCGGGATGTTCTTGAGCGTCTCCATCGGTGTCGCGCCGATTTGCACCGTGGCCACCGAAGCGCCGCAGGCGATCATGATGTAGAACCCTACCACGTGGGCGAAGCAGTGGTCCAGCGGCAGGATGATGAGCGTGCGGTAGTGCGGCGGAATGTCGATGCGCGAGAGCGACTGTTCGACGTTGGCCGTATAGTTGCGGTGCGTCAGCACGACGCCTTTCGGGTCGGCCGTCGTGCCCGACGTGTAGGTGATCGTGGCGTAGTCGTCGTTGCGGATCGCCTGTCCGCGCCGCATGAATTCCTCGCGGTTCTTCGCCAGGTAATCGCGGCCCAGCCGCTTGAGTGTCCCGAAGGCCGTCTCGCCCGCCTCGAGCGGGAGGTGTCCGAAGACGACGATGTGCTCGACTCCGGGCAGTTCCTGCCGGATGCGCCGGATTTTGGGCAGTTGGTATTTCGAAACGAACAGCGCCCGGACCTCGGCGTGCCGCAGGCGGAAGAGCAGGTCGTTCGACTCCTCGAGCTTCACCGAGAGCGGCACGCTGACCGCTCCGGCGTAGAAGAGCCCCAGCTCGGAGATGATCCAGGCATTGCTGCCTTCGGCCAGAATGGCCACCTTGTCCTGCGGGCGGATGCCGAGCGAGGCCAGTCCCGCCCCGACCTCGATCGCCTGCTCGCGGGTTTCGGCGTAGGTCGTCGGTTCGAATTTGCGGTGACGCTTCTCGAGCAGGAAGGTCTTGGCTCCGTACTTCGCGACGGAGTCTTCGAACAGGTCGATGATGGTCTTCTTCATGTCTTATTTCTGTGGTAGTATGTTGGGGCCGGTCCGGAGAGCGGGCGCGTCCGTCAGTCCATCTTCAGTACGGCGAGGAAGGCCGACTGCGGCACTTCGACGTTGCCGATCTGGCGCATGCGCTTCTTGCCCTTCTTCTGCTTTTCGAGCAGCTTGCGCTTGCGCGATATGTCGCCTCCGTAACATTTGGCCGTCACGTCCTTGCGCACGGCCTTCACCGTCTCGCGGGCGATGATCTTGGCCCCCACGGCGGCCTGTATGGCGATGTCGAACTGCTGGCGCGGGATCAGCTCCTTGAGCTTCTCGCACATTTTGCGGCCGAAATCGTAGGCGTGGTCCGTGTAGGTGAGCGACGAGAGGGCGTCCACCGGCTCGCCGTTGAGCAGGATGTCCAGTTTGACGAGTTTCGAGAGCTGGAACCCCGTGCGGTGATAGTCGAACGAGGCGTAGCCTTTCGAGATGCTCTTGAGTTTGTCGTAGAAGTCGAAGACGATCTCCGAGAGAGGCATGTCGAAATTCACTTCCACGCGGTCCTGCGTGATGAATGTCTGGTTCTTCATCACCCCGCGCTTGTCGATGCAGAGCTTGATGACGTTGCCCAGAAACTCCGACTTGGTGATGATCTGCGCCAGGATGTAGGGTTCCTCGATCTTGGCGATCTTCGTCACCTCGGGCAGTCCCGAGGGGTTGTGGACCTCCACCGTGTCGCCCTGCGTGGTGGTCACGCGGTACGAGACGTTCGGCACGGTGGTGATCACGTCCATGTCGAATTCGCGGTACAACCGCTCCTGGATGATCTCCATGTGCAGCAGCCCGAGGAATCCGCAGCGGAATCCGAATCCGAGGGCCAGCGAGCTTTCGGGTTCGAACGTCAGCGAGGCGTCGTTGAGCTGCAACTTCTCGAGCGAGGCGCGCAGGTCCTCGTACTGGTCGGCTTCCACGGGGTAGATGCCGGCGAAGACCATCGGCTTCACGTCCTCGAAGCCGGCGATGGCCTCCCGCGAGGGGTTGGCCACCGAGGTGATCGTGTCGCCCACCTTCACGTCCGACGAAGTCTTGATGCCCGAGCAGATATACCCCACGTCTCCGGCCCTGATCTCCTGCCGGGGCTGCATCTTGAGTTTCAGCACGCCGATTTCGTCGGCGTCGTATTCGCTGCCCGTGTTGAAGAACTTCACGTGGTCGCCCTTGCGCAGCGTGCCGTTGAAGACGCGGTAATAGGCGATGATGCCGCGGAAGGGGTTGAACACCGAGTCGAAGATGAGCGCCTGTAACGGGGCGTTTTCGTCGCCTTTCGGGGCGGGGATGCGCGCGACGATGGCTTCGAGCACCTCCTCGACACCCTGCCCCGTCTTGCCCGAGGCCAGGAGAATGTCCTCGTCCTTGCAGCCGATCAGGTCGATCACCTGATCCTTCACCTCGTCGATCATCGCCGAATCCATGTCGATCTTGTTCAGCACGGGGACGATCTCCAGATCGTGCCCGACGGCCAGGTAGAGGTTCGAAATAGTCTGGGCCTGAATGCCCTGCGTGGCGTCCACCACCAGCAGCGCCCCTTCGCACGAGGCGATGGCGCGCGAGACCTCGTACGAGAAATCGACGTGTCCCGGGGTGTCGATCAGGTTGAGCGTGTACGTCTGCCCGTCGCGGGCCGTGTACTCCATCTGGATCGCGTGGCTCTTGATCGTGATGCCCTTTTCGCGTTCGAGGTCCATGTCGTCCAGCACCTGCGACTGCATTTCTCGCTGATTCAGTGTGTTGGTCTTTTCCAGCAGCCGGTCCGCGAGGGTCGATTTGCCGTGGTCGATATGGGCTATGATGCAAAAGTTCCGAATGTTTTTCATGGATTCCGCGTAAAAAATACGGGCAAATATACGAAATATATTTGAATTTCCGGCCTTCGTGCGGCGTCCTCCCGCCTTCCGGTCCGGGAAAGGAAGTCGTCTGGCGTGGGGGCGTCGGTTCCGGCGGGGATATTCCCTCTCCGCCGCGATTCCTGGTTCCGGAATTTGCCTTTTCCGGCTGAAAAATCTATCTTTGCGGCTTTA
Source organism: Alistipes sp. Marseille-P2263 (assembly GCF_018101075.1). Taxonomy (NCBI): domain Bacteria; kingdom Pseudomonadati; phylum Bacteroidota; class Bacteroidia; order Bacteroidales; family Rikenellaceae; genus Alistipes; species Alistipes sp. Marseille-P2263. The sequence goes on from NZ_JAGQEJ010000001.1 coordinate 6,367, forward strand.
CAAGGTTAAGGTTAAGTCAGTCAATTATGTTAAGCAGGCACATCGCATCCAAGCTCCGGGGCTTCGAGACCCCGTTCTATCTCTACGACACGGCGCTGCTGCGCCAGACCCTCGAAAGCGTCGTTTACGAATCGAACAAATACGGCTACAAGGTCCACTACGCCATCAAGGCCAATTACGACGATCACCTGCTGGCGATCATCCGCGAGTACGGGCTGGGCATCGACTGCGCTTCGGGCAACGAGTTGCGCAAGGCCGTCGAGGCGGGTTTCGATCCCCGGGGAATCGTTTACGCCGGCGTGGGCAAGCGTGACAAGGAGCTGCGCTACGCCATCTCGCAGGGTATTCTGGCGATCAACTGCGAGTCGATCGAGGAGCTGGAGGTTGTGGATGCGCTCTCGGCGGAGGCGGGCGCCGTGACCGACGTCGCACTGCGTATCAACCCGGACATCGACCCCCGCACGAACCACTGCATCGACACGGGACAGGCCGACAGCAAGTTCGGCATTTCGTACGAGGAGGTGCTCGAGCACGCCGCGCGGATCAAGTCCCTGACCCATGTGAACGTCGTCGGCGTCCATCTCCACATCGGTTCGCAGATCCGCGAACTGCATGTCTTCGAGAACATGTGCCGCAAGGTCAATGTGATCGTCCGCAACCTCGAGGGACTGGGTTTCTCGTTCCGCTTCGTGGACGTGGGCGGCGGCCTGGGCGTCAACTACGACGTACCGGAGAACGAGCCGATCCCCAACTTCGCTTCGCTGTTCTCCATCGTCCACAATCATCTCGACATCGGCGGCAAGGAGGTGCACTTCGAGTTCGGCCGTTCGATCGTGGCCGAATGCGGCGAGCTCATCACGCGCGTGCTGTTCAACAAGACCACCGCTACGGGGCGCAAACTGGCCATCGTGGACGCCTCGATGACCGAGCTGATCCGTCCGGCGCTCTACGGTTCGTACCATAACATCGAGAATATCACCTCCGAAGAGGAGACCTCGGACAAATACACCGTCGTCGGCACGGCCTGCGAATCGACGGACGTCTTCGACGAGAACGTGAGCCTGCGCAGAACGCGCCGCGGCGACCTGCTCTCGATCAAGTCGGCCGGAGCCTACGGCATGTCGATGGCTTCGCGCTACAACCTCCACGACCTGCCCGGCGCCGTTTACAGCGACGAGTTGTAGGCCATGTGGCTTTCGCTCGCCTTTCTGTCGGCCGCTCTGCTGGGGCTTTACGACGTCGCCAAGAAGAAGTCGCTCTCCGGCAACGCCGTGCTGCCGGTGCTGCTGCTCAACACGCTCTTCTCGTCGCTGCTGTTTCTGCCGGCGATTCTCTCCGCGGAGCTCGGTCTCGGATGGTTCGATTCGACGCCGCTGGCTGCCTCGCGGGGTACGGCCGAAGCTCATGCGCTGGTCGCGGTGAAGTCCGTCATTGTCCTCACTTCGTGGATTTTCGGATACTTCGGTATGAAGCATCTGCCCCTTACGATCGTGGGGCCGGTCAATGCCACGCGCCCGGTGTTGGTGCTCGTCGGTGCGCTGGCCGTCTTCGGCGAGCGGCTCAACGGGTTCCAGTGGATCGGCGTGGCGCTGGCGCTGACGTCGCTCGTGCTCCTGAGTCGCTCGGGCCGCCGTGAAGGGGTCGATTTCCGGCACAACGTCTGGATTCTCTGCCTCGCGGCGGCGGCCGTGACGGGAGCTGCCAGCGGCCTGTACGACAAATACATCATGACGCGGCTCGATCCGGCCTTCGTGCAGAGCTGGTACAATCTCTATCAGTTGGGCATGATGGCCGTCGTCACGGCGCTGCTCTGGCTGCCGCGCCGCGCGGCTTCGCCTTTCCGCTGGAGCTGGGCCATTCCGCTGATTTCGGTCTTTCTCTCGGCTGCCGATTTCGCCTATTTCTGCGCCCTGCGCGAGCCGGACGCGATGATCTCGGTCGTCTCGATGGTCCGCCGCGGGTCGGTCGTCGTGTCGTTTCTCTGCGGAGCGCTGCTCTTCGGCGAGAGGAACCTGCGCGCGAAGGCCGTCGATCTGGGCTTCGTCCTTCTCGGCATGCTCTTCCTCTGGCTGGGGTCGCGGTAGCGAAAAAAGCCCCGCCGCGGCGCGTATTTTGCCGGAAAATGCCTATCTTTGTTCGATTTTAGCTAATTCACAAATTCAACGATATGAACATTTCGTACAATTGGCTCAAACGCTATCTTCCGACCGAGCTTCCGGCCGGGGAGATCGCCCGGATCCTGACCGACATCGGGCTGGAGGTCGAGGGCTTCGAGAAGATCGAGACCGTCCGCGGCGGCCTGCAGGGGGTCGTCGTGGCCGAGGTGCTGACCTGCACGGACCATCCCGATTCGGACCACCTGCACCTGACGACGGTGGACGTCGGCTCCGGAGAGCCGCTGCAGATCGTCTGCGGGGCGCCGAACTGCCGTGCCGGGCTGAAGGTGCTCTGCGCCACGGTGGGCGCGGTACTCTATCCCGGCGGCGGGGAGGAGGAGTTCAAAATCAAGCGGTCGAAGATCCGCGGCGTCGAGTCGCTCGGCATGCTCTGCGCCGAGGACGAGCTGGGTATCGGCACGGCGCACGACGGCATCATGGAGCTGCCTTCCGACGCTCCGGTGGGCATGGCCGCCCGGGAATACCTGCATATCGAGGACGACTACCTGATTCAGATCGGACTGACGCCCAACCGCGTGGATGCGGCGTCGCATATCGGCGTGGCGCGCGACCTGGCGGCCTACCTCCGCAGCCGCGGCGAGCGGATCGAGGTGCAGTGGCCCGACGTCTCGGCCTTCGCTCCGGACAACCGCGACCTGCCGGTGAAGATCCGTGTCGAGAACACGGAGGCCGCGCCCCGCTATGCGGGCGTGACGGTCACGGGCTGCAAGATCGGCCCTTCGCCCGAGTGGATGCAGAACTGCCTGCGCGCCGCGGGCATCCATCCCAAGAACAACCTGGTGGACATCACCAATTTCGTGCTTTTCGAGCTGGGCCAGCCCCTGCACGCCTTCGACGCCGCGAAGATCGAGGGCCGCGAGGTCGTCGTCCGCACCTGCGCCGACGGCACGCCCTTCGTGACGCTCGACGGCGTGGAACGCAAACTCACGTCGCAGGACCTGATGATTTGTTCGGCCGAGCGCCCCATGTGCATCGCGGGCGTCTTCGGCGGGCTGGATTCGGGCATCGGCGACGGGACGACCGATGTCTTCATCGAGAGCGCCTATTTCAATCCCGTGTGGGTGCGCAAGACGGCCAAGCGCTTCGGGCTGAACACCGACTCCTCGTTCCGCTTCGAGCGCGGCGCGGATCCCAACCTGCAGGTCTATGCCGCCAAGCGCGCCGCGCTGCTGATGAAGGAACTGGCCGGCGGCACGATTTCGAGCGACGTCACGGACATCTACCCCGCCCCGATCGGCGATTTCGTCTTCGACGTCTCGCTGCGGCGGATCAACGCCCTGATCGGCAAGGAGATTCCCGAGGAGACGCTGCGGCGGATCATCGGCGCGCTCGAGGTGAAGATACTCGCCGAGAAGGGCGACGGGGAACTGACCGTGGCCGTGCCGCCCTACCGCGTGGACGTGCGGCGCGAGGCCGACCTGGTGGAGGAGATTCTCCGAATCTACGGCTACAACAACGTCGAGTTGCCCGCGCACGTGCGTTCGACGCTCTCCTACGCTCCCCGTCCCGATAGGAACCGCCTGATGAATCTCGCGGCGGATTTCCTTTCGGCCAACGGCTTCACGGAGATCATGTCCAACTCGCTCACGAAGGGCGCCTACTACGAGGGGCTGACCTCCTGCCCCGCGGAGCGCTGCGTGCGCATCCTCAATCCGTTGAGCGCCGATCTGAACGTCATGCGGCAGACGCTGTTGTTCAACATGCTGGAGGCCGTGGCGCTGAACGTCAATCGCAAGAACGGCGACCTGAAACTCTATGAATTCGGCAACTGCTACTTCTACGACGAGGCGAAGCGCTCCGAAGCCGACCGGCTGGCGCCCTACTCCGAGGAGTACCGGCTGGCGATCGCCGTGATGGGGGTCTCCACGCCGCATTCGTGGAACACGAAACCCGGGAAGGCGTCGTTCTTCACCCTGCGCGCCGTGGCCGAGAAACTCCTGCGCCGCTTCGGCATCGACATCTATGCGCTGGAGACGGAGACGCTCGAAAGCGATCTCTTCTCCGAAGGGCTGACGATGGCGCTCAACGGCCGGGAGCTGCTCCGGATCGGCTCGGTGGCCCCGGCTATTCGCCGCCGGACGGACCTCAAGCAGGAGGTTTACTTTCTGGAGATGAATTTCGACGTCCTCGTGCGTTCGACCCGGAAACACCGCATCGTCGCCGCGGAGCTGTCGAAGTTCCCCGAGGTGAAGCGCGATCTGGCGCTGCTGATCGACAAACGGGTGACCTTCTCGGAGCTGCGTGACGCGGCCTTCGCCGCCGAACGCAAACTGCTGCGGAGCGTCTCGCTTTTTGATGTCTATGAGGGCGACAAGCTCCCCGAGGGCAAGAAGTCCTATGCGCTGAGTTTCGTGCTGGAGGACAAGACCCGCACGCTGGACGAGAAGACCATCGAGCGTGTCATGGGGAACCTCGTCCGGCAGTTCGAACAGCGCTGCGGTGCGCAGGTCCGGGCCTGACGCCGCGTGGCGGAAACGAAAAAGGCAGCGGCCGGGTGATCCGGCCGCTGCCTTTTCGTTATGTGCGAATCTTCCTCCCGGGTGCGGGGTTACAGCACCGGCTTGATCTCCGGGGGCATCACCACGACGATCGGCGTGCCGTTGCCGTCCGAGGTACAGACCAGCCGCACGGCCTTCACGGACCGTTCGGGGTGCAGCAGGATGGCGCCTTCGTCGAGCTCCCCGGCGCGTTCGAACGTCCGGCCGTCGTACGACACCTCGGCATACCCGGTCACGAACTGCATCTTCGTCAGGTGCGAATAACCCGTGCGGAGCAGCATCTCGCGGCAGGAAACCGGTTCGTCGAAGGTATAGAGCACCCAATCCCCCTTGCGTCCGGTGCGGCTCGTGTAGGCGTAGCCTTTGTAGGTGTCCACGTTCGAATAGGGGAACTTCGCACTCTCGCGGATCGAGGAGGTGAGCGTCACGGCGGGCCGGATCGTGCGGTAGCGGGAATCGTGGGCCGCATAGGGGCTGCGTCCCGTCCCCCGCTCCGAGCGGAAACGGTAGCGGTGCGGCTCGGAGGTCTGCACCGGGGCCGTGTAGTCGGACTCCTCGTCCGGACGGTCGTCGCGCACGAAGCGGATGCGCGAGCCGTCGTCGGTCGCCGCCGTCAGCATCCCGTCGGCGTAGCGTACCTGCGGCGGAGTCAGACGGAAGCGGATGCCCATGGCTGTCATGCGGGGGTAGTGTTCCTCGCACAGTTCCTTATAGTATGCGTCCCACCCCTCGTCGTTGCCGCTCCAGGCGATCCGTGCCAGCGCGCAGACCCGCGGGAAGAGCATGTAGTCGAGGTAGTCGGGCTTCTCCGGCTCGTGCGCCACGTAGAGCTCGCTGAAAAAAGCCCCCTGCAAACCCTCGACGCGGCGCATCTGCGCGGCGGAGAATCCGGCTTCGGCGAAGTCGAACGAATAGACCTTCCGGGCGTCGAAGATCGCCGCCCACTGGTGGCCCGGCTCGTTCGGCGACTGCCGCATGTCGAAATAGAAATACTCGCCCGGCATCACGACGGTCCGGTAGCCTTTGGCCGTGGCATCGAGGCACGCCTTCGTGCTCTCCCAACCGTTCACGCGGCAGTCGTGCGAAAAGGCGCCCGTGCGCACGGCTTCGTTCCAGACGGCGGGCCGCTTGCCGTGCTCGCGCAGGATATCCGCGAGCCGCTCCAGAAAGAGGTCCTCCAGCCGGTGCGGGTCGTCCGTTCCCATCCGGGCCATGAGCGCCCGGCAGTCCGGGCAGCGCTTCCACTGCGACATGTCCACCTCGTCGCCGCCGATATGGATGTATTCCGACGGGAAGAGTCCGCAGATTTCGCCCAGAATATCCCCGAGCAGCTCGTAGTTCTCCTCGCGCGCCACGCACCAGGCGTTGCGGTAGTCGTATCCGGCGGTGGCTGCCGTGTCGGCGGCGTAGGCGCAGCGGATTTCGGGATGCACCGTCCCGACCGTGCGGCTGTGCCCCGGGAGGTCGATCTCGGGGATCACCTCGATGTTGCGGACGGCGGCATAGCGGACGATGTCGCGCATCTCCTCCTGCGTGTAGTAGCCGCCGTAACGTTCGAACCATTTGCCGTAGATGGCCTTCACGGGCGAATCGCCGCCGCGGAATCCGCCGACCTCGGCCAGTTCGGGGTGGGAACGGATCTCGATGCGCCATCCTTCGTCGTCCGTGAGATGAAGATGCAGTTTGTTGATATTGTGGTATGAAAGCAGGTCTATATAACGCTTTACCGCATCCGCATCCATCCACGTCCGGGCCACGTCGAGCATCATTCCGCGGAATGCGAAGCGCGGGGCGTCCTGCGTTTCCGCACAGGCGATCACGGTCCCTTCAGGCAGGCCGCGCTTCCCGTAGATTGCGGGCGGCAGCAGCCGGAAGAGCGCCTGCACGCCGTTGAAGGCCCCGCCGTAGTCGCCGCTGCGGACGACGATGTGGTCGGGGGCGATTTCGAGACGGTATCCTTCGGCCGGGATGTCGCCGGAGGCGTCGAGCACGAGCGCCACGGTGCCGTCGCCCGAGTGGTCCTGCCGCACCGGGCAGCGGAGGTATTCCGCGGCGTAATCCGCTATCGGACGCAAGGCCTCGTCGGCCGTGAGCGTCGTGCGGGAATCGAACGGGAAGACCCCTTCGCGGAAGGTCGTGCGCCCCGGGCCGGGCTGTGCGGAGACGGAAACGGCGCAAAGCAGCGCCAGCGCCAGAGAGAGTCGTTTCATCGGCAGGTAGAATTTTTGTACGACGCAAAGATATGTTTTTTCGGCCGATTTGTTATCTTTGCCTTGCTAAATCGAATCGGATTCATGGAAGACAAACGTTTGGAAGCCACGGCACGCCTGCTGGAGGTGATGAACACGCTCCGCCGCGAATGTCCGTGGGACCGGGAGCAGACTTTCGACTCGCTGCGCAGCAACACGATCGAGGAGACCTACGAACTGGCCGATGCCATCACGGCGCACAATATGGAGGGAATCAAGGAGGAGCTGGGCGACCTGCTGCTGCATGTGGTTTTCTATTCGAAGCTGGGCGAGGAACAGGGCGCGTTCGATTTCGGTGATGTGGCCAATGCCTTGTGCGACAAGCTGATCTATCGCCATCCGCACGTTTACGGCGACATCCACGCCAATACGCCCGACGAGGTGAAGGAGAACTGGGAGGCGCTCAAGCTGCGCAAGAAGAACCGCAAGAGCGGCACGCTCGGCGGCGTCCCCCGCTCGCTTCCGGCGCTGGTGAAGGCGTTCCGCGTGGGCGAGAAGGCCGCCGGGGCAGGGTTCGACTGGCAGCGCAAAGAGGATGTCTGGGCGAAGGTGAAGGAGGAGATCGCCGAGGTCGAGGCGGAGATGTGCGCGGGCCGCAGGGAGGAGCTCGAAGGAGAGTTCGGGGACCTGTTCTTCGCCCTCGTGAATGCCGCACGGCTCTACGGCGTGGATCCCGAATCGGCGCTGGCACGCACGAACGAGAAATTCATCCGTCGCTTCAATTATATGGAGGAACAGGCTGCCGCACAGGGAAGTTCGCTGCACGACCTCTTGCTCGACCAGATGGAGGTTCTGTGGCAGGAAGCCAAAAAAGAAGAATAAAAAACGCGAAGAGTATGCACCTGTCGCGGACGGAATTGAAACGCTCGCTGTCGTATGCCCTGGCGTGCCTGTTGCTGGCAGCCTGCGGCGGCGCAGGGGTGCAGCATTCTGCCGCACCACCGGATCCGGAACTGCTGCCCGAAGGTGCGGTCGCATTCCGTTACCACCGGGGACACCTCTATTTCGATGCGACGGTCTGCGATTCGATCCCGGCGCGTCTGGTCTTCGATACGGGTGCGACGGGGCTCTATGTCGATTCGCTGTGGCTCGCGCGCTCCGGCGTTGCGCCCGGGCGTGCAGCCCGGGGTATGATCGGCGGTACGGGAGTCTCGGTCGCGTCGATGCGCATACTGCTGGAGAAACTCGCATTCGCCATCGACACATTGCGCCGGGAGAGTGAGATGACGCCTGTCCTTGCCCTGAAGGAGGTGCTGGGACGCCAGTCCGACGGTATTCTCGGGCAGCGTTTTCTGGCGCAGTCGTGCGTGGAGTTCAATCTCCGGCGCGGTTACATGCGGGCCGTGTCGCCCGATACGCTCGCCGCTGCCGGCTTCGCCTGCGTGGCGGTGGAAAAACGCGATGACCGCATTTACCTTCCCGCCTGCGTGCGGTTTGATGCCGGGCATGCGCCCGAGGGGCTGCGTCCGGGCGACGTGGTCGTGGAATGGGACGGCGAGCCGGTCGGCGGGATGCGGATCGACAGTGCCGTGACGGCCCCCGGACGCCACCGCATGGCGGCGCTGCGAGGCGGTGTACGTACGGAATATACATTTGAAACCAAAGAGATATAATTATGGCATTGATCAGAGAAGTGCGGGGACATACCCCCGTGATCGGAGAAAATACGTTTCTGGCCGAGACGGCCGTGATCCTGGGCAACGTGACGATCGGGCGCGACTGTTCGATCTGGTACAACGCCGTCCTGCGGGGCGACGTGAACAAGATCGTCATCGGCGACCGCACGAACATTCAGGACGGCGCGGTGCTCCACACCATCTACGACAAGGCGAAGCATCCGTCGCAGACGATCATCGGCAACGACGTCTCGGTGGGCCACAACGCCGTGGTGCACGGCGCGCGCATCGGCGACAACTGTCTGATCGGCATGGGCGCCATCCTGCTCGACAACGCCGTCATCCCGTCGGGCTGCATCATCGCCGCCGGGGCGCTGGTACTCTCCAATGCACAACTGGAACCCGACTCGCTTTACGCGGGCGTTCCGGCCAAGCGGATCCGGGCGGTGACCCCCGAGCAGCGCGAGGAGATCGTGCTCCGCACGGCACGCGACTACATGCACTATGCCTCGTGGTTCCGGGACGGAGCGACCGAAGGCGAACCGGAGAAGTAACCCCTTCCCATGCGGCTGCAATCCCGATATTCCGACGTCGTGCTGAACCTGCTGGTCGCCGTGGCGATCAGCCTGGTGGTCAATTTCTCGTACCTGCTCCTGCTGCTCGTCGAGCAGAGCAGCGAGGCGCCGCCGCGTTCCGCCGGCGAGCAGATCGCCGAACGGCGCGACGCGGGTACGCTTTTCGTGCATCCCGACGGATACGGGTATCTGATCTACGCCAACGGCGACAGCGTCTATACCCCCTCGCGGCGTATGCGCTGGCTGGGGCTCGAGGCGGGCGACCGGATCGTGGCCGATCTGATGCCGCCCCGCAACGCCGGAGGACATCCCGTGCTGGAGCGGGTGCGGACGCTCAACGATGCGGAATATGATTACAGCGCCCTCTACAACCGCACTTCGCGGTGGACGGAGCTGCTGCTGCAACTGGTCTTCTACCTCATCATGTCGTTCGTGATGCTCTCGATCCTCACCTCGTCGCGCCGGAACTATTCGATGGCACGTTACGTGCGCCGCTGCCTGTGGTGCATCGCCGCGGCCGTTGGGCTATACTGCGTGGCTCCCGTCACGGAATGGCATTCCGGGCGGATCGTGATGAACTTCATGGGCGGCCGCATGTTCGACTACATGCTGCTGCTCAAATGTTCGTTCGCCGTGGTCGTCTCGCTGCTGTACAGCCGCATCTACGTGCTCATCTCGCAGCGGCAGGCCGTCGTCGTGGAGAACGAGCGGCTCAAGAACGAGAATCTCACCACGCGCTACAATCTGCTCGTCGGGCAGATCAACCCCCATTTCTTCTTCAACTCGCTCAACTCGCTGGCGATGCTCGTGCGCGAGCGGCAGGACGACAAGGCGCTCGTTTACATCGACCAGCTCTCCTACACGTTCCGCTACATCATCCAGAACGGCCAGAGCACGCTCATGACGCTCGGCGAGGAACTCAAATTCGCCGAGGCGTACAGTTATCTGTTCAAGATCCGCTATGCCGACAAACTCTTCTTCGACATCGCGGTCGATGCGCGCTACTTCGACTGGCGGCTGCCGGCGCTCTCGCTCCAGCCGCTGATCGGCAATGCCGTCAAACACAACACCATCACGCGCAGCAATCCGCTCCATGTCTCGATCCGCGTGGAGAACGGCATACTGGAGGTCTCGAATCCCCGGCGTCCCAAGCTCGAACCCGAGCCCTCGACCGGTATCGGACTGGAGAACCTGCGCAACCGCTGGCAGCTCATCACGGGGCGTGACATCGCCATTCTCTCGACGGAGGAACGGTTCACCGTGCGGCTGCCGCTGCTCAATCCCGACAAGCCATGATGAAGGCGCTGCTTATCGAAGACGAGACCGCCGCCGCGCGGAACCTCGCCGCCGTGCTGCGGGAGGTGGCCCCCGGCGTGCAGATCGTGGCGACGCTCGAAAGCGTCGCCGAGAGCATCGAATGGCTGCGTTCCAATCCCCAGCCCGACCTGCTGTTCATGGACATCCACCTGGCGGACGGCGATTCCTTCCGCATCTTCGGCGCCGTGGAGGTCACCGCTCCGGTCATCTTCACCACGGCCTACGACCGCTATGCGCTCGAGGCGTTCAAGGTCAGCAGCATCGACTACCTGCTCAAACCGATCAATGCCGACGACGTGCGGCGTGCGCTGGAGAAGCTGCGGAGGCTCACCTCGGGCGAACGGCTCGACTACGGCTCCCGCGTGCGGAGTCTCGCCGCGCAGCGGCAGGAAGAGGTCTTTCTGGTCCGCGTGCGCGACCGGATCATTCCCCTACAGCGCGACCGGATCGCCTACTGCTACACTTCGAACGAGAAGGTCACGGCCTGCGATTTCGACGGGGAGACCTACCCGCTCGACAAGACCCTCGAAGCGTTGCAGGCCTTGCTTCCCGAGCGCGATTTCTTCCGCGCCAACCGGCAGTTCATCGTGGCGCGCCGCGCCGTGAAGGAGATAGCCGTGTGGTTCGGCAGCCGTCTGACGCTCTATCTTACGGTCGATACCCCCGAGCGGATCGTCATTTCCAAAGCCCGCGTTCCCGAATTCAAGACCTGGCTGCGGGCGGTTCACCCTGCCGAATAGGCGGTTCGGCCCGTCCTTTTGCCGTTACGCCCGGAGTCCGCTCCGGGTTTTCGTGTTTGGCGTTACCTTTGTACCGACGATTCCCCGGAACGGTTTTCGACAACCGGGAATGTTTAACCAAAATTCGGAAAAGATGAAAAAGACGATTTTTGCAGTCTTCGCCGCCCTCTGCATGGCGGCAGGTACGAGCGCCTTCGCGCAGCCGCAGCGTATGGAACGGGGTCCGGAAGCGGGCGAACGCCCCTCCGTCGAGCAGATGGCCCGCGAGATGACGGACCGCATGGCCGAACGCCTGAAGCTCACGGAAAAACAGTCCGAACAGGTCTATGCCGCGACGCTCGAGCAGTTGCAGACGATGGAGGCCCATCGCGAGGCGATGCGCAAGGCGCGGGCGGAGCAGGCCGAGAAGATGAAGTCGATCCTTTCGACCGAGCAGTTCATGGAGTGGTCCAAGATGCAGGGCCCGCATCCCGGAGCCCGCCGCGGTCCGCAGATGATGCGCAAGGCGCCCGAAGGTCCCGCATGCCGGGAGGGCGCATGCTGCGACAGACCCTGTCCCCGTGAGAAGATGAAGGGAAAGAAGTGATACCGGATTTTCGGCGGCTTGTTGCAGCCGGGGCGCCGGTCGGTCGATTGGCGCCCTTTTTTTGCCGTTTCGCCTCTCTGTCGAACCGCCGTTGCGGGAAATGAATTAACTTCGCGCGTGCAAACAAGTGTTATTAAATAAAATGAAAAACGTACTACTGACTACCCTGCTGGCGCTCTTCGCGGCGGCGGCCTCCGCACAGACCGGGGCCGTCACGGGACGGATCGTGGATGCCGACACCGGAGAGAGCGTGGTCGGCGCGGTCCTGACCGTGACACCGGCCAGGAATCCGGAGAAGAAACAGTATCTCACCTCCGCCTACGAGGGATCGGTGTCGATTCCGTCGCTCTCCTACGGGGAGTACGGACTGTCGGTATCGTTCCTCGGCTACAACACCCTCGATACGACCTTCCGCGTCGCGTCGCCGAAGGTGTCGCTCGGCGTGCTGAAGCTCAAGCCGGGCGTGCAGATCGAGACCGTGGTCAAGGAGGTCAAGGCCATGCGCACCTCGCAGAAGGGCGACACGGTGAGCTATAATGCCGGGGCCTTCAAGGTGACCACCGACGCCGACGTCGAGGGCCTGCTGAAGAAGATGCCGGGCATCACCGTCACGGACGGCACGGTGGAGGCCCAGGGCGAGGAGATCAAGAAAATCTTCGTGGACGGCAAGGAGTTCTTCGGCGAGGACGTGACGACGGCCATCAAGTCGCTGCCGGCCGAGGCCGTCGAGCGCGTGGAGGTTTACAACAAGCTCTCCGACGCGGCCGAGTTCTCGGGCATGGACGACGGCGAGGGGTACAAGGCCCTCAATATCGTGACCAAGCCCGGCATGCGTCAGGGACAGTTCGGAAAACTCTACGCCGGATACGGTTATGACGCCGACACGAAGACCGAGTCGCAGCACAAGTACATCGCCGGCGGCAACGTCAATATCTTCTCGGGCGACAGCCGCGTGTCGGTGATCGGGTTGTTCAACAACGTCAATCAGCAGAACTTCTCGTTCGAGGACATTCTCGGCGTCACGGGCGGTTCGGGCGGACGCCGCGGCGGCGTGGGCCAGTACATGATGCGGCCCCAGAGCGGTGTGGCGAAGGTCAATGCGGTCGGACTGAACTATTCCGATACGTGGGGCAAACGCGACCAGCTTTCGTTCCAGGGCAGCTATTTTTTCAACAACACCAATACCACGAACCGTTCGACGACGCAGAAGTGGTACGAGGCCCCGATGGCCGTCGATACCCTCTCGACGACGGGCTACTCCGACACGAAGGGCTTCAACCACCGGTTCAACGCCCGTCTGGAGTGGAAAATCTCCGAGAACCAGAACCTGATGGTCCGGCCGAACTTCAGCTACCAGTCCAACGATCCGTGGAGTACGACGCAGGGCTGGCAGTACGGCGAGAGCGGATACAGCCGCACGGACAACTTCAACGACGGCCTCCGCAGCGGATACAGCCTCGGAACATTCGCCGTTTACCGCGCCAAACTGGGCAAGGACGGCCGGACGATCACGCTCAACGGCAGTTTCCGCTATTCGGACAGTGAGAACAACGCCACTTCCTACTCCAACCAACTGGGCAGCCTTCCCGACCGCCCTGTCACCGATCCCGCGACCGGCGTATGGATTCCGGACGACTACGTGCAGTTGCGCTACTTGCGCGATATGGCGCCTTCGCGCAGCCATACCCTGCGCGGCGAGTTCACTTACACGGAACCGGTGGCCAAATACGCGCAGGTGAGCTTCCAGTACCGCGCCACCTACGACCATCAGGAGCGCGACAAACGCTCCTACGAAACGGGCAGCGACTTCTCGATCGCCGGACTGACGCCCGATCCGCAGTTGTCGAACGCCTACGAGAGCAACTTCACCACGCATCGCTTCGGTCCGGGATTCCGCTATTCGAAGGAGCGCAACACGTTCATCGCGAACGTTTACTACCAGCGCTCGTTGCTCGACGGCATGGTGACGCAGAACGGTTCGGAGAAGATCCGCCACAACTACAACGACGTGACCTACTTCATGATGGGCCAGCTCAACATCAATCGTGAGAACTCGCTGCGGCTGTTCGTCTCTTCCTATACGGACAATCCGGAGGTGACCAACCTGCAGAGCGTCTACGACATATCGGATGCACAGAACATTTCGCACGGTAATCCGGGGCTCAAACCCTTCTACTCGCACCGCGTCAATTTCCACTACGTCAATTCGAACGTCGAGAAGGGCCGGACGTTCATGTGGATGTTCTCGTTCCAGAGCACGTCGGATTACATCGCCACGCATACGGTGCAGAATCCCTCGATCGAAATAGACGGTCAGCGTTATACGCCCAACTTCTATTCCATGCCGGTCAATCTCGACGGCAGCCGGAGCCTGATGACCCACTTGAGCTACGGCTTCCCGATCGGGTTCCTCAAGTCGAACTTCAACGTCATGGCGGGCATCGTTTACAGCAAGACCCCGAGCATGTTGGGCGGTACGGTGGATGCGGCGACGGGAATGATTTCGGGCGGCGAGCGCAACGACGCGAGCAATATGGGATACGACTTCCGCGCCGTGCTGGGCAGCAACATCTCCGAGAACGTCGATTTCACGCTGGCGTGGAACGGTACGTACAACGAGGCGACCAACTCGCTCGATGCCTCCGATTCGAAAAACCGCTACTTCAGCCATACGGCGCAGGGGGATCTGAAGGTGGTCTTCCCGCTCGGCTTCACGCTTACGGCGAGTGCGGCCTACACGCAGTATATCGGCTTTACGAACGATTACGACAGCCACTACACGCTCTGCAACGTTTACGTCGGCAAGAAAGTCTTCCGCAACCGACGCGGCGAGATCATGGTCGGCGTGAACGACATGTTCAATCAGAACAAGGCATTCGCCCGCACGACGGGTTCGGGATGGACGCAGAACGCCACGAACAGCGTGATCGGCCGCTATTATATGGTGCAGTTTACCTACAATCTGCGCCGCTTCGGCAAAAAAGGCTCCACGAATATCAAGGATTACGACGGCATGGAGCACCTGGAAGGCCGCCGTCGGATGGGGCCCGGCGGCCCGGGAGGTCCTCCTCCGTTCCGTCCGCGGTAACTTTCAGAATCGGCGGAACGCTTCGCATGCGCACCGGCCGGACCTCCTTCCGCAGACAGCCTTTCAGACCGCCGACCGTATAGCGGCTTCGGACCGAAAAGCGAAGACACCGGATCTCCCGGTGTCTTTTTTGTGCGAGCTCCGCAAAGAATGATTGTAAATAATTTTACTATATATGTGAATTCGTCTGCGCTTTGAGTGTCTTTTGATTGCCTTAATATCCGGCATGTGTATTATGTAAGGATTTTTTTGTCGAAATATTTGCGCTTTCAAATGGAAAATATATAACTTTAAAGTGGGTTTTACGGATTTCTTTACAGCGACTGTAAAATTCGAGAAAAACTACGACTTTTTTAACCTGAAAATTTCATGTATTAAAGAGAAACTGATTTTTGCGGGAGCCGTCGTATTGATGGTTGCCGCGGCTGTGACCGGATTCGCAATATCCGATCGATCGAATACCTTTGATCTGTTAAATGCCAATGTCGAAGCGTTGGCCAACGGAGAAACTGCTACAACTTGGAATTGTATTGGAAATACTGGTGATTGTTATGCAAGTTGTGGTATATGCGGAACATCCGTATCCGGCAAAGGTGATTTAAGAGGATCTCATAGATGTAATTAGTAATCCACAAGCATGCCGGTATTTTATTTGCCGGCATGCTTTAAAGAACTGATCCGCATGTATATAATAAAAAGAATAGGAATAATTTCGTTTATAGTGTTTTGTTGCCAGTGCAGCAAGCATACCATTGAATACGAAGGAGCAATAATTCCTGAACAAACAGAGCATCTTGCTTCGAATATATTGAATGATACGTTTTTATTTAGTTGGCCAAAAGATTTGATGATTTTGGACTCTTTATTAATAGTTCATGATTCTTATCAACAAACGAAATGTTTCCATATCTTTAGAAAAAGCAATGGCGAATTTCTCAAAAGTTTTGGCCAAAAAGGTCGTGGTCCAGGAGAGTTCATGGATATTAATTCAGTTAATAATAGAGACGGTTTAATAACTGTATATGACCCCAATTATAGGAAAATAGTGGTATTCGATCTTGTTGATTTGTTGCAAAATCAAGAGTCCTATTATCAAGAATTCATAATTCTTAATGCGCCTAATTTCATAAAACAAGCTCTTTATTATCAAAATAATTTTATTTTAAAAGGAAATACCGATAAATTACGCTATGCTTTTTGGGACCCTTCTTCCCAAACGTTTCATTCTGTTTATAATGATTATCCTCAATTATCCGAAGATCGAGAAACTAATTGGTCCTTAACTGATTATGGAGTAAAAGTCAGATTAAGTCCAAGCGGCAATACACTTGTCGCCGCAACTTATATAGGAGGAATATTGGAAATATTCAATATTGATAATAACTGTTTGAAATTAAAAAATATACGCTATTTTTTCGAACCTCGATATGGTTACGCCCAAGGAGCTAAACCGCGGTGGGTAACAACATCTCCGGAATCTATCATCGGTTTTGAAAACGTTTTCCTTACGGATGATGCAATTTATGGACTTGTGTGGGGTGTCGAAAAATCGAAGATGGAAACATGTAAACCTCAATTAGTTCGTTTTGATCAAAACGGAAATCCTGTCAAGTCTTATACTTTAGATGATACACTTGAATCAATGGCTGTCGATAATGATGGGACGATATATGGAGTGGGATATGATTCTAACGGACGGTATAAATTATGTAGATATACTCCGAAAACCGATAAAAAATCCCTATGATAGTGAATTCCAGCCATTACTCTCTTCCGCCGACAGCGGCTTCGGACCGAAAAGCGAAGACACCGGATTACCCGGTGTCTTTTTTTTGTGCGAGCTCTGCAAAGAATAATTATAAATAATTTTATTATATATGCGGATATACCTGCGCTTTTAGGTGTTTTTTTTGATTTCCTTGATATCTTACATGTGTATATGTGAGAATTTTTGTCGAAATATTTGTGCTGTTAAATAGAAAATATATAACTTTAAAGTGAATTTTGCGAGCTATTTTACGGAGACTGTAAAATTCAGATTAATTATTGACCTAAATTTTACAAGTATGAAAAATATGCGTCAGTCACCGAATCGTCGAAACTGCAAAATTTATTTGCCAATGCGGAAGCCTTGGCCGATAATGAAAGTCCGACCGAAGGCGAGTCCGGAGGAGGACTCGTTTGTAGGTGTCAGCCGGGAAACGCCAGAAGTTGTACTGTAGATAATTAAGGAGTTTTTAATTTGAAATGACTATGATCCGATTTCGTTATCTCTGTCTTATATTGGTCGTTGCAGCCCTTGCAGGATGTAATAAAACAAAAACAGGCTTTTGGCAAGGAAAAGTTTTCGATGCTCCGGCTGAAATTGCATATCGGAATGTTGCTTTGGACCGAATTGTATTGGATACCGTCAATTGCTCGTACGAAGGCCTTTCCGGAATCCTCGAAAACGGGAATATCTATTATATTGACAAATATTTCAGTTATCTGTATGAATTTTCTCCGGAAGGACGGTTGATAGAAAGACGATTGGGGGTCGGCAGAGGGCCTAAGGAAACGATCATACAGCATATCGACATAAACGCCTTTTCGAAAAACGGAGAATTGGCTTTGTTGGGGTCCAACGTGAATTTCGACGTATTCGATAATACATATCAGGCTCAGGCTCGATTTGTCGTTCCTTACGATCCGACAACCACCGATCGTGAGCGGTTCGAAATGTATTCGTATGCCCGTGATAATTTTAGTTGCAGGATGTATGAAGATATTATTTATATCGGAATGATATCGTATGTACGATCTTCTTTCAACTATTTCAGCCACGGAACCGATTTTTTGCAAAATTCGTTTCATATCGGCCGGGTTGATTGGAAAAAGAAAATAACGATGCCTATGATGCTTAAAGGTCATCCTGACATGTACTTCAACGACTCAGACAAGTATTATGAATTCCGATGCGTAAACTTCGACATTGATCGCGAGGGCAATTTCTATGTCAATTTCGAGGCGGATTCGATGATTTACAAATACACGCTGGATCAACGGCCGTTGGTTGCATTCGGACACGCGGGTCGCGATATGGATATGGATTATATGCCGATCGCGTCATTGGAACAAGTGAACCGGGACCTCGGGAAAAACCGTTTGAAAAAAGGGTATTACGGTACTGTGGAGTATATCGACGCAACGGGTTACCTGTTCCGTTCCTATCTGAAAGGCGCGGATGCCGCCACCGACGGTTTGCAGATTTACAAGGATGGCGTGCTCGTGGGCGATGTGGATGTTCCGAAGGGATTCCGCGTCACGGGCTACAACGCACCCTATTACTACTCGCAGGTCTTCGAGGATGAAGAAGCCGAGAAACTGACGGTTTACCGCTTCCGGTTATGAAACGATCGGTACAAAAGTTTTTTTTGTGTGTTTGCGGAGCCGGGAGGCCGGATTCATCTCCGGCTACAAGTCGATACGTACCATAAGATCGGTGAGAATGTGCTGAATACCGTAATCTGGGCGAACACTCCGGCATCGCTTCATATATTGAAATTGAAATTCAACGTATTGTCGGATTATTCCGATGGCGCCGACGAGGTGCTGCTGTTCGACGGCGGGACGGTCGATCTGGGCGAGCTTCCGCTCGGCGGGAGCCGTGAGGTGCGCGTCGGAGCCAGGAACGGTTCGGACAAGCCTGTCGTGGTGGTAGAGGCCTACTCGTCGTGCGACTGCACGCAGGTCACATACGACCGCAAGCCCGTACAGCCCGGCGGGAAGGCGAATGTCGATTGTATATAATTAAATTCAAAGCGCCTAATAATTTTATTAGGCGCTATTTAAAACCGTATTTATGAAAAAAAGTCTGGCTATCGTACTGATAGGTCTCGTCTTGTCCAGTTGCAGTACGAATCCCGAAGCCCACATGGCCTTCGAAGAAGTTCGTTATATCCGGGAGTTTCCCCACACTTATTCGCTTACGGCACAGGATGCAGAAAGTGTGGATTTCGGAATCATCGGCACACAGGATTTCATTGTCCACGACTCCCTGCTGATTCTCTCCACGGCAAACAAAAACGGATTCCTGACCTTTCTTTCCTTACCAGACCACCGAAATCTGGGGAGTTATCTGCTATTGGGGAATGGTCCTCAGGAGTTCATCATGCCTCCGTGGATCAGCCAGTCGGTCTTCTATCGGGAAAAAGGCGATTTATGCTTTACTTTGCACAACGTGGTCCGGAAACGGCTGGAGTGTTTCAATGTCACCCGAACACTTGAAAGCAAGCGGTTGCATCTATCCACGATAAAGGACTCTTTAGTATCCACGGCATTCCGATTCCTGTATATCAACGACTCAACCTTCATGTGCCGGGAGATAACATCGGACGAAACCCGGCAAATCCGATATTTCATCGAAAACGGCCGGCGTACGGAGCCCTTGTGTCTCATTCCTCTGAACGAATCCCGAGTCGATCCCGGCAATGGGAACTACAACATTCTGGCGACATTGATCCAATACAATCCCGACCGGCGGCGAGTTGTGGAGGCTCCTACCCTGCTGAACCACATCAACCTCTATGCTCCGGACGGTTCGTTCGCCCGGACGATCTGCGTCGGAAAGCGGCTCGATAAGACGAAAGACATTCAGGCCCGGGAGTACGGAGAGAGAATCCGCACCTACATGCATCTGCTGGCTTATCCGGATTTTTTCGGAGCCTTATATTTCGGGGCCACTGAAAAAGAGTTCGAGTCGGAACCCGGCAAAATTTCACCCGTTATCCAGTTATTCGACTGGGACGGTGAACCTCTGGCTGAAATTCGTCTTCCGTATATGGCTACGGCATTTGACTTTGACTTGAAAAACGGCGCGCTTTATACATTTGACCGAACTTCAGAGCAATTTCAAAAATATGATATAACGGATTTAAATTTTTGATATGCTCTTCGTGCTGCTCATTGACGCTCGTCGGATATTCCCGCATGCAGACTTGTAAAGGATTGCGGTAGTGAAGCCGGATTTCCTGTCGATCTGAAGGTTCGTTGCGAAGGACGATCGGTCGATGCACTGGCCGACGGGCCTATTGGAACCACGTGATGCACCTCGTGCCTGATCAACCGTCTTGAGTCCGCTTGCGCAGGATTCGACCGGCTGCCATCCGAAAAGCGAAGACACCGGAGCACCCGTATGGCAACTACCGGCCGGCTCCTTCCGATCTGCTGAATGCCAGTATCGGGGCTTTGACGCAGGATGAATCTCTCAATCCGGTGGCAGTCGGTTGTGATTGTAGAAACGGTTGCAGATATTTTAAATAATAGATAGAGCCTTTCTAAAAAGGAAATACTCTAAAAATGATTATGAAAAGAATATACGCTTTTGTTTTCGCTTGGTCGATAATTGCCGTGGCATGTACCGATACGCGGTCCAATTGTCCGACGGTCATCAAAGACCCGCAGGTTGTAAACTCGCTGGAAGGCGATCTTGTGACGCCCGATTCGGTAATCTCTGTGCTTGATTGGAAATTGACGGACCGATATATTGTCATATATACGTCTCAGGCCGATGGTGTCCTCCAATTGTGGAGCCTTCCGGAGTTGAAATACCACGGAAGCTATATCCGGAAAGGACGGGGCCCGGGAGAGCTGATTGCGGCAAACTGGGGGCAGACCGTTGAACGTAATGCGGTAATACTCTACGATATTCCGGCCGGGAAATTGACACGCTATCTCGTACGGAATGATTCATTGGAGACCGAATGTGTATTGGATATAGTCGGTCGCCGAACCCAAGACAAGTCACTTTTCAAACCGTATGTCGATATTTTGCAGATGAACGATTCATTCTATGCGATGCGGGCCTCTGACCGCCAAAAAGATGAATTGTCGATCGTGAACCTGCGACATGGCAATGTCGTATCTTATGCGGAAGAACTTTTACAACGCGATCCGGAGAAAGATCAATATTTGGAGTACGACTATCTTCTTGCAACGGATGGCCGTCATCTCGTTAAAGCCTATATGGAGTCCGATCGAATCGAAATCTTCGAACTCTTGGGGACGGATCTGCTGCCCCGATGCGTGATAACCGGTCCGGAAAATTCTGTGTCGTCCGGTTATAACGATATTATCTGTATGGGCGATCGGTTTGTTTGTCTGTTTGCGAGCGATGGATCCGGAGAAGGAAACATATTGGAGGTTTACGGATACGATGGCAGCCAGTTGGACCGGATTGCTCTTTCGCATCCGCTGACCCATATTCTCTACGATGAAAAGAATAAAATATTCTATGGATACAACGCCTGTTCTGAGAAGAATAACTTTTATCTGTTCCGTTATCCGAAATGAATCTCGCGGATAAGTTTTCCCCGTGAAGGGATACTGTAGATTGCAACGTTCTGAATAATAAAGAATGGCTATTAGAAACGACTTCGAATCCGTGTGGAAGGAATTGATATCGTTCTGAAAAACAGCTTCCTAACACTTTATTTGTAGGTAGTCGCCAATAATATAAACGGATCGGCCTCTGAATGCGTATTAAGACAAACGGGGTTTTGTTGATGAATTCATTTTGTCTGCGTATCTTTATCCGGCGAACCCCATGCAGATTCTGACCGCTTATGAAAACGGTAGGGAAGGAAATTATCGATGGACTTAATCGGGGCAGCGAATCGGCGTTCGCCGCCTTGTATGACTCCTATTTTTCCTATCTGTGTGCCTGTGCGGCGACCTATGTCCCCGATCCTGTGAGCGCCGAGGAACTTGTCAACGACGTCTTTGTCAATATATGGGAACATCGCGGCCGTTATCGGGTCCCTTTGCACGGATATCTCGTCAACAGCGTCCGGAACGCTTGTATCAGCCATATCCGCTCGCAGTTGTTCCGCCGTCGGCTGCGGGAAGGCTACGAACGGGAGTTGTTGCTGTTTGCCGAGCAACGATGTCTCACCGACGCTCATCCGCTCGAGGTTCTGTCCGCACAAGAGGTGGAGACACGTATCCGGGCTGTCGTCGAAACGCTTCCTGAGCGCTGCCGGGCCGTCTTCGAACAATACTTCTACCGGGGAGAATCCGCCCGGGAGATCGCCGAGAACCTGCGGATCGACCCCGTCACGGTACGAGTTCACATCAAGAACGCTCTCGACCGCCTTCGTGTCGAATTAGGACCGTTACTGACTGCCTATCTTTTCACGGCCTTTTTCAACCCCTGATTGATTATCCGTCCAAACAAAAAAACGGCGGGTCCTGCTAAACGATGCAGGACCCGCATGCGTAATTTATTATGCATGCAAAACTGGACAAGATGGAAAAATATTTTGAAGAGCTGATTATCGACTACCTGACCGGGAACCTGTCGGACCCGGATATCGCCCGGTTTCTCGAGTTCGTACAAAGTGACGAACGACACCGCAGGCGTTTCGAGGAGCTGAGCCGCCTATATGCCCAGTCGCTCATCCCCCGTTTCGAAACTGACAAAAAGGCCCGGTACCGGGAGGCGGAGCGGCGGATCGCCGCATCCCGCCGCAGGCCGTCGTTTTGGCGGATTGCCGGTTGGACGCGTGTCGCAGCCGCTCTCTTGGTCGGTATCGTCGTGGGAGCCGCCTCGCTTTTCGTACTCCGGCTTGATGCGGAGCCCGGCCTTTGCGAAGTGACGGTTCCGGCAGGCGCCCGTTCGCAGATCATGCTGCCCGACAGCTCCCTGGTATGGCTCAATGCCGGTTCTAAACTTATATATGCCAGCGATTTCGGTCGTAAGGACCGTCAGGTGCGACTCGAAGGCGAAGGCTATTTCGAGGTTGCGCGTAATGTCGGATGCCCTTTTACCGTCCGGACTGACGTGCTGGATGTCACGGTGCTGGGAACCTCCTTTAATGTGCAGGCTTACGCCGATGCCCGGACCGTCGAGGTCGATCTGCTCAAAGGTCGCGTGGAGGTAGCCGCAGCCGACGGACGCCGCCTTTCGCTCCTTCCTGACCGGCAGGCACGGTTCGACCGTACCTCAGGGCTGTTCGAATCTCACCCGGCCGTAACCGCGCTGGCGGCAGATTGGATCAACGGACGCCTGTCGTTCGTCAACACGCCGTTCCGGGAGATTCTGGACAAGTTGCAACGCCATTTTAACGTACGAATTGAGGTCAGCAGCGAAAAAGCCGCTCGTGAGTCCTTCTCGGGAAGCATCGACCTGCGCCTCTCGCTCGACGAAATACTCCGCTACATCGACGTGGACCGGAAATATACCTGGACAACGACCGACGGAACACTGCGACTCTCGGACCGGAATTGATAACGCACCACAACCTAAACCAACCTGAATACGATGAACAAACTCTACCTGAACCTGAGAAACTCCCTGTTCCGGTATCTGCTGCCGGTCGGGTGCCTGCTGTTCTGGGGGCTGCCGGCCGCGGCGCAATCCGGGTCCAACGCCCGGATTACGATCCATGCCGATGAGCAACCGGTTATCCGGATACTCAACCGGATCGGTGAACAGAGCGGCTGTTCGATCATCCTGCGCGACAACGATGTCGATCCGGACCTGAAGGTCTCCCTGCACGTTGATAATGCGACGCTCGGGACGGCCCTGCGACAATTACTGTCAGGGACCGACCTGACTTATCAGATCGACGGACGGAAGATTTCCGTCTTCCGTCCCCGGCGATCCGTTCCCGCTCTTCCCGGAACGCGGAAAGTCCAGGGTGTCGTGATCGACGAACAGAAACGCCCTGTCACCGGAGCAACGATCGTGCTGCCGCAGTTCCCGACAGTGGGAACCATCTCCGCCTCTGACGGCAGTTTCTGCCTGCAACTGCCTGTCGGTGCCGACCGGCTCGAGATCTCCTGTATAGGCTATGAGAAACAGCAGGTAACTCTCCCGGCCGATGCGGGTCGGACGTTGGAGATCGTCCTGCAAGACGATGTCCAGACGTTGGAGAATGTGGTGGTGGTCGGTTACGGCGTTCAGCGTAAAAGCGTCGTCACGGCGGCCATCAGCAGCGTGAAGGGCGACGATCTGAGACGTGTGACGGGCACTCGCATCGACAATGTGCTGAAAGGCATGGTGTCGGGTGTGAACATCACGCAGAGCTCCGGCCAGCCCGGTTCCGGAGTTCGTGTACGCATCCGCGGCGTGGGGACCATCAACGACAGCAATCCGCTCTACATTGTCGATGGGATGCCCGTCAGCAGCAATATCGACTATCTTAATCCGGCCGACATTCTCTCGGTCGAGGTGCTCAAGGACGCCGCGTCGGCTGCCATTTACGGTGCCCGCGGTGCGAATGGCGTCATTCTGGTCACGACCCGTCAGGGCAACAAGGGCCGCACGTCGGTCGATTACTCGTTCTCCTACGGATGGCAGAGCCCCTGGCGCACGAAGGACGTGCTCAACGCCCATGAATACGCTGTGATGATGAATGAGATGAATATGAACAGCGGCCTGTCCCCGATCTACGAAAACCCGGCGGCGCTGGGTAAGGGCACGAACTGGCAGAAGGAGCTCTTCAACTACAATGCGCCTGTCGTGGAGCATCAGGCCAGCGTCAGCGGCGGCAACGATAAGGTAAATTACTATCTGTCGTTCGGTTATCTGTATAACGAAGGTATCATCGGCGGCGATGTCAATCGGTCGAATTATGACCGTTATAGCGTCCGGGCCAATACGAACTATACGCTTTTCGAGAAATCCGAGCAGCGCTTTTTCCGTTCGGCGCGCGCTGGTGTCAATATGGCCTATTCGCGTACCGTGTCGCGTAGCATCGGTGAGAACAGCGAACGTGGCAGTGTGCTGGGCAGTGCCGTTTCGATGTCCCCGATCATGGGAGTCTATGCCGGCAACCCCGAGGAGGTCCTCAACGAACATCCCACGGCCGTGACTGACTTTTCGGGCCGGGTTTTCGCCATCGCAGGCGACAATTTCGGCAACATGGTCAACCCGATCGCTCAACTGCACCTGCCGGGCGACAAGTCCGCCGCCGACAAGCTGATCGGCAATATCTGGGGCGAGATCGAGCTCTATAAAGGACTGATATTTAAATCATCCTACGGTACGGAACTGGTCTTCAGCAGCAACGACGGCTATCAGATGCCCTATTATCTGGGACGTTACACTTATGCCGACCGCTCGTCGGTCTGGTCGAGTATGGAACGGCTCTTCACGTGGCAGGTCGAGAACACGCTGACCTACGACTGTACGCTGGGCGAACGGCATCAGCTTACAGTTCTGCTGGGACAGTCGGCACAGTCCTCGCACTCGCAGAACGTCGGCGGTTCGAGCTACGACATCAGCGACCCTTCGCAGCCGTGGATCGACACGACCGAGTCCGATGACAATTCGCGCAGCGCCTGGGGAGCACCTTCGCCCGACCACCGGCTGCTGTCGTATTTCGGCCGTGTGAGCTATAATTACGACGAACGTTACATGGCCGAGTTCACACTTCGCCGCGATGGATCATCGAATTTCGGTCCGGCGCACAAGTGGGCTACCTTTCCGTCGGTTTCTGTGGGATGGAACCTCACCAATGAACCTTTCATGGCAAACCGCCCGAAGGCACTCTCTTCGCTGAAACTCCGTGCCAGCTGGGGCCTGAACGGCAACGAATCGATCGGTTCTTTCCACTATATTTCGACCGTGACCGGTGGTGCGGATTACATACTCGGTCCCGAAGGGCTGAATACGTTGGTACCGGGTGCTACGCCGAGCGGCTATCCGAACGATGGTCTGAAATGGGAAGAATCCGAGCAGTTCGACGTAGGTATCGACGCGTCGTTCTTCGGAAACCGACTTTCGCTGACGGTGGATTATTTCAACAAGCGCACCAACGGTATGCTGATGACCGTTCCGTTGCCGCAGTATATCGGTAATTCCCGGCCTTACGGCAACGTGGGCGACATGAAAAACAGCGGTGTGGAGATAAACCTCCGTTACCTCTTCCAGGTGTCGGACGTCTCGTTCGATATCGGCGGCAACGCTACCTATATCAGCAACCGGCTGATACGCCTGGGTAATCAAAACGGCTGGGCCAATTACGATACGGTGTTGGGTAATATCGGCACCATCACCCGCGCCGAGAACGGTGAACCGTTCCCTTTCTTCTACGGTATGCGCACGGCAGGCATCTTCCAGACGGCCGACGAGGTCGCCGACTATGTCAATTCCCGGGGTGAAATGCTCCAGCCCGATGCGCGCCCGGGCGACGTGAGGTTCGTCGATTGCAACGGCGACGGAACGATCGACGATGCCGACCGTGTGAAGATCGGCAAAGGTGCACCCGACTGGACTTTAGGTTTCAACCTCGCAGTGGCTTGGAAGGGCATCGACCTCGGGGCCTTTTTCAATGCCACGATCGGCAACGATATCTTCGATGCCTCCTATCGGTCGGACTATCCTTACCTCAACATGCCGCGTCACATGCTCGATCGCTGGACGGGGCCCGGCTCCTCGAACCGTATTCCGCGCCTCTCCCGCAATGTCGACGCCGCCAACTGGCAGTCGTCGGACCTTTACGTGCACGACGGTTCCTTCCTTCGCCTGCGCAGTCTCCAACTGGGCTATTCGTTCCCTGCGGCGTTGCTCCGCAAGGTCCATATCGAGCGGCTGCGCCTCTGGGTCGGAGCCGAGAATCTCTGGACCCTGACTTCGTACGAAGGCTTCGATCCGGAAATCTCCTCCGGCGGGACCTCGCTGGGTGTTGATCGCGGCGTTTATCCTACGGCGCGCATCTTTACCATCGGAGCCAACATCACCTTCTAACCTCAAAACGACGATGAACATGAAATACATACGGATTATATTGGCGGCATTGGTCCTTTCGGTGTCCGTCTCCTGCACATCGGATTTCCTCGACGTGGACCCCACGACGGAGATTCCCGAAAAAGATTATTACGATGATTATGAAACTCTGTTGAAAGGACTGATGGCGGCCTATGCGCCCCTTCAGTGGCCGGATTTCGTCTTCGGGGAATACGGTCCGCTGGCATTCGTATCCGACGTCATGTCGGACGACGTACGCGTCGGCGGGGCCAACGAGACCGACATTCCCTACCTGCAACTCATGCGTAAATTCTCCGCGACGCCCAACCATACGCCGTCGGTCCTCTGGGTCGTCCTTTATTCGGGCGTCTACCGTGCCAATACCGTGCTGCAGTACGTCGATACGGCGGAAGGCATGTCGGGTGCGACCCGCAGCCGAATCAAGGCCGAGGCCTACGCCCTGCGTGCCTACTATTATACCTGGCTGTGGAAACTTTTCGGAAATGTCCCCTACTACGACCGCAATCCGACGGGGCCCGATTACCTGATCGACCAACTTACGGCAGACGGGGTTTATGCCAAGATCATCGGCGATCTGGATGCCGCGCTGACCGGCAGCGGGCTTCCCAAGGTCGTGAAATCCGCTGAACTGGGTCGCTTCACGCGTGCAGCCGCACAGATGCTTCGCGCCAACGTGGTGATGTACCAGCAGGATGCCTCCCGCTACGCAACGGTGCTGACCGATATGCGCGAGATCATCGGCTCCGGGCTTTATTCTCTCCGGAGCGATTTCGCCGGCCTCTGGACCGACAGCGGCGAATGGGGGACGGAATCGATTTTCGAGATCAACTATACCGATTCTCCCAGCAGCCGCACTTGGGAGAATCCGACGAAAGCCGGCGGTACGGTCTTCCCGACGCTCATCGGAATCAACGGTTATTCAGGCCCCGAATGGGATACGGGCGGCTATGGTTTCGAACCCGTCGAGGAGGCGCTCTACAACGCCTATGAAGGTGACGACACGCGCCGGGACGCCACGATCCTGAATTTCGCCAAATACCGGCAGCAGCATCCCGAGGCGACCTACACGCCCCGTTACGACGATACGGGCTACTTCAACCGCAAATATTTGGGTCGTGCCGACGGCCACGACAAATATACGGGCAACGCCCCGGAGATGAATTTCCGTAACAACTACCGCGTATGGCGTTATGCCGAAACGTTGCTGATCGCGTCGGAGTTGATCGTGCGCACGAACGGCGACCGGGACGAGGCCGACGACTACCTCAATCAGGTCCGCGCACGGGCTTTCGGCATGAAGCCCGGCGATGCGGCCTTTGCAGCCAAACGGCGCACTGCGACGCTCGACAACCTGCTGCTGGAAAATCGGCTGGAGTTCGCGCTCGAAGGTCATCGTTTCTGGGATCTCGTGCGTTACGGGAAAGCCGAGGAAGTACTCGGCAGCCGCGGTTACACCGATGCCAAGAAACACCTGCCGATCCCGCAGTCGGAGATCGACCAGGCACACGGCACCTTGAAACAAAATCCCTATTAACCGGCTTCCACCATGAAAAAACTACTGATATTACTGTCGTTCACCGCCCTGTGCCTGGCGTGCAGCAAGGCGGAATACAGTCTGGGAGACATTCCTTCGAATGAGAATACCGATTATTCGGTCACCCCGGAAAAAGAGCATCCCAATATGATCCGGTTCCGGTTCAACGAGCAGGGAGTTTCTCCCTTCTGGAAGGTCCGCAAACCCGACGGCTCCTATGTCGAATCGAGCAGCCGCGATTTCACGCTCCGCTATTATATGAAGGGCGAATACGACGGAACGCTGCAGGTTTACGGCGGCGGCGGAGTCAGCGAACCCATTGCCTTCACATTCCGCGTGACGGAAAACGACCCGATTGTCGCCCTGTTGACGGGTTCGGGCGAACAGAAAGTTTGGGAGTGGAATTATTCCGTTGATAACCACTTCGGCGAAGGTTCCAGTTCGACCCGTGTTCCGGACTGGTGGCCCGTGAAAGCCAACGAACTGAAGGATATGAAGATGTATGATGACGAACTGTCGTTCGTTACCGACACCTGGCAGTATGTGCTCGATGCCAAAGGTTATGTCTATGCCGACGGTTCGGTTCTCTCCGACCTTGATCCGCAAAATTATCCCGAAGGGGGTACCTACAATTCTGCGACGATCGCTTACAACCAGCCCGAAGGTCAGAAATGGGCCCTTTACGCAGACGAGACCGGGACACTGTGGCTGAGCTTCACCGGAGGCGGATTCCCTTCGTATGCTCCTTATCCCGATGGGCTGGGCGGTGCCTACGAGGTAATGGAACTGACGGAGGAGACGCTGGCGCTGCGGTTCGATACCGGATCGGACAAATACGGCGCCTGGTATTACCGCTTCGTAGTGAAAGGTTCGCAGCCCGATGCCGACCTGCTGGCGCTCGAACAACTGCTGACGACGAAGAGTGACGGAACGCAGAAGGTCTGGACCTGGGATTATACCCGGGACGGACATTTCGGCGAGGGAGATCTGGCCTCCCGCGAGCCTGATTGGTGGCCGGCCGGTGCCAATGAAATGCATAACTACTCGATGTACGACGACGAGCTCTCGTTCCTCGCCGCAGGCAAGGCGTATGAACTGGCGGCGAACGGCTACGTTTACTGCGATGCCAGCGCACGTGCTGCCATGGGCCTCGAAGACGGTCCTACGGGTGATGTTGCCTATACGCAGCCCGAGGGACAGACCTGGAAAATCGAAATGCGCGAGGGCGTACCCTATCTGAAATTCTCGGAGATGGCATTCCCGAGTGCCGTTTGCCATCCGTCGGCGCTGGGCGGCAGTTTCGAAATTCTCTCACTAACGGCCGATGAACTCTATCTGCGTTTGGCGACCGATGTGGATGCGTGGTATTTCCGTTTCGTTCCGAAGCCCGAAGCGGAGCCCGAGCCCGAACCCTCCGAACTGGAAAAACTGCTGACAACCTCGGCGGACGGTTCGCAGAAGGTTTGGGTCTGGGATTACGCTCGGGACGGTTATTTCGGTGAGGGCGATCTTTCGGCCCGTGATCCGAACTGGTGGGCTCCTTCCATGGACGAAATGAGCGTTTATTCGATGTTCGACGACGAACTGATCTTCCGTTTCGAGGGCAATGCCTACGAACTGTCGGCGCATGGGGCGGTCTATTGCGATGCGAGCGCCCGTGAGGCCATGGGTCTCGAAGCGGGCAAGACAGGCGACATAGATTACACCCAACCCGAGGGACAAACCTGGAAGATCGAGGATCGCAGCGGTACACCCTACCTGGTATTTTCCGAGATGGCATTCCCCAGCGCGATCTGTCATCCGTCGGCGCTGGGCGGCAGTTTCGAGATTATGGCCTTGACGGCCGACGAACTCTATCTGCGCTTGGCGACCGATGTAGATGCCTGGTATTTCCGCTTTACCGTGAAAAAATAACCGATAACGACCTGAAACGATGAAAAAGATGATTTGGATGATAAGTCTGCTGTGCATGGCCACGGCAACAGGATGCATGCAGGACGACCCGACCTATTTCCGGAAACCCGGCTGGTGGGTTGACGGCGAACAGGACGAGGAAGGCGACGGCGAATACCGCCTGGTCTGGTCCGAGGAGTTCGATGAGGAACCCGCCGCCGGAGCGGAATATGCCCAGCCGGGTGAGAAATGGCGGTTCGAAACAGGCGGTTCGGGCTGGGGTAACAACGAGGAACAGTATTATGTTGACCGCGTACACGGGGATTATGCCGTGACCAAAGTCCGCGACGGAATGCTGACCATCACGGCTTACAAGCCGGAAATGCCTGTCGGAGGCAAGAAGTATATCTCGGCCCGTATGAGCAGCCGTCAGTCGTGGACCTATGGCAAATTCGAGATGAGGGCCAAGCTTCCGGCGGGTCGGGGCGTATGGCCGGCGTTCTGGATGCTGCCTGTCACCCATTCCGACGACAACCTGCTCGACGGAGAGATCGATATCATGGAATACGTAGGCTACGAACCCGGTATCGTGTGGTTCTCGGTACACAATAAAAAGGACCGCACGGAGGACGGCAAGAATGAATTGACGACGAGTTATGCGCCGGAATCCCCCGAAACGGAATTCCATGTTTATGGTATGGAGTGGACGCCGGATTATATCCAGGCCTACATCGACGGCGTGCCTTACTACACATTCCGCAACGACGGCTCGGGCCGTGCTGAGAGCTGGCCTTTCGACAAGGCGTTCTACCTGAAGCTCAACATTGCCGTCGGCGGTGACTGGGGCGGCTACGAGGGGATCGACGATTCGATCTTTCCGGCGGAATATGTTATCGATTATGTACGGGTCTATCAACGGTAAGCGATGAAAATAGACAGGCGCTCCGGCGTTATAATGCACGGATCGCTGCGGTCGAGATGCCGCGGCGCGTAAATTTCCGGGTTTCATCGCCGGGCCTGAGACGGCAGGACGGGATTCTGCGGGCCAATTCGGCCGAGCCCGGTGCGACAATCCGCCATACGCCCGACGGCAGCGAACCGACCGAGACATCCGACCGATGAACCCCGCTCCATTTGCCTGTAAGTTGCCGGACCGGGCGCCTTCACGGCCTATGCGGATACTGTGTCGGACGATATTCGCGGTATAGCAGGGATCGAGTTGAAAGTTATTTCGACTCGATCCCTTTCCGGATAATTATACATGCCGCCGCAGCGCCCGGACTGGGTAGATGATTCTCGGCGTTTCAGCCGAAAGGCGGTCGCAATTCATCGAATCATGGGCTTCAGAATGGAACCGTCTGCGGCTGACAATACTATGGAAGTATCGGGCTGACAACCGACGGATGATGAAGCCTCGATCGGATAATACCGCCATGAATCCGTTCCCGGATAAAAACAGCGCAACAAAACGTTTTCTGTCCGGTAATCGACGGGCCGCTCCTCTCGGAATTGCAATTAAATCGAGGGGAGTTTCATTATTTTATCGATCATTTTCTATATTTGTGTGTTCGAGTCCGGCCGGCGACTGCCCCGGACGCCGTTGAATGGATAGTTCATACGACGGCAAATCAATAGACGAAAAGGCTGCGAAAAAGATGGCTAACAGTTTATTTGCGATTCGGTCGTCGGATGCGATTTTCGGAATTTCCATGCATGGACGGATAACTGCGGAGCATTGGAGATAATACGTTTTTGGACGATGCGCTCATTACATTCGGATAAAATACAGACGGATTCTTCGGATGAAACTCTCCCGTTCGTTCCGGAAGAGGGGGACTTCGGCCGTTTCGATCGCATCTATCACGAATATGCGGCCCGCCTGATCGTATTCGCCCGCCGTTTCGTCACGGAGAAATTTGCAGAGGATATCGTGCAGGACGTATTCGTGCGGGTTTGGCAGCAGGGGCGTTTCCGTCTGCCGTCCGAGGAGTTGAGCCGTTATCTTTACCGCAGCGTATTGAATGCCTGCCGGAATTCCATTCGGCATGAACTGGTCGTCAGCCGGTATGTCCGCACCTCGCTTGCAGAGCTGCGGCTCGGAGAGGTGGAATACGAACTGCGGATTCTCGATGAACCGCGGAACGAACGCGAGGATGTCCTGCGGGCGTTGATCGAGCAGTTGCCGGAACGCTGCCGCGAGGTTTTCCGGTTATCGTGGTACGAGGATCTGAAGAGTGCGGAAATCGCCGAGCGGCTCGGCATTTCGCATCGTACGGTGGACGCCCAGCTTTATAAAGCGCTTCGCTTCCTTCGCGAAAGGATGCTCATCCTGCTGATCTTTAGTCTTATTTACCCCCCCCCTTCGAATGGCTGCTGAATTTTTTTTCGAACGGAGTAGGTAATTTTTACGGGACATGTGTTTTACATATAAAACGCATGACCGATGAAAGAAATCTCCGAAGCACTCGAATCCGCCCTGATCGCCTATCTCGAAGGTGAAGCCTCGTTGCAGCAGATCGAGTCGTTGCACGAATGGGCCGGCCTCGATCCCGAGAATGCAGAGTTGCTTTACGGGCTGACGCATCTTTACGCCGAGCGGGATGCCGCATCGAAGATCGGAGCGGTGGATGTCGAGGCCATGCGGCGCCGGTTGCTCGCAAGGCCCGAATTCGCCTCGGATGAGCGTATTGCCGCGCTGCGCCCTGCACCCCGCCGAAAGCTCGGGCGGAAGATATGGTTCCGGGCAGTCGGTTATGCCGCCTCGGCAGCCGCACTGATCGCTGTCGGCATTCTGGCCGGGAGGAGCGGCGGGACAGGGCTTTCCGGCTCGTTCAATACGATATGCGTGGATGCCGGAAGCAAGTCGCGCATCGTGCTCGCCGACGGTACGCAGGTGACGATGAAAGCCTCTTCGAAGTTGCGTTATCCCGCCTCTTTCGGCTCCGGTCCCCGCGAGGTATGGCTCGACGGCGAAGCCTATTTCGATGTCGAACACGATGCGGAGCACCCCTTCATCGTCCATTCGTGCCGCCAGTCGGTACGCGTGCTCGGAACGACTTTCAATGTCCAGGCCTATTCCAACGAATCCGAGAACACCGTAACGCTCCTGAGCGGGGCCGTGGGACTCGACTTGCTCGACCGTGAGGGCGAATTGCTCCGGTCGCTCGAACTGCATCCTTACGAACAGTGCCATTTCGACAAGAGAGCCGGTAGTTACCGGCTTTCGGAACTGGACGCCTATGAGCGGCAGTTTCCGTGGGACGACGGGGTTTACCGTTTCCGCGATCAGAGTCTCGCGCAGATCGCCGCCCGGTTGCAGAACTATTACGGCGTGCGGATTCTTCTTATCGACGAAGCTGCGGAAAAGATCCGTTATACGGGCAGTTTCTCGCTCACGGAGCGGCTCGACGAGGTGTTCGGCGTCCTGAACCACGACGGGCGTCTGCATATCGAACGCGACGGGAACACCTACCGCATCCGCTTACGCTGACCTTTTGAAAACTACGAAAACCTCAATAGACATGTCGAACCTTAAATCTTTCCTGCCTATGACCGATTGACGAACGGATTCTTTCCCCCCCCCGAACAAAGAGGAGCCGGTCATGCTGCTGACATTCCCCGGCTCCGGACTCGTTAAATTTTCGTTCATGCCCCGATGCTCCGGAATCCCGGCGCTTTGCGGTGCATGGCATAAACTACTCATCTAAGAGGTCTTAAATTTATGAAAAAAAATCTGATTCTTGCTCTTCTCGCGCTGTTTTTCACGCTCGGGACGGGTAAAATGACGGTTTCGGCGCAATCCGGTGTGTTGCAACAACGCATCAGCGTCTCCGTAGAGGGCGGAACGCTCGACGATGCCGTCGTGCAGATCGAGAAGCAAACATCGCTGATGTTCCTCTATAAAACACAGGACATCGCCCCTTCTCACCGGGTGACGCTGCACGCCAGGCGGGAGCCGCTGTCGGTCGTGCTCGACCGTCTGGTCGAAGGCACGAAACTCGGCTGGGAACTCTCGGACAATCACATCGTATTGACACAGAAAAGCGTCGATGACCAGCCCCGCAGGGTGACGGGACATGTCCTCGACAAGAACGGAGTTCCCATCATCGGAGCGACGGTCATTGTCAAGGGGACGACCGTCGGTACGAGTACCGGGGCCGACGGCTCTTTCGCGCTGGAGATTCCCGCTCCCGCCGCGAAGGCGGTGCTGTCGTTCGGCTACCTGGGATACGACGACACGGAAATTCCGGTCGGGAGCCGTACGGCAATGGAGGTCACGCTGCGCGAATCCGCGCTTGAAATGGATGCTGTCGTCGTAACGGCCCTGGGCATCAAACGTTCGGAAAAGGCGCTGTCGTACAACGTGCAGCAAGTTTCGGCTGAGGAGATTGTCGGCAACAAGGACGTGAACTTCGTCAATGCGCTCAGCGGCAAGGTGGCCGGCGTGAACATCAACGCCTCGTCGTCGGGCGTGGGCGGAGCCTCGAAGGTGGTCATGCGCGGTACGAAGGGCATCGACCAGTCTTCGAACGCCCTGTACGTCATCGACGGTGTTCCGATGTACAACCTCGGCGGCGAGGGCGGAACGGAGTTCGACTCGGCCGGAACGTCGGAAGCCGTCGCGGACATCAATCCCGAGGATATCGAGTCCGTGTCGGTGCTGACGGGCGCTGCGGCTGCGGCGCTCTACGGCAGTTATGCGTCGAACGGCGCCATCGTCATCACGACCAAGAAGGGCAAGGCGGGCCATACGTCCGTGACCGTGACCAGCAATACCGAGGTACACTCTCCCTTCGTGATGCCCGAATTCCAAAACCGCTACGGTACGGGCAATCTTAATGCTTCGGAGGGGCAGACGCTCATGAGCTGGGGCCGCCGGCTCGGTGCTGCGGACCGCACGGGCTATTCCCCGCGCAGCGACTACTTCCAGACGGGCGTCACCGGCACCGAGACCGTTTCGCTCTCGACGGGCACCGACCGCAACCAGACCTACCTTTCGGCCTCGGCTGTCAATTCCCGCGGTATTGTGCCCAACAACGGCTACGAGCGTTACAACTTCACGGCCCGCAACACCACCTCGTTGCTCAAAGACCGCATGACTCTGGACATCGGAGCCTCCTACATCATGCAGAACGACCGCAACATGGTCAATCAGGGCACGTATGCCAATCCGTTGGTTTCGGCTTACCTGTTTCCCCGCGGAAACGACTGGAACCGTGTGCGGATGTTCGAACGATACGACCCCGAACGCCGCATCTGGGTGCAGGACTGGGACGAGTGGATCGGTGCGGGCAATCTGACGATGCAGAATCCCTACTGGATCAACTACCGCAACCTGCGCGAGAACGACCGCCGGCGCTATATGCTCAATACCAACATCTCCTACCGGATTCTCGACTGGCTTTCGGTTTCGGGCCGTATCCGAATCGACAATTCGGTGAACAACTTCACCGAGAAGTTTTATGCCACGTCCAATTCGACGCTCATCGAGGGTTCGAACAACGGACTTTACGGCATCACCAAGACCGAAGATCAGCAGACCTACGGCGACGTGCTGCTCAATATCGACAAGACCTTCGGAGCGAATTGGTCGCTGCAGGCCAACGTGGGCGCCGTGATTTCGGATATCCGGCAGGATGCCTTCAAGAACCGCGGTCCCATCATGGAGTCGGGTATCGCCAATCTGTTCAACGTCTTCCAGCTCGACGACACCCGTGTGACACGCGAGCAGTCCGGCTGGCGCGAACAGTACCAGTCGCTCTTCGCCTCGGCCGAAATCGGGTACAAGGGAACCTACTACCTCACCCTTACGGGGCGCAACGACTGGCCTTCTCAACTGGCCGGCCCGCAATCGGTCAAGGCTTCGTTCTTCTACCCTTCCGTCGGCGCCTCGGTGGTGCTTTCGCAGCTCATCCCCGACATGCCGGAGAACCTCTCCTACGTCAAGGTGCGCGGTTCGTGGGCCTCGGTAGGTATGCCCTTCGCCCGTTTCCTGGCCAACCCCGTCTATGTCTGGGATGCCGACAACAAAGTGTGGAAGACGGAGACCAATTACCCCTTCTACGACCTGAAGCCCGAACGCACGGATTCGTGGGAGATGGGTCTTACCATGCGTTTCCTGAAGCATTTCAACCTCGACGTATCGTATTACAACACGAAGACCTACAACCAGACCTTCGACCCGCAGATCTCCGTGTCGTCCGGTTATTCGACGCTCTACGTCCAGACCGGATCGGTGCGCAACCGGGGTATCGAGCTGGCGCTGGGCTACGGCAACAAATGGGGCGAGTTCTCGTGGAGTTCGAATTTCACGCTCAGCTCCAACCAGAACCGGATTCTCGAACTGGTGGACAACTACCGCCATCCCGAAACCGGACAGTTTGTCACGAAGGACCGCCTCGATGTCGGCGGTCTGAACCAGGCGCACTTCATCCTCAAGAAGGGCGGTTCGCTGGGCGATCTTTATTCGATCATCGACCTCAAACGCGATGCCAACGGTCATATTTACGTGGACGAGAACGACCGCATCTATACGGTCTCCGAGAATCTGGACGACATCAGGCTGGGATCGGTCTTCCCGAAGGCCAACATGGCGTGGCGCAATGACTTCCGCTGGAAAAACCTGAGTTTCGGGTTCATGGTATCGGCCCGTATCGGCGGTATCGTTTACTCCGCCACGCAGGCTCAGCTCGACTATTACGGCGTATCGGAGGATTCTGCCGCGGCACGCGACGCCGGAGGCGTCGCCGTCAACGGAGGTTCGCTCCTGCCGGCCTACAATTGGTACGAGGTCGTAGGCGGCAAGAACATCCCGCAATATTACACCTATTCGGCGACGAACGTCCGCTTGCAGGAGGCTTCGATCGGCTATACGATTCCGAAGGAGAAACTCGGCGGCGTTTGCGAGATAAACCTCTCGCTCGTGGGCCGCAACCTCTGGATGATTTACCGCAAGGCTCCGTTCGACCCCGAAGCCGTCGCCACGACGGGCAACTACTATCAGGGCATCGACTATTTCATGATGCCTTCGTTACGGAATATCGGTTTCAACATGAGACTCAAATTCTAAACGCGCTATGAAAAAACCACAATATCTTCGCAGACGCCTCCGCCTGCTGGCGCTGGCACCGGCAGCGTTGTTCGCCGCCTGCACGGGCGGGTTCGATGACATCAACACCGATCCCTATGCCGCCTCGAAAGACGATATGAACAACGACAACTACATCGTCTCGTCGATTCTGACGGGCATGCAGGGATGGGTCATTCCGCTCGATGTCAATACGCACCAGTTCACCGACATCGTGCTGGGAGGTGCGCTCGGCGGCTATACGGCCGACTCGAATCCGGGACTTCCCACCCGCATCGCCATCTTCAACCCTACCAACGACTGGACGCGCGTGATGCTCATCCGCGTGATTCCTGAGATCTATACGGCTTACAACAAGCTGAAAGTCAATTCCGACGACGAAGTGGCCCTTGCGCTTGCCGAAGTGATCCGCGTGGCTGCCGTGCATCGCGTGACCGACACCTACGGACCGGTTCCCTATTCGCAGATCGGAGCCGACGACGCGCTTACCTCACCCTACGATTCGCAGCAGGCCGTCTATGAACGGCTGTTCGAGGAGCTGGACGGTGCGCTGACCGTGCTGAGGAACCATTCGGCCGAGACCATCAAGGCCGCCTCGGACAAGATCTATGCGGGCGACCTGTCGAAATGGGTGCGGTTCGCCAATTCGCTCAAGCTGCGCATGGCCATGCGTATCAGCTATGCGGCGCCGGACGAAGCCGAACGGATCGTAAAGGAAGCTCTTTCCGGAGAGAACGGCGGCGTGATCGAATCGAATGCGGACAATGCACAGATTCCGACCCAGAACAACCCGTTCCGGGTGGTGATGTACGACTACAACGGCGGGGACTCGCGCGTTTCGGCCGACATCACCTCCTACATGAACGGTTACAAAGACCCCCGGCGGGCCAAATACTTCACCCTTTCGACCTTCACAGGCGGAATTCGGAACGGCTATATCGGGCTGCGTTCGGGAATCAGCATTCCCTCCGAATCGCTTCTTTACTCGAATATGGCGGTCGATTATACGACGCCGCTCATGTGGATGAATGCCGCCGAAGTGGCCTTTCTGAAGGCCGAAGCCTCCCTGCGCGGCTGGTACGGCGCGACGGGCGATGCCGAACGCTGGTACGAGGAAGGGGTGCGCCTCTCGTTCGAACAGTGGGGGCTCTCGGGCGATTACGACGCCTACATCGCCGACGGGGTGTCGCTGCCCGAGTCTTATGAGGACCCGCTGGGCAAGGAGAGCAACACTTCGGAAGTGAGCACCGTAACCGTCAAATGGGATACGCGCGGCGATTTCGAAACCAACCTCGAACAGATCATCACCCAGAAGTGGCTGGCGATCTATCCCGAAGGGTTCGAAGCATGGTGCGAATTCCGGCGCACGGGCTATCCGCGGCTGATGCCCGCCACGAACAACCGCAGCGGCGGCATCATCCCCGAGGGAGGCTATGCGAACCGCATGCCCTATCCGGCGGAGGAGTACCAGGAGAACAACGAGCATATCAATGAAGCGGTTTCACTGCTCGGGGGACCCGACAACATGGCCACCCGTCTGTGGTGGGACTGCAAGGAGAAATAATCCATTATCATTCGAGTCATGAAAAGAACGATAAGCAACATATTCTGCGGCGCGGCGCTTCTGCTCGCAACATCGGCGGGCTCCTCGTGCGACGACTGGACGGAGAACGAGAAAATCGCAGTCGAAAACCCTGTTTTCGGCGAAGACGATCCCGGACTGTATGCCCGTTACCTCGCCTCGCTCCGCGCCTACAAGAACGGCGACCATTATCGGACGGTCGTCTGGTTCGACAATTCGGACAAGAGACCCGTCAGCCGGGGCGGCTTTTTCTCCGATGTGCCCGACAGCGTGGATGTCGTGGCGCTGACGGCCGGAGGACGCCTTACGGCCGAGGAACTCGAACAGGCCGAAGCGCTTCGTGAGAAAGGGACGAAAATCATCGGCGCCTTCGACTGTCAGGCCGCTCTGGCGCGTGCCGAGGATACGCAGGCCCCCGAAGAACGGCTCTCTGCCGCCTTGGCTGAGCGTTTCGAAGAGATCGAAGCCGACGGCCTCGACGGGCTGACGCTCCGCTACGAATCCACCGACCCGACTTTCGCTACCGAAGAGGAACTCCGCGTGCAGCGGGCGCTCGACGACGTGGTGGCCGGAGCTCTGGCCGAATGGCGGGAAAGACATCCCGGGGGGCTGCTTCTCTTCGAAGGAACGCCCCAGTGGCTGAGCGACCTGTCGGCGGTGGCCCTTTGCGACTATCTGGTAGTTCGCTGCCTCGACGCCGAATCGGTGTACGACTTCGGTGTCCGTGCCCGCCGCATGTGCGCCGTCGAAGGAATTCCCTCCGACCGCTTCCTGTGGCTCGTCTCCGCCGTGCCGCCTTCTGCAACCGATGCCACGGGGTATCTGGCCGACGCCTCGGGTGCTTCGGTACGTGCCGTCGGAGCATTGGCCGAGTGGCTGCTCCGTCCGGAGGATATCGGCAAGGCGGGAATGGGCATCATGAACGTGCAGTACGACTACTACAACTCCGCGATGATCTACCGCTACACGAAGGAGGCCATCGAAACGCTTAATCCCTCTCCCAAAAACTAAACGGATATGAAAAGATTTCATACGGCACTCCTGCTGTCTGTTTGGACGCTGGCGGCGATGACGGGGTGCGACAAGAAACCGTCTCCCTACGGGGATTTCGACAACAGGGTGTTCATCGACCAGAACACGAACGTCACGACGCTGCTCGTCAAGCAGAGCACCGTCTCGGACGAACGTTCGTTCCGCGCGGCGGCTCCCAAGCCGGTCGGCAAGGAGGTCGGCCTGCTCTTCGAGGCCGACGCCGGCCGCGTGGCGGACTACAACCGCATGTCGGGCGAAGAGGCGGCGATGCTGCCCGAAAACTACTTTGAGATCGTGGGCGGCAAGACCTCGATCCCGGTCGGTACGAACCGTTCGGCCGACGTGACGGTGCGCTTCCATAACCTCGGCGAACTCGACACCGAGGCATTGCACGTGCTTCCCGTCACACTGCGTAAAGCCGATGGAGCGGCTGTGCTCGAAAGCGCCCGCACGATCTATTACGTGCTGCGCGGCGCGGCCATCATCAATGTCGTGGCCGACCTTCAGGAGAGCAACTACATCTCCTTCGACAAGACGCTCGACGGGCAGAGCGCATCGTGCAAGGTGCTCAACGGCCTGAACGCCGTGACGATGGAGGCGCTCGTGCGGTGCAGCGACTACGTGCTCGAACCCGGTATCAAGACCGTGATGGGCATCGAGGGGCATTGCCTGATCCGCATCAGCGACAACGGTCTGGAGCCCAACCAGCTCCAGGTAGTCATGCCTACTCCCTACGCTACGGCCAACTTCACGGATGCGACTACGTGCCTCGTCCCGGCGAACGAGTGGACGCATATCGCCGTGACATGCGATGTGGCGACCGGACATCTGGTCATTTACATCAATGGCGAAACGGTGCTCGACAAGACGGGCAACCAGTTCGTTCCCGTAAACCTCGGGCAGCCGAAAACCGACGCCCAGCAGAAGGATCATTTCTTCCATATTGGTTACTCGTATGCGGCCGGACGCGAACTCCACGGTGAGATCTGCGAGGTGCGCATCTGGAATACCGTACGTACGCAGGAGCAGATTGCCGCGAACGTTTACGAGGTCGATCCAGCGAGCGAGGGACTCGTGGCTTACTGGAAATTCGACGAAGGTTCGGGCGAAACCATCCGTGACCATACGGACAACAACAACAGCGGCACGGCGCACGAGACACTCAAATGGAATCAGGTGTCGCTGCCCGAGGCTCCCTCCGGTGACGGAGACAACTAATCTACTGATTCAAAAACAAGATTCGCTATGAACTACACAAGAAATATGCTATGGAGCCTTGCAGCCGGAGTCTCCGTGCTGGTTGCGACTTCGTGCACGGAGGATGATATTCGTCCCGGCGGAATTGATGAAGGACGCATCGAGACGGTCGGATCGTGCTTCTGCTCGGTCTACAATCCGCAGGGTGCGGCCGGTGCGACGCTGCGGCTTTATGACGAGCCCGTTTCGGGCGAAGTGCGCGTCGCCCTGAGCGCTGAGGCAGGAAAGGCCGTGGACCTTCGGTTCGCCTACGACGAGAGCGTGCTGGAGGCTTACAATGAGACCCATGCTGCTTCGTTCGAGGCCGTTCCCGAATCGTCCGTCGAACTGGAGGCCGACGGAGCGCTGCTCGTCGGCCCCCGAAGCGTGCAGTCCGACCCGCTGCGCGTCGGCGTGAAGCCCGGCGGGGGACTCGCCGAAGGCGAAACCTATGCCGTACCGCTGCGACTGACCTCCGAGACCGAAGGGGTCGGAGTGTCGGCCTCGGAGGGTACCTGTATCTTCTGGGTGCAGGTGCAGGGCGCACGTCCCTCGACCGATAAGGGGACGGGAATGATCACTGTCTGCTATGTCGAGGTGAACGACAACAATCCGCTCAATGCTTTGGAATGGAGTTGCAAGCGGAGCGGCAAACCGCTTTTCGACGTGGTCAATATTTTCGCCGCCAACATCAACTGGATCGAGCAGGAGCGGCGCGTGGGCGTCACGCTGAACCCCAATGTGCGGCACATCCTGGACAACCGCGACATCTACATCCGCCCGTTGCAGGAAGCCGGAATCCGCGTCAGCCTGACGATTCTGGGCAACGGCGACGGATCGGGCGTGGCCAACCTCTCGGACGAAGCGGCGCGCGCCTTCGCGCAGGATCTGCGTTCGATCGTCGATACCTATGGACTCGACGGCGTCGATTTCGACGACGAATATTCGAAGTACGAGGAGCATCTCGGCAACCTCTGGCCGGGATGCGTGCAGTACGGCCCCGGGCCCTATGCCCGTCTGCTCTACGAGGTGAAGATGGCGATGCCCGACAAACTGGTGATGCTCTATCAGATCGGACAGGCCAACTTCGGGTTCAAGGAGGCGGTGGACGGAGTCCGTCCCGGCGATTTCATCGATTACGCCTATTGCGACTACGGTGCGCTGATGAACCCGATACATCTCGGGCTGTCGCGCCGGCAGTGGGGCGAAGGATCGCTCGACATGACCTACGGCCAGGAGTCGTCGCCCGAAAATTTGCAGTACAACCGCCGGATGGGCAACGGCGTGCAAATGGTCTATAACCTCAAGCCGGGCGACGGGCAGTTCACGCCGCTGAACGACGTGGCGAAGTACATCTACGACGACGAGGCTTTGTGGTCGGGCGTAAGACACGAGAAAGATTGGTAGCGGGGCGTTCCGTACCGGGTGGTACGGAACGAATCCCTGCGGTATTTCAAACACGAAAACGCAGTATGAAAAAGATATTTTGGATGCTCGTCGCGGCGGCTTTCGCCGGCTGCGGCGATGACAACGGAGCGGAGGCTCCGGCTCCCGCGGAGAGGCTTGCCCTTTCGGCCGAAACGCTCGCGTTCGACGCCGACGGCGGAGTTCTCTCAGGAGGAACGAACGAGGTAAGTGTCGCCAGCAGCGGTCCTTGGCGTCTGAGCGGACGTCAGGAGTGGTGCGTTCCGTCCGTCGATAAGGGCGGCGACGGGGAGACGGTCGCCTTTGCCGTCGAACCGAATACGGACCTCGATGCGCGCGAAGTCCGCTTCACTTTCATGTGCGGCGGCGAGGAGCGTCGCCTGACCGTCACCCAGGAAGGCGGTTCGCTGCTCGATCCGGACCAGACCAATTACTCCCTGCCTGCGGAGGGCGGCGAGTTCCGCCTCCGCATCGAATCTTCGGGCGAAACCTCCTGTCGTTTCTTGGAACCGGTCGATTGGATTCACCGCGTCGAGACACGGGCTTCGCTTTCGTTCTTTTACTTCACGGCGGATGCCAATACGACGGGACGTCCCCGCGATGCGCGGCTCGTCGTGACCAATACGGACGGCGACGAACGCACGGTGACGGTGCGACAGGAGCGCAATCTGCTGTTGGAGGTCGGCGAGACGTCGTTCAACATCCCCGTGGAGGGCGGAGAAGTGCGTGTGAACGTGCGGAGCAATCTGCCGTTCCGGGCCGACCCCACCGTGGACTGGATCGTGTTGCAGACACCGCCCTCCTCGTCGGAGGAGCTGCTGGAGCAGGAACTCGTCTTCAAGATCGAAGCTGCCGAGGTTCCGTTCCGCTCGGGCTTCGTGCGTTTCACGACCGATGAAGAGTCGCTTTCGGCTGAAGTCTCCGTCGTGCAGGGCGAACGACCGAAAGGAATCGAGTTCCCCGACGACACGTTCCGGCAGATTCTGGTGGATGCCGGTTACATCACCGTACTCGACGGTACCGAATGTATTCTGACGGAAACGGGCGA
Source organism: Alistipes sp. Marseille-P2263 (assembly GCF_018101075.1). Classification (NCBI taxonomy): domain Bacteria; kingdom Pseudomonadati; phylum Bacteroidota; class Bacteroidia; order Bacteroidales; family Rikenellaceae; genus Alistipes; species Alistipes sp. Marseille-P2263. Next base: position 49,802 of record NZ_JAGQEJ010000001.1, read on the forward strand.
AGCCGCCACACAATTACCCGATCTCTACCGGAAAGGCATCGCATCGCTGAAAGGCATCGAGGCGTTCGCCAACCTTACGACGCTTGAGCCGAACGGAATCGGAGAAAACCCCATCCGCAAACTCGATCTGAGCGGTAATGCCAAGCTGACGACTATCGGCTGGCAGAGCATGCTGGGCGGATGGCGTTCGTACCTGACCCCTGCGCCGCTCGAAGTGCTCAAACTGGGCGATGCGCCCGTCGAAGAGGGGCGTGTCGTACTTTCCAGCCTCTACTGCTCGTCGCCTTACGAAACATCCGAATCGCTGACCGTGTCCGGTACTGCGGTGCGGATCATCGAGATCACGCTGGGTTCCTACGATAAGGTTCAGTGGCTCGATATCACGGGGTGTCCGGCCATTCAAAGCGTTACGCTGAACAGCTACTATCTTAAAACGCTCTATGTCACGGCCGGGCAGAAGAGTGCGATCGACGCGCAGCGGATCGTGATCAACGACCAGAATTATCCGACGTCGCAGTTGGAGATCAAGGTGCGTTGAATTCGGGAAGGCGCTCTGCGATCTATTCGGATGCAGACCGGCTTTCCGACAAGTCGATTCTTGTAATTTCCACTCTCGTTGAAGAACGCTTCAACGAGAGTGTTTTTTTGAGTCTGCTATCGGTCTTGTCCGGCGGTTACTGTCCGGAAGCGATTCGGGGAGTTTTCGGACTACCCGCAACATTGCGTTTTCCACCTCCGATGATCCGTTCGGTGTCGATGAGTTACCGAAACCGGACGATCCCTATGAGCAGTTGTTCCGGGTTATGATGCTGCTTCCTTTGCCTTATGCGCCTCTGAACAGGGGCTCCGGCGGATAGCACGAATCTATGGACTCGTGTGCTCTGCAATTTTATTTTGCGGCTGTTGGCTGGGTATTTTGGCCAAGGGGACCAGAACACCGTGTGCAGCCTGATCTCGGTATGACATCGCTTTTCGGGCGGCAACCCTCTGTTCCGGATATCTATGCAGGAGGTTCCATTGGCAAGAGTCGTAAAATTCATTCCCGGGCCGGACGATGCGACGATACGGGTTTCGGCAGCCGCCGGAGATATGTAAGGTCGCCGCACTTTAGACATCTTTTGATTATATTGATATACGATGAGTGTTTTATGTGAGAATTTTTATCGAAATATTTGTACTTTTCTTTAAAAAATATATAACTTTAGAGTGGATTTTACGGATTGCTTTACGACGACTGTGAAATTCGAGAAAAACTACGATCTTTTTAACCTGAAATTTTCATGTATTAAAGAGAAACAGATTTTTGCGGATGCCGTCTCATGATGGCTGCCGCGGCCGTGACTGCCTGTACTGTACGGCAAACTACCGGCCGGATCCTTTCGATCTGCTGAATGCCGATATCGAGGCTTTGGCACAAGATGAATCATTGGCTCCAAGGGAATCTTACTCTGGAAAATATGGAATATCTTCAGTGGAGCAACTCTCATTCGCTGTATGCCCTGCTATGAACCATGTCCGAGCAGATGCACTCCTACAAGCCATAGTTGTTGAACAAAGACTTCATCTACATTAGTAGATGAAGTCTTATAAATTCATTATTATGAGACATTTTGTCTATTGTTTTATATGTGCCTTGCTATACGGATGTACAACCGAGAACGATCCAGAAGACAATTCCTCACAAAATATACATATCATCGATATCAATGATGCAAAAATCGATCGAGATAATTCAGGTTTGACCATCGATCATTTTATTAAATTGGATACACCTGATAAAGCCTTGATCGACCAAATCGCCAAAGTCATTTGTTATGATGAAAAATTATATATTCTGACGACTATTCCCTACAATAGCGTCTATATCTTTTCATCCAAAGGTGCTTTTTTACATAAATTCACAAATGGACGAGCTAATAATGAATTAATATATCCATTTGACATCTCCATAGACGAATATAACAACGAATTGCTAATTTTGGATAATTACCGGATTATCAAACGGTTCACTCCAGACGGACGTTATATATCCCAAAAGACCCTCGCTTATCCGCAACTGTACGTGGAAAGCATCGGACGGGAAGGCACGGAGTTGTTTTTCAGTCCCAATATCTCTTTCAAAAGCCAGTTTTCGGGCTACCACATGGAACGGCGCGGCAAACTGGCGGGAATTTATAAATCGCTTTACGCCGGAAAGACCTACCTGAATTCCGGGGTCTTGACCAAACTTACCCAGGACAGCGTATTGTTGTGTCCGCTGTTCTCTGATACGATATATCTGTATAATATGCAAAGGGGTAAATTCGATCCGTATTTTGTTCTTAATTCCGGCAATCGGAGTGCAAACCGGCCAAACCGGCTCGAAACATTCGAGGATTTATCCACATACCTCCAAGCGATAAAACAAAATCGTTGGTATTCGGGACCGAATCATGTTCTTTTATCGGACGGCCGTCTCTTCTTCCACTACGGACCGACTGATCGCTGGAGCGTTTTCGACAGCCATAGTCGTACAACGACCATTTATGAACGGATGTTTGATGAACTGCCTAACTGTTTTGGAAAAGCCGGACAAAACGACAATAAGCTCATCTACGCTTATGATGTTGTTTGGTTGCAGAGCTATTACCATAAACATCCTCCTGTATCGCCAATCGCAAAAGAAATAGCACGTGCCTGCGAGAACGAGGAAGATAATCCAATCATAGTCTTTGCTAAGATTAAATAATGCGAATCAAATACATACCTTACAATCATTCCTCTTAATTGTACTGAAAGGTATTGCTGTTCGACGGCGGGACGGTCGATCTGGGCGAGCTTCCGCTTGGCGGGAGCCGTGAAGTGCGCATCGGAGCCAGGAACGGTTCCGACAAGTCCGTGACATTCGCCGTGCAGGGAATCGTGCCTGACGAATAGCGCCCTCTTGTCTCTCCCCTCCCGCCGAAACTGTCGGACGGAAGGAATTCCGGCCGGCAGCCTACTCTCCTTTCCCGCACCGCTCCCGCTCCTCGCGGCGGATCACCTGATGGATACCGATGCAGGCCAGACCGCCGTAGGCCACCGTGAGTATCACGAGCCACTTGATCTCTGCGAACACCTCGTCGAGCGAAGCGCCCATCGTCTGAATGCGGATGAAGCCGTTCACGCCGTGGCTGCTCGGGAAGAGTTTTCCCAAGGCGAACATCCACTCCGGAATGCCCTCGCGCGGATAGGAGATTCCGCTCAGCATCAACACCGGAATCGAAGTCCAGAGCAGCAGCAGAAGCGAGTTTTCCCGGTAGCGGAAGAGTGTCGAGACGGCAATGCTCATGGCGATGCACGCCGCGAGATAGACCGCCGTGAAGAGCGCGACGGCTCCTGTCTGGCCGTTCATCGGGAAGTGGAACATCCGGTAATGCAGCCCGAGCACGTAGGCGCAGGTCACGGCATAGATCAGCGCATAGACCGTGGCCCGTCCCAGGACGATCGGCAGCGTGGACATTCTCCCCCGCCCCGCGGGCCGGAGCTTGCGGTACAGTCCGTGCTCGCGCCACGTGCCGCCGATCATGCCGATTCCGATAAGCATGGTTTGCTGGATGATGACGATGATGATGGCCGGCATGACGAAGGTTCCGTAGCCCAGATAGGGGTTGAACAGATTGTGCGACTGGTAGATGACCGGCTGCGTCACGGCCTGCGCCTGCGGAATGTCCGCCCCTTTGGCGATCAGCCTCCGGAACTCGACCATCGCGCCCGTCTGCCCGATCGTCGTCACCAACTCCTGAAACACCTGCCGGTACATGAGGAAATAGCTGGCGTCGCAGTAGATCGCCACATCGGCCTGCGACCCGCCGACGAGCTTCCGCTCGTAGTCCGACGGAATGTAGACCACGCCGTAGATCTTGCGGCCGTAGAACAGCTCCCGGGCCTCCTCCATGTCCGTCGGTTCGTAGGCCACATACGTATTCGGCCCGGCGTTGAAGGTCTCGATCAGGCTGCGGCTCGTCGCCGTGCGGCATGCGTCCACCACACCGATCGGCACGTTGCGCAACACCTGCGAGCCGTAGGCCAGCGAGTAGGCCGTGGCGTAGATCAGCATGGCGAATACGAGGATCAACAGCACGCCGCCGTCGGTGAAGATCGTGCGGAATTCGTTCCGCACCACTGCGCCGAACTGTTGCAGGTAGGAGGCCATCTGTCGTGTAAAACGGTTCATGCTACAATCTCCCCCAGAATTTTTCTTCCGTCGCCACGCGTTTCAGACGCGGCAGACACAGAAGCGGTAATACGACGAACAGCAGCAGACAGCCCAGATCGGGCAGCGAGTAAACCGCCGGGGCGCCGCGCAGCATCTGATCGACGAAAATATCGGTATAGAAAGTGAACGGAAAGATACGGCTCACCCACTGCATCGGCTCCCACATGGCCATGATCGGGAACGTGAGTCCCGAAAAAGTGAAGGCCAGCACCGAGTAGCCGCCGCCGATCGAGAGCGAGAGACGCAGGTTGGCCAGCAACGCGACGATCATCACGGCGATCGACTGATAGGCCAGAACGAAAAGCAGCGTTCCGGCGAGGATGATGCCGAGGCTGCCGTTGAGCGGCGTTCCCACGATCTTGAAGATGACGACCAGCATGACGAGCGACATGAGGAACATCGCGGCCGTGATCGGAAGCGTCTTGCCCGCGAGGGCCGCCGCGACCGAATCGCCGCCCGTGGCCAGCCATTCGCGCGAAGTGCCGTATTTCAATTCGGTTCCGATGGCGAAGATCGTGGCCATCACCGTGAAGATCATCAGCATCATCGGCATGAAGCTCGGCGAGAGGTAATAGCCGTAATTGATATGCGGATTGAAAAGTACGTGGCGGTCGAACCGTACGGGCATGAGCTGCGCCATGGCCTGCCGCTCGGTCAGTCCCTGCTTCATGAGCAGTTGCAGCTGGATGCCCGCCGAGAAGGTCGTCACGGCCGTCTGGATGTCTTTCGACAGCAGTCCGTTCACGGTGATATTGGTTCCCGAAATGTAATTCTCGATATGCGTCTGGCGGTTGCTCAGGATATCCTTCTCGAAAAACGCCGGAATCTGCACGATGGCCATGATCCGCCCTTCGCGCATCAGACGCTCGCCTTCGTCCATCGACTGCACTCCGTAGGAGACCAGCGCCGTAGGCGTGTCGTCGATCATCTGCGTCACCTTGCGCGAAAGGGCCGTGTGGTCCTCGTCGAGCACGGCTACCGGCACGTTGCGGATCGCCCCCTCGTTGAACAGCAGGGCGAAGAAGGCGAACGACGCCGCCGGGAGGAGGAGCATCAGCACGAAGTACATCGGCTGGTGCGCCAGCCGCCCCAGTTCCCGCCGCAGCACGGCTCCGGTATTTTCCAGCAGTCGGCGCATCGCTATCGCCCGATTTTATCCCAATCGACCAGCACGCTCATCCCCGGGCGCATGTTCTCCGCGGCGGAGACGGGCCGGGCCTTCACGGCGAAGGTGCGGATGTCGAATCCGCCCTGCGTGCGGGTCGCCGCCCACGTGGCGAAATCGGCCTGCGGGGCTATGTAGGTCACCTCGAACTCCACATCGCGGTCGAGTGCAGGGACGAATCCCGTCATCCGCGTCCCGAGCTTCATGCCCGGGAGCAGCGTCTCCTTGACGTTGAATGTCACCCACATGTCCGACATGTCGAGAATGGCCACCACCGGATAGCCGCTGCCCACCAGCTCGCCCTCCTCGGCGATGACGGTCGAAACCTCTCCCGTCACGGGCGAGTAAACCATCGCGTCGCCGATATAGGATTCGACCTCGCTGACGGCCCCTTCGGCCTGCCGCACGCGTGCCGCGGCGGCCTCCTTGTCTTCCTTGCGGGCCCCGTCGGCGGCCAGGTCGTACTGCGCCTTGGCTGCGAGCGCCGTCGCCTCCATGGCCTTGTAGTTGGCTTCGGCTTCATCGAGCTTCTGTGCCGGGACCACTCCGTCGTCGTAGAGGTTCCGCACCCGTTCGTAGGTCTTGCGCGCCAGCTCCAGGCCGGCCTGCGCCTTCTCCCACATGTTCAGCGCCGCCTCTATCTGCTGGATGCGGGCTCCCGCCACGGCGGCGGCGTCCAATGCGGCGGCCGCGCTCTTCACGGCCTCGGCCTGCCGCAGCTTGGCTTCCAGCTCGGGTGTCGAGAGCATGTAGAGGAGCTGCCCCTTCTCCACGCGGTCGCCCTCCTCGACCTTCATTTCGTCGATGCGCCCGGGAACTTTCGAGGAGGCCTTGTAGGTCGTGCACTCCACCGTGCCCTGAATCAGCAGGGGCGTCCGTTTGTCGAGGTAACGGCTGATGAGTACGACCGAAAGGACGATGACCGCCGCGGCCGCCGTGATTCCGATTACGTTGTTTCGCTTCATATCGTTCGTTTTTTATTCTTGATCGAAAAGGATCACCCGTGCGTCCATGCGACGGGCGTAGGCCGCGAATTCGTCGCTGATGCCCGCGGCCTCGAGCAGTTGGGCCAGCAGCACGTCGAAATTGTAGGCCGCCTGCAGGCGTTCCGTGCGCACGCCCGCGAGATTCAGCTCGGCGTCGATCAGGTCCGTCGCGGACGACATGCCTTCCCGGAACGCCGAGTTCTTCATCCGCAGATACTCCTCGGCGAAGGCGAGCGAAGCCTCGATCGAGGTCATCTGGTTGCGGTAGTTCATCATCTGATTGTAGAGCTTCTCCACCAGCACGGCGATATCCTGCGACGCCTTGTTCTGCAACTCGCCGACGCGGCTCACGGTCTGCTTGGCCGCCGAATACTTGTATTCGCGGTTCAGACCGTCGAAGAGCTTGATATTGACGCCCACGCCCACGGCCCAGCGGGGTACGAAGCCGGCCACCTGGTAATTGTAGAACGATCCGCCGCCCATGGCCACCACCTGCGGCAGGAAAGCCGAACGCTGCGCGCGGACGTTCTCCTCGGCCAGCTGCCGTTTGAGCGACACCTCCGTGAGCAGCGGGTTGCGCGCCGCGGCCAGGTCCTGGTAATAGGCCGGCTCTTCGATCTCGCCGATGAGGAACAGCGCCGTGACGGGCCGCCAGTCGCTCTCGCGTCCCAGCGTGTTCGACAGCGCGCTGGAGAGGGTCTCCGCCTGCAACTTGGCATTGGCCAGCTCACGCTCCGCTTCAGCCATCTTGAACTCCACGTAGAGCCGTTCGCTGCGGGCGATCATGCCGTTCTTCTCGAGCACCCGGGCATCTTCCAGATGGCGTCTCACGCCGTCGGCCACCTGCTGCCGCACGGCCACGACCTGCGTGGCCAGCGCCAGCCCGAAATAACGTTCCACCAGTTCCGAGATCAGAGCGTTGCGCGTCTGGTTGCCCTGCTCCGCGGCCGTGCGTTCGTTGAGCCGTGCGGCGCGGTTGGCGGCGTTGATCTTGCCGCCCATCCAGATCGGAAGGGTCACCTCGCCGCCCACGAATCCCAGACTGCGGTCCTGCAACGTCAGGAACCAGTCGGCGTTCATCATCGGGTTCAGCAGCCCCTGGATCGAGGGGATCAGCTCCGGAGCAATCAGCCCGCTGCCCAAAATCTTGCCCGCCAGGTCGTTCACGGGGGTTTTCAGGTCGTTGAAATCGAATCCTATGTCTTTGCCCAGATAGGCGTAGGCTCCCGTCAGGTTGATCTGCGGCATTCGCAGGCCGATGGCAGCCCGGCGCTGCTGCTGCGCGGCACGCTCCTCGTAGGCCGCCGCCTTCATCGCGGGATTCTCCGTGAGCGTGACGGCGATCGCTTCGTCGAGCGTGATGGCACGTCCGGTCTCCTGTGCCGGAGCGTATGCCGCCGCGGCCAGAGCTGCTGCCGTCACGGCGATCTTGATGCTGATTTTCATACCGTTCATTCGTTTACGAGGCAAATATAGGTGTTTTTGCGGGATTCTGTTCGGCTATGCGCATTTTAGGACAGTTTTATGTCTTTACGGAAACAAATTGCGCCTTTTTCACCGCCACAGATGGGCGTTTACGGCCCGCACCTCCTCCCCCAGTTCCGGGTAGCAGCGGACGTCGAGCCCCGCCTCGCGCAGCATGAGGGCTCCGCGGCAGCAGACGAACCGGTCGGGTTCGTAGAGTGCGAAGGCCACGCGGGCGAATCCGTGGCGCAGGATGAGCTGCGTGCAGCTCTCCGGTTCGCTGGCCCGCTGCGAGCACGGCTCCATCGAGGACCAGATCGCGGCGCCGCGCAGCTCCGCACCGGCTGCGAGGGCTTTGGTTATGGCCTCCTGCTCGGCGTGGTGCGTGGCCGACGTTTCGTGCGTGTAGCCCGTGAAGCGCCGCCCGTCACACGTCCGGATCACCGCCCCGACGCAATAGGAAGTTTCGCTGGGCGTGCAGCGGCGGCTCTCCGCGATCGCCTCGCGCAATCCGGCCAGATCCTCGGCCGTCGTATCCTCATGCAGCGTGCAGAACGCAATCTCCATGCCGTCGATACTCTCCCGGCGGCACGGTGCCGCAGCGGGCGGCTCGAAGCGGAATCGCGCCCCGCCCCGTCCGCTGCCGAGCGCGAGCCGCGGATTGACCGCATAGCGTACTTCGTCGGCCAGCCCTTCGCCGAGGAAGAGGCCGAGCGTCTGCGCACCCCCTTCGACCAGCAGGCGGCGAATGCCCCGCTTCTCGAGTTCGGTGACGATCCGGACCGCTGTCACGGGTGCTCCTTCGCTCGAAATGACCGTTGCAACCGCTTCCAGTTCAGGAATGTCGTACGGCGAGAATACATACCGGTCCGCATCGCCCTCGGTGAAAAACCGCAGCGACGGATCGAGACGGCCGGAACGGGTCACGACCGCCTTCGACAGGTCGGGCCGCAGGCCGCGTGCCGCCCGGCGGGCGCGTTCGGCGTCGTCGCGTAGCGACAGCGCCGGATTGTCCCGGCGCACGGTTTCGGCCCCCACCAGGATGGCGTCGCAGCCGGCGCGCAGCCGCAGCACCGCCGCCCAGTCCCCGGGCGTCGAGATCACGAGCCGTCCGGGCCCGTTGTCGTCCAGATAGCCGTCGGCCGTGACCGCGGCGGAGAGTATCACTCGCATCGTTTCAGGGTTATGAGCGTGATTTCGGGACGGGCGCCCAGCCGCATGGGGTATCCCACGCAGCCCGTGCCGTCATTGACGTAGAGCGTCCGCCCGGCGGAATCGTCGTAACGGCCGCTCCAATGCGTGTAGAGGAGTGCCGCGGGCGACCAGCCGCGGCCCCCGAAGCGGATCTTGCACTGCATGGCGTGCACGTGTCCCGAGAGGGTCAGGTCGCCGTATCCGGCTGCCGTGATCTGCTCCCAAAGTTGCGGCACGTGTGCCAGTACGATGCTGTAAAGTCCCTGCGGAACGCCTGCGAAGGCGCGCCGGAGTCCCGTGGCAGGCAGATGACGGTCGTGCCGCTGCTCGCTCAGCGCCGGGTCGAACGAGAGCCCCGTGAGGGCGATGCTGTCGCCGCCGCGGCGCAGATAGACGGTCTCGTCGTCCAGCACGCGCCACCCCATCGCCCGTTGGCGCGCGATCACCTCGCGCAGACTTTCGGCGGCCGGATGGCGCAGCGAGTCCTTGATGTATTTGCCCACGTCGTGATTGCCCGTGACGGAGTAAACCGGGGCTTCGATGCGGCGGAGCAACCGCACGGCCGTGCGGTCCAGCTCCGAGGCGCGTATATTGACCAGATCGCCCGTGAAAAGCACCAGGTCGGGCCGCAGGGCGTTCACGCGGTCTGCGAGACGCGTCAGCTCCCGCCCGGGCGAGACGATCGTCCCCAGATGGATGTCCGAGAGCTGCACGATGCGCAGCCCGTCGAACGTCGCGGGCAGCGCCGGGGAGCACACCTCCGTCCGGCTGACGCGCAGGCTCGTACGGCCCGCCGTGACCCCTATCACGAGCGCGGCGAACACCGCAGCTGCGGCGGCGAGGCCCGTGCGGCGCAGTCCGAAGAAGTTGAAGGCGTAGAAGGCCAGACGCGGCAGCACGGTCGCCATCCAGACCCAGAAGAGCCACATCGAAGCCATGACGACGGGCGTCGGGTTGTCGCGGCAGAGAAGTCCCATGCCGACGACCGCGAGCGGCAGCGCGTCGGTCGCCGCGGCCCATGCGAGCGAGAGCCGGCGAAGCCGCGCACGCCGTGCGCGGCGGAAGTGCAGCCAGTCGGCGGCCGCAGCCGCCAGACTGAGCAGAAGAATCAATCCCAGCAACATAACTATTTCCTTTCGGGTCCGAATTTCGCTCCGCGGCCTTGGCGGCGATTTCGCCGCCCGGTTCCGCCGCCGGAAAGAAACGGAGGTTTTTCCCGTGCAAAGATAGCGAAATTCGGGATTTTTCCCTCCGCGGTTTTGGCATACGAGTTGCGGGCACGTCGCCGGAGACCGGGACCGTCCGATGCGGTCCGGGTCCGTTCACCGAAAACAGTCGTTCAGCCTATGACACCATTCCGATTCCGGGCCGTACCGGCGCTGCTGGCCGCCCTCCTCGCCGCTCCGGTCGCGGCACAACCCTCCCGGCCCTCTTCCCGGCCGGACGGGGAGAATCCGGCCGCGGCCTTCGCCGCATCGCACAGTCCCGCGACAAGCGGCCGCCACCGCACCTCCGAAGAGGAAGACGCGCGGCGCGACCATGCCGAAACGCACCGCCGGGGATTCCAGCAGCACGACCGGCCGCAGTTCGTCTTCTCCTCGAAGGAGAACCGCTTCTCTTTTTCGCTGGGCGGATTCGTCGCCCTGAGGGCCGCCTACGATGCGGGCGGCATCGTGGAGAACATCGACTTCGTGACCTACGACATTCCCGTCGCCGGGAACTATGCCACGCGGCAGAAACTCACGCTGGACGCCTCCACGTCGCGCCTCTTCCTGAAGGCGATCGCCAACACGCGGGCCGCGGGACGCGTGGTGATCTATCTCGACGGAGACTTCCGCGGAGGAGCCGCGAACAGCTACACGCCGCGTCTGCGCTCGGCCTACGTCTCGCTGCTGGGACTGACCCTCGGGCGCGACGTGACGACCTTCTGCGATCTCGAAGCGGCCCCTGCGACCGTCGATTTTCAAGGCCCCAATGCCTACAACTTCAACTTTGCCACGCTCGTCCGCTACGAACGCTCCTTCGCCGAAGGCCGACTCTCGTTCGGCGTGGCGGCCGAGATGCCCGTCGTGAGCGGTACGTACGGCGAGGGGTTCGACGCCATCCCGCAGCGCGTGCCCGACATTCCCTTTTACCTCCAATATGCCTGGGGCGGCGACCGTTCGAGCCATATCCGCGCTTCGGCCGTCGTGCGCAACATGTACCTGCATGACCTGACGCGGAAAAGCGACACCTCGCTCACGGGTTGGGGAGTGCAGTTCAGCGGCACGATCCGCTGCTGCGACCCGTTGCGGCTCTTCATGAACGGTATCTATGGCAAGGGCATCACCCCCTACATCCAGGACCTCACGGGTTCGGGGCTCGACTTCACGCCCTGCCCGCGCGACGAAACGCGCATTCGGACGATGCCGATGTGGGGCTGGCAGGCCGCCGCACAGATCGCCCTCACGCCGCGTCTCTTCCTTTCGGGCGGCTATTCGACCGTCCGCGTGCAGCGCAGCCACGGATTCTACGCCGCAGACGAATACAAACGCGGACAGTACGTCTTCGGCAATGTTTTCTACACGATCGCGCCGCGCTGCAAAGTGGCCGGGGAGTACCTCTACGGCTCGCGCCGCGACATGGCGGCGGGCAAAGGGCACGCCAACCGGGTCAATGTGATGCTGCAATACGGCTTCTGACGGGAAACGGCTGTTTTTTCGGGCGGTCCTGCGGCGGATCGCCCGTTTTTCGTATCTTTGTCCCGCAGGGCGGAACACACCGTTCCATGCGGCGAGAACGACATCGAAACAATATGGAATTTCTGACGCAACACAACCTCACGGGACTGGCCATCGGACTGGGCACGTTCCTCATCATCGGCATCTTCCATCCGTTCGTCATCAAGGGCGAATACTATTTCGGGGTGCGCATCTGGTGGCTGTTCCTTCTGTCGGGCATCGGGGCGATCGCCGCCTCGGTCGCCGTGCGCGAACTGTTCTGGTCCACGCTGCTGGCCGTCTGGGGCGCTTCGTCGCTCTGGGGTATCGGCGAACTGTTCGAACAGCGCAAGCGGGTCGAGAAAGGATGGTTCCCCCGCAATCCGAAACGGAAATCCTGACCTGCACCCGCTCATGCGGCTCAGAATGCGACATACGCTGGCCTGCCTGCTGTTCGCGGCGGTCTGCTGCACCCCTGCCGGCGGACCTCCCCGGCAGCGGCCTGCCGTTCCGCCGCCCCAGCGCGTGCGGATGCTTTTCGGCGGCGACGTCATGCAGCACCTTCCGCAGGTCGAGGCCGCGCGCAGCGGCGAAGGGTTCGACTACACGCCCGTGTTCGCCGCCCTCGCCCCGCGGATGCACGCCGCGGACCTCGCGGTGGTCAATCTGGAGACCACGCTGACGCGGAGCGGCCGCTACACGGGCTATCCGCTTTTCCGCTCCCCAGCGGAACTGGCTGACGCCCTGCGCGGAGCGGGCGTGGATGTCGCGCTCTTGGCCAACAACCACTGCTGCGACGGCGGTGCGGAGGGCATCCGCACGACGATCCGCGAGCTGGACCGCTGCGGCATCCGCCACACGGGGGTCTTCGCCGACAGCGCCGACTACTGGCGGAATCATCCGCTGCGCATCGAACATTGCGGCCTGCGGATCGCGCTGGTCAATTACACCTACGGCACGAACGGAATGCCCGTGCCCGCGGGGTCCGTCGTAAACCGCATCGACACCGTGCGAATGGCCGCCGATCTGGCGGCGGTGCGGCGCGAAGGGGCCGATTTCATCGTCGCCTGCATGCACTGGGGCAACGAATACGAGCGGCGGGAGAACGCCTCGCAACGCACACTGGCCGCCTTCCTGCGGCGCCACGGCGCGGATGTGGTGGTCGGCGGCCATCCGCACGTCGTGCAGCCGTGGCAGGCCGATTCGACGCACGTGGTGCTCTATTCGCTCGGAAACCTCGTCTCGAACCAGCGCCGCCGCTACACGGACGGCGGGCTGGTCGCCCGGATCGAAGCCCTGCGTTATCCGGACGGTCGTAGGAGCTACCGCCTCGAACCGCTTCCCGTATGGGTCGCTCTGCCCCGCTATCGCATCCTGCCGCCCGAGGCGGCCGACACCGCAGCCCTGCCCGATGCCTACGCCCTCTTCCGTCGCGACCTGCGCGAACTGACCGGAAAGGACTTATAGCCGTTCCGAATAGCCGTATCAATATTTCCGATGGCGATAATTTGCCGCACGTACCGGAATTTTCGTATCTTTGCATACACACAAACATCAAAAAAGATATGGAAAAGAGCATCAAAGGTACGCGTACCGAACAGAATCTGCTGAAAGCCTTCGCCGGCGAGAGCCAGGCCCGCAGCCGCTATGTCTTCTTCGCCAGCAAGGCCAAGAAGGAAGGATACGAACAGATCGCAGGCGTATTCGCCGAGACCGCGGAACAGGAGAAGGAGCATGCCGAACGTTTCTTCAAGTTCCTCGAAGGCGGCATGGTCGAAATCACGGCCAGCTACCCCGCCGGCAAGATCGGCACGACGCAGGAGAACCTGCTCGCCGCGGCGCAGGGGGAGAACGAGGAGTGGGACGTGCTCTACCCCGAGTTCGCTAAGGTGGCCGCCGAAGAGGGTTTCCCGGAGATCGCCACGGCGTTCCGGATGATCGCCACGGTCGAAGCGGAGCATGAAAAGCGCTATCTGAAGCTGCTGAGCCGCCTGACGGACGGCAACTTCTTCAAGCGCGACGGCAAGATATGGTGGCAGTGCCGCAACTGCGGCTACGTGTGCGAGGCTTCGGAGGCTCCGCAGATGTGCCCCGCCTGCAAGCACCCCCAGGCCTACTTCGAGCCCAAGAAGGAGAACTATTGATCGGATTCCGTTCGGAGTCTCTCCTTGCAAGCGAACGGCCGCACCTTTTCGGGGTGCGGCTTTTTCGTCTTCGGACACGGTGGGCACACCGGATGTTTCCGCCGCCTCATGCCGCAGCCCGATTGCCCCGGCTGTATGAATCGTCTGATAAAAACGGTCGATGGAGTATCGGCGGCCGTTTTCGCAAGCGGGAGCGGGCAGGACGCCTATTCGTCAGCAGTCACGATTCCCTGCACGGCGAATTTAATCGGACATCCCCCATTTACATTCCATTATGCACTGCAATCAAATTATTAGGAAAACAAACTGTTTTTCCAAGAAAAGATTTTATCTCATCTTTCATCTGCCATCGGGAGCAACCAACAATAAATATACAGAGATTCAGCAATAGAATTTTTCGATACATATCAAAAAATTATAGATTATTATCTAAATCCAAACAAGCGAATTGCACGGCTTCATCGAGAGCTAAGATCAACCGGTTGTTCTCCGCATCATAGCAAAAGTCGCTCAATCTGTATCCGGTTTCCCAAGTCTGCAAGTAGTTTCCTTCGAGATCGAAGACCATAAAATTCGTGGGTTCGCACCCTTCGGAATCGTTAGCTTCTCCACTGTATGCCACGATGATTCGGTCCCCACAGAATAACGGTTTACCATAATACAAGTAAGCATTTGACGTGGCCGCGTCCCATCGGGGCCCGTAGATGTTGTACCGGAGTGTTCCATCCATATTACCAATCGTGATCAGATCGTGATGATGATAAACCTCCGCATACAGCCCTTTTTCGACGGATACAGCAAAATCAATGCGCCGCCGTTCGATATCCGGATGTTCGTAAGGCATTGGTGAAATATCTCCGTTCTTCAGACTCCATTTGGCCAGCGATTCCCTGAAGTTACTCGTACCGATAGGTTCTATTATGATGCCCATCAGCAAATCGTCCCCAAGAAGGTAGGAGTCCGCTGGAAACGATTTCGCCTGCATTTGCATCTCGACTTCCGGTTTGTAATCGGACTGTCTGAGGAAACCATGGAATCCAAAACCATAGATAACTTGTTTTCCGTAATCGGGAATGAGAAATTTGCAACGGGACTCGTCTATGATGAGGTTCCCCGGACTGACAATTTCTCCAGGACCCCGACCTCTTTTTATGCCACTACGGAGATGTGCGAACGTATTTTTATCGATGACATGCAACAGATTGTTGTAGGAACGCACGTCCAAAATCAGTAAATAGTCGCCCATTAGAAACAATCGGGGCATTGCTCCGACCAGCAATTCATTGCCGAGGTCGATTTCCCGGATTCGAGAGTGAACATCCACGACTCGGTCTCGTTTCTTCTGATATTTTTCCGTACGGTCAGTCTTCTCGCATCCTGCGAGGACCAAAACCGACAACAGCAACCATAGCTTCTTCACTGTTTCAAGTTTTACAACCTTGGTCAGCATAACTATCTGACCAAGGTTTATTAATTTACCAAATTGCTTCTTTATAATACGGATAATAGAAATTACAATAACATCCATTTCCATTATCTAAACATCCATTTTCACAATTTGGATTTTCATCCTGCGCCAAAGCCTCGATATTGGCATTCAGCAGATCGAAAGGATCCGGCCGGTAGTTTGCCATATAGGCAGTCACAGCCGCGGCAATCGGTCGAATCCTGCGTGAACGGGCTCAAGACGGTCGATTTTGGCCCGAAGTCACAGATATCAATTACATTAATCCAAATTAGTGCGGGCTATTATTGCTTCTTGTTTATCATTTAATATGACGGTATATAGATCATGGTCATCAGGGGTAATAGCCATACATAAAAATTTTCGATCCGTTTCGTATATTTTAATTAAATCTCCCTTGTAATTAAATTTAAACAAATAGTTATTATCGTCTGCCGCTCTATTGGCTATTGTATTATTGTTAAAAGCAATATAGACATGATTATTCGTAGTATATATACTTTTAATACCCACTATATCCGATTGGTAAATCTGGAAATCACTCTTACTTACCCGCTGACGTATTTTATCAAAAATCTCTTTTCTATTAATAGTATAGTATTTGTATTGATATAGACTATCGCTTTTTATATCAAAGAATCGAATCTCGCCAGTAAAGGAAGAGGCTAATACTAATTTATCCTGGATTGTAGCTATATGGCTTTGCCCCAACCTATAACGCATTGAAGGATCAGAAATTGTCTTTATGAAATCTGCACAAGGATTATAAGACGCAATTTCATCTCCTTTACTGTTATAATGTTTCAAAAGGCCATCTTGGAAAAAACCGCCAACGAAATAACTAGAATCACGCGATAGATATATACCCCGATCTGTTCCAAAAGGAAGTTGTATATGTGCCGTGCAAAGTAAAGGATTTTCAGAAGAAAGGTCCAAAGAAAAATGTCTGAATACTGCTTTTTGGCGATCTAAAACAACCAAATTATTTTCAGAAAAACTCACGTCAATTGGACCGATCACTTCATTTGGACCTCGTCCTTCATGAAGTGTGCTGAATAATGAGTCTTTATTTGCTAAATTATAGACGGTAATAAATTTACCCTTAATAAAATCAGATATGAATAATAAACTATCTTTAATACACAATTTAGAAGGATTCCCCAACAGATAGTGCATGTCCATTTGTTGCAGGGTAATGTTTTGACATAATGCATTTTTGATTTTTATATCTTCAAAGGTGTTTTTATTTTCTTGGGTGCATGCACCCAAGAAAATAAAACAAACAAAAATAGTAACGCAAGGATTTTTCATGTTATTGTAAAGACCTTCATATAAGTTCATTTAATACACAGATAGGTCTTCTTTTAGGAGATCTATTGCAGCCAAGTATTGATATCCATTTTGCAAATTTCTTCAGACGAAATGAACCCGTATAAAAAACCTGCTTGGGTATCCAACGAAATACTCCGTATAGGATTTGCAGTCGTAAGAATTGTTTGTAAATCACCGGCCCAATCAAAAAGATGTATTTCTGTTAAACCTGTTTGATGATTTTGGTAGAGAGCCACTATTCGCTCATTGGTCGTTTCAACATCAATATAGTACATTGGCCGCGTCTCGGGAGCTTTAGATTCAATCTGCGTAAGGGAGAGAGGTTTCGAACATGTTGAAATGCTCTTACGATCACTCCCGTCCACATAACAGATATTTATCTGATCGAAATAAACCGGCAACATAACCATACGAGTGAGATCAGGACTTATGGCAATCGGGCCACCTGTAAGATTGGGTTCCTTATTAGACTGAATACTAAGTTTAAAACGCTGAATTTCTATTCGTTTCTGAAAATCATAAATCCCTCCTGAAACATAAGTTCCCCGGATGATTTGGTACAACGCAAGCGTATCATTTATTCGATCAAAAGCAAATAGTTGTCCTGGAGAGCCAACGTTACCTGGAATATCAAGCTCGGTCAATGAAAGGCGACTATCGATACAAACCTTATCCTCGGTTATACTTTTCGTCAAATTAAGCCTTGCGGATTCCTGTTTACTGCCGGAATAGAACCAAAATCCACTTCCTTCATCATTACAAGTCCTTTGTCCGGGTGTGAGATAGTTATATTCATTCGGTCCCCGTCCTACTCGAACCAAGTTAGTAAGAGGAGTCATCGTACGCCGGTCATATACAGCAAAGCGATGTTCAGGATGCAACATCGTATAGAAAACATAGAATGAATCTACAACAAAGCCATGTACCGCCCCCGGCACATCACAAGGTATTATTTCACAAGGCAATGCTATACTTCGGGGACGCTCCACTCGGATGTATTTGCTATCAAAGATATTATCGGACCGACAAGAACTCGATAGTAAAACGACCAAAACAAATGTAAAAATTTTGCTGTTTTTTATTGGTAGCATATACCTGTCTGTGATTTTGTAGGCCAAGTTAAATTATACTCAAATCGACATTCGTTATTACCAGAACATACAAAAATTCCAGGACCTCCATAATTTGGATTATAGATACAATATATAAAATCTCTGCCTTCCCCTGGATCCAATGATTCATCCTGCGCCAAAGCCTCGATATTGGCATTCAGCAGATCGAAAGGATCCGGTCGGTAGTTTGCCATATAGGCAGTCACAGCCGTGGCAGCCATCAATACGACGGCATCCGCAAAAATCAGACTCTCTTTAATACATAAAAATTTCAGGTTAAAAAGATCATAGTTTTTCGAATTTCACAGTTGCCGTGAAATAATCCGTAAAATCCACTCTAAAGTTATATATTTTTCTATTTGAAAGCACAAATATTTCGACAAAAATTCTCACATAAAATACATATCGTATATCAATATAATCAAAAGATGTCTAAAGTGCGGCAATCTCACATATATAATAAAATTATTTACAATCATTTCTTGCGGAGCTCGCATAAAAAAACACCGGGGCGATCCGGTGTCTTTGCTTTTCGGCCGAAGCCGCTGGCTGCCGATGTCCGTCCGACAGTGTCGGCGGGAGGGGAGAGACAAGAGAGCGCCTATTCGTCAGTCACGATTCCCTGCACGGCGAATGTCACGGGCTTGTCGGACGCACTGTGGCGCACGGCGATCTTCTTGAAGAAGGTTCCCGGCTGCTCGGCCGAGAAACGCACCGTAAAGAACACCTTCTCGCCGGGCTGTACGGGCTTGCGGTCGTATGTGACCTGCGTGCAGTCGCACGACGAGTAGGCCTCTACCACCACGACGGGCTTGTCCGAGCCGTTCCTGGCTCCGACGCGCACCTCGCGGCTCCCGCCGAGCGGGAGCTCGCCCAGATCGACCGTCCCGCCGTCGAACAGCAGCACTTCGTCGGCATCCGTTTCGCGGCTCTCCATATCGACCGTCTCCTCCAGCGCGGCGAGGTTGGCCGTGGCCAAAGCCCGAGACCCGTCCGCTGCGCCACGACAGGAGACGAATAACAGACATATACAAAATTTATTGATTGACTTCATGATCTGTTATTGTTTCGATGGTAGTTTTATATAAATTCCATAATTTAGAGTTCTTTTTGGGATCTCCTACCAATACTATCTTGTTTTGAGCGTTCAATAAAAATGCACTGTACTGCGATGTTAATAATATATTTGAATTTAATTTTTCAAATTCATTCAACTTATCGAGATACACAGGATAATTTATAGGGTGTTTTTCCAATCCATATATTAAATCCAAATAATTACTATCATTTGATGAATAGATAATAACAACACCAAAATCTTTATTCTCCCGGGTATAATCAATTATCGCTTTGTATTGAGATAGACTAGTAGTACTGCATATCGAACAATTTTGATTATTTTTATAAATTAGAAGCTTAATAGGAGGGATTGACGATGTTGTTGTGTCTTTTCCGTTGTATGTGGCATATAACCTTTTGGGAAATCTTATTTCTTTGCCTATAAGTTTTGAGATGTTATCAAATTGATTATTGGCGCAACTTGTTAATAGAACAAGAATTATTGTAACCTGTATAAATTTATAGAGCCTCATAAATTCTTAAGATCTATTGAATATACTTCCACTCCATCGGGAATTTCAACAAAGAAATATAGACTTGTTCCGTCAAATGCAGAACTTAAAATATTAGATTGCTTTGAATCTATTAGCCTATAATTGGATACTGTGTTTTGGGTGTATATACCAATATGCAAATTATCAGCATATGAATATAGAAATAATAAATTTTCCGCATTTTCCCATACGTAGGTTATAATCCCCGCATGATTCTTTCGCCAAGTTTTATCTTGATATAGCCCCAATATTTCATAATCATCTTTAACTGTTGTGAGTTCCGGATAATTTTTATTTCCAAATGATAAGGTATATGCGAGTTTGATATTTTGGTCAGGTGTTATCCGAAATATCCTTCTATCCAATGGATTCCAATATAATGCAGTATTATTGACGGATTGTATTAATGGATAGCCTATTCGTAAACCGCTCCTTATTGTTAAATGCCCAATCACTGAATGAAATGCAAAATTCTTATCATAAAAGGCTAAAGCTGGTGATTCTTTCATAGAGCCATTCCATACACACTGCCCAATATATCCGTCTCCAAATGGAATAATAAATGCAAAAGGATAAGTATTAGGCGATACTTCTGATTTTAGCGGATAAATTTTATCCAACTGATTATCTAAAGTATATTTTAATACTTTTTTCCCGTTCATGTCATATAAATATACATGATTATCTTGTATCCAGCAGTCTGTATACCCGATATATTCATTTGCAGCTCTACCCCGTTGCCCTATTTGACCAATGAAATTACCATCTCGTGAGTACAATAATAGCTTTCCTTGTGTGCTTATTAAAAATTTATCATCATAATATATTGATTTACTTATTTTTCCAATCATCAAGCTGTCTTGCTGAAGTTTAAATTTATTACAGTCAGACCATGATATGGTCTGACTGTAATTTGGATTGACTATAATTTCGGTCCCTTTCTCGATCTTATCTTGTGTACATCCACACATTATAAAAATCAAAAAAAGATTCCAAAAAATAGATAATAAAGCTCGATTCATATCTTTAACAACAAATACAACGAAGTGAACAACATGCATAATAACTACCAGAACACGTTACAGAACATCCCATAGAAGCTCCAAGACCTAAAATTTCTGTTCCTGCTTCAATAGAACAAGAAGTGGCACCAGGACCTCCGCTATAACAATAACCGCAAGAACCACTTTCTCCTTGATCTGTTTCATCCTGCGCCAAAGCCTCGATATTGGCATTCAGCAGATCGAAAGGATCCGGTCGGTAGTTTGCCATATAGGCAGTCACAGCCGCGGCAGCCATCAATACGACGGCACCCGCAAAAATCAGTTTCTTTTTCATACATGAAAATTTTAGGTTAAAAAGGTTGTAGTTTTTCTCGAATTTTACAGTCGCCGCAAAGTAATCCGTAAAATTCGATCTAAAGTTATATATTTTCTGTTTGAAAATACAAATATTTCGACAAAAAATTCTTGCATAAAACACACTGCATGTATCAATGTAATTAAAAGACCTCTAAAATGCGGACAGATCCACATATATAATAAAAATATTTATAATCATCCTTTGTGGAAACTGCATAAAAAGACACCGGATTTTCCGGTATCTTTGTTTTTCGGTCCGAAGCCGCCATACGATCCGGCGGTCTGAATCCGCTGTCTGGGAAGAAAGTCCGGCCGATGCGCGTGCGAAACGTCCCGTCGGTCCTGAAGTTACCGCGGACGGAGCCTTCGTACCGGGGGGGGCACGTCCCCTTCCCTCTTTGGGGCGACAGCCTCTTCCGGTATGGCTGGACAGCCGCCGTATCCTGAGACCCGCGCGGAGCCGAATAATTCCGCCGCAGGGGCCGAAAATCCGGAAATTCGTCGTATCTTTGTCCGAATCGTTCCGGCGAGCCGCACGGTGGTGGCGGATCCGCCCTGTGCGGAACCAGCGGGAGGGGGCGTCCCGGGGCGGCGGAAAGAAAATACAAACGCAAACGATATATGGCAGACGAAAAAATCATCTTTTCGATGGTCGGCGTGAGCAAGACCTTCACCAACCAGAAACGGGTGTTGAACAACATCTACCTCTCTTTTTTCTACGGCGCAAAGATCGGCATCATCGGTCTGAACGGCTCGGGTAAATCGACGCTGATGAAGATCATCGCCGGCATCGACAAAAACTTCGAGGGCGAAGTGGTCTTCTCGCCGGGCTACACGGTGGGCTACCTCGAACAGGAGCCCAAGCTCGACGACGAGAAGACCGTCCGCGAGGTGGTCGAAGAGGGATGTGCCGCCACGGTGGCGCTGCTCAAGGAGTACGAAGAGATCAACACGAAGCTCTGCGAGCCGATGTCGGACGACGAGATGGCACGGCTCATCGAACGTCAGGGCGAATTGTACGAAAAGATCGACCACTGCAACGGCTGGGAGCTGGACAGCGTGCTCGAACGCGCGATGGACGCGCTGCGCTGCCCCGACCCGGACCAGCCCGTCAAGCACCTCTCGGGCGGCGAGCGCCGCCGCGTGGCCTTGTGCCGCCTGCTGTTGCAGCAGCCCGACGTGCTGCTTCTGGACGAGCCGACGAACCACCTCGACGCCGAGTCGATCGACTGGCTCGAGCAGCACCTCCAGCAGTACAAGGGCACGGTGATCGCCGTGACGCACGACCGCTACTTCCTGGACAACGTGGCGGGCTGGATTCTCGAGCTGGACCGCGGCGAGGGCATTCCCTGGAAGGGCAACTATTCGGGATGGCTCGACCAGAAGACCAAGCGCATGGCCATGGAGGAGAAGCAGGAGTCGAAGCGCCGCAAGACGCTCGAACGCGAGCTGGAGTGGGTGCGCATGTCCCCGTCGGGACGCCACGCCAAATCCAAGGCGCGTCTTTCGGCCTATGACAAACTGATGAACGAGGATACGAAACAAAAAGAGGAAAAGCTCGAAATCTTCATTCCGAACGGTCCGCGTCTGGGCGACGTGGTGATCGAGGCGCACGACGTCTCGAAGGCTTTCGGCGACCGCGTGCTGTACGAACACCTCGAATTTTCGCTGCCGCCCGCCGGCATCGTGGGCGTGATCGGTCCCAACGGGACGGGCAAAACCACCCTTTTCCGGATGATCATGGGGCTGGACACTCCGACGAGCGGTTCGTTCCGCGTGGGGCCCACCGTCAAGCTGGCCTACGTGGACCAGCAGCATAAGTCGATCGACCCCGAAAAGAGCGTTTTCGAGGTGATTTCGGGCGGCGCGGACCTCATCACGCTGGGCAACCGGCAGGTAAACGCCCGGGCCTACGTGGCGCGGTTCAACTTTTCGGGCGCCGATCAGGAGAAGAAGTGCGGAATGCTCTCGGGCGGCGAACGCAACCGGCTGCATCTGGCCCTCGCGCTCAAGGAGGAGGGTAACGTGCTGCTTCTGGACGAGCCGACGAACGACATCGACGTCAATACGCTCCGCGCGCTGGAGGAGGGCCTGGAGAACTTCGCGGGCTGCGCCGTGGTGATCTCCCACGACCGCTGGTTCCTCGACCGCATCGCCACGCACATCCTTTCGTTCGAAGGCGATTCGAAAGTGGTCTTCTACGAAGGCTCCTACTCGGAGTACGAGGCGTGGAAGAAGGCGCAGGGCGGCGACACGGAGCCCCATCGGGTGCGTTACAAAAAATTGATGGCTTGATAAAATGCGTATTGCAGCCTTTTTCCTGCTCGTCTTGGGGCTTTCCTCATGCGGGATGCCGGCAAACCGTCCGGTCGATGCGTTTGTCTGGGACAGACTCTGCGCCCACGAAGATCCGGACCATGTGGAACCGGTCGGGAAGTGCGATCTCGACGAATTTCTCGTCGAGATGGAGCGGTTTCCCTGGCATGAGCAGGCGCGCGAGGCTCTGAGGTTCAGGAAAAACTCCCCCACCCTTTCGGTGACGGATCTGAAGACCGACCGTTCGTTTTTCATTTCATCCGCTGTGGACGACAACGACCGGTTGGGATATTTCGTCGGATATATCTATCCCGGGGAGCAGGGAACGCGAGCACGGCGCTACGTGAGCATGTATGAGGTCGAACAAATGGAAGCGATCCGCGAAACAGTCGTCCTGTTCTTCCGCCGTGACGAGGCCGCATTGAAGCGCCTGCTCGGGAAACAACCCAAATACATGGACACACGGGATAACACGGGTT
Source organism: Alistipes sp. Marseille-P2263 (assembly GCF_018101075.1). Taxonomy (NCBI): domain Bacteria; kingdom Pseudomonadati; phylum Bacteroidota; class Bacteroidia; order Bacteroidales; family Rikenellaceae; genus Alistipes; species Alistipes sp. Marseille-P2263. Next base: position 73,369 of record NZ_JAGQEJ010000001.1, read on the forward strand.
GGGAAAAATACCTGAAAATGAAACGAAAATTTATGTAATATGGCACAACAGAAACCTTCGATACCCAAAGGTACGCGCGACTTCTCCCCCGCGGAGATGATGCGCCGCAACTACATTTTCGACACGATCCGGCAGGTGTTCCGCACCTACGGTTTCGCACCGCTCGAAACCCCCGCGATGGAGAACCTCTCGACGTTGCTGGGCAAGTACGGCGACGAGGGCGACAAGCTCCTGTTCCGGATTCTCAACTCGGGCGACTACGCCGCGGGCCTTTCGGACGGGGAGCTGCGCAGCGCCTCGCACATCAGCGAAAAGGGGCTGCGCTACGATCTGACCGTCCCCTTCGCGCGCTATGTCGTGCAGCATCAGGGCGAACTGACCTTCCCTTTCAAGCGTTACCAGATGCAGCCCGTGTGGCGTGCCGACCGTCCGCAAAAGGGGCGTTACCGCGAATTCTACCAATGCGACGTGGACGTGATCGGCACGCGCTCGCTGCTGTGCGAGGTGGAGCTGGTGGAGATCGTCGAGCGGGTCTTCGCGGCGCTGGGCATCCGCGTCGCGCTGAAGATGAACAACCGCAAGATTCTCTACGGCATAGCCGAAGCCATCGGCCATGCAGACAAGATGACGGACATCACCGTGGCCATCGACAAGCTCGAGAAGATCGGGCTGGAGAACGTGCGGGCCGAACTGCTCGGACGGGGACTTTCGCCCGAGGCGGTGGACCGGCTTCAACCGATTCTCGAGCTGAGCGGAGACAACGATTCGAAACTCGCGCAGTTGCGCGACGTGCTGGCCTGCTCCGAAACGGGTCTGAAAGGCATTGAGGAAATGCGGACCGTCTTCGACTGCGTGGCCCGGCTGGGGCTCGCGATGCCCGTCGAGCTGGACCTCTCGCTGGCACGCGGACTGAACTACTATACCGGGGCGATCTTCGAGGTCAAGGCCCTCGACTTCGCCATCGGCTCGATTTCGGGCGGCGGCCGTTACGACGATCTCACGGGCATCTTCGGAATGCCCGACGTGTCGGGCGTCGGCATCTCGTTCGGCGCGGACCGCATCTACGACGTGATGACGGGCCTCGGCCTCTTCCCCGCCGAACTGAACTGCTCGACGCGCGTGCTGTTCACGAATCTCGGCGAAGCGGAGCAGGCCGCCGTGCTGCCGCTGTTGCGCTCCGTACGCGACGCGGGCGTTCCGGCCGAGATCTACCCTGATCAGGCCAGGATGAAGAAACAGATGGAGTACGCCAACCGCCGCGGCATTCCGCTGGTGGCCATCGTCGGCTCGGAAGAGCTGGCCGCAGGCGTCGTCACGCTCAAGGACATGCGGACGGGCGACCAGCGGCAGGTCCCCTTCGCCGAGGTGGCCGGCGCCGTGAAATAGGCGGCCGCGCCGCCGGACAAAAAACTGACCGAGATGCTCAAACCGTTATCGGCTCTGCTCGCCCTGCTCTGTGCGCTGCCTCTGGCGGCGCAGGACCGGGCGGACGTGGAGCAGTTGCAGAAATTCGCCCGGGTGTACCGCTACCTGACGGAGCTCTACGTGGACGACGAGGACATGGCTCCCGTCGTCGAGGGGGCCATTGCGGGCATGCTCGAACGGCTCGACCCCCATTCGGCCTACCTCACGGCCGAGGAGATGCGGAGCGTGCGCGAGAGCATCGACGGGGAGTTCAGCGGAATCGGCGTGGAGTTCAACGTGCTGCGCGACACGATCATCGTGGTGAACACCGTCGCCGGAGGACCTGCCGAACGCGCCGGAATGCGTGCCAACGACCGCATCGTGCGCATCGACACGACGGAGGCCGTGGGCTTCACGCGCGCCGACGTGCCGAAGCACCTGCGCGGCAAGACCGGCACGAAGGTCGCGCTGGAGGTCGTGCGCCACGGCGTTCCGGAGCGGCTGCGCTTCACGCTCGTGCGCGACAGGATTCCGCTCAACACGGTCGATGCGGCCTATCGGGTCTCGGACAGCGTGGGCTACATCAAGGTGAACCGCTTCGGACAGACCACGATGGCCGAATTCGGGGAGGCGTACCGCAAACTGGGGCGGCCCGGGGCGCTGATCCTCGATTTGCAGGGCAACGGCGGCGGACTGCTCGACCAGGCGATCGGCATGGCGGGCTTTTTCCTGCCGCGCGGCGCCGTGGTCGTCTCCACCGAGGGACGCGCCGTGCCGCCCACGGATTTCGAGACCCAAAGCCCGGGCGAGGACGCCGCAGGACGGCTGGTCGTGCTGATCGACGAAGCGTCGGCCTCGGCGTCGGAGATCGTCGCCGGCGCCGTACAGGACTGGGACCGGGGCATTGTCGTGGGACGGCCGAGCTTCGGCAAGGGGCTCGTGCAGCGGCAGATCGGACTGCCCGACGGTTCGGCCGTGCGGCTCACCGTGGCCCGCTACCACACCCCTTCGGGACGCGTCATCCAGCGCCCCTACGAGAAGGGCAACCGCCGCGAATACTACCTCGACCATCTGCGCCGTTACGACGACCGGACGCGCGATTCGCTCGACGCCGGAGCTCCGGCCTACCGCACGCTGCGCACCGGGCGCACGGTCTATGGCGGCGGAGGCATCCGCCCCGACGTCGTCGTGGCGCCCGACACGGCGGGCTATTCGGATTACTACGCGCGGCTGATCCGTCAGGGCGTCGTGGCCGACTTCGTGAACGACTGGCTCGACCGTGCGCGCGACAGCCTTTCGCGGCGTTACGCCGACTTCGAAGCCTTCGACGCGGGATTCGTCCCTTCGGACAGTCTGCTCGGCCGCCTCACGGCCGAAGGCGAGCGGCGCGGCGTGGCGTTCGATGCGGCCGGATTCGCCGCCTCGGCGCCCGTCGTGCGCATCCAGCTCAAGGCGCTGGCCGCCCAGCGGATGTTCGGTCCGGCAGCCTATTTCCGGGTCGTAAATCCCTCGCTCAATGCGGCGTATATCCGTGCGACGGAGATTCTCGCCGACTGGCGGCGGCGGGGCGAACCGCTTCTCGAAGGGAAAAATTAGGCGGAAGTTTTTGGCGATCCGGATTCTTTTGCGTATATTCGTATACCTAAAGACCAGAATCGTATAGTTCCGGATTAACCTAAAAGCTACCGTTCATGTCTCTTTCACCCATACGCCGCGGAAGCGAGGAGCACGACGATCCCGTTTTATCGAAAGCCGTCAAAGCCGGCCGACGCACCTATTTCTTCGATGTCCGGGCCACGCGCAGCGACGACTATTTCCTGACCATTACCGAGAGCCGCAAAATGACCGACGCCAGAGGCGAGGTTACCTTCGACCGGCATAAAATCTTTCTTTATAAGGAAGATTTCGACAAATTCGTGTCGGAACTCGCCGAAACGATCGCGTTCATCCGCTCTCGGACGTCCGTCGCGGCCGAAAGCGGAGAGTGAGGAGCCGCCCCGGTTCCGGCACTCCTTGTCGTACGGGCGGGGCGATCTGCCGAAACCGGCGCGCGCGAATATCTCGGGAGTCCCGGACTCCGGATCGCGGGGCTGTTTCGTGTTTCCGGCAGCCCGGCGCGACGACCGGAAACGCCGCATAAAATCTTTCCCGGATTTGTTTCTGCGCGATGCTTGCACTATCTTTGTCTCCGGATAAACGGACCGGACGACCGTAGCGTCGTATCCGCCGCTACGCACCGTTCGTGCGGCCGCGGCGGGAGCGGAGTGACGTTCGTCCGCATTGCACACGGGCGTTTCCGCACGGACCGGTGCGGCCCCGCAGCCGGGGACGTGTCCCGGACGGGCGGAGACCGAAACACGGAATTATGAAATTCACCAAATCTGTCGTTCTGGCGCTCAAGGGATGCGCCATGGGTATGGCCGATGTCGTTCCGGGCGTCTCGGGCGGCACGATCGCCTTCATTTCGGGAATCTACGAGGAACTGATCGACTCGATCCGCAGCGTCGATGCCACGGCCCTGCGGCTGCTGGCGCGCCTGCGGCTGGGCGAGTTGTGGCGGCATGTGAACGGCCGTTTCCTGCTGCCCGTACTGACGGGCATCGCCATCGCCGTCTTCTCGCTGGCGCGGCTGATGACCTACCTGCTCGAACACCACCCGATCGAAATCTGGTCGTTCTTCTTCGGTTTGATCGTCGCCTCGGCACTACTGGTTTCCAAACAGATCGGCCGTTGGGACTGGCGCACGGCCGCGGCGCTGGCCGTGGGGGCCGCCGCCGCATGGTGGATCACCGTCGCCACACCGACCGAAACGCCGAACGACTGGTGGTTCGTCATGCTGTCGGGGGCCGTCGCCATCTGCGCCATGATCCTGCCCGGCATCTCCGGGGCCTTCATCCTGTTGCTGCTGGGGAAGTACCAGTATATCATGCAGGCCGTCGGCGACCTGAACATTCCCGTCATCGCTATCTTCGCCGTCGGCGCCGCCGTCGGCATCATCTCCTTCTCGCACCTGCTGTCGTGGCTGCTCAAACGCTGGCACGATGTCACGGTGGCGGTGCTGATGGGCTTCATGGTCGGCTCGCTCAACAAGGTGTGGCCGTGGAAGGAGACCGTCGAGACCTACACCGACAGCCACGGGGTCCTGCAGCCGCTCGTGGAACGAAACATCGCTCCGGGGCATTTCGAGGCGCTGTACGACAAACCGTCGCTGCTCGCGGAGGCCGTGCTGCTCTGCGCGGCGGGATTCCTCGCCATCTACGGCATCGAGTTGCTGGCACGTATCGTGCTCAAAAAACGGGAAGAGTAGCCATGCGCCGGTTCGGATTGATCGGCCGGCCGCTCGGGCATTCGGCATCGGCGAAGTACTTCACGGAAAAATTCCGCAAAGAAGGATTATCGGACTGCGAATATGCACTTTACGAACTTCCGTCCGTCGAAGAGCTGCCGTCTTTGCTGGCTGCGATGCCGGAGTTGTGCGGACTGAACGTCACGATCCCCTACAAACGCAGTGTCATGCATCTGCTGGACCGCATCGCTCCCGAGGCGCAGGTCATCGGCGCGGTGAACTGCATCCGCCGCCTGCCGGACGGAACGCTGGAGGGACACAATACCGACATCGCCGGACTGCGCGCCGCACTCGACCGCCTGCTGGGCGGGGCCGAACCTGCGCAGGCGCTGGTGCTCGGCACGGGGGGCGCCTCGCAGGCCGTGCAATACGCACTGGCCGAACGCGGGATTCCTTTCGCACTGGTGTCGCGCGACGCGGCGAAAGGCAACTACACTTACGACAACCTGCCGTGCGAAGCGGTCGCCGAGAGCCGCCTCATCGTCAATGCGTCGCCCGTGGGGACCTACCCCGCCGTCGGGGAAGCGCCGCGAATCCCCTATGCCTATATCACGCCTGAGCATTTTTTGCTCGACCTGGTTTACAACCCGCCGCTGACTCGTTTTCTCGACTGCGGTCTCCGGCGAGGGGCGCGCGTACTGAACGGCGAGACGATGTTCCGCGGGCAGGCCGAGGCGTCGTGGAGAATATGGAATACCTGAAGCGCAACATGAACCAAAAGCTGTAAACGGATGAAAAAGTATTTACTGCTGCCTATTATCTCGGCGGCGTTCTGCACCTTTGCGGCCTTCGGGCAGGAGCAGCCCGAAGCACCCCGCTTCAACGGGGCCGACGTACAGTATTTCATGCGCCGGCTCATCGGCGAGTTCGGAAAGGTCGTACGGGAGAGGAACGTGCCCGCCGAAACGCTTTCGCCGAAAGTCGGCGTGGCGTTCATGGTCCGTGCCGACGGCAGCATCGACGAGTGGCGTTTCCGCGACAGCACGTCGGAGGGACGCGACCGCTGCGACCTTGCCCCCGCTTCGGAGGCCACCCGCGCAACGCTGACCGAAGCCTTTTCGCGCCTCGGAGGCTGGACCCCCGCCACCTATGCGGACGGACGCACGACGGATTACACCCTGCGGCTGACGCTCCGGATTCCCGTCGAAAAATACCTCCGCGAGCAGGACCCCGATCCGCTGCTCTTCCTGGGCGAGGATCCGGACAAGAGTTTCACGGAGTGGATGCGGGAGCGCGTCCGCTACGACGAACGTTTCGCACGGGTCGGCGGTATCGTGTGCGTGAAGTTCTACATCGAGCCGGACGGCCGTATCACGATCGGTGAAACGCTCGAGACGCCCGATCCGAAACTGGCGAAGGAGGTAATCCGCGTAATCCGCGGCAGCAAAGGCAAATGGACGCCCCGCAAGGTAGATGGCGTACCTCAGCGTACCGCTTACGAATACCGCTGCAACTACGTGAACGAAAGCTACTGACGCCTCCGGGGCAGACCGCTCGCGGACGAAGACGAATACGAACCGCCCCTGCCGCAACGGATTGCGCAGGGGCGGATTCTTTCGCATGCGGGGCGTCGCGGCCGTACGCCTACCGGTGGTGCAGCATGGCCCGGGCCTTTTCGTAGTCCTCTTCGCGGACGACGACCTGCGCGGGCATCGTGCCGATGGGATAGATGGCCGACATGTATTCGTTGCGGATCGTCGCCCAGATTCCGGCACTGTCGAGCATCGACTTGGCGATTTCGGCTTCCGTGATGGTGTTGTACTCCGCCAGTACAATCATGGTCTCGTCTTGCATAGTTTTTCGTTTTTCGTTGGATATTTAAAGTTAAGCATTTTGTTGATAAAATGCAAGACCCCTGCCACTAATTCTCCGGAAATAATCGCTATCTTTGTCCGTGCGTATCCGGCCGCGGCGGCCGACGGTCCGCGGAACCCGAACGGCGCGGAGAAGATGCACGCCGCGCCGGAGCGAAAACAACGTTACGACAATGCCCCAATTCGTTCACCTTCACGTACATTCCCAATATTCGATCCTCGACGGACAGGCCAGTATCCAGCGTCTGGTGGACAAGGCCATGGCCGACGGACAGCCCGGCATCGCCATCACGGACCACGGCGACATGTTCGGCATCAAGGAGTTCTACAACTATGTCAAGAAGGTCAAGGGCAAGCTCAAGGACAAGGCCGCCGACTGCGAGAAAAGACTCGAGGAGCTGCGCGGCGGAGAAGCCGGGGCGGCGGAGATCGCCGACTGTGAGAAGCAGCTCGCAGAGCTGAAGCGCAAGCTCGCCTTCAAACCCATCATCGGCTGCGAGGTCTATGTGGCGCGCCGCAGACTGCACGACAAGGAGGGCAAACCCGACCAGAGCGGCTACCACCTCATCCTGCTGGCCAAGAACCTGAAGGGTTACCACAACCTCATCAAGATCGTCTCGAAGGCGTGGACCGAGGGCTTCTACATGCGCCCGCGTACGGACCGCGTGGAGATCGAGAAGTATCACGAGGGGCTGATCTGCTGCTCGGCCTGCCTGGCGGGCGAAGTGCCGCGCGCGATCACGGCCGACGACATGGAGAAGGCCGAGGAGTCGATCCTCTGGCACAAGCGGGTCTTCGGCGACGACTACTATCTGGAGCTCCAGCTCCACAAGGCGACCGTCGAGCGGGCCAACCACGAGGCCTACTCCATGCAGCTCAAGGTGAACAGACACCTGCGCGAACTGGCCGCCAAACACGGGATACGCACGGTCTGCACGAACGACGTGCACTTCGTGGACGAAGACAACGCCGAGGCGCACGACCGCCTGATCTGCCTCTCGACGGGCAAGGACCTCGACGATCCCAAACGGATGCTCTATTCGAAGCAGGAGTGGCTCAAGACGACGGCCGAAATGGCCGCGATCTTCGGCGAGACGGACCCCGAGGCGATGGCCACGACGGTCGATATATGCAACCAGGTGGAGTGCTACTCCATCGACCATGCGCCGATCATGCCGACGTTCGCCATTCCGGCCGACTTCGGCACGGAGGAGGAATACCGCGCCCGCCTGACGGAGCAGGACCTCTTCGACGAGTTCACGCGCGACGAGCACGGACAGGTGGTCATGTCCGAAGAGGAGGGGCGCAAGAAGATCGAGAAGCTGGGCGGATACGACAAGCTCTACCGCATCAAGCTCGAGGCCGACTACCTGGCCAAACTCACGATGGAGGGGGCGCACCGGCGCTACGGCGAGCATCTGACCGAGGAGCAGGAGGAGCGGCTGCGCTTCGAGCTGCACATCATGAAGACGATGGGTTTCCCGGGCTACTTCCTCATCGTGCAGGATTTCATCCGCGCGGCGCGCGAGGAACTGGACGTCTCGGTGGGTCCGGGACGAGGCTCGGCGGCCGGATCGGCCGTGGCCTACTGTCTCGGCATCACACAGATCGACCCCATCGCCTACGACCTGCTGTTCGAGCGCTTCCTCAATCCGGACCGTATCTCGCTGCCCGATATCGACGTCGATTTCGACGACGACGGCCGCGGCCGCGTGCTGAACTGGGTGACGCAGAAATACGGCAAGGAGAAGGTGGCGCACATCATCACCTACGGCACGATGGCCACCAAGCTGGCCATCAAGGACGTGGCGCGCGTGCAGAAACTCATGCTCTCGGAGTCGGACCGGCTGTGCAAGCTCGTCCCCGACAAGATTCCGGACAAGAAGCTCAACCTCCAGAACGCAATCGACTACGTACCCGAGCTCAAGGCGGCCGAGCAGTCGGACAACCCCGTGCTGCGCGACACGATACGCTATGCCAAGATGCTCGAGGGCAACGTCCGCAATACGGGCGTTCACGCCTGCGGCACGATCATCTGCCGCGACGACATCACCGACTGGGTCCCCGTCTCGACGGCCGACGACAAGGAGACCGGCGAGAAGATGCTCGTCACGCAGTACGAAGGCTCGGTGATCGAGGACACGGGTCTCATCAAGATGGACTTTCTCGGACTGAAGACCCTCTCGATCATCAAGGATGCCGTGGAGAACATCCGCCAGACGAAAGGCGTCAAAATAGACATCGACGACTTCTCGATCATCGACGATCCGGCGACCTACCGCCTTTACGGCGAGGGCCGTACGGTCGGGACGTTCCAGTTCGAGTCCGCAGGCATGCAGAAATACCTGCGCGAGCTGCAACCCTCGACCTTCGAGGACCTGATCGCCATGAACGCCCTCTACCGTCCGGGGCCGATGGACTACATCCCCGACTTCATCGCCCGCAAGCACGGCCGCAGTCCGATCGTGTACGACATCCCGATCATGGAGAAGTACCTGAAGGACACCTACGGAGTGACGGTCTACCAGGAGCAGGTCATGCTGCTGTCGCGCCTGCTGGCCAACTTCACCCGCGGCGAGTCTGACACGCTGCGAAAGGCCATGGGCAAGAAGCTCAAGGACAAGCTCGACGCACTGAAACCCAAGTTCATCGCCGGAGGGCAGAAGAACGGCCACGACCCGAAGGTGCTCGAAAAGATCTGGGCCGACTGGGAGAAGTTTGCCTCCTATGCCTTCAACAAGTCGCACGCCACGTGTTACTCTTGGGTGGCGTTCCAAACCGCCTACCTCAAGGCCAACTACCCTTCGGAGTACATGGCCGCGGTGCTGAGCCGGAACCTGACGAACATCGAGCAACTGACGCTCTACATGAACGAGTGCAAGCGCATGGGCATCAGCGTGCTGGGGCCCGATATCAACGAGTCGATGCGCACCTTCTCGTCCAATGCCGCGGGCGACGTGCGCTTCGGTCTCGCAGCCGTGAAGGGCGTAGGAGAAGCGGCCGTGGAGAGCATCATCGCCGAACGGAAGGCCAACGGGCGGTTCAAGGACGTCTATGACTTCATCGAACGCGTGAACTACTCGCTCGTGAACCGCAAATGCCTGGAGAACCTGGCCTACGCCGGAGCGTTCGATTCGATCGCCGACTTCCCGCGCAACAAGTTCTTCGGAGCCGATGCGCGCGATTCGAGCGGCGTCACCTTCATCGAACAGCTCATGCGCTACGGACAGCGTTACCAGACCGAGCAGAACAACGCCCAGCAGAGCCTGTTCGGCGGCGGCGAGCACGTGGACATCCAGCGTCCCGTGACTCCGGCCTGTCCGGACTGGAGCCAGCTCGAGAAACTCTCGAAAGAGCGCGAAATGGTGGGGCTCTATCTCTCGGCGCACCCGCTCGACGACTACAAGATCATCATCGACCACATGTGCAAGACGCAACTCTCGGAGCTGGAGAATCTCGACCCGCTCAAGGGACAGGAGATCGCCGTGGCGGGTATGGTCGTCAGCGTGCAGAACCTGATGACCAAGACCGGCAAGCCGTGGGGCAAATTCAAGCTGGAGGACTACAACGGAGCGCACGAGTTCGCGCTTTTCGGCAAGGACTACGAGAATTTCCGCAAGTACCTCTTCGCCGACTACTTCCTCTTCATCCGCGGGAAGGTGCAGCCCAAGCCCTACAACGATCAGGAGCTGGAGTTCAAGATCGTCGGCATGACGCAGCTCTCCGAGATGCGCGACTCGATCAAGGAAATGGTCGTGCAGTTGCCCGTGAGCGACGTGACCGAGGCGCTCATCCGCGGTTTCTCGGAGTGCGTGCGGCAGTCGAAGGGCGACACGCTGCTGCGCGTGAACGTCTTCGACCGCGAAGCGCGCGTGGCGCTCAACCTCTTTTCGAAGAGCCACAAGGTGAGCCTCTCGCAGCCGCTGGTCGGATACCTGGAAGAGAACGAGATCAAATATTCAATCGCATAAACTTAAATTTCAATTCACAACAACTATGGCATTGGCTATCAACAAGGAGAACTTTGAGCAACTGCTCGCTTCAGGGCAGCCCGTCGTAATTGATTTCTGGGCCGAATGGTGCGGACCCTGCCGCACGATGTCGCCGATCGTGGACGAGCTGGCGGCCGAATACGAAGGACGCGTCGTCATCGGCAAATGCGACGTCGAGGAGAACGACGAGATCACGATGAAATACGGCGTGCGGAACATTCCGACGATCGTATTTCTCAAAGGCGGGGAGCAGGTGGACAAGCAGGTCGGCGCCTGTTCGAAGGACGCGCTGAAGGCGAAGATCGAAAAACTGCTCTGAGCCGTGCTCCGCAGCGTCGATTTCCACGGGCTCCGTGCCGTGGAGTTCTCCAAAGGCGACTATACGGCGCTGGTGATCCCCGAAATCGGGGCCAACCTCGTGCGGCTGTGCCACACGGGGCTGGGCGCGGAGATTCTGCGCACGCCCGCGGCCGACGAGATCGAGACCTTCCGGCGCCGTCCGCAGGTTTTCGGAATGCCGCTGCTCTTCCCGCCCAACCGTATCGCCGACGGACGTTACGAGTTCGACGGGCGGACGTACCGCTTCCCCATCACGATCGAGAAGGAGCACAACTACCACCACGGCATCCTCAAAAGCCAGCCGTTCGCCGTGTCGAAGGCATGGGAGACCGACGAGGAGACGCTCGTGGAATGCCGCTACTACTCGAACGCCGGGAACGACGCCGTGTTCCGCGACTTCCCGCACGAGTTCAAGTGCAAGCTGATCTACCGCCTCACGCCCCGCGGCATGGAGGTCGAGGCGATGTTCGCCAACCGCAGCCGGCTGCCGATGCCCGTCGGCGCGGGTTTTCATACGCCGATGCGGATCCCCTTCGCCGGAGGCGCGGCGGAGGATTACGTGATGCGCGCGGCCGTCGGCGAGGAGATCGAGCTGGATGCCCGCAAGCTCCCGACGGGCCGCAGACTGCCGCTCTCGGAGCGCTTCGCCAGACTGCGCGGCGAGGGGCTGCAAGTGACCGGATGCGAACCGATCGAGGCGGCCTTCACGGTGCGTGGGATCGAAGTGGACGGACGGGAGTTCCGCGGGGCGCTGGTCGAGAACCGGCGCTCGGGCGCAAGGACTTTCTTCGAGGCGGACGGACAGACCACGAGCTGGACGCTCTGGAACAACGGCGGCGAAGTCCCCTACTGCTGCCCCGAACCGCAGTCGTGGACGACGAACGCACCGAATGCCGCGGATCCCGCGGCCGAAGGGTTCCGTTCCGTGGCGCCGGGCGACAAGTGGAGCATGCGCTTCCGGCTCTACGCGCAATGACGCGGCTCCGGAAACCGGAGGGCAGGCGCGACCTCCGCACGACCGAATCGGAAAACCCCTCGCACTCGTCGAGGGGTTTTCGTTTTACAGACACGGGAAAAACATGAAATACGAATCGTTGAAGGGCCACGGCGCCATGCTCGGGGCCAACGCCATGTGGGGACTGATGTCCCCGGTGGCCAAAGTGGTCATGGCGGGCGGCGTCGTGACGCCGCTCGTCGTCACCGACCTGCGCGTGGCCGGGGCGATGCTCCTCTTCTGGACGGCCTCGCTCTTCCGCAGGCCGGAACACGTGCCGCCGGCGGACATGATGAAGCTCTTCGGAGCTTCGCTGCTGGCGATCGTCTTCAACCAGGGATGCTTCATCTTCGGCGTGGAGATGACCTCGCCCGTGGACGCCTCGATCATCACGACGAGCATGCCGCTCGTGGCGATGATCCTGGCCGCCGTCCTTCTCAAGGAGCCGGTCACCGGCAAGAAACTGCTCGGTATCGCGGCGGGTGCGACGGGCGCGCTGCTGCTTATCCTGGGCAGCAGCGGCGCGGAAGCGGCCGGGGCCGCGGGCGGCAAATCCGTCTGGGGCGACCTGCTGGTGTTGCTGGCGCAGTGCAGCTATGCGCTCTATATCGTGCTGTTCAAGAACTTCGTCGGCCGCTACTCGCCGGTGACGATCATGAAGTGGATGTTCACCTACTCGTTCGTCTGCCTGCTGCCTTTCTCCTACAACGACCTGATCGCTACGGAGTGGACGGCGCTGGAGCGGAACGCGCTGCTGTCGCTGGGCTATATCGTCGTCGGCAGCACGTTCCTGAGCTATATCCTCGTCATCGTAGGCCAGAAACTGTTGCGCCCGACCGTGGCCGGCATGTATAACTACGTGCAGCCGCTCGTGGCCAGCATCGTGGCGGTCTGCTGGGGTATGGACAGCTTCAACCTGTCGAAAATCCTCTCGGTCGTGCTGATCTTCGGCGGCGTCTATCTGGTGACGATGAGCCGCAGCCGGGCCGACGAGGAGCGTACCGCAGCCGCGGGAGGCGGCGCGAAGGAGGCATGAAGGAAAAGCACGCGCGGAAGATGAAAAATCCCGGTACGGCATGTTGCCGTACCGGGATTTTCGTCCGTTGCGGATGCGGATCAGCGCTTCTGTCCGAACCGCTCGTAGAAGACCGTCTCTTCGAGCGGCTTGCGCAGCGTCGCATGACGGTCGGGCGAGGCGGGGGCGTCGGCCCCGTAACCGATGAGCAGGATGTTCACCGGCTCGACCGTATCGGGCAATCCGAACTCCTCGCGCACGGCTTCGGGCTTGAACATGCAGATCCACAACGTGTCGAGTCCGAGCGATGCGGCGGCGAGCATCATGTGGTCGGTGACGATCGAGGCGTCGATGTCGCCGATACGCTTGCCGTCGTACTTGCGGGTCCACACCTCGGAGGTGTCGGCGCAGACGACGACGGCCGCCGGAGCCCCGAAGTCGCGCGTACAGCGTGCGAGGCGCTCCATTCCCTCCGGCGATTCGACGACGATGAGCCGCTGAGGCTGCCGGTTGGCGCCCGTGGGGGCCATGCGCCCCGCTTCGAGAACGGCGGCGAGTTTTTCGGGTTCGACCTTCCGGTCGAGGTACTTGCGGCAGGCATACCGCTTTTTGGCCAATGCGAGAAAATCCATATCTTCTTCGGTTTTCGGGTGTCACCCCTCCGTTCCGGCGGGGGCGGAGCCGTCGCGCGGATTTCGCTCCGCAGGCGAAGATACGAAAAAATACGCACCCGGCAAAACGGCGCCCGGCGGTGAATGGCAGACGGGACTGACAAAGTGGCAGACAACAGGAGCTGGCACACCGTTTGTTGGAGCAGTGAAGCGGAAAATAACTGAAAACAACACGATACGATTATGAAAAACGGAAAAATCGGAGTCACCACGGAGAATATCTTCCCCGTGATCAAGAAATTCCTCTATTCGGACCACGAAATCTTCCTGCGCGAGCTGATCTCGAACGCCGTGGATGCGACGCAGAAGCTCAAAACCCTCTCGTCGATGGGCGAAGCAAAGGGCGAGCTGGGCGACCTCGCGATCCGCGTCGCGGCGGACAAGGAGCGGAAGACGCTGACCGTGACGGACCGCGGCGTGGGCATGACGGCCGAGGAGGTGGACCGCTACATCAACCAGATCGCCTTCTCGGGGGCCGAGGAGTTCATGGCCAAATACAAGGACCAGGCGATCATCGGCCACTTCGGACTGGGCTTCTACTCGGCGTTCATGGTCTCGGACAAGGTGGAGATCGTGACCCGCTCGTGGAAGGAGGGCGCCCGGACCGTGCGCTGGAGCTGCACCGGAACGCCCGAATTCGAGATGGAAGAGACCGATGAAGAGCACGACCGCGGCACGACGATCACGCTGCACCTCGCCGAAGACGCGCTCGAATACGCCGAGGACTCGAAAATCGAGGGGCTGCTCAGAAAATACTGCCGCTTCCTGCCCGTGCCGATCGTCTTCGGCAAGGTCAAGGAGTGGAAGGACGGCAAGTACGTGGATACGGACAAGGACAACGTCATCAACGACGTGGATCCGCTGTGGACGCGCAAGCCGACCGAAATCACCGAGGAGCAGTACAAGGAGTTCTACCGCGAGCTCTACCCGATGAGCGACGAGCCGCTGTTCTCGATCCACCTGAACATCGACTACCCGTTCCACCTGACGGGCATACTCTACTTCCCGAAAATCCACAACAACTTCGAAATCCAGAAGAACAAGATCCAGCTCTACTCGAACCAGGTGTTCGTGACGGATCAGGTCGAGGGCATCGTTCCGGAGTACCTGACGTTGCTGCACGGCGTGATCGACTCGCCGGACATTCCGCTCAACGTCTCGCGCAGCTACTTGCAGAGCGACGCCAACGTGAAGAAGATTTCGAGCTACATCACCCGCAAGGTCGCCGACCGGCTGCAGGAGCTGTTCAACACCCTGCGCGCCGATTACGAGTCGAAGTGGGACGACCTGAAGATCTTCATCCAGTACGGCATCCTGACCGACGAGAAGTTCGCCGAGAAGGCCGCGGACTTCATGCTCTGGAAAAACGTCGAGGGCAAGTACTTCACCCCGAAGGAGTACACGGAAAAGGTGAAGGAGGCGCAGACCGACAAGAACAAGCAGGTGGTGTTCCTCTACGTGGACGATCCCGAGGAGAAGCACACCTTCCTCGAGGCGGCCAAAGGCAAGGGTTACGACGTGCTGTGGATGGACGGCCAGCTCGACAACCACTATATCAACTGGTACGAGTCGAAGCACAAGGACGAACGCTTCGTGCGTGTGGACAGCGACGTGATCGACAAGCTGATTCAGAAGGAGGAGAGCATGAAGATGTCGCTCACCGAGGCGCAGCAGGAGTTGCTCACACCCGTCTTCGAGAGCCAGATGCCCAAGGACGAGAAGATCAACTACCACATTTCGTTCGAGGCCATGTCGCCCGACGAGGCGCCGGTGGTCATCACGCAGAACGAGTTCATGCGCCGCATGAAGGAGATGGCCGCCGTGGGCGGCGGAGGCATGAGCCAGTTCTACGGACAGATGCCCGACAACTTCACGATCGCGGTGAACGGCAACCACCCCATCGTCATCGACATTCTCGCCGACGTGGAGAAGGCCTACGGCGACAAGCTGAAGACCACGACCAAGAAGATCGACGCCGCAGTGGCCGAGGAGAAGCGGTTCGAAGAGATCGTAAAGGACAAGAAAGAGGCGGACCTCACGCCCGAAGAGAAATCGACGCGTGAGGAGCTGTCGAAGAAAGTCGTGACGCTGCGTGACGAACGCAACGAGCGACTGCGGCAGATCGGCGGCGAGAACCGCCTCGTCAAGCAGATCATCGACCTGGCGCTGCTGACCAACGGCATGCTGAAGGGCAAGAACCTCACGGACTTCATCCAGCGTTCGATCTCGCTCATCGAGAAATAAGGCCGCATGGGCTGTAATGCAGAAAGAGGCTGTCCAAAGTCTGTTTTCTAAAGAAATGGCCCCCGTCAGAGTGATCTGACGGGGGCCATTTCAGTTTGCAGGGACCGTGTGCCGCACGGCCTCTTTTCCTGTCAGGGGCATTCCTCGGCTGCCGGAAAACATGTTCCCGCCCGCGGACTGCACCGGGGAACGAATGCACGAAGGCCGAACAGTCCGGCATCCGCCGCGCAGTCCCGACCGGAGGAGATCACTCCTGCCAGCGGGTATCGAGCAGCGCGAGGAACCACTCCGGACAGCGGCAGGGACGGCGCGTGTCGCTGTGGATGAATCCCAGTTGCGTCATACCGGTGTTTATCAGTTCGCCCCGCTCGTTGTAGATTTCGTAGAAGAAGTTGATGCGTGCGGCGGGTTTCTCGCGGAGGATGATGCGCACGGTGAGCAGCTCGTCGAAATAGGCCGGCTTGCGGTATTTCGACTGCACCTCGAGTATCGGCATCATGATCCCCCGCCGCTCCACTTCGGCGAAAGACATGCCCAGCTCGCGGAGCAGTTCGCTGCGTGCGGCTTCGTAATAGCAGATGTAGTTAGAGTGATGGCAGATGGCCATCTGGTCGGTATGCTTGTACCAGACCCGGATCTTGCAGTCGTGACTCAACATGGTTGTCGTTCTTTTGTTTATTCGTTGTTTCGGCCGGATACGCCGGGCTTCTCCCCGCATGCGGTCTCCGCCGTAGCCGGAGTCTCCTGCACCGCCGCACGGAAGCGATGGCCCAGCAACCGCTCGGCCTCTGCGATCCGTCCGGCCTCCACCAGCCGGCGGATCGCCGTGGAACTGACGTGCTCGCCCTCCACGCTCCGTTCGTCCACGCGGATTACCCGCATCCCCAGCGCCGCCAGACGGTCGCAGTCGATGCGGTCGTGGCCGAAACGGTGATCGTATCCGGCCACGAGCGTCTCGGCCCCCACCTTTCCTATCAGATAGCGCCGGGCGAATTCCTCGCCGGAGAGGGCGCTGAACGTGCGGTCGAACGGGATCACGATCACGTTGTCCACCCCCAGCCCGCGGAGCAGCGCCACCTTTTCGTCGAGCGTCGTAAGCAGCCGCAATCCCTCGCCGCGTCCCAGCGTGATGCGGGGATGCGGGTCGAAGGTCAGCACGACGCTTTCGCCTCCGACAGCGCGGGCTTCGGCCGTGAGGCGGTCGATCAACGCGCGGTGTCCGAGGTGCACGCCGTCGTACGACCCCACGGTGACGACCGGGCGGACGAACCGCGGCAACGCGTCGAAACCACGGAAGACGCGGATGCCGTGCCATCCCGTATTTCCGCACTCCGGGCGGGACGTTCCCTCCGCCGGAATCCGTCTGTCCTCCGATTTCTCCATCAGCCGTTGCTGTTCTCCTCGCTCTCCTTGACGAAATAGGCGACCTTCTCGAGCAGCGTCGTGATGTCGTAGTTCTCGACGACGATGCCCTGCGGGAAGTTCAGGGGCGTGGAGGTGAAATTCAGCACCCCTTTGATGCCTGCATTGATGATCGGCACGACCAGGCTCGGGGCCACCTTCGTGGGCGACGAGACGATGACGATCGAGATGTCCTTCTCCTCGGCGATCTCCTCGAACGAATCCATGTGGTAGCAGGGAATGCCGTCGATGGTCGTGGAGACTTTCGCGGGATCAACGTCGAATGCGGCCGTGATCTTCAGATTCAGCCCCTTGCCGTTGAAATATTTGGTGATGGCCTGCCCCAGATGGCCCATGCCCAGCACAGCGATATTCATCGGCGACGGACTGTCGAGGATCCGGCTGATGTAGTCGATCAGCACCTGCACGTCGTAGCCCTTCTTCGTGTCGCTCGAAAACCCGATCAGCATCAGGTCGCGCCGCACCTGCACGGCCGTGATGCCGTGGATGCCGGCCAGCACGTGCGAGAAGATATGCGTGATGCCCTGCTTGTGGCTGGCGAGCAGCGTGCGGCGGTATTCGCTCAGCCGTTCGATGGTCTTTTCGGGAATCGAATTGGTCAGTGAAGCCATGCCTCTGCCTCCCTTACTGAATGGTTATCGTGAAATTCTTGTTGTAATCGACCCGTGTCCAGTTGCCGTTCACGTGGTTCGACCGTCCGGCGGGCTGTCCGAAGCGGTAGGTCGTCTGCAACGGCGTATAGCTGCACCCTTCGAGGTCGTACTCGATTTCTCCGTACATGGCCGGCGCGAAGATCAGCGCCGAATCGTATCCCCGGTAGGAATAGAGTGTCGGCAGCGTGCCGAAGGCCCGGATGTAGGCGCTGTCGAAAGCGGTCACGGCCTGCGCGTCGCGCTTGGCGTGGTAGGTCGATATGAAGACCACGCGGTCCTTGAAGAACATGGTGCGGTCGATGTTGTTGTAGCGGTTCCAGCGGACGTTGCCCAGCACCGTGAAACGCGGGGCCGTGCGGCCGCGGCTCGTGAGGTTCGTGTCGGCCGAGGCCAGCGCCGCGAGGATGCGGTCCACCTCCACTTCGTCGTCCGAGAGGATGATGAAGACGTTGTCGTCCTTGTTCTCGAGCAGCGGCGTCAGGTCGCTCGGACTGTTGCCGCCCGATCCGGAGGCGGACCGTGCGTTGCGGAACACATAGCGTTCGTACTGCCGCCCGTCCAGCAGGGCGAGCATCTCGCGCTCGAACTCCCGGTCGGTCGAGGCCGTGGCGATGAGCGTCACGCGCTTGCCGGGTCCCACCAGATCGGCCACTTTGTCGTACTTGTGCGCGGGATCGGGCGCGAGCTGGAACAGCACGTCGCTGTTCTCCCGCTCGATGTGCGCCAGCGGCGAGACGACGGGAATCCCTTTCTCTTCGGCAAAGCGGAGCACCGGCTGCAATCCCGTTTCATAGACGGGTCCCACGACGAGATCCACCTGGCGGAATGTCTCGTCGGCGACGATCTGACGGATACGCTCCGGGCTGCGCCCCGTATCGTAAAGCCCGACGTTCACCGAATAGCCGAGCCGCTTCACGCTGTCGAGTCCCAGCAGGAAGCCCTGGTAAAATTCGAGGTAATTGGGATTCGCCGCACCGCCGACCTCCAGCGGCAGGAGCAGCGCGATGTCGAGCGGTTCGCCGCGGCGCAGCGCCCGGAATTCGACGGCGGCGGCCGAATCGGGCCGGAGCGACGAAAGGCTGTCGCGGAGCGTCAGGGAGTCGGAGGGCAGCGCTGCCGTCCGGTCCGGTCCTCCGGGGACCTTGATCATGGCGCCGGCCTTCAGGTCGGCGGGTGTCATCCCGCCGTTGAGCGCACCGAGTTCCGCTTCGGTGATGCCGAACCGGCGCGAGAGCGAATAGAACGTCTCGCCCGGGTGCACGATGTGGTAGGCCGTGCCCTCGTCCGCCACACTGTTGAGCGAACGCCGGTACTCCTCCCATTGTTCGATGCTCCCCGCCTCGTCCTCCGAGCCGATCTGCTTTCTGCGGATCAGGATGCGTTCGCCCGGCCGCAGGTGCGTGGGGTCGATGCCCGGATTGTCCCCGATGATGGTCTTCACGGGAATCTCGTACTGCCGCGAAATGGCGTAGAGCGTCTCACCCTTCGTGACGAAGTGGAAATCGAACGTCTTGCGGAGTTTGCGCTCCGACTTGCGGTCCTTCTCCGGGGAGACCTCCGCCACGACGGGAATGCGGATGTTCGCGGCGCTCTTCAGCCCCTCGGCCAGCGCCGGATTGTTCTCCACGATGACCTTCTCGCCCACGCCGTAGAGTTTCGCCAGCCCGTAGAGCGTCTCGCCCGGCTGCACGGCGTGGATGTAATACTTCGCCCCGTTGATATAGACGATCGTCCGGGACTTTTCGCCGGCCGCCAGGGCGCAGAAGCCCCATGCGGCGAACAGCAGTGTGGCGCAAAGTCGTTTCATCCCTGTCTGAGTTTGTCGCGCATCCGGATTTCGGTGATCACCTTCTTGGTATAGAGCGGAAAATCCCCGTTCATCATCCACGCGTAGTAGCTCGGCTCCGCGCGGAAGACCTCGGCCACCGACCGGCCCCGGTACTTGCCGAACCCGAAGACCTCCTCCCCCTTCTCGTTGTAGAGGATGCGTCCGGCGTAGTCGGCCGCCTCGGCGCGGCACGAATACTCGGCCAGCGCATCGACGTCGTTCCGCAGGTCGGGATAGCGGTCCAACTGTGCCTTCAGCACCTCGTAGGTGGCGCGCGTGTCGGCCTCGGCCGAATGGGCGTCGTCGAGTTCCTTGTCGCAATAGAACTTGTAGGCCGCCACCAGCGTGCGCTGCTCCTTCTTGTGGAAGATGTTCTGCACGTCGATGAACCGGCGCCGTTTCAGGTCCACGTCCACGCCCGCGCGCAGGAATTCCTCGACGAGCACCGGCAGGTCGAAACGGTTGGAGTTGAATCCTCCGAAGTCGCAGCCGCGGATGAACTGTTCGAGCGACCGGGCCACCTGGGCGAACGTCGGCGCGTCCTTCACGTCTTCGTCCGTGATGCCGTGCACGGCCGTCGCCTCCGCGGGAATGGGCATGCCCGGATTGAGCCGCCGGGTGCGGGTGATCTCCTCGCCGTCGGGCATGATCTTGATCATCGAAATCTCCACGATACGGTCACGGGCGGTGTCCACGCCCGTGGTCTCGAGGTCGAAGAAGATGATCGGACGCTTCAGGTTCAGCTTCATCTGTCGCTATTTTATGCGTTGAGCATCATCGGCATCAGAAGCATGAGCGTCGAGCTGGTCTGCTTGTCGTCATAGACCGGCTTGAAGACGCCCGCACGCGTCGAATCGGCCAGTTCGACGACCACCGTCGGCGTGTCCATGTTCGAGAGAATCTCGACCAGGAAGGTCGATTTGAAGCCGATTTCGATCGGCTGTCCGTCGTAGCTGCACGATATGGTCTCGTTGGCCGACACCGAGAAGTCGATGTCCTGCGCCGCGAGGTTGATGCGGTTGTCGGCGATCTCCATGCGGATCAGGTTCGTCGTGGGATTCGAGCAGACGGCCACGCGCTTGATGCCGTTCACCAGCTCGATACGGTCCACCAGCACCTTGTTGGGGTTGCCCGTCGGAATCACGGCGTTGTAGTTCGGATAACTGCCTTCGATCAGGCGACACACGAGCGTATGGCTCTTGAGGCTGAACATGGCGTTCTTCGAATCGAAGGCCACGGCGATGGCTCCCTCCTCCTTGAGCAGCACCGACTTGAGCAGGTTGGCCGGCTTCTTGGGCAGGATGAACGACGAGGAGACCTCGTTCCGCGTCTCGGACTCGTACTTCACGAGCTTGTGCGCGTCGGTTCCCACGAACGTCAGCGATTCGGGCTGCAGGTTGATGTAGATGCCGTTCATCACGGGGCGCAGTTCGTCGTCGGCCGTGGCGAAGATGGTCTTGTTGATGCCGTTCACCAGCGTATCGACGTCGAGCTCGATCTCCTTCTTTTCGGCGCTCAGCTGCGGCACGGCGGGATAGCTCACGGCCGACGCGCCGGGAATCGAGAGCGAACCGCTCTTCCAGTTGATGCGGATCTCCCAGTTCTTGTCATTGACGTCGATTTCGAGCGGCAGTTCGGGGAACTCCTTGAGCGAATCGAGCATCAGCTTGGCCGGTGCGGCGATCGTGCCTTCGGTCTCGACGCTGTCCACCTCGATCGACCCCACGAGCGTCGTCTCGAGATCCGACGTGGTGACCTTCAGCGTCGTGCCGCTGAGTTCCATGAGGAAGTAGTCCAGGATCGGAAGCGTGTTTTTATTGCTGATGACCTTGCCGGTCGTAGCCAGAAGCGAAAGAAGCGCCGAGCTTGATACGGAAAATTTCATAGTGTTTCTCTTGTGTTTTATGATCTATCTATCGGTTTTACTTTTTTTCATCCATTCAGTCCAGTTCCGCAAGCCGGTCGAGCGCCGTAGCGATCATCCGCCGGACGAACGGCTTGTAGTCGGTGCAGGCGTCCAGCGCCACGCGCTGGGCGATGATCGTGCAGATCGTGGCGGCGCGGTGACCCATCAGGGCGGCCAGCCCCGCGAGCGCCGAGCCCTCCATCTCGAAGTTGGTGATGCGGCGGCCGCCGTATTCGAACGACTCGATCTTCTCATTGAGGTGCGCATCCAGCGGTTCGAGCCGCACCCAGCGCCCCTGCGGGGCGTAGAATCCCGGGGCAGCGACCGTGATACCCTCGCGCGTGCAGTCGCGGAAATGCTCGAACAGCATGCGGTCGGCGTCGATGAAATAGGGTTTGGGCAGCAGTTCGTTCCAGCCCGTGTGCTCCATGAAGGCCCGTTCGATGTCCAGGTCGCAGACCTCGTTGCGGCCCTTGTAGTAGTTCAGCAGGCCGTCGAAACCCACCGACGTGCGCGAGAAGACCATCTCCCCTACCCGGATGTCGGGCTGAATGGCTCCCGACGTCCCCAGCCGCACGAGTGTCAGACGGCGTTTTTCGCGCCTCTCCTGCCGCGTGGCGAAATCGACGTTGGCCAACGCATCCAGCTCCGTCACGGAGATGTCGATGTTCCCGATGCCGATGCCCGTCGAGAGGACCGTCATGCGTTTGCCCCGGTAGGAACCCGTCACGGTGCGGAACTCGCGGTTCGAAACCTCGCACTCCCGACTGTCGAAATATTCGGCCACGAGCGCCACGCGGCCCGGGTCCCCCACCAGGATCACCGTGTCGGCCAACTGTCCGGGACGCAGATGCAGGTGGAATATCGAACCGTCGTCGTTGATAATCAATTCGGAAGCGGGGATCGTCCTCATAATTGTCGTTTTTTAATTTTCATAATTGGCATAAAAGTAATATATTTACCTCGAATATCAAAATTTTTTCTTATTTATAGGTATCAATTTTTTGCCGTATAAACTTTCTGGAACATGACACTCATCAAGTCCATTTCGGGCATCCGGGGTACGATCGGAGGCCCTTCGGGCGAGAATCTGACGCCGCCCGACGTCGTGAAGTTCACCACGGCCTACGTACGCCTGATCGCTCCCCGTACGCAGGGACGCCGCCCCCGCATCGTCGTGGGGCGCGACGCACGCATTTCGGGACGGCTGGTCGCCGATCTGGTCGAGGGTACGCTGCTGGCCTCGGGCGCCGACGTCATCGACGTGGGGCTGTGCACCACGCCCGGCACGGAGATGGCCGTCATTACGAAGCATGCCGACGGCGGCATCATCATCACCGCGTCGCACAATCCCCGCCAGTGGAACGCCCTGAAACTGCTCAACGCCGACGGAGAATTTCTCTCCGCGGCCGAAGGGCAGAAGGTGCTGGCACTCTCCGAAGAGGAGGGGTTCGACTACCCCGCAATCGACGGCATCGGCCGCGTCGAGGAGCGCACGGATTACAACGACGAACATATCCGTCGTGTGCTGGAACTGCCGCTGGTGGACGTCGAGGCCGTGCGGCGGCGGCGTTACAAGGTCGTCGTCGATGCCGTGAACTCGGTGGGCGGCGTGGTGATGCCCCGCCTGCTGCGCGAGCTGGGCTGCGACGTCGTGGAACTGAACTGCGCCCCGACGGGCGAATTCGCCCACAACCCCGAGCCGCTGGCGGAGAACCTCCGCGAAATTTCGGCCGCCGTGGTACGCGAGAAGGCCGATCTGGGCGTGGTGGTCGATCCCGACGTGGACCGGCTGGCCTTCATTTCGGAGGACGGCACGATGTTCGGCGAGGAGTACACGCTGGTCTCCGTCGCCGACTATGTGCTGTCGGAACGGCCGGGCAACACGGTCTCGAACCTCTCCTCGACGCGTGCGCTGCGCGACGTGACCCGGCAGCACGGAGGCCGCTACTATGCCTCGGCCGTGGGCGAAGTGAACGTCACGACGAAGATGAAGGAGGTCGGAGCCGTGATCGGCGGCGAAGGGAACGGCGGGGTGATCTATCCCGAACTGCACTACGGCCGCGACGCGCTGGTGGGAACGGTACTCTTTTTGACGTGGCTCACCCGGCGGGGCATGACGATGACGCAGCTGCGCGCGACCTATCCGGCCTACTTCGCCTCGAAGAACAAAATCGAGCTGACTCCGGAGATCGACGTGGATAAAGCGTTGCAGGAGGTAAAGGCCCGTTATGCGAATGAGAACGTGAACGATATCGACGGTGTGAAGATCGACTTCGAGACGAGCTGGGTACACCTGCGCAAGTCGAATACCGAGCCGATCATCCGCATCTACACCGAAGCCCGTTCGACCGAAGAGGCCGATGCGTTGGCGCAGCGGTTTATCGCCGAGCTCCGGGAAATATGCAAATAACACTTTGTAAGACAATGAAAAACAGAAAAGTAATGATTCTGGCCGCTGCGGCCGTAGCATTGGCTTCGTGCGGCGGGAATGCGCCGTGCCGGAGCGCGCAGCAGGAGACCGGGACTTTCAAGCCGGACATCCACAACGCCGAGACGTCGCTCGATTACCGGGGAACGTACCGGGGCGTGCTGCCGGCCGCCGACTGTCCGGGAATCGAGACAACGCTGACGCTCAAACCCGACGGAACCTACTCGCTGCACGAGGAGTAC
The DNA here is from genome assembly GCF_018101075.1 of Alistipes sp. Marseille-P2263. Classification (NCBI taxonomy): domain Bacteria; kingdom Pseudomonadati; phylum Bacteroidota; class Bacteroidia; order Bacteroidales; family Rikenellaceae; genus Alistipes; species Alistipes sp. Marseille-P2263. The sequence goes on from NZ_JAGQEJ010000001.1 coordinate 97,670, forward strand.
CTCGAGCGCGACGCGCGTTTCGACGCGGAGGGAGCCTACACCCTGCACGGCAACCTGCTGACGCTCGAAGGGAGCGACACGACCTGGTACAAGGTCGAGGAGAACCGGCTGCGCCGGCTGACGACCGACCGCAAGGAGGTCGAAGGACCGCTGGCCGAACATTACGTACTGCGAAAAACCGCCGAATGACATGGATAAAGCGAAAGTTTATATCGACGCGAACAAGGAGCGTTTCCTGAACGAGTTGTTCGACCTGATCCGCATCCCGTCGGTCAGTACCGAAGCGGGCCGCAAACCCGACATGCGGCGCTGCGCGGAGTACCTCGCCGCAGCGCTCGCCGAGGCCGGGGCCGACCGGGCCGAGGTGATGCCCACGGAGGGCAATCCGGTGGTGTATGCCGAGAAAATCGTTTCGCCGAAAGCCCGGACGGTACTCATCTACGGCCACTACGACGTCATGCCGGTCGATCCGCGCGGAGAGTGGCGTTCCGACCCGTTCGAACCGGTCGTGCGCGACGGCCGCATCTGGGGCCGCGGCGCGGACGACGACAAGGGGCAGTTGTGGATGCACGCCAAGGCGTTCGAGGCGATGTGCGCCACGGGGACGCTTCCGTGCAACGTGAAGTTCATGCTCGAAGGCGAAGAGGAGATCGGTTCGCCGAGTCTCTACGGATTCTGCCGGCAGTACAAAAAGTTGCTCAAGGCCGACGTGATCCTCGTCTCGGACACCTCGATGCTCTCGATGCAGACCCCGTCGATCACCTGCGGCCTGCGCGGCCTGGCCTACATGGAGGTCGAGGTGGAGGGGCCGAACAAGGACCTCCATTCGGGGCTGTTCGGCGGTGCGGTGGCCAACCCGGCCAACGTGCTGGCACGTCTGGTGGCACAACTGACCGACGCCGAGGGGCGCGTGACGATCCCCGGATTCTACGACGACGTGCGGGAACTTACTCCCGCCGAAAGGAGGGCCTTCAACCGGGCTCCGTTCAGCCTCGCGGCGTACAAGAAGTCGCTCGCGATCGGCGACGTGGAGGGCGAGGCGGGCTACACGACGCTCGAACGCACCGGTGTGCGTCCCTCGCTCGACGTAAACGGCATCTGGGGCGGCTACACGGGCGAAGGGACCAAGACGGTGATTCCGTCGAAGGCGTCGGCCAAGATTTCGATGCGGCTGGTTCCGCATCAGGACTACCGGAAGATTTCGAAACTTTTCGAACGCCACTTCCGGCGCATCGCCCCCCGGAGCGTGAAGGTCACCGTGAAGGCGCTGCACGGCGGAATGCCTTACGTCGCTCCGACCGACATGCCGGCCTACAAGGCGGCCGAGAAGGCCGTCGAGGCGACTTTCGGGCGGAAGCCCCTGCCCTTCTACTCGGGCGGGTCCATTCCGATCATCAGCGGTTTCGAGTCGATTCTGGGCATCAAGTCGCTGCTTCTGGGCTTCGGACTGGCCGAGGACGCGATCCACTCGCCGAACGAGAGTTTCGGACTGGAGCAGTTCGACAGGGGTCTGGAGACCATTCCGCTGTTCTACAAATATTTCGCCGAGGCGAAGTGACCGCCGGAGGCGGTACGGGAAGCGGCGGCCGGAGGAAACTCTCCGGCCGCCGCTTCGTCATGTCCGCACCGGTCGCGGATCACCGCAGCAACGGAAGTTCGCGCAGCATGTTGCGGATGCGGACGGCCGTGCGGGGCATCGGCTCGGCGACGGTCAGGGCCACCAGCTCCTTCGTCGCAGCGATGTCGCCGATCACGCGCACGACCTCCGCGGTCTTCATGCCGCCGGGAACCACGCCCACCGCGGCGACGATCTCGGCAGGGTCGAGCACGTCCATATCGAAATGCACGGCGACCCGCGAAGCACCGCACGAATGCAGCCACTCCCGGACGGCTCCGCTGTCCGCGGCCACGTCGGTGGGCGTGAGGTGGCGGATGCCGTACTGCCGCCGGCGTGCCTCGATCTCGGGACGCTCCCAGTCGCGTACGCCGACCAGCAGCACCCGCGAAGGGTCGATGTGCGCGGGAAGCGCGGAGACGATCCGCGCGTCGCCCCGCCCCATGCAGGCGGTGAGCGCCATGGCATGAAAACCCGCATAGGCGTCCCCGGGCAGGGTGATGTCGGGATGCGCGTCGATCCACACCACGGCCATGTCGTCCGCATAGCGCCGGGCGAGGTAGGTGAAGGGTGCGACGCTGACCGAGCATTCGCCGCCCAGCGTGACCACCCGGTCGGGGCGTTCGCGCTCCAGCAACTCCAGCGCGGCCTGCATCTGGCAGAGGATCGCATCCCGGTCGAGCACGCCATCGACCGCCTCGCGCGCGCCGGGAGCGGTCGTCACGGGAACGGTGAAGGTCGCCTGTCCGTTGCGGGGAGCGAGGAAATCGAGCAGCAGCGCCCCGAGGTAGTAGCCCCGCGCCGCGTCGTCGGGCGTCAGTTCCGGAATCCACCGGGCGATGTCGCCGCCCTGCCATTGGGGATAGACCAAACGGATCGTTTTCATTGACGGTATCCTTTTCGGAATGTTTCGGACGGCTGCCGTTTTTTTCCGGGAACATAGTGTCCGTAGTTGGCGTCGAGGTAGTCGTCGATCGCAAAGGCCGCGGGCCGTTCGGGGGCGTCGGGCGGCACGATACGGGTCTCGAAGCGCCGTCGCTCGCCGCCGAAAACGAAACGGTCGAGGAAGGCGTCGATCTCGGCGAAGTGTTCGCGCATCGGCCGCCAGGCCATCGAATGGTCGGCGCCGGCCTCGGAGACGAACCAGTACGGCACGCCGCGCTGCGCGAGGTCGCGGGCGACGGCGGCCGAGCCGAACAGCACGCCGCCGCCGGGGACCGGAACGGTGTCGTAGGGCACATTCCGGTCGGCGTCGCCGTGGAAGAGCAGCAGCGGCGCGGGAGGCGTCGTCCACCGCTGTTCGCCCGACGGATCGTACACGGCTCCGGCATAAGCGATTACCCCGGCATACCGGAACTCTTCCGGGAGGTGACGTACAAAGACGGAATCTCCGTTGCAGAGGGCGTATTCGGCCATCAGGACCGTCATGGCCCCGGCACTCGAACCGCTCGTGAGGATCCGCTGAGGGTCCACGCCCCACTCCGCGGCACGGCGGCAGACGAACGCCGTGGCGTCGCGGAGGTCCTCGGTGGCCATCGCAAGCGTCGAAGCGAGCACTCCGGGGAAGCGTTCGCCGTCGATCGGGCCGGCATCCAGCGCCCGCTTCATCCCCAGCCGGTAGTCGATCGACACGACGTCGCACCCCCGCGCGGTGAAGTGGCGGAAATAGGGAAGGAACCGGCGGTTGTCGCGCGTACCGGTCAGGAAACCGCCCCCGAAGAGGAAAATCATGCAGGGACGCGCCCCTGCGGCGGACGAAAGGGCCGGATAGCGGTCCAGTCGCAGCGAGTCGCCGTCCCGGACGGCGTAAACGAAGGTCTCCCGGTCGGGACCGTGCTCCGCACGTCCGGCCGGCTGCGCGCCCGCCGCAGCGAAAGCGGCCAGCGCGGCGAAAAGCAACAGCACGCGTCTCATCCCCCCATCTCCTCGTAGGCGTACTGCACGGCGCGGTTCAGGATCGCGACGAAAGGCTGCGTGCGGCGGAACTCCGCGAGGGTCCGCTCCAGCAGGTCATCCGCGAGCAGGAACTCCTCGGTGACGGGTTTTTCGAGGTAGAAATCCTTCAGCTTCAGCATGTCGGACCACTCGCTGTCGGCCGGGAATCCCGTGGGAACCCGTTTGAGGCTGTTGGTCCGGCAGAGCCGGAAGCCGCGGGCACGCCCGATGGCCGCGGCGATCGCGGCCCCGTTGTCGAGAATCTCCTCGCGCACCGAGCGCAGCACCGTCGGTTCGGGGCAGTACAGTCCCGCCGAGAGCATGTTGCACCACACCAGCGAATCGGCGCAGGGTTCGATATGGAAATAATACCCCGCGAAGCCCGACTTCTTGCCTTTCGGGGCGATGTAGGCCCCGATATAGGTCTTGTAGGGCGACTTGTCGGGCGAAAAGCGCGTGTCGCGGGCGATGCGGTAGGTGCAGTCCTGCACGCGCACGCCCCGCACCGAAGGGTCGAACGAGGACACGCCCTCGATCAACCGTTCGGTGAAGGCGCCGAACAGCCCCTTGACGCGGGTCCATTCGGCGCGGTGGGCGTCGAACCACTCGCGGTCGTTGTTGTCGTGCAAGCGCCGGAAGAAGTCGATTACCTCTTTCATATTACCATGCGAAGAGCGGATAGTCGGCCATCAGGGCGTTCACGTCGCCGCGCACGGCGTCGATCGTCCGCTCGTTCTCGGGGTCGCACAGCACGCGATCGATCAGCCCGACGATGCAGTCCATCCGGTCCTCCTTCAGGCCGCGGGTCGTGATGGCCGGCGTGCCGAAGCGCAGACCCGAGGTCTGGAACGGCGAACGGCTGTCGAAGGGAACCATGTTCTTGTTGGTGGTGATGTCGGCCGCCACGAGGCTCTTTTCGGCCTGCTTGCCCGTCAGGTCGGGGAACTTCGTGCGCAGATCGACCAGCATCAGGTGGTTGTCCGTGCCGCCCGAGACGATCTTGTAGCCGCGGCGGACGAACGCCTCGGCCATCGCCGCGGCATTGCGCTGCACCTGCCGCTGGTATTCCTTGTATTCGGGTTCGAGCGCCTCGCCGAAAGCCACGGCCTTGGCGGCGATGACATGCTCGAGCGGACCGCCCTGGATGCCCGGGAAGACGGCCGAATTGAGAATCTGCGACATCATCTTCACGGCGCCCTTCGGCGTCGTGAGCCCCCACGGATTCTCGAAGTCTTTGCCCATGAGGATAATGCCGCCGCGCGGCCCGCGCAGGGTCTTGTGGGTCGTCGAGGTGACGACATGGGCGTATTTCACGGGATTGTCGAGCAGTCCGGCGGCAATGAGGCCCGCCGTGTGGGCCATGTCTATCAGCAGCAGCGCCCCGACCTTGTCGGCGATCTCGCGCATGCGCTTGTAGTCCCACTCGCGCGAGTAGGCCGACGCACCACCGACGATCAGCTTCGGGCGGCACTCTTCGGCCAGACGCTCCATGGCGTCGTAGTCGATACGCCCGGTGGCCTCGTCGAGCTTATAGCCCACGGCCTTGAAATACTTGCCCGACATATTGACCGGCGAACCGTGCGAGAGGTGGCCGCCGTGCGACAGGTCGAGACCCATGAAGGTGTCGCCGGGCTGCAGGCAGGCGAAGAAAACGGCCATGTTGGCCTGTGCGCCCGAGTGGGGCTGGACGTTGGCCCATTCGGCGCCGTAAATCCGGCAGATGCGCTCGATGGCCAGGTTCTCCACCTGGTCCACCACCTGGCAGCCGCCGTAATAACGCGCTGCGGGATAGCCCTCGGCGTACTTGTTCGTAAGCACCGAGCCCATGGCCTCCATCACCTGATCGCTGACGAAGTTCTCCGAGGCGATCAGTTCGATACCGTGCATCTGACGGCTGCGCTCGGCGGCGATCAGATCGAAAATCCGGGTGTCTTTTTTCATAGCTGAATATGTGGTGAGATTTCGTTTACGAAGTGTAAAGATAGTAATATTCGGCGAAAAAAAAGCCGGTACGGAGACGATTGCGGGCAAAATAGGTGAAATTTATTCCGGCCGCCGCCCGATGTCGCGGACCGTTCCCGGACGATTTCGCCGTGTCCCGGAGCTATGCCGCCGCTTCGGACGGAGCCGCGCGGGGTTTCCAGAGCATGTCGCCGACGAGGTACGGAAAGGCCCGCGCCGCGGAACTGCGGCGCGGAGGCGGACCGCCGAAATCCGGGTCAGCGGTCCGTTTCCGCCTCGCCGATCCTGCGGATGAACCGCGCGGGGTTGCCGCCCACCACCGTAAGCGGCGGCACGTCGTGCGTGACCACGCTGTTCGCACCGACGATCGCCCCGTAACCGACGGTCACGCCGGGCAGGACGGTGGAATTGATGCCGATCCACGCCTTGTCCTCGATGACGATGGGGCGGCCGTAAGTCGCACTGCGGTTGCCGGGATCGGGGTCGTGGTTGATGGTGACGAGGTTCACCTTCGGGGCGATGAACACGTCGTCGCCCAGCGTGATCCCGCCGCGGTCGAAGAACGTGCATCCCTGCTGGATCCAGCAGCGTTTGCCGATCCGGATGTTCTTCCCGAAGTCCACGTAGAACGGCGGCAGCAGCGTCACCGATTCGTCGATTTCCCGTCCGGTGATGCGCGAGAGGTAGCGGCGCGCCTCGTCCGGCGTCCGGAAGCCGTCGTTCAGCTCGTAAGCGAGCTTCATCGTCTCGAAGATGGAGGCGATCAGCCGGTCGTAACCCGGCTCGTCGGGCGAAACCATCGCGCCCGAGCGGTCTTTTTCGAAAATGTCGTTCATAGCATCGTTCGTTTGTCCGTCCGCAAAGATAGCGCGCCGCCGCGGAGCCGCGGATACCCCGATTACGGTTGTTTGTATCCCGTTTCCGGATTTTCGGCGGCGTCCCGGAACTGCCGGCATTCCGGGGCGGATTTCCCTCCGGCGGAGCGACATTCCGAAAACGGAGCGGCGCAAACTGCGTTTTTTTCGCGGTTATTCCGCGGATTATTCGTAACTTTGTTCGTCGAACGGAAAGACCGAAAATCGGAACACAACATCTAATATATTGACAACTATGAAATTACTCGAAGGAAAAGTCGCTGTCGTAACGGGCGCGGCCCGCGGCATCGGCAAAGCCATCGCACTGGAATTCGCCAAGGAGGGCGCCGACGTGGCGTTCACGGACCTTACGATCGACGAGAACGGCAAGGCCACCGAAGCCGAGATCGCGGCGCTGGGCGTCAGGGCCAAAGGATACGCCTCGAACGCGGCGAATTTCGAAGAGACGCACAAGGTCGTCGAAGAGATCGTCAGGGAGTTCGGCCGGATCGACATCCTGGTGAACAACGCCGGCATCACGAAGGACGGTCTGATGATGCGCATGACCGAGGCGCAGTGGGACGCCGTGCTGACGGTGAACCTCAAGTCGGCCTTCAACTTCATCCACGCCACAGTGCCTGTCATGGCGCGCCAGAAGAGCGGGTCGATCATCAACATGTCATCCGTGGTGGGCGTCAGCGGCAACGCCGGGCAATGCAACTACTCGGCCTCGAAGGCCGGCATGATCGGTCTGGCGAAGTCGATCGCCAAGGAGATGGGTCCGCGCGGCATCCGCGCCAACTGCATCGCCCCGGGCTTCATCATCACCGACATGACCAACCAGCTCTCGGACGAGATCAAGGAGGCATGGTGCAAGCAGATTCCGCTGCGCCGCGGCGGCACGCCCGAGGACGTGGCGAAGGTGGCGCTGTTCCTCGCCTCGGACCTCTCGTCGTATGTCAGCGGACAGGTGATCCACTGCTGCGGCGCGATGAACTGCTAAGGGATCCGCCGCCGCACAGTCTCCCGGACGGGAAACCCCGCGGAGAGGGAGAAAGAGGGCGAAACGCCCTCCGGCCGGCCGCCGAAAACGGATTATCACCCCTGCCGGAATTCACTCCGGCAGGGGTGATCCGTAAAAAGCGGAAGCTGGCATCCGTTCCTGAACCCGCCGTGTCCGTGTGCGGTCCGCCGGGCTCCTTCCGGAAACGGACGGACCGGGATCCGGCAAAATGCAGGCGCGACGCGGCATCCGATCCGCTCTCCGGAAACAGCGGAGCCGCCGCCCCGGAACAGGTGTGCCGATTTTTCGTATCTTTGCAGCCATGAAACACCTCGTAAATCCCGACACGTGGGAGCGGCGCGACAACTACGCCTTCTTCCGCGATTTTCTCAACCCCTGGTTTTCGGTCACGACCGAAATCGACTGCACGGAGGCCTACGCCGCTGCGAAAACCTCGGGACGCTCGTTCTTTCTCCACTACCTCTGGGCCGTCCTGTGCGGCGTGAACGAAGTGCGCGAGCTGCGCTTCCGCACGACGGCGAGGGGCGAAGTGGCATGGTACGACACGGTGGACGTCATCACGCCGATCGCCGTGCCGGGACGCACGTTCCACACCGTCCGCATCCCCTACCGCGCGGATTTCGAGCCCTTCTACGCCGAAGCCCGCGCCATCGTGACGGACATTCCGGCGGACGGCGACCCCTACGGCGAGGAGAAGCGCCTGCAGGCGCAGGGCGACTACGACGTCTTCCTGCTGAGCGCGACGCCGAAGCTCCGGTTCACGGCCGTCACCTATGCGCAGGAGGCCCCGGGATGCCCGACGCAGTACCCGCTGATGAATGCCGGGAAGGCCGTGCGGCGCGACGGACGGCTCGTAATGCCGCTGTCGATGTTCGTGAACCACGCCTTCGCCGACGGAGAGCATATCGGCCGGTTCGTCGAGGCGACGGAAGCGGCGCTCGCACGGTTCGGCCGCTGATCCGCATGTCGGGCGGAGTTTCGCGGGCCGATGGCGGCGGGTAGCATCTTTTTTGTATATTTGCTCCGATGAAACGACTGACGATTACCCTCGTAGCGGCCGCGGCCGCAGTGCATGCCTTCGCTCAGGAGGCGATGTTCCCCACACCCGACGCCAAGACGCTGGGCATGGGCGGTGTGGCGATGACCACGCTCTCGGGGTCGCACGCCCTGTACGGAAACTCCGCGACGGCAGCCTTTTCGCTGATGCCGTCTCAAATCTCCTCCTCCTATTACGGACAGGACGAATCCGACTATTACGCCGTCTCGGGTTACTGGCGGTTCGACACCTTCAACCTCGCGCAGATCGGCTGGCGGCAGTGCCTCCGGGAACGGGGCAACAACGACATGGCGGTCGATCTGGGCTATTCGCGCCGCATCGACGACCGCTGGGCCGTAGGCGTCGTGGCCCGTTACATGCACCTCAAGCGTCCGGGCGACGTCACGGCCGACGCATTGGCGGCGGACCTGAACGCAGCGTGGATGGCGCCCGTGGAGATCGGCAGCTTCTCGACCGTACGCGCGGGAGCGAAGATAGCGAACCTGGGCGGCTGGTTCGGCGGCGGGGACCGCTCGCTGCCGATGAGTTTCACGGCCGGAGCGGCGCTCGACACGTTCCTCACCGACGCCCACGAGATCACCGTCGGCGCGGACTTGGGCTACCGCTTCTCGCCCGGCGCGATGCGGGGCTTCATGCTCTCCGCCGGCGCCGAATACAATCTCATGCAGCTCGTGCAGCTGCGCGCGGGATACCACTACGGCGAGCTGCGGGGCGACGATCCCAGCTATGCGTCCGTCGGTGCAGGATTCCGTTTCCTGCACCTGCGGCTCGACTTCGCCTACCTGTTCACGGCGAAACACACGCCCGACATATACAGCATCAGTTTCGGATTCGATTTCTGATCCTCCGGCGCTCTTCTTTCGGGACGACCGCCGAAGAACCGGCGGGGACCTATCGGGCGGAAATGCGTTCCAGCAGCCCCCGGCAACCGTCCTCCAGCAGATCGAGCACCAATTCGAACCCCTCCCGGCCTTCGTAATAGGGATCGGGGACATGGGTGCGGCCGGGATGTTGGCGGCAGAATTCCGTCATGCGGAAAATCCGCTGCGCAGCCTCCCGCAAAGGCGCCAGCCGGTGCAGCGCCTCGTAGTTCATGTCGTCCATGGCCACGATCATGTCAAACCGGTCGAAATCCTCCTCGCGGACCTGCCGGGCCCGGTGGCGGAGGTCGTACCCGCGCAGCGAGGCCGCACGGCGCATCCGAGGATCGGGCAGGTCGCCCGCATGGCCGCCGTAAGTTCCTGCCGAGTCGATTTCGACAAGGTCGGACAAACCGCTGTCCGACACCATTCTACGCAGTATGCCATCGGCCGCCGGGGAGCGGCAGATATTGCCCAGGCACACGAAGAGCACGCTTGTTTTCGGTTTCATGACGGCAAAGATAACGCAAAGCAGGCGGAACGCCAAATTCAACCGCTGCCGCGCCTTTCGGTGCAGAAATGCAAACGTTCGGAACAATAAAAACACGCCCGGGCTTCCCGTGTTCGGAGATTTTTTTCTACCTTTGCAATGATTATTTTCGTTTGAAACCAATTGTTCAGGATGTTATGAAAATACGGACGATCATGATGCTGGCGGCCGTAGCCCTCGCCGCCCCGACGGTCCGGGCACAGGAACTTCCCCGCAAGGTGGAGAACGTCGAGGTGCTCGACCTCGACGGCGAACCGGCACGCCTGCCCCATTTCGGAGAGAAACACCTTATGATATTCTACGTGGATCCGGACCGTCACAAGCAGAACGAGGATTTCACCGTCGAGCTGGAGCAGAACCACCGCGCCGAGAGCGACAATATCTACGGTTTCGGGGTGATGAACCTCAAAGACGCCCCGATGGTCCCCAACGGCATGGCCCGCAACATGGCCCGCAAGCGCACGGCCAAGAACGGCGCGACGGTGCTGGCCGACCAGGACCGCATTCTGAGCACGGCCTGGGGGCTGGGCGACTGTAACAACAAGTTCGTGCTGATGTTCGTCACCAAGGAGGGCGAGTTGGTTTTTCTGCGTAAGGGAGAGCTGACGGAGGCCGACAAGGAAGCCTTCTACGAGGTGCTCGACCAGTACCGGTAGAGTGCATGCTGCGCGGAATCGCCCTCATTGCCTTCGTATCGGTCTGCACCGTCCTTGCGGGACGGGCGTCCGTGTGTGTCCGCATCGCGGAGAGCGACTCGCTGCGACAAGTCGCGGCGACCGTCCCGCCGGAAGACCCTGAAGTTCGGGAAGACGCCGAGGAGCGTACCGGGAAGGACTGTAAACCGGAGAAAGAGCGGACGGCAAGGGAACGCAAAGGGTTTCTGCGCCGGATCGTCCGGTACTTCGAGGGATCGAACGTGGACCGCACGTTCGAAAAGAAGATCGACGTCACCTTCGCCGGAGGTCCCAGTTTCTCGAAAAACACGAGTCTCGGCATCGGGTTGCTCGCGGCGGGACTGTACCGCCTCGACCGGACCGATTCGGTGACCGTGCCTTCGGACGTCTCGGTGTTCGCCAACGTCTCCGTATCGGGCTTCTACGCACTGGGCGTTACGGGCAACACGATCTTCGCGCACAACCGCCAGCGGGTGAATTACACGGTCATGTTCTCCTCGGCGCCCCGCAGTCTCTGGGGCATCGGCTACGATGCCGGACGCTACAACCCCGAGAGCACCTACTCCGAGAAACACTACCTGGTCGAGGCGAGCTACCTGCACGAGGTGTTGCCGCGGACCTACGTGGGAGGCATCGCGAGCTTCGAACACACGCGCGGCGTGAAATTCTCCGATCAGGCCTACCTCTACGGCCAGAAGCGGAGTTACACGGCGACGGGCATCGGACTGATCGTCGAGTACGATTCGCGCGACTTCATTCCCAACCCCTACCGGGGCGTGTACGTGAGTTTTCAGGAGCGTTTCTTCCCCAAGGGGCTGGGTAACTGCGAGCGGTCGCTGTGGCGCACGACCTTCACGGCCGACGCCTACCGGCGCGTGTGGAAAGGCGGCATTCTGGCCGCCGACCTCTATGCCGTCTTCAACTCCGAGGGGACCCCGTGGCCGATGCTCGCCCGGCTGGGCGGCAACCAGCGCATGCGCGGCTACTATCAGGGACGCTATACGGACAACGACATGATTACGCTGCAAGTGGAGCTGCGACAGCGCATCTGGCGACGGATCGGCTGTACGGTGTGGGGCGGCGCGGGCAACGTCTTCCCTTCGCTCGACCGGTTCGACTGGTCGCACACGCTGCCCAACTACGGCGTCGGACTGCGCTGGGAGCTGAAGAAGCGCGTGAACGTCCGGCTCGACTACGGGTTCGGCAAGAAGACGAGCGGGTTCCTGCTGAGTATCAACGAAGCCTTTTGACAAGCGAGAGAGTAACGTAATATATGGAAGCTGATTCCGACAAGAAAATCCGGCGGAGGGCGGTCAAGACACGCAGTCGTTTCACGACGCTGCTGACCGTCTATTTCTTCGTGACGCTGATCGTTCCCAATCTGGTGCTGGCCAATACGGAGCCCTATTCCCTGTGGACCGTCGAGGCGCTGATCCTCATGCCGCTGGGATTCTACATGATGTGGAGCGTGGCGCTGCGCCGCTCGGGCGTGATGATCTGGCTGGCTTTTCCGTTCATCTTCTTCTGTGCCTTCCAGATCGTGTTGCTGTACCTGTTCGGCAATTCAGTCATCGCCACGGACATGTTCACCAACGTACTGACGACCAATCCCGGCGAGGCGGGCGAGCTGCTGGGCAACATCTACCCCGCCGTGGTGCTCGTCTGCGCCATGTACCTGCCGCTGCTGTGGCTCGCGGCCCGGGAGATCGGCCTCAAACGCTACATTTCGCGCACGACGCGGCTGAACGTCGGACTGACCGGCGCGGCGATCTTCGCAGTCGGAATGCTGGCCCTCTGGCCCGCCTACCGCGCGAGCGAGGACCGGCACGTGCTGCGCGACGAAATCTTCCCGCTGAACGTCTTTTACAACCTCGGACTGAGCGGCTCGGAATTCCGTAAATCGCACGACTTCGAGAAGAGTTCCGAGGGTTTCAGCTATGCCCCCCGGCGGACGGCGCAGGCCCCCGGGCGCGAAGTCTATATCTACGTCATCGGCGAGGCATCGCGCGCGATGAACTGGCAGCTCTACGACTACGACCGCGAGACGAATCCCCGCCTGTCGCAGGTCCGGGACCTCGTGGTATTCCGCAACATGCTGACACAGAGCAATACGACGCACAAAAGCGTGCCGCTGATCCTCTCCTCGGTGAACACCGACGAACACGAGGAGCTGTACCGTCGCAAGGGACTTCCGGCGCTGTTCAACGAAGCCGGATTCGACACATGGTTCATCTCCAATCAGTCGCGGCAGGGAGCCATGATCGACAATCTGGCCCACGACGCCCGTCACCTGATCTACATCCGTTCGCCGCGTTACGACATGCAACTGCTGGACGAAGTGCGCAAGGTGCTGGGAAACAGCGATTCGCAGAAAATACTGATCGTCCTTCACTGCTACGGATCGCACTTCAGCTACCACCAGCGCTATCCGCGCGAGTTCGCCCATTTCCGCCCCGAGGGCGACGTGGCGATCGCCAAGCAGCACAGGCAGACGCTCGTCAATGCCTACGACAATTCGATCCGCTACACGGACCATTTCCTCGCCGAGACCATCGCCTACCTCCGCACGCTCGAGGACACCTCCACCGCACTGCTCTACTGCGCCGACCACGGCGAAGACCTCATCGACGACGACCGCGAACGGTTCCTGCACGCCTCGCCCACCACGACGGCCTATCAGCTCTACGTAGCTTCGCTGGCGTGGTTCTCCGACGCCTACCGCCGCAACTTCCCCGAGAAGGTCGCGGCCGCCGAGGCGAACGAAACGGCCCCGGCCACGACGCATGCGCTGTTTCATACGATGGCCGATATGGCCTCGCTCGAAGGACGTTTCATTTCAAAAGAGACGTCGCTCGTCAATTCCGGTTACGACCGCACGGCGCCGCGCCGTTACCTGAACGACCACAACGAAGCCGTCCCCTTCCGCAAAACGGGACTCGGCCCCGAGGACATGGAAGTATTCCGCCGCTACGGCATCGAACCCTGACCGTGCGAAGACCGGAAAACCGAAACAGAAAACGGCAGAGCAGAGGCATCTACCTATATTATAAAGCTGATCATTCGACGAACCGGACTTTCTCCCGGTTCCGGGGCTTCGCCTCGGGGGCCTCGGCCGGATAGCCGAAGGCGATGGCGTACAACAGCCGGTGCGTATCGGGCAATTGCAGGCGGCGCAGCAACTCCGCTCCTTCCGGAGCGTTCAGGAAGCGGCACAGCCCGCCGAGACAGCACGACCCCACTCCCACGGACTGAGCCGCGAGGATCATGTTACCGCCCAGCAGTCCGCAATCCACCTGCGAGAGGTCGTAAGTCGTGTCGCAGGCGATGAAGACCAGGGCCGGAGCGCCGTAAGCGGCCGGATGCTGCGCTTTCGGATTCCGGGAGACCTGCCGCACGTAACATCCGTACTGGCGGTCCAGCGCGGCCAGCAACGCGCTGTCGGTCACCACACGCACCTCCCACGACTCGCGTCCCTGCCCGTTGGGAGCTTGCAGGCCGCAGTCGAGAATCCGCAGCAGCGTATCCCGGCCGACGGGTTGCGATTCGTAACGACGGATGCTGCGGCGGGCGCGGATCGTCTCTTCGACAGGATTGCCCGCGGCAAGAGTCGCGGCATCCGCCGCACGATCTCCGAAAGAGGTCTGCGAACGACAGCCGCAGAGAGCGAGACCGCAGAGGATCCCGAACAAAAGGTGTTTCATCATCGTAAGTTTTTTACAAAGACACGAAGGGATGGAAGACAACGAAGGCCGCCCGAAATGGACGGCCTTCGTCGTTTCGCTTGTGAAACGCTTATTTCGAAGCCTCCACGGAAACCTTGCGGAACTCTTTCATCAGCTTCGACAGCTCGAGAGCCGACTTGCGGGCGCGCGTGCCGGCAGCCTTGTTGCCCTTCTCCACCTGCGCAGCGGCGTTGGCTGCGAACACTTCGAACTCGGCGTTGATCTTTTCTACTAATTCTTTCATGACTGTAAAAAATTTTGGGTTTGTTATCGGAACAAAGATATAAAAATTATCTAAAAGCCATCGTCCGGAGGCCCGAAAAACCGCTTTTTTTCCGGAAAAATCCCGATTCGGAGGCCGTCGGTATATTTTTTGATTCCTTCGGAGCGTAAAAACATGCCATTATGCACCGATTTTTTCTTCCGGCCTGCCTCCTGGCCGCATTGTCCGGCGGGTGCGGGAAACCCGCCCCGCGGCAGGTTCCGCCACTGAGGGTCGAGGCCGTCCGCGCCCAGGAGGAGCCGATCCCCAACCGCATGAGCTTCATCGGTTACCTGTCGAGCAACTTCGACGCCGTGATCCAGCCCCGCGTGAACGGGTTCCTCGCCTCGCGCCACTTCGCCAACGGGATGCCCGTCCGCCGCGGGCAACTGCTCTTCACGATCGACCCCTCGCAACTCTCGACCTCGATGCTCGCGGCCCGCGCGGAGCTGGAGTCCGCCCGGGCCCGGGCGCTCGAAGCGCGCAACAATTACGACCGCGCCGTGCCGCTGGCCCGCATCAACGCCATCAGCCAGTCGCAGTTCGACCAGTACACGGCCCAGTTCCGGGCCGCCGAAGCCGCCGTGCAGTCGGCCGAACAGGCGCTGCGCAACGCCCGTATGAACGTGAGCTACACCGAGCTGCGCTCGCCCATCGACGGAACCATCTCCAACACCTCGGCGCATGTGGGCGACTACGTGGGCCCCGGCACGCAGTTCACCGTGCTGACCACCGTATCGAACACCGATACGATGACCGTGGACGTGGCGATCCCCATGTCGCAATACCTGCGGCTGGCCGGCGGCCGCACGTCGCTCTACGACAACGAGGGGCTGCTCTCGGACATCCGTCTGACACTGGCCGACGGCACGCAGTATCCCGGCGAAGGTTTTTACAGCTACACGCGCAAGGACATTCCGAACGCCACGGGCACGCTGGTCCTCGTCGTGGCGTTTCCCAATCCCGACGGAACGCTCAAGCCGGGGCAGTTCGCCCGCGTCGCGGCCAATGTCGGCCCCGTGCGGCCGCACGTCGTCGTCCCGCAGCGCTGCGTGATCCAGTCGCAAGGGCAGGCCTCCGTGTGGGTCGTGGGGCCGGACAGCACGGTGCGCTACCGCCGCATCGAACCGGGCGGGACATACGGCGACATGTGGTGCATCGACCGGGGATTGCAGGCAGGCGAGGCCGTCGTCGCGAACGGCGTGCAGAAGATGCGCGACGGTGCGAAAGTCATCCCCGAAATCCGATAGCGCCATGGAAAGATTCTTCATCACGCGGCCGATCTTCGCCCTGTCGCTGGCAATCGTCATCGTCATCGCGGGATTCATCTCGCTCCGCGGACTGCCTGTCGAGCAGTACCCCGACATCACGCCCCCGGTGGTCGAGGTCACGGCGACCTACGACGGCGCCGACGCCGAAACGGTGAACGACGCCGTGGCTACCCCCGTGGCGCAAGCCGTCATGGGCGTGAACGACATGCTCTACATGCAGGCCACATCGGCCAACGACGGCTCCATGTCGCTGCAAGTGACTTTCGAGATCGGCTCCGATCCCGACATGGACGCCATCCTCACCCAGAACAACGTCGCTACGGCCACGGCCGAGTTGCCCGCGGCGGTAACCAGACAGGGTGTCACCACACGCAAGACCATGACCGGCTTCCTGATGGTTTACTCGCTGCACAGCGACGGCCGTTACGACGACGAATACCTCGCCAACTACGCCTACATCAACCTGCAGAACGAACTGCTCAAGCTCGACGGCGTGGGCAAGGTCAATATCATGGGTGCGGGCGAATACGCCATGCGCATCTGGCTGCGGCCCGACGTGCTGAAATACTACGGCATCTCGGTCGAAGAGGTGACCGAGGCCGTCGAACGGCAGGCAGGCATCTACCCTGCCGGGCAGTTCGGAGCCGAACCGGCCCCCGAAGGAACGACCTACACCTACACGGTGACGCTGCCGCCGCAGATCTCCACGGCCGAGGAGTTCGGCAGGATACTCGTGCGGACCACCTCCTCGGGACAGCAGATCCGGCTGCGCGACTTGGCCGAAGTATCGCTCGGCAGCCGGAGCTACGGCGTCAGCTCGCGGTTCGAGGGCAGCCCCACGGCGCTCATCGTCATCTACCAGCAGCCGGGCAGCAACGCCGTGGCCGTGGGCAACGAGGTCAAGGCCGCCATGACGCGGCTCGCGCAGCGTTTCCCCGACGGCATCGAAGCCACGACGATCGTGGACAGCACGGAGAGCATCGACGCCGGCGTGCGGGACATCTTCCGCACGCTCGTCATCGCCCTCGTGCTCGTCATCGCCATCATCTACCTCTTCATCCAGGACTGGCGTGCCACGATCATCCCGCTGGTGGCCATTCCCGTATCGCTCATCGGAGCCTTCGCGCTCTTCCCGCTGCTGGGATTCACGATCAACATCATCTCGCTGCTGGGACTGGTGCTCGCCATCGGACTGGTGGTGGACGACGCGATCGTCGTGGTCGAGGCCGTGCAGGTGAATATCGCCGCCGGCATGAAACCCCGCGAAGCGACGGCCGAAGCGATGCGCAACGTCGCTTCGCCGATCATAGCCACGACCGTCGTGCTGCTGGCCGTCTTCATTCCCGTCTCCTTCTCGGGCGGCATCACGGGGCGGCTGTTCCAGCAGTTTTCGGTGACGATCGCCGTATCGGTGGTCATCTCCTCGTTCAACGCCCTGACGCTCTCCCCGGCGCTCTGCGCCCTGCTGCTGCGACACCGGGAGCCGCCCCGGCACGGATTTTTCGCCGCCTTCAACCGCTGGTTCGACCGGCGGACAGCGCGCTACACCGCCTTCGCCCCCACGCTCGCGCGGCATGTCGCCCGCACCGGGCTGTTCGTCGCCGCGATGCTCGCAATCGTCTTCCTCGTATGGCGCAAACTCCCGGCGGGATTCCTGCCCGAAGAGGACCAGGGATACCTGATGGTGACGGTCTCCACGCCCGAAGCCTCGTCGCTGCAAATAACGCGCGAAGCGATGGCCGAAGCCGATGAGCTGATCCGCAGGCTTCCCGAAGTCTCCTCGACCTCGTTCGCCGCGGGATTCGACATGCTCGCAGGCATCGCCTCGACCTCGAGCGGCATCATCTTCGTCAAGCTCGCGGACTACGCCGACCGCAAACTCTCGGCCGCCCGAATCGCGCAGCAGCTCACCGGAACGCTCTACGTCGCCGTCCCGGGCGCCGAGTGCTACGCCTTCATCCCGCCGGCCATCCCGGGACTGGGCGTCACGTCGGGCATCTCGCTCGAGGTGCAGGACCTCGAAGGGCGCGGCACGGCCTACCTGCTCGAGCACGCCGAACGGTTGTTGGATTCGCTGCGCGCCCTGCCTTCCGTCGCCTCGGCGACCACCCCCTTCGACGCGGACGTGCCCCAACGGCGGCTGCGCATCGACCGGGAACAGGCGCTGGCCGCGGAGGTGGACCTCGGCACGCTCTACGGCGAGCTGACCACGCTGCTCGGCGGCACGTACATCAACAACTTCACGCGCTTCGGAAAGCTCTACCAGACCTACATGCAGGCCGCGCCCGACTACCGGCGCGACGAACGTTCGCTGAACAACTACTACGTCGCTTCGGCTTCGGGCGAAAGCGTTCCCGTGGCCTCTCTCGCCGAGGTGATCGACACGGTGGGCACGGCCTACGTCTCGCAGTTCAACCTCTACCGATCGGTCTCGCTCACCGTCTCGCCCGCTGCCGGCGCCTCCACGGGCGCAGTCATGCAGCAGATCGAACGGACCGCGGAGACCGTGCTGCCCGACGACATCGGCACGGCGTGGAGCGGCGTCTCGTACCAGGAAGCCAACGCCTCGAAACGGGGCGGAACGGTCTATCTGCTGGCGGTGGTCTTCGTTTTTCTCGCCCTGGCGGCGCTCTACGAATCGTGGGGGCTGCCGCTGGCGATCCTGATGAGCGTGCCGGCCGCCGTGCTGGGCGCGGTGTGCTTCATCGGAGGGGCGCACCTGCTCGACCCGCTCTTCATCAACGACATCTACATGCAGATTTCGCTGGTCATGCTCATCGGACTGGCGGCCAAGAACGCGATTCTGGTCGTCGAGTACGCCGACCGGCTCTTCCGCGAGAAGGGGCTGTCGCTGTTGGAAGCCGCCGTCGAAGCGGCCCGCATCCGTCTGCGGCCGATCATCATGACCGCCTTCTCGTTCATTCTGGGCGTCCTGCCGCTGGTCTTCGCCAGCGGCGTTTACTCCACCGCGCGCAACATCATGGGCGTCGCGCTCGTGGGCGGGATGCTTTTCGCCACGCTGCTGGGCATCTTCATCTATCCCGCGCTCTACTACCTCGTGGGACACATCGGAGGCTTCGAACGCCGCCGCACTCGATCTAAACAGGAGGAACAGGCATGAAACTGAAAATCGCAATGGCCGCGGCCCTGCTTGCGGGCGCCTGCTCGCCGCGGCTCTATCCGCCCGAAACCGCCGTCCCGGACCGTTACGTTTACTCCGAAGGCTTCTCGCAGGACACGACGGGCATCGGCAGCCGCTGGTGGGAAATGTTCGGCGATCCGACGCTCGACACCCTCGTCGCCCGCGCGCTGGAACGCAACCGCGATCTGGCGGCGGCCGCCGCGCGCGTCGAACAGGCCCGGGCCAATCTCGGGGTCGTGCGGGCGCAATACCTGCCGCAGATCGGGTTCGGTGTGCAGGCCGGAGGCAAATACGCCGAAGCCACGGGAATCGTG
Source organism: Alistipes sp. Marseille-P2263 (assembly GCF_018101075.1). Lineage (NCBI taxonomy): Bacteria > Pseudomonadati > Bacteroidota > Bacteroidia > Bacteroidales > Rikenellaceae > Alistipes > Alistipes sp. Marseille-P2263. Next base: position 116,912 of record NZ_JAGQEJ010000001.1, read on the forward strand.
CAGTCCTACGCCGTCGAGCCGACCCTCTCGTGGGAGGTTTCGCTGTTCGGAGCGCTGCGGCGCGCCAAAGAAGCCGCCAAGGCCGAAATCGCCGCCTCGGCGTGGGCGCTCGAAGGAATGCGGCTCTCGCTGGCGGCCGAAGTGGCGACGACCTACTTCACGCTGCTCGAATACGAGCGCAACCTCTCGATTGCCCGGCGCACCCTCCAACTGCGGCGCGAGTCGGCAGCACTGATCGACTCCATGTTCCGCTACGGCATGTCGGACGGCGTGGCACTCGAGCAGGCCCGCAGTCTGGTCCGCACGGCCGAAGCGGACATCCCGCAATACCGGCGGGCCGTCGTGCAGACGGCCCTCTCGCTCGGCACGCTGCTCGGAGAGCTCCCGGCGCAGGACACGCTTCGGGGCGAAGGGCTGCCCCTGCGCACCGACACCTACCCCGCGGAGATTCCCGTGGGACTGCCCTCGGAGCTGCTGCGCAGACGACCCGACATCCGGGAAGCGCACTACGGCGTGGCGAAAGCCGCGGCACAGGCCGGACAGGCCCGGAGCGCGCGGTTTCCGTCGATCTCGCTGACGGCCGGCGGAGGTGCGGCGTCGGGTTCGATCAAAGGGCTGACCTCCGGCGACCCGTGGGTCTGGAATGCCGCCGGGGCGCTCGTCGAACCGCTCGTCGCCTTCGGAAAACTCCGGCGCGCCGAACAGGCGGCCGTGGCGGCCTACGACGAAGCGGCGAGGAACTACGAGCAGACCGTGCTGACGGCCTTCGCCGACGTCGAAAAGGCCCTGACGGCGATCACGACCTGCCGCGAGCAGACCGAACGCAGCCGCGAACTGGTCGAATCCAACGGACGTATCGCCACGATGACCCGCGCGCTCTACCGCAGCGGACTTTCCGACTACCTGGACGTGATCGACGCCGAGCGCAGTCTCTACCAGTCGCAGATGCAACTGGCGAGCCTCGTGGCGCAGCAGTACATCAATTACGTCGCGCTCTGCAAGGCGCTGGGCGGCGGATGGAAGCGACCGTCCGGACCGCCGGAGAAGGTCTCCGGCGGCGCGCCGCCGGGACGGAAGCCCGAAAGGGCCGCCACGAAGGCCGGCGCCGGAAAGGGCCCCGCTCCGGGGACGTCCGGCCAGGAGCCGGCGGATACCTACTAATGGGGATTGCGCGTGTTGCCGCAAAATCGTATATTTGCGGCCGAAATCATTTCTGGCAACATGCGTCTATCCGAACTGAAAACCGGCGAATCGGCGACGATCGTCAAAGTGACGGGACACGGAGGATTCCGCCGTCGCATCATGGAGATGGGGTTCGTCCGCGGCCAGCGCGTCGAGGTGATCCTGAACGCGCCCCTGAAGGACCCGATCGAATACAAAATCATGGGGTACGACATTTCGCTGCGGCGCAGCGAAGCCGACATGGTCGTCGTGCTCTCCGACGCCGAGGCCGGCGAGTATCTGGCTGCGCAGCGCGGCCGCGGCGAAGCCTCCGGTTGCGTCCGGAAATGCGGAGAGGGTACGACGCCCTGCGATTGCTCGGGCCGCGGCGGAAAGCCGTGCGCGACGGTGGACGAGGTGGTGGCGCGCAGCAGCCGCACGATCTCCGTGGCGCTGGTGGGCAATCCCAACAGCGGCAAGACGTCGCTGTTCAACGCCGTCTCGGGCGGCCACGAGCACGTGGGCAACTACGGCGGCGTGACCGTCGGCGCCAAGATCGGCTACCGCAACTACCGCGGTTACCGTTTCGAGGTGACGGACCTGCCCGGAACCTATGCCCTGACGGCCTACACGCCCGAGGAACGGTATGTCCGCAGCCATATCGCCGAGAAGACGCCCGACGTGGTGATCAACACGGTCGTGGCGTCGAATCTGGAACGCAACCTCTACCTGACCACCGAACTGATCGACATCAATCCGCGGATGGTCGTGGCGCTCAACATGTACGACGAGCTGGAGCGGAGCGGAGCGAAGCTCGACTACGACAGCCTGGGCCGCATGCTGGGCGTGCCGATGGTTCCGGTCGAGGCGCGCAACAACCGCGGCATCGAGGCGCTGCTCGACACGGTGATCGACGTTTTCGAGAACCGCGACGACCGCGTGCGCCACATCCACATCAACATGGGCCCGGTGATCGAGGAGGGACTGCGGCGGCTCAACGGCGACATGAGCGACCACCGCGAGGAGCTGCCCAAGGCCTTCCCGCCCCGCTACTACGCCATGAAACTGCTCGAGGGCGACCGGCAGGCGGAGGAGATGCTGCACGGCTGCGCCCGCTACGGCGAATGGATCGAAATCCGCGACCGCGAGACGCGCCGCATCGCCGAGGCGTTGGGCGAGGATATCGAAACGGCGTTCGCCGACCAGAAATACGGCTTCATCCAGGGTGCGCTGCGCGAGACCTACATACCCGGGCAGCGCGAACAGGCGAAGGCCACGGCGCTCATCGACGCCTTCGTGACGCACAAGCTCTGGGGATTTCCGATCTTCTTCGCGCTCATGTGGCTCATGTTCTGGTGCACGTTCAGTCTCGGAGCCTATCCGCAGGACTGGCTCGACGCGCTGGTGGGATGGATCGGCGACGGAGTGAACTCCCTGCTGCCCGAAGGACCGCTGCGCGACATGCTCTCGGACGGCGTGATCGGCGGCGTGGGCGCGGTGATCGTCTTCCTGCCCCAGATCATGATCCTCTACCTGTTCATCTCGTTTCTGGAGGACTCGGGCTATCTGGCCCGCGCGGCCTTCATCATGGACCGCGTGATGCACCGCATCGGCCTGCACGGCAAGTCGTTCATTCCGATGATTATGGGGTTCGGCTGCAACGTGCCCGCCATCATGGCCTGCCGCACGATCGAAAGCCGCAGCAGCCGGCTCATCACCATCCTGATCCTCCCCTTCATGTCGTGCAGCGCACGCCTGCCGATCTATATCCTGCTCACGGGAACCTTCTTCTCGGCCCATGCCGGGCTGGTGATGACGGGGCTTTACGTGCTGGGAATCCTCGTGGCGGTGGTGACGGCGCGCCTCATGCGGCGGTTCTTCTACCCCGAGGACGAAACGCCGTTCGTCATGGAGCTGCCCCCCTACCGGATGCCGACATGGAAGACCACGCTGCTGCACATGTGGGACAAGTGCGCGCAATACCTGCGCAAGATGGGCGGCATGATCCTCATCGCCTCGATCGTCGTCTGGTTCCTGAGCTACTACCCGCGCGAACGCACGGACGATGCGGCCGTGACGAATTACGAGAACTCCTATCTGGGACGCATCGGGCAGGCCTGCGAGCCGGTCTTCACCCCGCTGGGACTGAACTGGAAGGCCGGCGTGGCGCTGATCTCGGGCATCTCGGCCAAGGAGATCGTCGTCTCTACGCTGGGTGTGCTCTATGCCGAGGAGACGCCCGCAGCGGCCGGAGGCGGTCCGGAAGGAACGGCCGACGCGACCCGACGCATAGCTTCCGGTGAAGCGTCACAATCCGCTGTCCAGAAAACGATTATCGGCGGAGCGGACGGTGAGACGGCGATCCGCGTGGCCGACGTTCCGGAGGAGGAGGCCGACGAGGAACGGACGCTCGGGCGGAAACTGCTCGCCAGCGGCGACTTCTCCGAAGCCGCGGTACTCGGGTTCCTCACCTTCATCCTGCTCTACATCCCCTGCATCGCCACGGTGGTGGCCATCGGTTCTGAGGCCGGATGGCGCTGGGCCGCGGCATCGGTGATCTACGACACGGCCGTGGCATGGCTCATGGCCTGGGCGGTCTATCACATAGCTTCGCTTTTCGCATGACGGGCTGGCAGGATTACGCGGTGTGGGCCGTCTGTCTCGCGGCCGTCGCGGAAGCGCTCCGGCGCACCGCAAGGCTGCTGCGCGGCCGGAGCCGCGGGTGTTCGTCGTGCGGATCGGCGAATTGTCCGCACAAAAGGACGAAGGAGTGAAAAAATCGCTATATTTGCCGCCCGAAAACGACGGCGACACATCCCGCTCCGGGGCCGAGTCGGCTCCGGAGCGTCGTTTCGGGGAGCGGACCGCCCGCAAACCCCGGCAGGAAGGGATGCCGCGTCGCCGAAACGAAACGACCGATGACCGGACTGTTCTACATTCTGTTTTTCTGGCTCGCGGGCAACGCCCTGAGCCTCGCCACGGGCGGGTACGTATCGGGCAACATCATCGGGATGATCCTGCTCTTCGCCTCGCTCTGTCTGCGGTGGGTCCCGGCCGACAGGGTGCGCCCCGCGGCGCGGTTCCTGCTCGGGTCGATGGCCCTCTTCTTCGTCCCCTACGGCGTGGGGCTGATGGTCTCCTACCGGGTGATACTCGAAAACCTCTGGGCCATACTCGTCTCGGGCGTGATCTCCACCGTCCTCGTGATCTTCGTCGCGGGCAAAACCTTCCAGAGTCTCAACCGCCGCGCCCGCATGCGGCATATCAGACACATGCGCCATGCCGAATGACTTTCTCAGCTCGGACCTCTTCCTGCTGACGCTCACCGTCGGCCTCTACTGCGCCGGAAGCGCCCTCTACCGCCGGGCGCGGACCCCGCTGCTCCACCCCGTGCTGCTCACGTTCGCCGCGGTGATCGTCTTCCTCAGTGCGACAGGCATCGGCTACGAACGCTACCGCGAGGCCACAGGCATTCTCAACTTCGCACTCGGCATGTCGGTCGTGGCGCTCGGCTACCTGCTCTACGAACAGATCGAACGCCTGCGCGGCAGCCTCCTGCCGGTCGGGGCCGCCACCCTTGCCGGATGTTTCGCCGGAGTGCTGAGCGTGGTCTATATCGCCATGGCCTTCGGCACGGAGCGCCGCATCCTCACCTCGATCGCCCCCAAGTCGGTCACCGTTCCGATCGCCGTGTCGGTCGTGGGACCGCTCGGCGGCGACGTCTCCGTCACCTCGGTGGTGGTCTTCTGCGTGGGAATATTCGGCAGCGTCTTCGGCGAGTGGATACTCAAACGCTGCGGCGTCCGCGATCCCGAGGCACGCGGATTCGCCCTGGGAGCCGCGGCACACGGCATCGGCACGGCGCGGGCCATCGAGATAGGCGCCGTGGAGGGAGCCCTGAGCGGTCTGGCGATGGCCCTGATGGGGCTGGCCACGGCGCTCTTCCTGCCCCTGATCGAAAAGTACCTCTATTAGAGCCTCGAGCGGCCCGGAGGAGAGGCGGCACGGCGGGCCGAAATCTTTTCGGACGAAAATTTTTAAAATTCTGCAATAAATGCTACTTTTGCGAAACCTTACGCCAAACGGCATCAAAATCGGTCTCTTATGGAGTGGCTCTATTCGCTCTTCTTCGGCAGCGGCATCGCCCATGCGGTGCTGATTTTCGCGCTGGTAATCACCGTCGGCATCCTTCTGGGGAAGGTCAAGATCGGCGGGGTCTCGCTCGGCATCACGTGGATACTCTTCGTGGGCATCCTCTTCAGCCATTTCGGCATGACGGTGGACGGCGAGGTGCGCCACTTCGTACAGGAGTTCGGATTGATTCTCTTCGTCTTCTCGATCGGCCTGCAGGTGGGTCCCGGCTTCTTCGCCTCGTTCAAGCACGGCGGCATGACGCTCGTGGGATGCGCCGTGGCGATCGTCCTGCTGGGCGTCGTGACGGCCTACGTGCTCCACGCCGCGACCGGAACCCCCATACCCACCATGGTGGGCATCCTCTCGGGCGCCGTGACGAACACCCCGGGACTGGGTGCCGCGCAGCAGGCCTACGCCGACGCCACGGGGTGCAACGACCCCTCGATCGCGTTGGGATACGCCGTGGCCTATCCGCTGGGCGTCGTGGGCATCATCTTCACGATGATCTTCGTCCGCTACGCCTTCCGCGTGAAGTTCGAAAAGGAGGACGAGGCGCTGGCCGAGCTCGCGCACGAACAGAAATTCGCCGACAAGGTCTCGGTGGAGTTCACCAACGGAATGCTCGACGGCCGCACGGTCGAATACATGCGCGATCTGGTGAACCGGCAGTTCGTCATCTCGCGCATCATGCACCCGGACGGAGAGATTTCGATGGCCGACGCCGACAGCAAGGTGCATGTGGGCGACCGCCTGTGGGTGATCTGCCAGGGCGAGGACACGGAGGCCGTGGTGGCCTTCTTCGGCCGGCGCGTGGAGCTGACGGACGAGGACTGGGGCAACAACACGCCCAACGCCGAGCTCATCTCGCGCCGCATCCTCATCACCAAGCCGTCGATCAACGGCAAGAAGTTCTCCGACCTGCGGCTGCGCACGAAATACGGCATCACCATCACGCGCGTCAATCGCGCCGGTATGGACCTGATTCCCTATCAGGGGCTCGAGTTGCAGGTGGGCGACCGCGTGATGGTCGTAGGCCCGGCGAAGTCCGTGGCGCAGGTGGCCGACGTGCTGGGCAACTCGCTCAAGAAACTCGACCATCCGAATCTGATCACCATTTTCGTCGGCATCGCGCTGGGCGTGCTGCTGGGCTCGATTCCGCTGCTCAACGTGCCGCAGCCCGTCAAGCTGGGCCTCGCGGGCGGACCGCTCATCGTGGCGATCCTCATCGGACGCTTCGGCACGCACTTCCATCTGGTGACCTACACCACGATGTCGGCCAACCTCATGCTGCGCGAAATCGGCATCGCCCTGTTCCTCGCGGCGGTGGGAATCGGCGCGGGAGACGGATTCATCGAAGCGATCGCCGACGGCGGATACCGCTGGATCGGCTACGGATTCATCATCACGGTCGTACCTCTGCTGATCGTTGCGGTAGTTGCCCGCAAATGGCTCAGGATGAACTACTACACATTGATGGGACTGATCGCCGGATCGACCACCGATCCCCCCGCGCTGGCCTATGCGAACGCCACGGCCGGAAACGACATGCCCGCCGTGGGATACTCGACCGTCTATCCCGTCGTGATGTTTCTCCGCGTGCTGACGGCGCAGATATTCATTCTCTTCGCTCTGTAACGAACCTTATCCGAATAAGACCATGACCAAAAAGATACTGCTTCTGGGCTCGGGAGAGCTGGGCAAGGAGTTCACGATCGCGGCGCAGCGACTGGGACAGACCGTCGTGGCGTGCGACGCATACGCGGGAGCGCCCGCCATGCAGGTCGCCGATGCGGCCGAAGTCTTCGACATGCTCGACGGCGCGGCGCTGGAGACCGTCGTCGAGAGACACCGCCCCGACATCATCGTTCCGGAAATCGAGGCCATCCGCACCGAACGGCTCTACGACTTCGAACGCGCCGGGATACAGGTCGTCCCGAGCGCCCGTGCGGTGAACTTCACGATGAACCGCAAGGCGATCCGCGACCTCGCGGCGAAAGAGCTGGGGCTGCGCACCGCACGGTACTTCTATGCCCGGACGCTCGACGAGCTGCGCGATGCGGCCGACAGAATCGGCTATCCGTGCGTCGTCAAGCCGCTGATGTCCTCCTCGGGCAAGGGGCAGTCGGTCGTCAAAAGCCCCGGCGACGTGGAGCACGCATGGCGTTACGGATGCGAGGGTTCGCGGGGAGACATACGCGAGCTGATCGTCGAGGAGTTCATCCGCTTCGACAGCGAAATCACGCTGCTCACCGTGACGCAACGGCACGGCCCCACCCTTTTCTGCCCGCCGATCGGCCACGTGCAGCAGGGCGGCGACTACCGCGAGAGTTTCCAGTCCCCGCGGATCACTCCCGAGCACCTGCAGGAAGCGCAGCGCATGGCGGCGGCCGTGACCGGGGCGCTGACGGGCGCCGGGCTGTGGGGCGTGGAATTCTTCCTGAGCCACGAGCACGGCGTCTACTTCTCGGAGCTGTCGCCCCGTCCGCACGACACGGGCATGGTGACGCTGGCCGGAACGCAGAATCTCAACGAGTTCGAGCTGCACCTGCGGGCCGTGCTGGGGATTCCGATTCCGGAAATCACCTTCGAACGTCCCGGTGCGAGCGCGGTGATCCTCTCTCCGGTAGCCTCCGCCTCGGCTCCCCGCTACGAGGGGATCGAACGGGCCGCGGCAGCGGATGCCCGTCTCGACGTGCGCATCTTCGGCAAACCCTCGGCCCGCGAGGGACGGCGTATGGGCGTCGTCGTGGGCTACGATGCCCCGGGCTGCGATCTGGAGGCGCTGCGCCGGAGGGTGAAGGCCGCGGCCGCCGAAGTGCGGGTGGAACTGCCGGAATAACCGGGCCCCGAACGATTCTTACCGAAAACAGACCGCCCCTGCCGTGAACGTGTACGGCAGGGGCGGTTTTCATACGGCGGCGGGACGGCTTGAGCCGGCCGCCGCAAAGGGTCACTTGCGGAACTTCGCCACGACGTTGTCCGTGGCTCGTCTGAGCAGCTCCTCGGGGCAGCAGAGCGTGATACGGATGTAGTTGCGGCCCTCCGAGCCGAAGATCCCGCCCGGGGTGAGGAAGACGTCGCATTTGTCGATCACCTCGTCCGAGAAGGCGAAGCTGTCGCCCTCGTAGCCTTCGGGCAGTTCGGCCCAGACGAACAGGCCGGCTTGGTTCTTCCGGTAGCGGCATCCCAACGCGTCGAGCAGCGCATAGGCCTGCTTCTCCCGGCCGTAGTAGATGGCGTTCAGCTCCCGGAACCAGTCCTCGCCCAGTGCCAGCGCCGTATCGGCCGCGGCTTGGATGGGATAGAACATGCCCGAATCCATGTTCGACTTGAAGGTGAGAATCGAGTCGATCCACTCTTTTTTGCCCACCACGACGCCCACGCGCCAGCCGGCCATCGAGTGCGCCTTCGACAGCGAGTTCATCTCCAGCGCCACCTCGCGCGCGCCGTCCGCCTCCATGATCGAAATCGGATGCGCAGCGTTGCGGATGAAGCTGTACGGGTTGTCGTGGACGATCAGGATGTTGTGCCTGGCGCCGAAGTCGATGATCCGCTGGAACAGTTCCGGCGTGGGGGTCTGTCCCGTCGGCATGTTGGGATAATTGACCAGCATCATCTTCACGCCGTCGAGTCCCGCCCGTTCGATGGCCTCGAAGTCGGGATAGAAATTCGTCTCCTTGTTGAGCGCATAGGGCAGCATCTCGCCTCCGGCCAGCCGCACGGCGGCCGAATAGGTCGGATAACCCGGGTTGGGGACCAGCACCTTGTCGCCCGGATCGAGGAACGTCATGCAGATATGCATGATGCCCTCCTTCGAACCGATCAGCGGCAGCACCTCCGAATTGTAGTCCAGCTCGGTGCGGTACCACTTCCCATACCAGTCGGCAAAAGCCTTGCGCAGAATCGGCTCGCCCTTGTAGGACATGTATTTGTGGACGTCGGGGCGCTGGGCTTCCTTCGCCAGCCGGTCGATGACCGACCGGTGGGGCGGCAGGTCGGGACTGCCCATGGCCAGCTTGATGATCTGGCGGCCCGTGGAGGCCTCGAGCTCCGAAAGTTCGCGCAGGCGGCGCGAGAAATAGTACTCCCCGATACCGTCCAGACGGTGCGAACGGGCGATGTTTACTGCTTTTGCCATAGTCTCTGTTGCGTGTTTGGGATTTGCTTCGGACAAAGATAGGGATTAATTAAATAATATTAAAATATTGCCGCGACAAAATGGCCGGAAAGCCTCTCCGCACCGCGGGAAGGAGCCGTCCGCTTTCGAATGCCGGCCTCCTCCGGGAACGGCCTGCCGGAAGATGCGTTCCGGCGGAGCCCCGGAGGAACGGGAAGCGAATTTGGAGATCGGGGGTATTTTGACTAATTTTACACGGATTTTGCGGCGGCGCGCCGCGGCGGCACCGGAAGGGCCGAAAAAACGGGATGTCCGTCCGGTTCCGCTCCGACGCCCCCCGGAAAAAGGTCCGCGCACCCGCCGCACCGGTCCCGGCTTAACCCGAACGAAAATATGATCCGAAAAAAACTACTACTCCTGTTCGCCCTCCTGCCGGCGTGTGCGCTCTGCGCGCAGAAGCAGCAGGACCTGACCGCGTATGTGAACACGATGCAGGGATCGCACAACACGCCCGAATTTTCCCACGGCCGCTGCACGCCGCTCGTCGCCCTGCCGCAGGGCGTGAACAGCTGGTCGCCCGTCGGATTCTCCTACGTCGGACGCTCGGCGGCAGGCGTAGGAGGCTGCGGCATCGTGCTCCGCCCGCTGACGGAGGCGCCGTCGCCGGAAACGGCCACGGCGACGGTGGACACCGCGTCGATCGTCGGCCGCCCCCACTACTTCCGGATGCGGACCTCGGACGGCATTCTCTCCGAAATGAGCCCCACGGAGCGCTGCGCCGTCTTCCGCTTCACCTACCCGCGCCGGAGCGAGGCGCTGCTCGCGCTCTCGGGCGAGGAGATGGACGGCGTGGAGGCCGATGCCGCGGCACGGTGCGTCACGGGCTATGTCATCCGCCGCTCGAACGTCAGTCAGGCGGCAGACAAGACGTGGTTCCTGCTCCGCTTCGACCGCGACTTCACCGTGGACGAGGACCGGAAGGGCGGGACTCTGCTGCTCCGCTTCGGGCGGAGCGGAACGGTCGGCGTGCAGGCCGCCGTGTCGAAGATCGACGCCCGGCAGGCCCGCGTGACGTTCGGCCGCGAGCTGGAGGGGAAACGCTTCGGGGAGGTCTGCGAGGCGGCCCGGGAGCGCTGGAACGGAATGCTCGGCCGGATCGAGGTCGAGGGCGGCACGCCGGAGCAGCGACGCACCTTCTACTCCTGCCTCTTCCGGACGATGCTGCGCCCGGCGCAGGACTACGAAACGGACGCCGAAGGCCGCGAACGCTTCGCCTACGACGGCGAGGTGTACGAGGGGCGCTATCACGTCAATCCGATTCTGTGGGACGCCTACCGCTCGCTCTTCGCGCTGCACAACATCATCAACCGCGCCGAGGAGGAGCGGTACGTGCAGTCGCTCATGCGCACCCAGGAACTCACCGGGTGGTGGCCCTCGGGGCACGTGATGATCGGCAACCACGCCATATCGGTCCTCGCCGACGCGTGGGCGAAGGGCATCCGCACGTTCGACCCCGAGGAGGCGCTCGGCCGCTACTACCGTGAGATCACTCGCTCGGCGGTCGATACGCTCAATAACGGCGACTACAACCGCGAGCACGTCCGCGGCTACGGCCGGCTGGGCTTCGAGGACTACTTCGCCATGGGCTACATCCCCTATCCGCAGGGAACCGACCGCGTGATGGAAACCACGTCGAAAACCATCGAATACAATTACGACGACTTCTGCGCCTGGCGGCTGGCGCGGATGACCGGAAACGACTTCTACGAGCGGATCTTCGCGCGCCACATCTACAACTACCGCAACGTGTTCGACCCGGCGGACGGCTTCTTCAAGGGCCGCGACCGCGAGGGACGCTTCGACGAGGACTTCAACCCCTACGAGTGGGGCGGTCCGTTCGTCGAGGGCAACGGCTGGCAGTGGCGCTTCTCGGTGCAGCAGGACGCCCGCGGCATGATCGGCCTCATGGGCGGCGAGGAGGCATTCCGGCGCAACCTCGACGAACTGTTCGCCGTGCGTGCCGACTCGGTGCTCCACGGCGGCTACGGCTACCGCATCCACGAGATCAACGAGGCCGTGGCGGGCAATCAGGGGCAGTATGCCCAGGGCAACGAGCCGTGCTTCCACGTGATCCACCTCTACAACCACGCCGGGCAGCCCTGGAAAGCGCAGCGACTGCTGCGCGAAAGCCTCACGCGGCTCTTCAACTCGGGACCCGAAGGATTCCCGGGCGACGAGGACGGCGGCGCCATGTCGTCGTGGTATGTCTTCAACGCCATGGGATTCTACACCGTGACGCCGGGCGTCGGGCAGTACGTTCTGGGCAGCCCGCTCTTCGACCGGGTGACGATCCGGCTCGAGAACGGGCGGAAGTTCGTCATCACGGCCGACGGCAACGCCCCCAACCGGCCCTACATCCGTTCGGCTACGCTCAACGGCGCCCCCTGGACGAAAAACTGGTTCGACCACGAGACGCTGATGGCGGGCGGCGAGCTGCGGCTGGAGATGAGCGGATGCCCGAATACGGAGCGCGGCACGGCGCCGGAAGACCGCCCCTATTCGATGAGCGATCCCGAGTAAACGAATAAAAAGGCAGGAGCCTGCATTTCGGGTTCTCCTCTCCGGAACAGAGCGAACGCCCGGGAGACATTCCCGGGCGTTCGCTGCGGTATGCGCGGACGAAAAAGCGGCGTCCCGGAGAACCGGAACGCCGCCGAACGGTGGAGGTGGCGGGAGTCGAACCCGCGTCCAAACAGGGAACCCGAAAGCTTTCTACACGCTTATCCGCCGTTTCGTCCTTCTCCCCGGGCCTGGCAGGCGGCGACCGAACCCGGGGCCCAGTCCCTTGAATTTCGCGCACCGGCCGGGACCCTCCGGCACGCTATCTCTAAATTGATGATACCCCGTATGAAAAACCGTTAAAGAGCGGAACGGCCTTTCGGGATACTCGTCGCCGAGGCTCCTGGGCCCCGGGGATTAAGCCAATTTTCCTTGAAAATTAGGCAGCGAGTGCGTAGCTGTTATTGCCATTTGATTCTTGAGCGTCGGGATTAACGAGCCGCCACACAGCGCTCGACGTGCTTACGATCAAACTCTGCCTGCTGTCAAAACCGGGCACCCCCAATTCTGTCCGCAATCGGCAAAAGCCGCGGGACAAAGATAACGCTTTTTCCGCAAAAACAAACACCCCGCGGCGAAGAATGTCGCCCGCAGGAGGCAGCGCCGCTTTTTTCGGTTCCGAAACGCCTGCGAACCGGGAAAATTTCGTATATTTGTCCGACGGAAAGCCCCCGGCAGGCGACGGGCCGCGCAGCTTCTGCGGGCGACGGCGGCAGACGGAGGAAAAACACGCGACGCATGACTAAAGACAGATACGTGGTCGAACTGCGGGACGCAGCCATCTACCACGCGGACGATCCCTTCGGCAGCCGCTCGGAGGAGAAACTCATCCGGCAGGGCGAAATGGTCCTCTCGGAGGTCAATCTCACGGTGGCCCCGGGCGAATTCGTCTTCCTGATCGGACGGGTCGGAAGCGGCAAGAGCACGCTGCTCAAAACGCTCTACGCCGAGGTGCAGCTGCTCTCGGGCCGCGGGCGCGTGGCGGGATTCGACCTGCGCCGCCTGCGCCGGCGGGACATTCCCTACCTGCGCCGCCGCATCGGCATCGTCTTCCAGGACTACCAGTTGCTCACGGACCGCAACGTCTTCATGAACCTGCACTACGTGCTCAAGGCCACGGGCTGGAAACGCGAGCAGGAGATCCGCGAACGCATCGACAAGGTGCTCGAAGTCGTGCAGTTGGGACACAAGAGCTACAAGATGCCCTTCGAACTTTCGGGCGGCGAACAGCAGCGCCTGGTCATCGCCCGCGCGCTGCTGAACGACCCCGAGGTGCTGCTGGCCGATGAACCGACGGGCAACCTCGATCCGGTGACGGCCGACGGCATCATGCAGCTTTTCCGGCAGATCGCCGCACGGGGATGCGCCGTGGTCATGTCCACGCACAACACGGCCCTCATAGAGAACTACCCCGCCCGCGCCATTCTCTTCGCGCAGGGCAAGATCCGCGAAGTGAACCTCGAAGAGGAGCTGGGATAGGCACGCGCCGCCCCGCGGCCGGAAGCGGCGCCGATCCGCCGCCCCGGGTTGCGCAATCCGGAAAAAATCCGTATATTTGTACGATATTTAAACGACAACGATGAGTACCGAACAAGAAAACGTTAAGAAACAGGAAGAGGCGTATTCCGCGTCGAACATCCAGGTCCTCGAGGGCCTCGAAGCGGTGCGCAAACGCCCGGCCATGTATATCGGCGACATCGGCGAGAAGGGTCTCCACCACCTCGTCTACGAGGTCGTGGACAACTCGATCGACGAGGCGCTGGCCGGATACTGCACCGATATAGACGTGACGATCAACGAGGACAACTCGATCACCGTCAAGGACAACGGCCGGGGTATCCCGACGGACTTCCACGAGAAGGAGGGCAAGTCGGCGCTCGAAGTCGTGCTGACGGTGCTGCACGCCGGAGGCAAGTTCGACAAGGGCAGCTACAAGGTCTCGGGAGGTCTGCACGGCGTGGGCGTCTCGTGCGTGAACGCGCTCTCGACGCTGCTCATCGCCGAAATCCACCGCGACGGCAAGATTTTCCGCCAGACGTACAGCAAGGGAAAACCCACGTCGCAGGTCGAAATCGTCGGCGAATGCACGGACCGCGGAACGATCGTGACGTTCAAGCCCGACGGCGAGATATTCACCCACACGACGATCTACAAATACGAGATTCTGGCCAACCGCCTGCGCGAGCTGGCATTCCTGAACAAGGGCATCCACCTGAACCTCTACGACCGCCGGCCGGACGAGGAGGGCAAGACGCACGAGGACCACTTCTATTCGGAAGAGGGCCTCAAGGAGTTCGTCCAGTACCTCGACGCCACGCGCGGCACGCCGATCATCGAGCAGATCATCTACCTCGACACCGAGAAGAACGGCGTTCCGGTCGAAGTGGCCATGCAGTACAACGACTCCTTCTCGGAGAACGTACACTCCTACGTGAACAACATCAACACCATCGAAGGCGGCACGCACCTGACGGGATTCCGCCGCGCGCTGACGCGCACGCTCAAGAAATACGCCGAGGACTCGGGAATGCTCGCCAAGCTGAAGTTCGACATCAACGGCGACGACTTCCGCGAGGGACTGACGGCAGTCGTCTCGGTGAAGGTGGCCGAACCGCAGTTCGAGGGACAGACCAAGACCAAGCTGGGTAACGACGAAGTGGCCGCTGCGGTCGATCAGGCCATGGCCTCGGCACTGGGCGACTACCTCGAGGAAAACCCGAAAGACGCCAAGGCGATCGTGCAGAAGGTGATTCTGGCCGCCACGGCCCGCCACGCCGCCCGCCACGCCCGCGAGCTGGTGCAGCGTAAGACGGTACTCTCGGGGTCGGGACTTCCGGGCAAGCTGGCCGACTGCACGAGCCGCGACAGGTCGGTGGCCGAGATCTTCTTCGTCGAGGGCGACTCGGCAGGCGGTACGGCCAAGTCGGGCCGTGACCGCAACTTCCAGGCCATCATGCCGCTGCGCGGCAAGATTCTCAACATCGAGAAGGCACAGGAGCACAAAATGTGGGAGAACGAGGAGATCAAGAACATGTTCCTGGCGCTGGGCGTCAAGATCGGCACGGAGGAGGATTCCAAGGCGCTCAACCTCGAAGGACTGCGCTACGACAAGATCATCATCATGACCGATGCCGACGTGGACGGAAGCCACATCGCCACGCTGATGCTCACCTTCTTCTTCCGCAAGATGAAGGAGCTCATAGAGAACGGCCACGTTTACATCGCCACTCCGCCGCTCTATCTCGTGAAGAAGGGCAAGCAGGAGCGTTACTGCTGGACCGAGAAGGAACGCGACGAGATCACCTCCGAATTCGGCAAGGGCGCGCACGTGCAGCGTTACAAAGGTCTCGGCGAGATGAACGCCCACCAGTTGTGGGAAACGACGATGAACCCCGACACACGCATCCTGCGCCAGGTGAACATCGAGAACGCCGCCGAGGCGGACCGCATCTTCTCGATGCTCATGGGCGACGACGTGCCGCCCCGCCGCGAATTCATCGAACGCAACGCCCATTACGCGAATATCGACGCATAAGGCGGCCGAACGGAGAAAGGATTGCCCCGACCAGAAAGGGAGGGCGATCCTTTTTTCGTACCGGGCGGCAGGCGTGAGCGGCTTCTGCGGCACGGAACGGAGAAACGAAAGGAAAACAGCCAAACCCAATCCATAAAACCATGAAAGTAACCGTAATCGGTGTGGCCGGAGGAACCGGCTCGGGAAAATCGACGCTCGTAAAACGTCTGCAGGAAGCTTTCCGTGGCGACGACGTCGCCACGCTGTGCCACGACTTCTACTACAAGGCCCACCCCGAACTGACGTACGAGGAGCGCACGAAACTCAACTACGACCATCCGCAGGCGTTCGACACGCAGATGATGGTGGACCATATCAAGGCGCTCAAGGAGAACGTACCGATCGAACACCCGGTGTACTCGTTCGTGGACCACGACCGGCTGCCGGAAACCGTGCTGGTCAAGCCGTCGAAGGTGATTATCGTGGACGGCATCCTGATCTTCGAGAACCGGGAGCTGCGCGACCTGATGGATATCAAGGTCTATGTGGACACCGATGCGGACATTCGGCTGGCGCGGCGTATCCTGCGCGACGTCTGCGAACGCGGCCGCACGATGCAGTCGGTCATCACGCAGTACACCTCGACCGTCAAACCCATGCACGAGGAGTTCGTCGAACCGTCGAAGAAATACGCCGACGTCATCATCCCCGAAGGCGGATTCAACTCGGTGGCCGTAGCGATGCTCATCCAGAATATCCGGTCGCTCATCGACCGGAACTGACAGAGGCTCCCCGATCCATTGACGAAAACAGGAGGTCCCCGCAAAGGGCGAACCTCCTCTTTCGTCTTGTCCGGATAACGGCATCCGGCACCCGCACCGGGTCAGATACCTGCGATCTTCTTGATCTCGTTGAGTTTGTTGAGTGCCTCGATCGGCGTCAGGGCATTGATGTCCAACCCCTTGATCTGGTCGCGGATCTGCACCAGCACGGGATCGTCCAGCCGGAACATGGAAAGCTGCATGTTCTGCGGCACACCGCTCTCGGCGGCTTCCTTCACGGCCTGCGCCGAGGGTTTCTTTCCGCGATCCTTGAGGCTGCGGCTCGGGACGATCTCGTTCGAACCATATACCTGCTCGAGGTTGCGCAGAATCTCGTCGGCACGCGCCACGACCGACTGCGGCATTCCGGCCATGCGCGCCACGTGGATACCGAACGAATGCTCCGTGCCGCCCCGCTCGAGCTTGCGCAGGAAGACGATCTGGTTGCCCATCTCCTTGACGGCGACATGGTAGTTCTTCACGCGCGGACACATCTGTTCCATTTCGTTCAGCTCGTGGTAGTGCGTGGCGAAGAGTGTTTTGGCGTGCGCCGTCGGATGGTTGTGCAGGTATTCGACCATCGCCCAGGCGATCGAAATGCCGTCGTAGGTCGAAGTGCCGCGGCCGATCTCGTCCAGCAGGACGATGCTGCGGTCCGAAATGTTGTTGAGAATGCTGGCCGACTCGAGCATCTCGACCATGAAGGTGGATTCGCCCTGCGAAATGTTGTCCGATGCGCCGACGCGCGTGAAAATCTTGTCCACGACGCCGATATGCGCCGAGGCGGCGGGTACGAACGAGCCCATCTGTGCCATGAGGATGATGAGCGCCGTCTGCCGCAGCAGGGCCGATTTACCCGACATGTTGGGACCGGTAATCATCATGATCTGCTGCTGCCGGTCGTCGAGCATGACGTCGTTGGGAACGTACTCCTCCCCCACGGGCATCAGCGTTTCGATGACCGGATGGCGTCCCGAACGGATGTCGATGCGCTTGCCGTCGTCGAGCACCGGACGTACGTAGCGCCGCTCGCAGGCCAGCCGCGCGAAGGATTGCAGGCAGTCGATGCGCGCCACGACGGCCGCGTCGTGCAGCATCGGCTGGAGCGACGAACAGATGAAGGCCATGATGTCGGCATAGATGCGCTGCTCGAGAACGAGCATCTTCTCCTCGGCGCCGAGAATCTTCTCCTCGTACTCCTTGAGCTCCTCGGTGATGTAACGCTCGGCATTGGCCAGCGTCTGTTTGCGTATCCACGTCGCGGGGACCTTGTCCCTGTGGGCGTTGCGGACCTCGATGTAGTAGCCGAAGACATTGTTGTAGCTGATCTTGAGCGACGGGATGCCCGTTGCCTCGCTCTCGCGCTGCTGGATGCGCGAAAGGTAGTCCTTGCCGTGAAGCGCGATGCGGCGCAGGTCGTCCAGTTCGGGATCTACGCCGTCGGCGATGACCCCTCCCTTCTGAATCTGGTTGTTCTGCGGATCGGGATAGATTTCGCGGGCGATGCGTTCGCGGACCCTGGCCAGCGGGTCGATGCCCGCGGCCAGCGCATGCAACCGGTCGTCGTCCGTGGATTCGAGCGCGGCCTTGAGCGTTTCGATCGCCGCGAGCGAATTTTTGAGCTGCACCAGTTCGCGCGGCGTGACGCGCTGCGCGGCGATACGCGACGCGATACGTTCCAGATCGCCCACCATCGCCACCTGCTCGCGCACGGCGTCCGCCAGGTCGGCCTCCTTCGTGAAGCGCTCCACGACGTCGAGCCGCTCGTTGATCTTCGCCGGGTCCTTGATCGGCATGGCGATCCACCGCTTCAGCAGACGGCCGCCCATCGGCGTCAGCGTGCGGTCGATGACGTCGGCGAAGCTGCACTTCTCGCGTGCGCCGTTCGAGGAGAAGAGCTCCAGGTTGCGGATCGTGAACTTATCGACCCACACGTAATCGTCCTCGTCGATGCGCGAGAGCGAGGTAATGTGTCCCGTCTCGCGGTGCTCGGTGAACTCGAGGTAGTAGAGAATGGCCCCGGCGGCCGAAATGCCGCTCGTGAAGTGGTCCACGCCGAAACCTTTCAGCGACTTGGTCCCGAACTGCCTGCAAAGTTTCCCGCGATTGACCTCCTCCGAGAAGACCCACTCGTCGAGACGGTAGGTGTAGAGCCGCGACCCGAAAGCGTCGGCGAAACGGTCCTCGTAGCCGCGCTGGTAGATCACCTCTTTGGGCTGAAGATTGGAGATGAGCTTGTCCGCGTAGCTGTCCGTGCCCTCGGCCACGTAGAACTCCCCGGTCGAGATGTCGAGAAACGCCACGCCCGTCGCCCGACGGCCGAAATAGACCGAGGCGATATAGTTGTTCTCCTTGTTGGCCAGAATGTTGTCACCCAGAACGATGCCCGGCGTCACCAGTTCGATGACACCGCGCTTGACCAGTCCCTTGACCAGCTTGGGGTCTTCGAGCTGCTCGCAGATCGCCACGCGTTCGCCTGCCCGGACGAGTTTCGGCAGGTAGGTGTCGATGGCATGGTAGGGAAATCCCGCCAGCTCCACGTAGGTCGCCGCACCGTTCGCACGGCGCGTGAGCGTGATGCCCAGAATGCCGCTGGCCTTGATCGCGTCGTCGCCGAACGTTTCGTAAAAGTCGCCCACACGGAAGAGCAGAATGGCGTCGGGATGCACGGCCTTGATGGAGTAATACTGCTTCATCAGGGGCGTTTCGACGTATTTTTTTTCAATTTTCTTCTCCGAAACCACAATAAAATATTGTATGAATTATCCAACAAAGATAACGGTTTTTCGGCAGTCGTGCAAAAGGCGGAGGCCAAATTTTTCGGCCCGGGTCTCCGGCGGCCGCTGCGGAAAAGAATCCGCAAAAGGGAAAGCGACCGGCCGATCCGGACGGGGAGGGAGGGCCGGAAATCCAGAAACAGACGGAAACACCGGCAGGCGTTTCCCGCCCGCGAGCGGCTGCCCGAAACGGACGGATCAGCGGATCAGATAATGCCGTTCTCGGCGAAAACGCGGCGGTAAAATTCGGCTTTCCACTCGACCGGACGCGGGTAAGCCCGCGACGAGGAGGGCATGCGCCAGAGACGCAGGTCGCGGCCCGCATAGCGCACCGCCACGGACTCCCCCACGGCGGGGCTGTCGCAGCCGGTCAGCGCACGGAGCGTATCGGTGGCCTTCTGGCCCGTCGTCACGATGGCCCGGCAGGCGGGAATGCGCGCCAGCAAGGCCGCCAGATCGACCTCGCGCACCACTTGAAGAAAATTATCCGACGCATTGTCTTTCAGCCGAACGACCTCGACAGCCGTATCGTAAAGCGCAATCCCCCGTTCGCGGCAGAACGCCTCGATGCGGCCGCGGTCGAACCGCCGGCCGCCCGGCAGGAGGAAGTGCTGTTTGTCACCCGTGGCGAGGTAGCCCACGATCCGCCACATGTCGTTTTGCAGATTGGGGTAGAAAAATTCCATCGACCAGCGGATACGCTTGGGCGGAAAACTGCCCAGCATGAGAATCCGCGCGTTCCCGGGCAGGAAGGGTTCGAGCGGGTGGAGTTCGCTATTCATAGAATCGTTCGTCGAAATTCACGAGATAGAGTTTGTCCGTGGCGCGCGTGAGCGCCGTATAGAGCCATCGCAGCATGTCGCGCGTCATCGGCTCGTCGCCGAACAGGCAGCGGTCCACGAAGACGGCGCGCCACTGCCCGCCCTGCGCCTTGTGGCAGGTGACGGCATAGGCGAATTTCACCTGCACGGCGTTGAAGTGCGGATTCTCACGTATCTCCCGGAAGCGTTTCAGACGGCTTTTGATGTCGAGGTAGTCCTTCTCGACCTCGCAGAAGAGCCGCGAGGACTCCTCGCGCGTGAGCGACGGGGATTCCGACGCGATCGTATCGAGCAGAATCTTGCACTGAAGCTCCGTGTCGTAGTCGGGAAATTCGAGCACCGCCTCGGCGAAACGGAAGCCGTAGAAATCCTCGAAGCGGCGCAGCCGCCGCAGCCGTGCGATGTCGCCGTTGGCGATGAAGTTCATCGGACAGTCCTCGGCATGTTCGGGAAAGTAGTAGTTATTCTTGACCACCATCAGCATATCGCCGCTCTCGATCTCCTCCTCGGCCGAAAGCACGTTGCGGCGGATGCCTTCGTTGTAACGGTTGGCGCGCTTGTTCGACCGCGTGACGACGATCACCTCGTCGCGGCCGTACCGCGCATAGCAGTCCTGCAACTTTTCGAGAAACTCGCCGCCCCCGACCGCCTCGACGTCCGGAAAATCCATCCCGAAGCGCGGAATCTCGTAAATGCCGTTCTCGAGCATGCAGCGCACCAGCGTCGCATTGAACAGGATGCCCGAGCTGGCCTCCTGGCGCACCACCTCGTCCATCGTGCCGTAAACCACCTCGCCGTAGGCGGACAGCGACGCAGGGTCGAGCGCCGGACTGAAGTCGCTCCCCACGGGCGGCAACTGCGCACTGTCGCCGACCAGCACCAGGCGGCAGCCGCGGCCGTTGCGGACGTACTGCACCAGATCCGCCAGCAGCGAACCGCTGCCGAACAACGCCCCGTCCGACGCGCCGTCGGAGAGCATCGACGCCTCGTCCACGATGAAAACCGCCCCGCGTTCGGGATTGAGGTTCAGCGAAAATTTCGATTCGTAGTCGGCATTGGTGCGCTGGCGGTAGATGCGCTTGTGAATCGTAAGGGCCTTCTCGCCGGCATACTGTGCCAGCACCTTGGCCGCACGCCCCGTAGGAGCGAGCAGGACCGGTTTGACACCCAAGTCCTTAAGCGCCCCGACCACTGCCGCGACGAGCGTCGTCTTGCCTGTTCCGGCATATCCGTTGAGCACGAAAATCCGCGAAAAATCGTCGTCAGCGAGGTACTCGGACAATTTTTCTACGATTTTTTTTTGTCCGGGAGTTGTTTCGAAACAAATTTTGGCGTAAATTTGGGTCGCGATACGTGTACTGAACATGCGGTCGGTTATTTGCTGCACAAAATTAATAACAAATATTTATTTATAAAATGAAAAGAATTTTTCAAATCATTCTCGGCGTAGTCATCGTAGCGCTGGTCTACATCATCTACGTCCAGATCTCGACCCCGCTTAATTTCAACAAGGAACTCGCTGCGAAGAAAGCCGCCGTCATCGAGCGCATCAAGGACATCCGCACCGCACAGCGTTCCTTCAAGTCGAAGTATCAGCACTTCACGAGTACGTTCGATTCGCTCGAGGCCTTCATCCTGACCGATACGCTCGAGCTGGAGCGCAAGCTCGTGGACGAGGACGACTCGGTGGGTATGGCCATGCTGAAGAAGAGCGGCAAGAAGAATATCGAAAAATTCAAGATCGCCGTGATCGACACGATCTTCTCGCCCAAAAAACTCTCCGTCGAGCAAGTCAAGCAGTTGCGCTACATTCCGGGAACGGACGACAAGGCGCAGTTCATCATGGAGGCCGGCTATACGACCGCATCGAACGTCGTCGTGCCGATCGTCGAGTGCCGCGCTCCCTACAAGATGTTCCTCGACACGGTGGCCTATCGTCAGGAGATCATCAACCTGATCGACGAGGAGGAAAATATCTTCAACCGCTACCCCGGCGTCAAGTTCGGTTCCATGGAGTCGGCCAACAATGAAGCGGGCAACTGGGAAGACTGATACGCCGCAACCCGGCTACAAGGTGTCCATTCAGCAATCGTTGGATGGACACTCTTTTTCGGTGGCCGCACCTCCGGCATTCCCCGCAGAGGCGGAGCGGATCGAAGCGGAGGTGCTGACGCCGCGCACGATGCTCGTACCCGTAGAATACTTCGCCGGGGAGCGCGCGGCGGCACTGCTCGCCGCGAACGGAATGCCAGCCCTCAGCGGCGAGGAGACCGTATGCAGCGATGCGGAGGAGGAGATCGTGGCCGTCATGGCCCTGCCGGGCGAAGCGCTGCGGCAGGCAGCCGAGGCGGCTGGCGGACGTCCATTGCGTTTCACCACCCCGCTGCTGCACCGTCCCGCGGCGGATGGAAACACCGTATGGCTTTGCCGGCGGGCGGGACTGCTTTATATAAAGGTGTACGACGACGGACGACTCCGGGCGGCCGAAGTCGTCGCGGCGGCTGACGAAGCCGAGATCCGCTACCTCGCCGAACGGCTCGACGCCGTATTCCCGTTGCACGGCTACACGCTCCTCGCAGCGGGCGACGATCCGAAGGCACTGCGCAAGCTGCTCGGAAAACGGTTCAGAAAGGTCGTATGCGAATAATCAGCGGCAAATACAAGGGCCGGGCGATCAATCCGCCCCGCAACCTCAGAGCGCGTCCGACGACGGACTTCGCCAAGGAGAACCTCTTCAACGTGCTGGGAAACCTCGTGGATTTCGAGGAGTGCGACGTATTGGACCTCTTCGCCGGGACCGGCTCGATCAGCTACGAGTTCGCCTCGCGGGGAGCCCGCAGCGTCACGGCCGTGGAGATCAACCCGGTGCACTACAACTTCATCCGGCAGACGGCCGCGCAACTGGGCATCGGCAGCCTCCACGCCGTCAAGGCGAACGCGTTCCTCTACCTGAAAAACTGCAACAAGCAATTCGATATCGTGTTTTCCGACGCCCCCTACGATCTGGAAGGCAGCGAAGAGATCGTACGGCTGACGCTCGAAGGCGACCGCCTGCGCAGCGGAGGGCTGCTGATCTTCGAACACTCGAAGAAAGCGGACTTTTCGGACAATGCCTGTTTCTGGCAATTAAGAAGTTACGGAAGCGTACAATTTTCTTTCTTCAAAAAACCGTAAAAAACATTGCCGATTCAAAAAATTCGACTATCTTTGCACTCGCAATACCGAAAAACGGTGCGTTAGTTCAGCCGGTTAGAATACGTGCCTGTCACGCACGGGGTCAGGGGTTCGAGTCCCCTACGCACCGCAAGACATCATGACAAAAAAAGCGAAAAGCCTTGTAAATAAAACATTTGCAAGGCTTTTTTCTTTTCTTGGAAGTGCAGGAAAATGCAGTTCGGGGCATGGTATGAAAAGGACAACGTGGCCCGCGAACGATTCGAGCGGAAAACGGGCGTTAGTTGTATCGCCATCGAATGCAAGACAAGTCTTGCAACTCAGAAACGACGACGAAGAATAAAATCGGAAAGAGCGACCGGAACAATCGCTCTTTCCGATTATCATGAACTTTTTATTTTCCGGACACGGTCGGTTCGCAGTAGATTCGTTTTATAACTCTATGGCAAGAAATGTCCACTGGCATTGATTTCAAACTTTTCTAAAATTCCCGTTCGGAACCATGTCCGAACGGGAACGATAGAATTGCAAAACAGCCAAACGACCTTATTCCTTGTCGCCTGTTCCGGCCAAGTAGTAATCCGCGATCTTCAGCTTGCCATCCTTGTCCACCGTCACGATCGCGACGATATTGCCACCCCATTCGGAATCGTAGTTCGTCAGATATTCCAGCGTCTCCGACTCCGTATCGCCGTCGGCGAACGTCAGCTCTTTGTAGGAACCCGAAATCGAGTTGGGATAGTCAGCAAAAGCCGTTTTCAAATCCTCCTCGAGCGTCTCCTCGTAGGCCGTGCTGGCCGTGCGGATACGGTAGGCCTTGACCGTATTGGCGCCTTTGGTCACGGTGTATTCGATATTCGTCGAATATTCGTCTTTCTCGGTCTCCGTAACTTTGAGCGTCGCTTCGCCCGTGCCGTCGAACTTCACTACGATCTCCTCCTGCTCTTCGGGCATCGTCTTGAACATCGCATCTTTGTCCTCGCTTTCCCCGGCGAGCTGTACCAGGTTCACCGGATAGCTCACGTTGCCCTTCGCATCGACCGTGGCCCCGTAGATGCAGTAATCGTCCCCGGGATGCAGAATGCTCAGAGACAGCGTTCCGGAAAACTCATCCTTCGCATACTCGTCCGTCCACGACGCATTGTTCTCGCGGTCGTATATCGCCCACTCCAGTTCGGCCGGGTCGCCGACGATATTGTAGCACTCGTTATACGACCAGCAGAAGACGCGCACCTTCTCGACGTCGCCGCTCGTCGTCAGTTTCAACTCGATGGCCTCGGGAGTCGTCTGGGAGAGTTCGGCGGAAACGATCCCGCCCGTACCATCGAAGACCGGCTTCTTCGTCGTGAAGTCCTCGTAGGTCACCTTGCCGATCGTACCGTCCTCGGCGATAGGCACGGCATAAAGCCGCCACGTCGTATTAGGCGTCATGTTATGCGTGAAATCCACCTTGTAAGGCTCCGTATAGGGAAGCACCTGCCGATTGTTGCCGAGTACCGTGAGCAGTTCCTTCCGCTTCGCCTCGTCGGTGATCTCGTCGAAAGGATCGTAATCCGACGCCCCGATCAGGGAAGTGAAGATCTTTTTGCAGCCCGCGCCCGCCGTGATGGTCGCAGCCACCGACGTCAGCGTGATGTCCTCGTCGGCGATGTCGATCTGCACCTCGATCGAACCGTCGTAATCGGAGGGTTCCGGAACGGTGAAATCCTGAGTAAAGACTTCAGCCTGCCCGTCGCCTGCAGGCAACGCATAAACGCAAACCACCATCTTGTTCATATCGTCGTCTTCGCTCGAAGTGAGCTTAACGCCTTCGCTCTCGGGATCATCCGCCATCCTATTCTTGACCAACGTATGTTCGGTGAACGTCGCGCTCTCGTCGCTCCAGTTGAACGGCTGCATCGGATAATCCGGATTCGGACTCAGCGACGTTTCGGCCGACTGGATGAAGTACTCTTCGTTATAAGAATTCTTCTGCATGGCTGTGATCACGTATTTGGAGCACTTGATGCTCTTCTTCACATCCACGTCCAGCGAAAAAGCCGTCAGGTTCTTCACCGTGAGTTCCACCAGTTCGCCCTTCAGCTCTGCCGAGCTGATCTTAAAATCTTTCGTGACGACATCGCTTTTCCCGTCCGCATTCTCGGCATAGACCGAAACGACGTAGTCCACATCCACCGTCACGGTCAGGTCGAGCGTCGTCGCCTCGTTTCCGGTCACCGATTCGTAATCGGCCTCCTCCCCGGCCGGAACGCATTTCCAATACCAGGTCTCGGTGTTTTCGGAGGGACGGACCTCGACTTTGGCCGTGCCGTCCTGTTCGGAGAACGAAACCTCACCTACCTCGATGGAAGGAGGATTTTTACCCCCCCCCTCGCCGTTGTCATCGTTGCAGGCTCCTCCCAACAGGAGCATCAACGATGCCATCGAAAGCAAAAACTTTTTCATAGGAACATTTTTTTTAGGGGGAACTTCGGATTCAAAAACTCCCGACACCCGGGGATTCCCCCCCCCACGGAGTCGGGAGCATCGTCAGAAAATGACGGATAACTTTACAGCGTCTGCCTCCGTATCGGATTTCGCTTCGTCCACGATCTCGTCGGGAACCTTCTCGCAGCGGACGAAACGGTGCACGTCTCCGGCATCGTCCTTCGCCGTCCATGTCATCGCGTCTTCGAGCCGATCGGAGACGACGTATTCGCGGGTCCAGTCGCCGTTCTCGTAATCGTAGTCGCCGCTGATGACATAGCCCAGTTCCTTGTCCTCTTCGACATTGAACGAACCGGTGACGAGCCGGGCGTACATGCTGTCGAAATTGTGGTACATTTCATAGGTCCTCTCCCGGCGGTTGAACGTAATGTAGAGGTAAAGTCCGTCGGCCAGGGGCGCCCCGTTCCACTCGGCGAGCGTCCAGGTCCCGTTCAGATAGGCCGGGGTGACCTCGATCTCCGGAGTCCGGGATTCGTCATCGTCGCACGCGGCGAAACAGAGCAGGCAGGAGGCCAGCAGGGCGATCTTAAAAAGATGTTTCATATCATTCAGTCTGTTATGTTCTTGTTTTTTCGATTTATCTTGACGGTCAGGGTTCTCTCCGACGGCCTTCCGTCCACGCCTGCGACGATGACGGGAAACGAGAAATCCGTTTCCCGCGCGGGAGGAATTTCCGAGGCGTCAACCGTAATCACGATGTCGGCCTCGCCGCCCGGCGGAATCGTTTCCGGCTCCGTGCGGAACGCCGCGAAATCGGGAATCAGCTCCGCCGACAACCGCAACGGCCGTTCGCCGGCATTGCCGCAAAGGATACGTTCCGTAGCCTTCGCTCCGGATTCCAGTCCGCGGAACTCCGCGCCCTTCTGTTTGAGCCGCAACGCCCCCATCGCATGCGGGAAGCGCGCCCAGGGATTCGCCGCAGGCAGTACTTCGCCCGTGAACGTCAGCCGCGCAGCGGGCCTGCGGTCCGGTCCCGATACATAGACGAAAGCACTTACGTCGATCCGTCCCGGATGGTTCTCGGGGTCGTACGTCAGCTCGATCGCACCTTCGGCTCCGGGGGCGATGCCGCCCTTCGGCCACTCGGCCGCGAGACACCTGCACCCGACGCTGACCCGGACGATGGCAATCGTTTCGTCGCTCCGGTTCTTGAATACGAAACGCCGGCGTACGGGGGCATCCTCCTCGCGGAGTGTCCCCAGATCGGCCGTCGCGCGTTCGAAGCGCAACGGCCGGACCGCGGCGAGCGGAGGATCGAGCAGCGAATCGACGGCTGCCTCGGAACGGTCGGGAAGTTCCTGCGCAAAACCCGCAGAGGACATCGCGGCCGCCGAGCAAAGGGCCGCGACAAGCCATATCTTTCGAATCCGCTTCACAGGCCATTCAATTCTACATCCAACCGCTGTCGCCGGCATTTTTCCGCACGGTGACGATCATCGTCTGCTCCTGTCCGACGGAGGGTTTGACGGTGATTTTCGTCGATCCGGCAGCCACGCCTCCGACCGTCAGCATCGTTCCGGAAACCGACGCTTCGGCGATCTGCGCATCGGCCACCGAGACCGTATAGGTCAAGTTGCGGCCGTTCTCGAAGTAGAACGCCAGATCGAGCGTCGCCGATCCGTCCGTCGAGACGTACATGTTCGGAAGCTTCATCTCCAAACCGGCCCCTTCGACCGCTTTCAGCAGCTTCCCCGCATCGACCATACCCGTACCCATCTTACCGCGGTAATCGGCCAAAGCCATCTTGGTAGCCGGAGCGCTCGCATAGTTGTGAGTGTAGTAGTAGAGTTTGTTGCCTTTCAGGTAGGTGTCGTCGATCTCCTTAACCGACTGCTTCAGCAGGGAAACGAATTCGTCGGCCTTGAAATGGCGCCGCTTCTGCACGGCATACGACAATCCCAGCGCCGCCACACCCGACACATGCGGGCAAGCCATCGAGGTGCCATCCATATAGCCATAAGCCGGCTGGCCGTCGATGAACCACGTGGAAAGGACCGAGCCGTAGCCCATGACGGGCGTACCGCCTTCGTCGAGCCACCCTTCGGGATCCTCCTCGCCGACCTTGCCGTAGTACTCCATGTCGCCGCCCGGAGCGCTCACGTCCACCCCGACACCGTAGTTCGTAAAGCTCGAGGGAGTGAACCCTGCATCCAGCGCTCCGACGGTCACGCACTTGGAATAGGCTCCCGGGAAGGAGGGGGTGGCGGCGTACTCGTTGCCTGCGGCGAAGACCGCAATGCCGCCCTCGATAACACCGTTGGGCGATCCGGCATTTTGGATGAAGTAGTCCAGCGCCTCTTTCTCCAGCGGATAGGTCGCTTCCCACTCCTCCTCGGTGGCGGGGCCCAGCACGGTGCCGAAGATCGCCTGGTTGGCATCGGCCGAGATATATCCCCAACTGCATTGCAGGATGACCGCGCCGTTGTCGGCCGCATACTTGATCGCTTTGGCCTCCTGGTCCAGCGTGGAGCTCATGTCGCCCGCAAAGACCTGGCACGACATGATCTTCACACCGCTGCCGCTGCCGTCGTGTCCGCCGGCGATGCCGCAGACGCCCCGGCCGTTGCCGTTGACGGCGGCGATGGTTCCGGCGACATGCGTGCCGTGGCCCGTGTTGCCCTCGCCCGTCCAGGAAATCAGGCCCGTGTCCTCCACGAAATTGTAGCCGTAAACGTCGTCCTCATAGCCGTTGCCGTCGGCGTCTTTGCCGGCATTGAGCACCTCGCCGTCGTTCTTCCACATATTGGCCTCCAGGTCGGGGTGGGTGTACATCACACCCTCGTCGAGCACGGCGACGACGATCGAAGGATCGCCCGTGCACATCTTCCACGCCTCCACGCAATTGACGTCGCAACCGGCGACGACCTTCGCGTCCGGATTGTTCTCCTTGAACGAATAGTCGCCCGTATTGTTGTAATGCCACTGGTACTTCAGCGCGGGATCGGCTTCGAACGGCAGTCCCAGCCCCGAAAAGTCGATGTCGTCCTCGGCAGCGCGCGTCGCGGAGAGGCGCTGTGCGGCGGCGTTGCTCATGTAGGTTTTCAGCCGCTTGGCATCGTAAGCGCGCTTGATCCGGTGGTTGCCCTGCACGGCGGAGATTTCTCCCAGCAGGCTCAGCCTGCGGGCAGCTTCATGCAGATCGGCATTCTCGTCGAATTTCACCTTGTACCAGAGATGGAGCCCCGCTTCGCGGGTCCGCGCCTCGTTCCGCTCGTCGCGCGGGAAGATACGCTCGAAATGATAACCGCCGAGAATATCCAGAATCTCATCGGTCGAAGGAATGCCCGAACGGGTCATCACACCGCTGCCGCCGTTACGGGTAGCCCGAGTGAACGTCCGGTCCAGAATATCCGACATCTCGGGTTTGAATTTGATCAGCAGCTCCCCCGCTTCGGCGTCGGCCGGGAGCTTCACTTCCGTCCCGGGGGCCGGAGCAGGGGTTCCCTGCTCCAGATCCTCCTTGACGCACGACGTCAACGCAAAGGCGAAGAGCGCCGCATATACATAATATCTCTTCATCAGATCCATTGGCTTTTTATCGTTCTTTACTGCTGGTCGGGCCACGTGCCGCCTTCGTCGCCGCCTCCCACGTACTTGTTGTAGTACATCGGATAGGCCGCTTCGCTGCGGTTCGCCTCCTTGCCGTTTCCGTAATAATATCCGTATCCGAAATCCGGGTTGTTCTTCACATTGTCGAAACCTACGGAGTTGCCCTGCGTATCCTTGCCGTCTTCCCATTGGTTGAAGATCATCGAGTCGGGATTCCACTCCTGAAGATAAGGATGGAACAGAATCCAGTCGGGTACGTCGCCCGTCAGGAAGTTCAGGTTGATGGCGAATACTTTGGCGTAAGGCAGCACGCACAGCACCTCGCTGCCCTTCACCTTACGGTTCATGCCGGGAAGTGCCACCTCGCGGTCGGTGAGCAGCCAGCGGCAGGTGTCCTGCAACAGCGGATACTTCTCTTCCGCCTGCGGCGTCTCCTTGTAGGTCACGAATCCGGCGGCGGCCATCTCTTCGTCGGTCGGCAGGGAGCCTTCGAAGAGTTCGTACGACAAGCTGAGCTCTTCCAGCGCATCCCACTTCAGCAGGTCGATGAACGCCTGTCTGTCCGTAGTCAGATTCTGATACATTCCGAGTTCTCCGCCGGTAAGCTCTTCCCGGTTTTCCGTATTCAGTTCGCCGGTCGTATCGTTGCGGCGGTTGCCGGAAAGTTTCAGCACCTTGAGTTTCGGGAAGTTGGTCTTGTTCACGACCGTCGTGATGTCGGTCAGCTTCGCGAAGTTATTGGCGCCCAGATCGAGTTTCTCCAACGTCTGTCCCAACCGGACGAAGTTCGCCGGCAGACCCTTCAGACCGTAGGAATTCACCGTCAGGCTCTTCAGGTGTTCCAGTTCCCCGATCTCCTCGCCGAGGTCCATCTCCCGGATCTGACGGTTGGTGTTGCTTTGAAGCGTAACCGATTCGAGGTATTTCAGATAACGTATCTCACGCGGGAAAGTCTCGCCTTCCTGAAGGTTGAACATCGAGAACGTCACGGAACGGACGCGGCCCACGGCCTCTTCGGAAGGTTTGTCCTCGTCGGTCTCCTCCCAAAGCGTCACCACGTCCCAGTTGGTCATGTTCTCGCTCGTATCCCACGAAATCATGCTCTGGATCTTCTCGTTGATCATCACCACGGCCAGCGAGTCGCCCGCACGGTCGTCCGTAATGCGCTGTGCGGATTCCTGAGTCACGGTAATATATACCTCTCCGGTCGGATTGCCGTCCTTATCCACCAGTTCGACATCCGGATCGGTCGGGACCAGTTTGATCTTCGCGATACGCGTATAGGGAATCGTGTTCATCTCCCACGGAATCCGGATGTCGAACGACCGCGGGCGATCCTTGCTGTCCAGTTCGGCATTCTGTTCCTCCGCGCTGGGAATCTTTATGCCGTCCATGCGGATCCAGTTCTTCAGGTCGCTCTCCGACAACGACGCCTGGTCCTCGGGCGTCAGTTCCTCGCCCAGTTCATACTCGACCGCCGGATCGACCTCGAAAGCCACATTGGTCGTAATCGTGGCATCGATGTAACGATCGTCATAGGACGCCGAACTCTCGATCTGCACCTCCGGCTTTCTGGGCAGAATCTGTTTTCCATAGCCGAACTGCGTAATATTGATGATTTTCCGCTCGCTTTCGTCGTTGCGGTTCATGATGCGGACCTGCGCCGTGCGGGAGCCCGCCTCCAGCGTGGAGTCGATGACGAACGTCACCTCGGCCGACCCCGTGCCATTGGCAGGCGTCGTGGACACGAAGAACCTGGAAGAGCTGGTAACCCATTCGAGATCGTCCGATGCCGTGACCAGAACCGTCTCGTGAATGCGGTCGGGACCCACGAGGATCTCCTCGCGGTCCACTGTCAGCGAATCGCCGGAGATCGTCGGCCCGTCCTCGTCTTTCTGGCACGAAGCCAGCGCAAATGCACCGAGGACCAGACCATACACTATCTTATTCTTGAATTTCATCCGATTCAGTTTTTATGTTATACGTCCTTACCGCTCGATATCCAATGCATCGCAGCCTTTGATATCCTGCGTCTTGTCGTAGATGAGCAGCCACATTCCCTGCTGGATGAGCGAGCAGACCGCCGACACGTCGAGCGAGATGTTCGGGTTGTCCTTCACCTCGACGATCCACAGTTTCGAGGTCATCGCCTCGTTGACCTTGCGGATGTCGTTCCCTCCGATCTGCAACTGCAACAAACTCGGACAATTCGTAATACCCTCGGGCCACTCGCGCAGGATGCGGTTGCCCTGCTCGTCGCGCTGGTGGCGGACGCCGATGGCCTGGAGCTCGTAGCAGTTGAGCACGTTGGTCGGGAACTTCGCACACCGGTTGTAGCTGATGTCGAAACCCTGTAGGTAGGGAATCGTCGTGGCCCGGAAATCGTCGGGCAGCTCCGAGAGCCGGTTGAACCGCAGGTCGATCGAGGTGATCAGATGCGTGTTCTCGCCCTGCAGATCGCCTTCTTCGATCTCGGCCAGCATATTGGCCATCAGGTTCAACGTCGTGATCGGAGATCCCGTCGAGAAGAGCTGCTTGGGAAAAACGCTGATCCGGTTGTTCGAAAGATTGAGCTCGCTGGTATTGATACCGTTGAAGTCGTCATCGAACGCCTTGCCGTCCGTCGCGCCGAGCTGGTTGTTCGAGAAATCCACGCTGCCCATCACGTATTTGGATTTGGCGTCGAAGATGTTGGGAATCTTCTTCAGCTTGTTGTGCGTGAAACTCAACGTCTCGGTTTCGTTCGTGAACCCGCAGAACTCGGAGGGAATCTCCTCGATTTCGTTGTAGTCGAGGCTCACCTGCGCCAGCTTGATTTCCGTACCGAAAGCATGCAGTTTCTTCACACCGCTGTGGATGCAGTCGATCATGCCCAGCTTCTTCATCCTCCGCAGCACGTCCGATTCGGGAAACTCCGGCAGGTTGTTGTAGCTCAGGTACATCATCTGAAGCTTGGCGGCCACGGCCGTCTGGGTCTCGTCGTCGCCCATGACGAGACGACGCCACTCCCTGCCCATGTCGGCGATTCCCTTGTTGCACGCCACGTTGAGCACCTGCAGTTCGGGCAGCTCCCGGAGGAACGCCGGCAGCTCGGTGAAATTCGGGTTGTTGTAGAGTTCGATATCCGTCAGATCGGTCAGGTCGCCCCATTTCCAGTTCTTCGACTCCTCGGCCCACTGCTCACGGTAGGCCGTATTCTCGCCCTGCCAGTCGGTGAAGACATCCCCGGCCTCGATCGGCGCGTTGGCGATGAAGAGCTGCTGCAAATTCTTGAGCCGCATCACGGCTTTCGAGATGGCCGTAATGCCGTTGGTCGTATTGCCTGCCGGCACGTCTTTCGGCTCGATACGGCTGCTCTTGACGATCTTCTTCTGTTTCGGATCGCGGTTGATCACCCACTGCAACATTTCGGAGAGATCCTCGCGCGAATCGCGGCGCACGAACATATCGTAGTAGTGCATCCGCATCTTCTGTTTCTGCGCATCGGTCATGTCCGGATGAATACCGTTCGGACCGAAAAGCTGACCGCCGCCTTGCGCGCCGCCGATCTCTTCGTCATGGGAACCGAACGACAGAATCCGCAATTCGGTCAATTGGCCGATGGCATCGGGGACGACGCCCTTGGCTCCGAATCCGGCCAGCGACAGCGACGTAACACGCCCCTCGCTGTTCAGCCCCACGCCGGGCTGGTCGCCCCACATGTCGATCTCCTTGTTGAAGTTCCAGTTGGCGCCGGCCGGAGAGCCCTCGCCCCGGTAGCTCCAGTTCTTGCCGTCGAGCGCCTCCCATATTTCGCGCAGCGCCTTGTAGTCCTTGATGTTCTCGGCCTCCTCCGAAAGCTGCACCGGAATCTCGGCATCCTCGGTCAGCTCGTTGTCTGCGACCGTGAACTCCTTGCCCTGAAGCCCCATACGGGTATCCAACGCCGTTTTCGTGCTCCCCGATTTGGAATAAACCGTATACGCCGTTACCCGGTACGTTCCCGTCGGCAGCCATACGACGGAATCGCACCTGGCCGTGCCGACATCCTTGTATTTGTCATCGGGATCATCCGCCGAGGGCGACTCTTCGTATTGCTCCTCATAGGTCACTTTCAACTCCTCGAAATCAATCTCGTCCTGCGTGAACGTGTTTTTCACAGTAACGCTCACCAAAGCGATATTGCTGAACAGGAACGATTTGTCCCCGTCGTCGGCAGCGAGCGTCGCAGCAGCACGCCCGATCTCCGGCAACCCCTCCTTCGTCAGGCGGAACTGCACCATGCCGCGGGCCTGCACGTCGGCCGTCAGGTCCTTCACCGTCAGTCCGTTCGCCACGACCGTGAACGCTTCGTCGATGGGAGCCGCCGCGTTCGGTATCTCCTCATCCAGTTTGTCCAGAAGCCGGTAGCCTACGATCCGGTACTCGCCGGCGAGCAACTGCAATTTGTCGGTCCGCAGGCCGAACTCGGCGTTTTCCTCATTGTAAGAGTTCAGGATCAGCGTCTGCGTGATGCTGGTCTCCCCGTAACGGAGCTCGATCTCCATTTTCCGGATATCGCCCAGCTTGTCCGCCCCGGCACGGGTAAACGCCTGCGAAGTCTGCCGCTGCGTCGT
The DNA here is from genome assembly GCF_018101075.1 of Alistipes sp. Marseille-P2263. Taxonomy (NCBI): domain Bacteria; kingdom Pseudomonadati; phylum Bacteroidota; class Bacteroidia; order Bacteroidales; family Rikenellaceae; genus Alistipes; species Alistipes sp. Marseille-P2263. The sequence continues at coordinate 150,681 of NZ_JAGQEJ010000001.1, forward strand.
CTCCCCGCCGGTATCCTTATCGTAGGATGCCAGTTTGTAGAGCTTGAACTGCACGTATCCGTACTTGCCCGGCTGTAACCCGTCTTCCTCATCGGAACAACCCGATGCCACGACACCCCACAGAAGTGCGCAAAGCGGGAAGAGGAACAGGCGGCTCACTATATTTCTCATTCGATTCATATCGTTCATTCAATTCGGTTTTCCATTCGTGCGGATCAGTCGGTGACCTCCACCACGCATACAGCCTCTATAATCCCGCTATTCTGATTCATGATGACGACCTGATATCCGGAGGGTTTCCCGCCGTCAGCGATATAGACGCTCCAGAGCGAAACCGTCTGCCCGCCCGTCGTCGGGGCGGAGACCGCTTCGCCGGTGATGCCGCTCACGGGGAAAGCCTCTCCCAGCATCGCACCTTCCGGCATGCCGACGGCCGCGATACCCAGGCGGTTGCTCGCGTCACCCATCATTCCGGCCGGAACGGTCGCCTTCCAGACGTTCTTATTCGGCATCACGGAAAGCCCGTAGTCCGAAAAGATCGCGTCGCCTTCGGGAGTGTCGCTGATGTTCTCCATCTTAGGCTCGAGTCCCGCACCCATACCGGCGACCTCTTCGAAAGTCATCGCCATGGCCTCCCCGTCGAAACTGGTGTAATAGTAACCGGCGAACGAAACGCTTCCTTCGGGCTCCGCACTCTCCGATCCCTGCGTGAGTTTGGCCATGATATACGTGTTGTAGGCGGACTTGATGTCGTGGGTCGCCTGGTCCCCCTCACTGTCGATGATATTACCCTGGAGATCGTCCTTGATCTCATCGTAAACGGCCTTCGGGAAGATCATCACCGTCGCATTGCGCGGCTCCTCCCCTTCGGGAAGCTCGCTGACCGTCAGCCTGACGCGATTCTTGACGTTGGCATCGGTCTCGCCGGCGATCTTCGAAGTCGTGACCCAATCCAGATCGCCGTTCGCCGAGAAATCATAGTTCACCTCCGTCGGAGTCCCCCACTGGTCGTATGTCGCCGTGTAGGCGATCTCCACGATCTCAAACGCATCGTTGCGGGTCGTAACGGTGGAAATCAGTTCACCGCCGTAATCGACGCTCTCACTGCCGCTCACACCGCCTTCACCGGTCATCGTCCGCCCGTCTTCGCTCACCGTTACGCTCATGTAACTGGGGTCTAAGATCAAAGCGCCCTCGGCATAGCCCTCATAGTAAATGGGAATGGCGACCTCGGCGACGGTACTGCCGTTCTTCTGGGCCGCGAAAGTGATTACGGCATTCTCCTCTGCCGGGATCGCGTATTTCGGGTTCTTTCCGTCGGCATTGTCGTCCTTGAAACTGACCGCATAGTCGTTCGTGCCCGTTAGCGCCGTAACCGTCACCCACGAAGCGGTTTTGTCCGTCAAAACACCGAGCTGGGCACTTGCGTCGTCGATCTCCAGCGTGACCGTCGTCTGGACCGGCGAAGTGATATTCCCGCCCTTGACGAGCAGCGGATTCTCCGCATCTATCACCTTGCCGCTCTCATCCTTCACGATCAGGGACGACGCTCCCTTGCGCGGCCGCGTGATCTCGTAAATCACCTGCGACTTACCGCCCATAGCCATTGTAATCTCAGCGACATCGTCCTTCTCGGAATTTTGGTTGTCATCCGAAACGCGGATCGTAACCGACTGGTCGCCCGCTTCACCGCTGATCGTGGTCTGCACGAAATCCCCGTCCACGAAACGGCACCAACTGGCGTTGCTGGTCAGTTTCCACTCCGCATCGGCGGAGAACGTCAAAGTCCGGTCCTGCCCGGCATCGACCGTTATCGCATCCTTCTCGGGAAACGTCACATCGCCCGGGCCGTCGTTGTCGCTATCGCTGTCCGAGCAACCGCCGACGCTCAGCGCCATCGCCAGCATCGCCGTCCAGGCCATCGCCCGGCCTATCATTCCATTCAACGTTTTCATAGTCGTATGATTTTTATGATTAATATCCCTGTTCCTTCAGTTTTTCGGCCTCGGCGTCGCTGATCCACTCGATGATATTCACATAGGTTCCGAGCGAACCGTAGATCGAGCCGTCCTTGTTACGCACGATCATCGTGAAATACTGCAATACGAAATTCTCGCACGTGCTGTAATAGGAGGTATAGGTCGTCGGCTGGTACATCACCACCCTGCCGTCGCCGAAGAGCGATCCGATCACCTCGCCGGTCGAACCGCACGCCTGCTCCTCCATATTCACAGCAGGCTCCAGCACGTCGCTGCTGTCGAACGAAATCTCCACGTCGTAGCCGTCGTAAAGGAGGTCGTGCAGCACGACCGTATTCTCCTTGCCTTCGACCGCATCCGAAGTGATCAGCCGCATGGTGTTGGTACTTTGCACGAAGTCCGACATGAAGAACGTCGAGGTGACCGTACAGTAACCCGTGAAATTGTTGATGTCGAACGGGCAGACTTTCTGCATCACCACCTTGGTACGTGTTCCGTAGTGATCCCACTGTTTATCCTCCGGCACGATCAGGTTCAGCGCGAAGCCCAGCGAATCCGTCGCACCGATATTTTCATAGATGCCCTGCACCGGCACATCGACGGCGAGCCGCCCCGCAGGAATGGTCACCGTGCTGGCGAGCAGCCGGTAGTGACGCCCCTCCACGGCGTTGCTCTCGCGGTCGACGATCTCCACGCCGACCTTGCGGTCGTAATCCGCCGCCCGGGTAGCGGATACCCGGACGTTGAAGATCTCGTTGCTCTGCTGCACCCCGTACCGGTACATGGTGTCGGCGAACATGAGGTAATCGGGACCCGTATAGGTGAAATCTCCGGTCTTGCAGCCGACGGACAACGCTGTCACCGCAGCCACGACCGCATATTTCATGAATCGTATATTCATCGTATTCATATTCCCAATGTTTATTTGTTACTTTCGTTGGGTTCGATCTCCGAGCCCGGAGCGTCGAGTTCGTGCTGCGGGATCGGCCAAACGAACAGCGGATCGTCGGCCTCGACCTTCAGGCTGCTGCCGTTGGAGAGCGACTGTTCCTGCGGCTCGCGCTCGAAGCCCTTGTGCCAGCGTTTGAGATCGTGCAGGCGGAAACCCTCCATGTAAAGCTCCTTCACGCGCTCCTGCTCGATGATGTCCATGGCGTTGTCCGCAGTCATGGACGTCGAGCTGCCGTAGCTGGAGTAACGGGCCGTCCGCAGTTTGGTGATGTCCTTGCCGGCGCTGTTGTAATCGCCCTGCTGCACATAGGCCTCGGCACGGATCAGGTATTGCTCCGAAAGGCGGAACACCTTGGGCATCGTAACGCCGTAGATATTGTTGCTCGTAAACGACAGATTGCCGAAATACTTGGTCAGCAGCGGCCATGTCAGCCCGTGGCTGTAACCGGTGGTCACCTCGCCGAAAATCGACGTGGCACGCAGGTCGTTGCTGTCGTACAGATCGTAAAGGACCCAGTAGGCCGGCACGTAGTCGGGACGGTAGCTCGTATTGTCGTAGTTGGCGAAAACCGTTCCCAGGGCACCGCCGTAGGAGTTGATCGTAAAGGTTATCTGCCAGATGGTTTCGGTCGATACGTCCATCGCCCACATATACTGGTACAGATTCACCTGCGAACCGCTGACCGTCGTATACTGATTGCAACTGGTGAGCGTGTAATAACCGCTGTCGATTACCTCGGTGGCGTATTTCACGGCATCCTCCCAGTTTTTCATGTAAAGGGACACGCGCGCCCGCAGGGCATAAATGGTGTATTCGTTGAAATACCCCGTGCTGTAAAGCTGGGTGTTCGAGGGAGTGAAGTCGTCCTCCAGCTTCAACAACTCCGCAGCCTTGTCGAGATCATCGAGCACGAACTTGTAGGAGTCCTCCAGCGAGGCGCGCCGCATCGGCTCGTCGCCCTTGTAGTGCTTCGTAAGCACGACTCCCGGACGTTCGCCGTCTTTGCCGTCGTTCTCGTAGGCTTCGCAGAAGCATTTGATCAGTTCCGAGTATGCCAGCGCGCGGGCGAAATAGGCTTCGCCGCAACATTGGTCCAGCAGGTCCAGCTCCTCATCGTCCGTAGTCGCCGCACGGACGGCATCGACACGGTCGAGAACGAAGTTACAGCGGTTGATAACGGTGTACAGAGCTCCGTAAACCGACTCGATCTCCGGATTGGTGGAGAGAATGTCGTTCCAGCGCCAAACGTCGCCGTAAACGCCCGTATTGCCGTTCACGCCATAGACCAGGTCGGTCTGGATATCGGGAAGCAGCGTCAGGTTCCCGGAATAGAGGGAGCTGCTCATGAAGGAGGCGTAAATGCCGATGATCGCCTCGTTCACCTCGCTGACCGTCGTAAGCGCACCGTCCGACGGAATCGAATCCTCCGGATACTTGTCCAAACAGGAGGAAAGGGTGAACGCCGCGGCCGTCAGCACCGCATAGGTTTTTATTTTCTGAATCATCATCGTATGTCGCAGTTTAGAATGTGATGTCGATTCCCATCGTGTATTGGCGCGTGGCCGGATACTGTCCGATATAGACGTTGCCCGCATACTCGGGGTCCAGTCCGGTGAAATCGGTAAAGGTCAGCAGGTTCTGTCCCTGCAGGTAGATGCGCACGGCCGAGAGGAAGCGGGTCTTGCGCAGCAGCTCCTTCGGGAAAGAGTATGAGATCGTGAGGTTCTTCAGACGTATGAACGACGAGTTCTCGAGGAAACGGTCGTCCTGCTGCGCCACCACGCCGTAACGCGGAATGTCGGTCACGTCGCCCGGCTGCTTCCAGCGGTCGTACAACAGCCGCTTCGACTGGTTGTAGCCCGAATAGTTGCCGTTGTTCTCCTCGAAATAGCGGTCGTTGTTGAAGACCCAGCGGTCGGCCATCCACGAGAATTGAGCCGAGAGCGAGATCCCTTTCCACGAAAGCGTCGTGCCGAAGCCGCCCATCCACGGGGTATTGTACGACTTGCCGGTCATCACCTTGTCCTCCTCGCGGTATTCGGTGGTGATTTCGCCGTCCTTCGTGTACCAGAGGGCATCGCCGTTGGCGGGGTTCACGCCGGCGAAGCGGTTGAAGAAGTACTCGCCGACCTCGTGGCCCACCTGATACTTCAGCCCCGTCGTCGAATTGACGTATTCCGTCACGCCGCCGTAAAGCTCCGTCAGCTTGTTGCGGTTGTAAGAGACGTTGGCGTTCAGATTCCAGACGAAGTTTTTCGTACGGAATACATCGCCGTTCACGTTGATCTCCACGCCGCGGTTGACCATCGCGCCGATATTATCCCAATATTGGCCCTCGCCCGTAACTCCGTAGGACTCCGGCACCAGCATCAGCATGTCGGTCGTCTTCTTGTTGTAGAACTCCACTTCGAGATTCGCACGGTCGAAGAAGCCCAGACGCAGAGCCAGGTTCGTGGACCAGGTCTTCTCCCACGTGAGGCTCTCATTACCGCTCTGCGACGGATACGTACCGGCGCTGCCGTCGTAGTTCGGACCGCCGCTCACCAGCGCCAGGTGGTCGAAATTCGGAATCGAGGAATTACCCGACGTACCGGTGCTGAAAGCCACCTGCGCGTTGGTCAGCCAATCGACATTCTGCAGGAAGCGCTCCTGACGGGCGTTCCACATCAGACCCAACGACCAGAAGCCCGCCCAGCGGTTGTTCCTGCCGAAACGCGACGAAGCGTCGGCGCGCACCGAGAAGTCGGCGTAGTAGCGGTTCCGATAGTTGTATTCGGCACGGCCGAAGAACGAAAGATAGGCATACGACGTGGTGACGTCGTTCCAGCTCGAAGCGCGCGTGCCCGACGATACGTTCGTGAGGTGGTCGTTCGTCTGACCGGCGGTCCAAACCTGGAACCCTTCGGAGGTATAGTCCACGCCTTCCTGCCCCACCATGAAATTGAAATCGTGATCTCCGTTGATATTCAGGCGGTAGTTGATCGTCGTGGTTTCCGTGAGGTTCAGAATGTCGGTGGAGCTCCGTCCGGCGCTGCCGTCTCCGTTGTTGATGATATAGCTGGGATAGGATTGCCCGAATCCCGTCGAATGGGAGAAGTCCACACCCAGTTGGGCACGAATCGTGAGGTTTTCGACGGGGGTCACCTCGCCGTAAATCGTCGAGATCAGTTTGTACTTCTTATTTTTCACGGGATTGTTCGCCATGTACTCCAGGGGATTCACGCCCGTTCCCGTCCAACTGCCGTCGCCCTGCGAAGCGATCGAACCGTCCTCGCGGTAGGGATTCCAGTAAGGAAGCATCAGGCGGCAGGCGAAAATGGGGCTCGACAAGGCGGGTTCCCCCTCGTCGGCCTGTTCGGCCTCTTCGTAGGTCAGCATGGTGTTGGTCCCCATCTTGAGCCACTTGGCCACCTTCGCATCGGTATTGGCCCGCAGCGTGTAGCGCCGGAACGAGGAGCTCTGGGCGATGCCCTCGGCATCGTAGAAGCCGCCCGAGACGTAATAGTTCAGGTTTTCCGTGGCGCGATTGACCGACACCCCGTAACTTTGCAGCGGGGCGCTGTCGTTGAAAACGGCATCCAACCAGTTTACATCCGTACGCGAAAGCACGTCGTAGTCCTGGCCCGCGTCCAGCCCGACCTCTTTCTCGAACCGGATGCGCTCGGCGGTATTCATCATGTTCCATTTCGCACGCGCCAGCTGCGAGAAACCGTACTGCGCACGGAACGCCACCTGGGCCTGATCCATGGAATGCCCCCGCTTGGTCGTAATGACCACAACGCCGTTGGCGGCACGGGCGCCGTAGATCGAGGTCGATGAGGCGTCCTTCAGCACCGTGATGGACTCGATATCGCCCGGGTTGATCGCATTGAAATCCGAACTCTCGATGGGCACGCCGTCCAGAATGAAGAGCGGCGAGGTCCCCGAATTGATCGAGTTCGTTCCGCGGATCTGGAACACGGCCGCCTTGCTCGGTTCGCCCGAATTGGAGATGACCGACAGACCGGGAGCCTGTCCCTGCAACGCCTGATCGAAGGCCGCCGTGGGGGTATCCGCGAACTTCTCGGCCTTGACCGTGGACACGGAGCCCGTGATCGAGCCTTTCTTGCGCACGCCGTAGGCGATGACGACCACGTCGTCGAGCGTCTGGGTGTCGCTCTGCATCTCCAGATTATAGGTCACACTCGTCTTCCCCTGCGGAACGAGATATTCCACGGGCTTGTAACCGATGTACTGGAACGTGAGTTTGGTGCCGGGGGCGACCTGAATCGAATACTTTCCGTCCGCAAGGGTCGTGACGCCGCTCGACGGGCCGGAAATCACACTTACCCCGATAAGGGGTTGCTTGTCCTCCGCGGAGGTGACTACTCCGCTAACGGTGACGGATTTCCCCCCCCCCTCGGTCCGGACGGCCGCGGAGCTTCGGGAAATCGCGAATACCGTAAATGCAAGCAAGCTTAGTTTGAGTAGAATTCTTTGCATGTAATTAAATTGCTTACGCGGCAAATGTAGAGATTTTGATTCACATAAAAAAGCAGGGGCCTATTTCAATTCTTAACAGAAAATCATGCACACAGTGGCATATCGCGGCGTTTATCGTCCGTTGCATTTCCGCATCTTTCTAATAAACAGAAAGAAAAATCCGGGTTTCAGTTTTCGGCGGATTCCGGATTTCGGAACGACTTTTCCGGAGATGCGTTATGAAATATTGATCTACCCCCCCCGAATATTTTAACAAATTTTAATAAATACCTTGCCGCGATTTTATCCAACAATTCGTAAGATGATGAAAAAGCCCGTCAAAACCGGAATTTTGCTTTCCCTATCACAAGAATATCCAGAAATCGACCCGTCGTTTTGAATAAAATGTTAATCGCTGTCCATTCAAACCGCCGACGGCCGAAAATACGCATCGGAAAACACGTTCGTACAATTTGTAAGCATTATCGCAGAATTTAGTTACTGTTTTTAACATATTTTCTGGAATTACACCGGAAAAAATCGCAAATTTCGCCTCTCAACGAAAAAATAATTTCTCCTTTCCCCCGTACGACGCGTAGAATTCCGCAAAAATCGAACGATTGCAATTTGAAACCGGATTGTTCCCGTATCCGGATCAGCGGACACCGGCGAACTCCAGACGGTCCGGTTTTTTCCAGGCTCCGCGCGTGAAGCCGGGAATCTCGACGGGACGGCTCCCCGCAAGCACCGACGGCTCGCACAACTGCTTTCAGCCGTCCGGACCCGTACACTCCGCAGCCTCCGGCCTCGACTTCTCCCGGAGCACGGCCCGGCTGCGTGCGAGATTCGCCTCCTCCGGATCGCAAAAGGCCGCGGCCTCCATGCTGTCGAGGTACATGAACCGTCCGACGGCACCGATGCCGCGCATACCCGGCCCGATGAACCCGCCCCGGACGACAGGTATCGGATCGCAGGCGAAGGCTATGACGTCGGACTGTCCCGCCGGGCGTCCCTGCGTACGGTCGCAGCCGGCCGAACAGCCTCAGAGACGGCAAAAGGAAACCGGAGAATTGACAAATTTGTTTTCCGGACGTAAGGGTGACAGATATTTTTCGTGTCATTATCATGAAACAAATGTCCCGCATCGCCGCCCGAACCACGGTACTGCCGGCATTTGCGCAACTGCGACGGCCGTGCAGAAACCATCCCGAACCGAATGAAACGAATCTGAAAACTTCGAGCCTATGTAGAACCGCAATACGATTCCGAAACTTCCGTACACCGGAGCCAGCGCATCCGCGGCCCCGCAAAACGACCATCACGACAGCCGGAACGGAGCGACCGAACGATCGCTCGTCCCGGCGCAAGTCAAACCTTTAACACGAAACTTTTATGAATTTCAGAAAACTGGGAACAATCCTTCCGGGACTTTCGGCCGCACTCATGCTCTCCTGCTCCGACAGCGACACGGGCGATGGTCCCGCAGCCGGCGACGGACTCACGGTCAGCCCCCTGACCATCGAGGCGGTGGCAACGGCCGAAACATACGACATCGAGATCAAGACCAAAGCCCCCTGGGAGGCACAGGCGAACAAGGATTTCATCAAAGTGAGCCCTTCGTGGGGCATCGGCAACGCCACGATGGTCATCACCGTCGAAAAGAACCGCACGCAGGAGGAACGCAGCGCCGTCGTCGTGGTATGGATCGACGAAGAGAACGCCCGGGAGATCACGATCACCCAGGCCGCCGGGACCGAAGCCCCGGCCGGCGAACGCAAATTCTACGTGACGGAGAACGGTTCCACCGACAATTCGGGTCTCCATTGGGACGAACCCACGACCTTCGAATGGGCGCTCGGGGAGGCTGTTGCCGGAGAAGAGATCCACATTGCGGCCGGAACCTATACCCCGACCAAATTCCTGACGGGCACCGAAACCTCCGGCGACGACAACAACAAAACGTTTGAAATCGACAAGAACATCACGCTCATAGGCGGCTATCCTGCCGCTCCGGAGGAGGGCGCCACCGCCGATCCGGCGATCAACAAGACCATTCTCAGCGGCAAACTCTCGGAAACGGCGAATGCCTACCACGTCATGGTGATCAGCGCTCCGCTCGCAGAGGGCGAATCGGTGAAAGTCAAAGGACTATACATTCAGGACGGCGTCGCGGTGGCCAAACTCGGCCCCACGGTCAACGGAGAAGCCTGCCAGACCCGCAACGGCGGCGGACTCGTCGTGCAGGGAGCCACCAGAGCCGAACTGGAGGACTGCGTCATCGCCAACAACACGGCAGAGACCCACGACGGCGGCGGCGTGTACCTCAAAAAGGCGACAGAGGTGCGATTCACCCGCTGCCGGATCCGTGACAACAAGACGAACGGCGCCGGAGCTCCCGCAGCCGGCATCTGCAACGACTGTTCGGTAGTTTACCTGTACGACTGTACGTTCGAGAACAACCAGGCGGGCGGTAACAGCGCAGCCATTCAGGCGGCAGGAGGCGGAGGCATCACGGCTGAAACCTACGCTTTCAACTGCACGTTCAACAAGAACAGTTCGGGAGTCCTCGGAGACAACCGGGATGCCGCCGGATATTACAGCCTGTGGACCGCCAAAGCAGCCTTTGTGAACTGCACCTTCTACGAGAACAAGGTCATCGGCGGCCAGCGGGGCGGCGCCCTGAACGTGAACTCGGGCGATCTCGACGTCATCAGCTGCACCATCCACAAGAACGACGGAAAGAGCACGGGCGGAGGTGTCCAAATACGCACCGCCGACGCGAAGGTGCGGATCTACAACTCGGTCATCGCGGGGAACATCGCCACGACGGCCGGAATGGAGGATATCGGCTACGACAACGAATCGGCCGCCAGGGCCGTGATCCGCAACTCGGTGGTCGGCGCGGCGGTTTACGACGCCGGCGGAAGCATCGCCGAGGGAGCACAGTTCGATGCGGCGACGATGTTCGGCTCCTTCGGGGACAACGGCGGCCACACCAGCACGATCGCCCTGACCGGTTCGGACAACCCGGCAGTCACGGGCGGTATGAGCGCCAGCGAACTGAGCGCACTGGCGAAGGACACGCTCGTACCCGCGGCCGACGCCGGCCTCGTCACCAAAGACCAGACGGGAGCGGACCGTTCGGGCAGACAAATGGGCGCCTGCGTCCGGTAAGCAAACGTCCACGGGCGCACTACGCCTGTGCCCGTGGACCGTTTCGCCCCGTTCGTATCCCGAAGAACGAAAATTTTGATATATTTGTATCGTTGCCCTTCGCCTGAACGGAAAGCGAAACGATGATATTCACGAATCCGAATACCCGAACGTTTTGAAAAAGTTCAACGATCGCCTGTTGCTTGAACTGCTTAAAAAGGATGACGAAAAAGCATTCAGCCTCCTTTTCGAAAGCTATTATGTTCCCTTGTGCCGGTATGCGAGACTGATTCTGAAATCCGAACAGCCGGCAGAGGAGGTGGTGATGAACGTCTTCATCCACATTTGGGAGAACCGGACCCGGATCGGAATCAAAAGTTCGTTGTGCGCTTATCTGTTCCGGTCGGTTAGAAACCGGTGCATCAATTACCTTCGCGACAACGGTCCCTCGGTATACCTGAGCGACGTGATGGTCGAACTATGCTGCGAGGAGAACCGCGACATGGAGGTCGAAGAGCTGAACCATTTCATCGAAGAGGCCATCCTGTCCCTGCCCGACAAATGCCGGGACGTATTCCTGAAGAGCCGCAACGAGGAGATGTCCAACCGCGAGATCGCCGAACAACTGAACATTTCGGTCAAGACGGTCGAAGCACAGATCACCAAAGCGCTCAAAGCGATTCGCAGCTACATAACGGACAAGATGGTCCTTTTATGTATGTTTTTTTGAAATATGCGGCTTTTCGCGTAAGGGTTGCATCTGTTTTTCGTGTCCTACCTGTATATTATGGATAAGATGAGTATCGGCAAAGACATACCTTGGGATGAAATAATCGCCCGCCTGAAACGAACCTCCACCCCCGAACAGGAGGCCCGCCTCGAAGCCTGGCTTGCGAGCGGCTCCAACGCACGCATCTACCGCGAGCTGACCGGGCTGTGGGAGGGCATTTCACGGCAGGCGGCTTATGAACCGGATGTCGAAAAGGGTTGGCGCGAACTCTCGGCCCGTACGATCGGTGCGACAGCGAAAAAAGCATCGGAACCCCGACTGCCGGCCAGACGCTCCGGAAAACTGCTCCGTCGGACCATTGCGGCGGCGGCCGCCGTCTGTCTGATCGCAGGCGGACACGTGCTGTCGCAACTCGCCGGCCGGTCCGCAGCGGAAGAGGAACTCCGCATACAGCAGTACTCCACGATCCGCGGGAAGTCCGAAATTCTGCTGTCCGACGGAACCAGAATCTTCATGCGCAACAACACGACACTCACGCTGAACACCGGTATCGGAAACGGCGAACGGGTGGTACGGTTGTCGGGCGAGGCATTCTTCGACGTGGCGAAGGACGAAAAACGACGTTTCGTCGTGGAGACCGAAAACCTGACGGTTGCCGTACACGGCACGGAGTTCAACGTCCGCACGAACGAAATGTCGGGCAAGACGGTGGTCGGTCTCATCGAAGGATCGGTATCGCTGAATCGGGCCGGGAAAGAGTTTTTCATGGTCCCCGGCGAGATCGCCGACTGCGACTCCGCAGGACGCATCACCATCTCGCAGGGAAATGTCGAGCTCGAACGGTGCTGGTCGAAGGAAAAGCTGGTCTTCCGGGAAAAGGACCTGCAATACATCAGCCATTACCTTTCGCGGTGGTACGACATCCGGATAAGCGTCGATCCCGCGATAGCGACCGAATACGTTTACACGTTCACCCTCGGCAACGAACCGATCGAAGAGGTCCTGCGGATCATGGCCCGTCTGAATCCCATAGAATACCGCTTTACGGAAGACAACTGTCTTCGCATATCGAAAAAACGGGGTTTGTAACTCCGCGATGCGACATATCGAATCTGCAATCAGGCAGTTGTCGGAAAAGCCGGCAGCCAGCCTCCTGCAACGCTAACTTTAACCTTAAAAATATGAAGTCAAGACTTTTCCTCGTTACCTTTCTGCTCGTCTTGTGGGGGGGGGTAACATTCGGCCAGGGCCGGGGGACGGAGAAGAGGATCACGGCCAGTTTCTCCGGAATCCCCCTTTCCGAAGCCATCGGCACCATCGAAAAAACGAGCGGATACACGTTCTTCTACGACGTCAAAAAAACGGATCTGACCCAAAAAGTCTCGCTCTTGGCGCGGAATATGCCCGTCGCGGAAGCGATCGGCCGCATGCTGAAGACGACCAATCTGGGATTCGAAATCGCCAACATGCAGGTCGTGCTTTTCCTGAAAGAGAAGAAACCCGCGGCTCCGCAGTCGAAAGAGATCGACGTAACGGGCAAGGTAACCGATCACGAAGGCAATCCGCTGGTCGGCGTCACCGTCATCACGGAGACCGGCAACCGCGGCACCACGACGGGAAACGACGGACGCTTCTTCATCCGCGTACCCCAGGGCGCATACCTCATCGTCTCCTACCTGGGCTATGAGAACCAGGCACTCAAAGCCGTACCGGACATGTCGGTCACACTCAAAGAGGACAGCAAGAGCATGGAGGCGGTCGTCGTCGTGGGTTACGGCACGCAGAAAAAGGCCAACCTGCTGGGCGCGGTATCGCAGGTAACCTCCGAAGAGCTCAAGGACCGGCCGGTATCGTCGCTGGGCAAGGCCCTGCAAGGCGTGATCCCCAACCTCAACATCACCTACGGCTCCGGTCTTCCGGGCGCCGAGACCAACCTCAACATCCGCGGCGTGGCGTCGATCAACGGCAGCGGGGCCCCGCTCGTGCTCATCGACGGCATCGAGGGCAACATCGACCGGGTGAACCCCAACGACGTGGAATCAGTGTCGGTGCTCAAGGACGCCGCCTCTGCGGCGATCTACGGAGCCCGCGCCGGCTTCGGCGTGATCCTGATCACCACGAAGAACAACGCGGACGGCAAAATGCGGATCAATTACAGCGGCCGTTTCAGCGTCTCGGCCCCGACGGCCTGCACGGATTTCATCACGACCGGATACGATGCGGCCGTCCTTGCCGACGAATTCAACAAATCCTACAACGGCAGTCCCTACACGCGCTATGACGGAGAGGATTTCCGCCAGCTGTACCAGCGCCGCAACGACCGGACCGAGAACCCCGACAGGCCCTGGGTAGTACAGAAAAACGGCAAATACATGTACTACGCCAATTTCAACTGGTACGACTACCTCTTCGACTACACCCAGCCTACGTGGGATCACGACCTGAGCATCAGCGGCGGCAACGAGAAGTTCAACTACCTGGTCAGCGGCAACCACTACACCAAAGAGGGTCTCTACGCCCAAAACACCGACAAATACACGACCAACAACCTGAACATGAAGTTCGGCGGGAAGGTCAAACCGTGGCTCTCGATAAACGGAGCCGCCCGTCTGTTCCATTCGAACTACCGTTCGCCGGGTTACGACTTCGAGGACGGCGGCAACATTCCCAACTACACCTTCCACGCAATGCCTTTCATCACGCCGTACAACCCGGACGGCTCAAGCGTATACACCACCGAGGTCACGGGATCGGCTCCGGCCGACGGCATGGCGGCTGCGGTAGCGCAGGGCAGAGCCTTCTCCCAACTGAAACAGACCCAATACACCACGACGATCGGAGGCGTGATAACGCCCCTCGAGGGATGGAGCATCGTCGGGACATTCAGCTACAAGCGCTATCAAAGGGAAAAGACGTTCCGTTCGGCCAACATCTCCTACTCGGACGCCTACGGCGAAATGAAAACGGCCACGACCGGGTTTTTCAGCGACAAGCTGCGCGAAAACTCGGCCGTCGAGGAGCACTACACCTATGATCTCTACACGACCTACGAGCACAGCATCAACCGACACAATTTCAAGGTGCTTGCCGGTATGAACCACGAGGCATACCGCTACAAGCTCATCTACGGAGCCAAATCCTCGCTCCAGTCCGACTACCTCAACGACCTCAATCTGGGAACGGGCGTGGCCGAGGCGTCGGGCGGACAGAGCCGCTGGGCGCTGCTCGGCTTCTTCGGCCGCGGGACCTACGACTTCGCCGGAAAATACCTCGCCGAGGTGAACTTCCGCTGGGACGGTTCGTCCCGCTTCCCGAAACACGACCGGTGGGGATTCTTCCCCTCCGTAGCCCTCGGCTGGAGGATCAGCGAGGAAAACTTCATGGAGCCTTTACGCAAGGTGATCGACAACGTCAAGCTGCGCGCCTCGGTCGGATCGCTCGGGAACCAGGCCATCGCCGACAGCTACCCCTACATACAGTCGCTGAGCCCCTCGCTCTCGACCTCCTACCTGATGAACGGCAACAAGATCTACATCACGAGCCTCGGCGCCCCGCAGTCGGGCGACCTGACCTGGGAGACGATCATAACGAAGAACCTCGGCCTCGACCTGGGATTCTTCGGGAACCGTCTGACGGCCACCGCCGATTTCTACATCCGCGACACGAAGGACATGCTCATCCCGGGCAAGGAGCTGCCGGGCGTTTACGGCATGGCATCGCCGAACATGAACGCCGGCGACCTGCGCACCCGGGGATACGAAATCACGCTCGGCTGGCAGGACAGCTTCAGCCTCTGCCGAAAGCCCTTCTCCTACAACGTAAACTTCACGCTCGCCGACAGCAAAGCCAAAATCACGAAGTTCGACAACCCGACCAACTCGCTGCGGACCTACATCGTCGGCCGTGACGTGGGCGAAATCTGGGGTTACCACATCGAGGGCCTGTTCCGGACCGATGCCGAGGCTGCCGGCCGCAAGGTGGACCAGAGCTTCGTGAACCCGAACATCTACAACGAAGCGGTGGGCGCCTACCGCGGCCTGCAGGCCGGCGACCTCATCTATGCCGATCTGGACGACAGCGGCGAAGTCGATTACGGCGACTACACTTCCGACGACCCCGGCGACCTGCGCGTGATCGGCAACTCGCGGCCGCGCTACCATTACAGCATCAACGCCGGATTCTCCTGGTACGGATTCGACTTCTCCGTATTCTTCCAGGGTATCGGCCGCCAGCATATCTATCCGGGCGCCAACAACATGCTTTTCTGGGGTCCCTACGCCCGACCGTACTCCTCGTTCATCCCGACCACGTTCCTGACAGACGTGTGGACCGAGGACACTCCCGACGCCTATTATCCCAAGGCCCGGGGTTATGCCGCGCAGGGTTCGCGTTCGCTCGCCCAGATCAACGACCGGTACCTGCAAAACCTTGCCTACTGCCGTCTGAAGAACCTGACCTTCGGCTATACGCTGCCCTCGTCGCTGACCTCCAAGGTCGGGATCGAGCGAATCAGGGTCTATTTCAGCGGGGACAACCTCTTCACATGGACCAAACTGAAGAGCGATTACCTCGATCCCGAACAGATGACCTCCGATGCGAACGGACGCGTTTACCCGTTCTCGAAGACCTACTCATTCGGAGTCGATATCAGTTTCTAAACAACCCAAAGTCATGAAAAAGACATTCTATACCCTATGTATCGCCGCGGTGTTCGTTTCGTGCAATCTCGATGAATTCCCGCTGGACAAGCTGGCTCCCGAAAACTATTTCAACAACGAGGCGGAACTGAAAACCTTCACCAATACCTTCTACCAGCAGAACTTTCCCGAAGCGAGCAGCATCTACTCCGAAAGTGCCGACGTCATCATCGTGACGACGCTCCAGCCCGAAGTGTCGGGTACGCGCACGGTCGTCAACGAAGGCGGCGGCTGGGACATCGGAAGCTGGCAGCCGCTCACCTACATCAACAACTACCTCCACTATTCGCACCGCTGCAGCGACACGAAGGCCCGCGAGCGCTATGACGGCGTGGCCCGGTTCTTCCGCGCCTACTTCTATTTCGAGAAAGTGAAACGCTTCGGCGACGTACCCTGGTACGACCGGCCCCTGAAATCGGACGATCCCGATCTATACAAGGCCCGCGACCCCCGCGAACTGGTCATGTCCAAGATTCTCGAGGACATCGACTATGCCATCGACAAACTGCCGCAGGAACAGAACGTTTACAGCGTCACGCAGTGGACCGCCCTCGCCCTCAAGTCGCGGATCTGTCTTTTCGAAGGCACATTCCGCAAATACCACGGCATAGCCGGTCACGAGGAGTACCTGGACGAATGCATCGAGGCGGCCGAGCGGTTCATCGACGAGAGTCCGTATCAGATATACAAGGGTTCGCAGACCCCCTACCGGGACCTCTTCTCGTCGAACAACGCCATCTCCACGGAAGTGATCCTGGCCCGCGACTACGAAATCGGACTGAACATCATTCATAACGCCAACAACTACACGCTCTCCAACACCTACGGTATGCCGGGACTGAACAAGAAGATCGTGGACAGCTACCTCAAGGCGGACGGCAGCCGTTTCACGGACGTTCCGGGATACGCCACAATGGAGTTCTATCAGGAGATGCAGGACCGCGACCCGCGGCTCACGCAGACCGTCCGCGGACCGGGCTACACCCGCATCGGCCAGACGGACCGACTCTCGCCCGACTTCTCGTGCTCGACGACCGGATACCAGTTGACCAAATGGGTGACCGACCCCAGCCAGGACGGTTACAATAAGTCGTACAACGACATCATCCTCTTCCGTGCCGCCGAAGTTTACCTGAACTTCGCCGAGGCCAAGGCCGAACGCGGAACGCTGACCCAGACGGATATCGACAAATCCATCAAACCGATCCGCGACCGGGTGGGCATGCCGAATCTCGACATGGAAGAGGCCAACGACAATCCGGATCCGTATCTTACCAGCGACGTGACGGGGTATCCGCATGTCAGCGGCGAGAACAAGGGCGTCATCCTCGAAATCCGCCGCGAACGGACCATCGAACTGATCGCCGAAGGACACCGCTACTACGACATGGTACGCTGGAAAGAGGGTAAAATGTTCGAACAGGAGTTCAAGGGCATGTACTTCACGCCCGGCATGAACTCCGACGGATACCGCATCTATGACCTCGACGGCAGCGGCGACGTCAGCGCACTGGATGTCTGCCTCTACACGACCTCTTCGGCGCCGAAGGCCGCGGACCATCCGGAACTCGCCGTCATCAAGACGTTCCTCAAGATCGGCAGCGCCTTCGAACTGACCGGAGCCGCCGGAGGCAACATCATCGTCCACAACACCGAGACCGAACCGCGCGAGTGGCGCGAAGACAGGGATTATCTCTATCCGCTGCCGCTGTCGCAGATTCAGTTCGCTCCCGACAAGATCAAACAGAATCCGAACTGGTAAACCGCGTGGCATGCGGCGGTACGCAAAGCCGCACCGCCGCATGCCACCGTTCAAAGAAAAACAGCGCAAACAAGAATCTTGTTATGAAAAATTCAGGCAAAATCATCCTCGCCGTCATGCTCCTCGCGGGCATGCTTCCCCTCACCTCGTGCGGAAAATCGGAGACACCGAAGCTCAGCACCGGAGGCATCGGCGGCAACGAAAGCGGCACTTCCGAAGAGTACAAGTACCCCAAAACCCCGCAATCGGCAATCCGGCTGATGACCTACAATTCCTACTATTGCCGCAGCAACACAGGGACACCGGCCGTCTCGCAGACGAACACGGAAAACTTCGCCCGGGTGATCAAGACGCTCGACGCCGACATCGTAGCGATCCAGGAACTCGACAAAGGGGCGCTGAACCGCAACAAACGCGACCTGTTGCAGGAAATCGCCGACGCGACAGGCATCGACTATCAGGTCGTTTTCGCCCCGGCGGCGGACTACATGGGCGGCAAGATCGGCCCCGGGGTCCTCGTCAAGAAAGACCTGGGGGTTCAAAATGTGGAAACGGTCGAACTGCCGGGCGACGAAGGCCGCATGCTGATCGTCGTCGAAACGCCCGATTTCGTCTTCATGGGAACCCATCTCGACCTGAACGACGACGCGAGACGGCGGAGCGCTTCCATCATCAACGAAGTGTCGAACGGTTACCGGAAACCGGTGTTCCTCGCCGGCGACCTCAACGACTCCCACAGATGGTCGGGCGGCGGCGCGGCCTTCCCCATCCTCACGAACGAGTTTGCGATCCGGAGTTCGACCGAAGGGACGCTTCCCGGCCAGCCCAACGAAACCATCGACTACATCCTGTGCGACGACAACGGCCAAGCATCCGCAGTGGACTTTCTGGAAAGCGAGGTCGTAAAGAAATTGAATTTCAACGGCAAGGTCGAGGACCTCGACACCGTATCGGATCATTTCCCGGTCTATCTGGACATCGAACTGAAATAAAATGCTACGTCTGACTTCATTTTGCCGGACGGGGCTCCTCTTCCTGTCCCTGTCGATTCCGATCCTGGCCGGAGCGGCTCCGGAACAGCCGGATTTCAGCGGCGTCGTCCGGCTCGTGGAGCGCCGCATCCCCTTCCTGGCCGGCAAGGTCGATTTCCTTCCTGCGTCCGATGCCGCAGGAAGCTGCGACGCATTCACCCTCTCCGCACGGCAAGGACGGCTGACGATCGAAGCGTCCTCGTCCTCCGCGGCAGCCACGGCCGTCAATTACTACCTGAACCATTACTGCGGGATGAGCCTGTCGCACAACGGCGACAACCTGCACGATCTGCCGTCGCTTCCTGAGGTCGTACCTTCGGTGACGGTCCGCTCTCCGTTCCGCTACCGCTACGCCCTCAACTACTGCACGTACAACTACACCTACTCGTTCTACGACTGGAACGACTGGGAACGCGAACTCGACTGGATGGCCCTGAACGGCGTCAATCTCATGCTCGCCCCCCTGGGGACCGAACTCGTCTGGGCCCGAACGCTGGAAGACGCCGGATTTACCGAAGAGGAGATCGGCGACTTCATCCCGGGGCCGGCTTTCACGGCATGGTGGCTCATGGGCAATCTCGAAGGATGGGGCGGCCCGATGAGCCGCGGCATGATGGAAAGCCGGGCCCGGATGCAGCGGCGTATCCTGGCACGGATGGCCGAACTGGGTATCGAACCTGTATTGCAGGGCTTCTGGGGCATGGTTCCCAACAAGCTCCGGGAGAAATACCCCGACGCCCGGATCGTCGATCAGGGACTGTGGGGCCGCATCTTCCCCCGCCCCGCGATCCTGCTCCCCGAAGACCCGCTCTTCGACCGGATGGCCGACCGCTACTACTCCGTCCTGCGGGAACTCTACGGCGACTCGGTGAACTACCTCGGCGGCGACCTCTTTCACGAGGGAGGCGATACGACCGGGATGCACGTGACCCGCACAGCGTCGTTGATCCAGGCCTCCATGCAGCGGCATTTCCCCGGATCGAAATGGATGCTCCAGGGATGGAGCGGCAATCCGAAGAAGGAACTGCTCGCAGGACTCGACCCGGCATTGACCGTGGTCATCGACCTCTTCGGGGAGAGCGGTTCGACGTGGCGAAACACCGGGGAGTTCTATGGCACCCCGTGGATCTGGGCCACCGTAAACCATTTCGGCGGCAAGACCGATATGGGCGGCCAGCTTCCGGTGATCCTCGCGGGACCCCACGAGGCCCGTTCCGAATCCAAGAATCTCCTCTGCGGCGTGGGTATCCTGCCCGAAGGCATCGCCGCCAATCCGATCGTCTATGACTGGGCCCTGAAAACGGCCTGGGAGCCCGGAGCACCCGATCCCGACGACTACCTGCGCCGATACATCGCCTATCGCTACGGCACATGGAACGACCATGTCCACGAAGCCTGGCGGCTGTTGCTGGGGTCCGTTTACGGCGAGTTCGCCATCAAGGGGGAAGGGACCTTCGAATCCATCTTCTGCGCCCGCCCCGGACTGGACGTCACCAGCGTTTCGACATGGGGCCCCAAACGGTTCCAGTACGACCCGGCAAAGCTCGTCGATGCGCTGGTCCTGTTCCGCAAGGCGGCGGAGCAGTACGGAAACTCGCCGACATACCGTTACGACCTGGCCGATCTGGCACGCCAGGTGCTCGCCAACCACGCCCGGGACATCTACCAAAGGACCGTCAAGGCATACCGTCGCGGCGACCGTGAAGGATTCGGTCTGCTTGCGGCCGATTTCCTCGCGCTGCTCGGACTTCAGGACCGCCTCACGGGCACGCAACCGGATTTTCTGCTGGGACGATGGCTCGACAAGGCCCTGCATTACGGCGACAACGAACAGGAACGCCGTCAGTCGTTAAAAAACGCCAAGACGCAGATCACCTACTGGGGACCCGCCGATCCGAATACCCGCGTGCACGACTATGCCAACAAGGAATGGAGCGGCCTGCTCGCTGATTACTACCTGCCGCGCTGGAAGGCTTTCTTCGACTACCTGAGCGCCGATATGGAGGGCCGGAAAATCCCCGAACCGGACTATTTCGGCATGGAAAAGGCATGGGCCGATTCCGGAAAGGAGTACCCGACCGAACCGCGCGGAGAGCTGCTCGCCAAGGTGGATTCGGTGCTGCTTGCCGTGCGTCCGCCCTACAAGGACCGGAACCTCACGCCCCGGGAACGTGCAAACGATCTTCTGGGACGGATGACCCTGCGTGAAAAGATCGCGCAGATGCGCCACATCCATTTCAAACACTTCGACGACGGAGGAGAGGTCGATCTCGAAAAACTGGCGTCCTCCACCGGCGGAGTCGGCTGGGGATGCGTCGAGGCGTTCCCCTACTCCTCCGAACAGTACATGAAGGCCATGCGGCAGATACAGGCGTACATGCGCAGCGACACCCGCCTCGGCATTCCGGTCATTCCCGTCATGGAGGGGCTTCACGGTGTCGTGCAGGACGGCAGCACGATCTTTCCGCAGGCCATTGCGCAGGGCGCGACCTTCAACCCGCAACTCGTCGGCGGAATGGCCGGCCATATCGCCGACGAAATGGAGGCCATCGGTGCAAAACAGGTGCTTGCTCCCGTACTCGACATCGCCCGGGAGCTGCGCTGGGGACGCGTCGAAGAGACTTTCGGCGAAGACCCGCACCTGATCTCACGCATGGGCGCCGCCTACATGCAAGCCATGCACGCCAAAGGCATGATCACGACACCCAAGCACTTCGTCGCACACGGCACCCCCACGGCAGGGCTCAACCTAGCCTCGGTGAAAGGCGGCAAACGGGAGCTGATGAGCCTTTACGTGAAACCCTTCCGGGAACTGATCGCCGCGACGAAGCCGCTGTCCGCCATGAACTGTTACAGTTCCTACGACGACGAGGCGGTCACGGGTTCGAAATCCCTGATGACCGGACTGCTGCGCGACAGCCTCGGATTCAGGGGATACGTCTACTCCGACTGGGGTTCGGTCAGGATGCTCTCGCATTTCCACCGCGTAGCCGCTCCCGGAGGCGCCGCAGCCTGCATGGCCATCGAAGCCGGCATCGACCTCGAAGCCGGGAGCGAAGAATACCGACATGCGGAACGAATGGTCCGGGAAGGATTTCTCGACGAAAAACACATCGACCGGGCCGTCGGCAACATTTTATTCGCCAAATTCGCTTCCGGCCTTTTCGACGGGGAACCGGCGGACACGCTCGGCTGGCGGCGGAAGATACACGCTCCAGAAGCCGTGCGCCTCGCCCGGCAGATCGCCGACGAAAGCGCCGTACTGCTCGAAAACCGCAACGGCGTGCTGCCGCTGTCGCCCGGCAAACTGCGGTCGGTGGCCGTCATCGGCCCGAACGCCGACCGCGTACAGTTCGGCGATTACAGCTGGAGCGCGGAGAAGGACAAGGGCGTCACCCCGCTGCGCGGAATCCGGGAATACCTGGCCGGCTCCGGCGTGCGGGTGAACTATGCGGAGGGATGCGATCCCTATTCGCAGGACAAAAGCGGGTTCGGCGAAGCCCTGAAAGCCGCCCGCCGGAGCGACGTCGTCGTGGCATTCGTCGGGTCGCAGAGCGCCGTACTCGCCCGGGCATCCGAACCGGCGACCAGCGGGGAGGGCTACGACCTTACCAATCTGCGTCTGCCGGGCGTGCAGGAGGAACTCGTCGAAGAACTCGCCCGGACGGGCAAACCGATGATAGTCGTGCTCGTGACGGGCAAACCGTTCGAACTGGCCCGCATCCGGGAACTGGCGGATGCCGTGCTCGTGCAGTGGTATGCCGGCGAGGAGGCCGGAGCCTCCGTCGCAGGAATACTTTTCGGGAAAACGAACCCTTCGGGCAGGCTCCCCGTCTCGTTTCCGCAGAGCGCCGGACACCTGCCGTGCTACTACAATCACCTGCCCACGGACAAAGGCTACTACAACAAGAAAGGCTCCCCCGACAGTCCGGGGCGCGATTACGTCTTCTCGGACCCCGAACCGCTCTATCCGTTCGGATACGGATCGAGCTATACGCGGTTCGAATATTCCGGAATGGAGACTGTTTCCCGGGAGCTCACCGCGACCGACACCCTGAAGGTGAACGTCCGCGTGAAAAACACGGGCAGCCGGACGGGCCGCGAAGTCGTGCAACTGTATGTCCGGGATCCGATAAGTTCCGTTGTGACCCCCGTCAGACAACTCCAGGCATTCGACAAGGTGGAGCTGGCCCCGGGCGAAGAGCGGCAGGTTCGTTTCTCGATACCCGTCCAACAGCTCGCCCTGTACGATGCCGGCATGCGGAGGGTCGTCGAACCGGGCGATTTCGAGTTGCAGGTCGGGGCCTCCTCCCGGGACATCCGGCTCCGCGACACGGTAACCGTGGCCGGTCGCACAGACATCCCGGCCCCCAAGGCGACCGGTGCGGAAGCAGGCGCCGTCCGGGAGCCGGGAGCGGAGGTCGAGATTTCTGGAACGGTGCGCAACGTGCAGGCGGCGGTCATGCCGAACGTCAGGGTCTGCGCCGCATCGGCCCCCGCACGTGCCGTCGTGACAGACAGACACGGAAGATACGTCCTCCGCATCCGGACCAACGACCGGGCCGTCTTCGAACTGGAAGGCTACGAACGCCGGGAGATAGACGTCACGGAGGGCGGCAGCCTCGACATCGAGTTGGAACCGATCATGAACTGACCCAAAACCAGTAAGACAGGCTATGAAACCGTACCTTTCTTCGTTGTTATTGTCCGCAGGGCTCTCCCTGTCGCTCGTCTCGTGCGACAGCGGGACCGCCCGGAAAATCTCATCGTTCGACGAACTGCCCGACCCCACGGCCGACACGCTCTCCGACTGGTCGGACGTTCCCCGAGGGCTCCACGCCTCGTTCGTGAGCACGGACGCCGTTTTCAGACGTTCGGTCGCCCCGGACGCAGCGCCCGCGACATCCGCCCGGCTGGAGGGATGGCGCGGCGAACGGGTGTCCGCCCAACTGCTGCTCTGGACCGCCTCCGGTGCGGAAGGCGTAGAGGTCGAGGTGGAGCCGTTCCGATCGGACGGGCACACGCTTCCCGAAGACGCCGCCCGCGCCCGATTCGTCCGCTATGTCCTGAGCGACGAGTTCGGCAACAAATGCGGCTATCACGATCCGGCGATCTACCCGCCGCACCTGGTTCCGGACATGCTCGACGACATCGAGGTTTTCGACATAAAGGCCCGAAGCGTCCGTCCGGTGTGGATAACGGTATCCATCCCGGCCGACGCCCCCGCCGGAGAGTACGCTTCGACGGTAAAAGTGTATGCAAAAGGGCGGCAGCTCCGAACATTCGACATCGGACTCACGGTCATCGGCCGGGAACTCCCGCCCCCTGCCGAATGGAACTACTACCTCGACCTCTGGCAGCATCCTGCGGCCGTCGCCCGCGTCGAAGGGCTCGACCTGTGGAGCGACGCCCACTTCGAGGCCCTTGTCCCGTACATGCGGCTGCTGGCCGACGCCGGCCAAAAGGTCGTCACCACGACGCTGAACAAGGACCCGTGGAACAACCAGTGCTTCGACGCCTATGCCGACATGATCGTCTGGACAAAGAATGCAGACGGATCGTGGAGCTACGACTACACGGTCTTCGACCGGTGGGTCGAACTGATGACGGGTCTGGGAATCGACCGTACCATCAACTGCTACTCGATGCTGCCGTGGAACAACGAACTCCACTACCGGGACGGTTCCACGGGCCGTTTCGTCGATGTGACGGCCGATCCGGGCACTCCGGCCTTCGAAGCGCTGTGGGAGCCGTTCCTCACCGACTTCACCGGACACCTCCGCGAAAAGGGGTGGCTCGGACGGACGAATATCGCCATGGACGAACGTTCGCCGGAGGAGATGACCGATGCGCTCGGCCTCCTGCGGAAGACGGCGCCCGAACTGGGGATCGCCATGGCCGACAACAAGAACAGCTACCTGAACTATCCTTTCATAAACAGCATGTGCGTCAAAGTCCGCGACCGGGTTCCGCCGCAGCATATCGCCGAGCGACGCGCCCAAGGCTTCATAACGACCTACTATGTCTGCTGTTCGGACCGCTTCCCCAACATGTTCACCTTCTCCGCCCCCGCCGAAGCGGTCTATGCCGGATGGTATATGGCCGCCTGCGGTTACGACGGATTTCTGCGCTGGGCCTACAATTCGTGGGTCGGGGAGCCGCTGACCGACTCGCGTTTCAGGACCTTCCCCGCCGGCGATACATACATCATTTACCCCGGGGCCCGCTCTTCGGTCCGGTTCGAACGGCTGGTCGAAGGAATACAGGATGCCGAGAAGATTTCGATTCTGAAAAAGGAGTTCGCGGCCAAAGGAACGCCGGAGGCCGCGTCACGGCTCGAACGGCTCGAAACGCTGCTCTCCGGATTCGCCACCATCACTCCGGAAAAGGGATGGCCCGACAGACTATCCCGGGCCAAACGGAAACTCAACGAACTGTCTCGATGACACCGACGGAACAAGCCACTCGCAACGAGCGGCTTGTTTTCGGCGTGAATAAGCGGTCCTGACGGATTTCATCGCATCGGAGTCCTGCCGGAAAACCACGATGCCGGGAAAGGCGGCCGAAAAACAGGCCGAACAGCGGCAGAAGAACCGAAAAGTACGACGTGAAGTCCGGCGGAAAGACAACCGGGAAAGGCAGACGGATGACCGGAACGGAAGCGCAGAAACGGCATGCCGACCGTAAGCAGGACGAGCGGCGGAAAAGACTGACGAACCGTAGCCGAAAGACAATCACGAAAGAAGTTCGATACGGACAACCGGGCCGGGCGGGCGGAGGGACCGGACTATCGCCGGAATCCGGAAAACCTTTTCCCCGCCGCGAAAGGCGGCAGGGAAAAGGTTAGAAAAGAGGTCCGGACGGACCGAGAGGGGCTGTTACGGCAGCGTCTCCTCGTCCTTGACGGGACGGATATATCCGTCATCCAAATCCTCTCCCCGGGAAGGAATCGCACCCAGGGTCAGGTCCCGAGGATTCATGCGGAAACCTCCGCCCTTGCCCAATTCGCTTATTCCTTTCCGGCTGAAATCGGTGATGGTCATATAATACAAATCCAAGTGCATGTTTGTCGGCACAAGATTGTCGCTCTTATCTTCCGCCCGCTTCACCCATGCCTCCTCCGGCAGACGGGTGGCCATGATAAGCAATTCGCGAAAATTGGGTATCCTGTAACCTCTCTGTACGACAGTCTGCGCCGTCTGATAATAAGTCCAGTTTTGGGAGTTCCAACTTCCGAAAAGACGATCTCCGGAATAATCCGGCTTCGGAGAGATACCGTCATTATTCGCAGCCGTCACCCGAAAGTATTTGTAAGGACGGTTCTGCGGCGACAGGTCGTCATGGGTTCCCAAAGAGGGTCCCGCTTCGTAACTGTTGCGACGCGCCTTCTGGCTCAGATTGGAACAATCGACCAGATACGTGCCGTCGTCCTCCGCAGCCGTCACTTTGGGAATCAGGGGGCTCGGCTCCTTTTCGGGATTCTCCAGGTCGATGCCGAGATTACGCACGCAACGGTAGGCGAACTGTCCGTCCATATAACCGGAAGAGGAGCTGTAACTGCCCAGAGCCGCACACTCCTCGGACCAAAGTATCCACGGTCCCCCGTCGTTCGCGTTGTACGAGCTGGAGGTGTAGTGCCAGCGCGTCATGTTGCCGCGATCGGCGGGGTTCTCCGGATAAAGGCGCGAATCTTCGTCCAGCGCAGATTCGCCGATATAGAGATCGACCAACTGGTCCTTGGCGGCCAGATACCACCGGATTTCATTCGCATCCACTTCGTTGTCCCCGTCCAGATCCCGATTGCGGATCAGCACGGCGTGCAGCGCATCGCGGTAAGGATCCTTCAGGTTGTAACGTTCGTCGGGATCGTTGATATTCACATCCAGCACCGCCGTCCAATAGAGCTTCTCATCGCCGCCCAGCAGACAGTCGATGGTGTTCTTGCGGCCGTTGCTCGCGGACGTACCGCGCCCGACATCGCCCGGCGCCCAACGGTAACCGCCGTTCATCATCGTCTCCACGCCCCATGCGGTAGGCAGCTCCTCGGCGCTCTTCTCTCCGAGGTCGGTGTTGTACACCGTGCGGATGGAGTGCTGGCGGAAGGTCTGCACGGCCTCCATCACGCTGGAGTTGCCGTCCGGGCTGTACCGCGAATTATCGCCGTTGACGAAATACATCTGCCGGTCCTCCGCCTCGACGTAAGTCCGCCACTGGTCCAGCATGTTCTCTCCGGTCACCGGATGCGTGACATACACGTATTCGTCCACGAAGGCCGTGACCGCCACAGTGCCCTCAGTCTTATTCTCCGTGTAATACTCCTCTCTGAGCCTCTTCAGCAGTCCGTGAATGTCGTACATACGGGCATCGGGATAAAAGCCGCCCTCGCCGCTGGTATAGTAAGGCGACGACTGGCCGCCGTTCCCGTCGTAAAACTCGTAATTCTGGTCGCCGGGATACTTCACGTAACGGTCCGGCTCCGTCACCCCGTAGTCCCCGTTTATGGCGAACTTCACCCATTTGTAGTCGTAGATGCCGCTTTCTTCCGGGGCGGGAACGGCGGACGCCAGGAAATCGTCGTCGTCACCGAACAGACCGACACCGTATATGCCCTGGCTGAAAGGGGTCTGCACGCCCCACGTCAGCTTCGGCACGAGGCTGCGGTCGATAAGGATGAGCTGACGGTCGTAATGGGCGTCCAGCTCATAGACGTCGGCCGAACTGAAGATCACGTCGCCCTCGTAACCGGGACGCTCCTCCTTTCGGTCGGTCACCTCCACCACGATCTTATCGACACCCTTCAGCGTGACGTTGTATGTGTAGTGGGTGTTGCGCAGCGTGCGGTAATCGTTGGGATCGCCGTCGGCATAGCCCAGATGGACGGTGAACGTCACGTCGGCATTGACCGTATGGCCGGAGGGATACGCCTCCGACGACGGGATTCTGTAGGAGAGCGTGCCCGTCATCTCCACGTAGGCGGCATAGTCGGCGGCGTATTCGAATGCGCCGTTCTCCTCGGACTGTCCGGGCTTGTCGGGAAATGTTCCCTCTATTTTCTCGCACTTCTCGCGCAGGGCGTAGGCATCCTCCGGACCGAGGGCCGCCGCATCAATGGACTTCTTGGGCGCATGACGGCTTTCGGGCATGTAGAAAGTGAAGCCTCCTTCCTCGAAAAGATAGTTTCCGTCGCGCTTGTCCCACTCGAAGGCGGTCGGCCGGGTATCGAAATAATACGACTCTCCGACATCGGGAGACTCCTCGTCGCCTCCGTCGTCGTCGGGCAGCAGGGGCGACCGGACGGGGACGTTCACCACCCGCCAACTGCGCGGACGGAAATCGAAATCCGTCCACGTATCCCGAAGCGGCTCGGTCTTCACGTTGAACGTCACCTTGGCATCCATCCGTCTGGGGCTGAGAATACAATCGACCTCCACCTCTTCGGTGAGGTTGTCGGGAATCGTTATGGAGGTCTGCGTCTTGTCGGGGTTGCCGTCGCTGTCCTTCCGGTAACCGTACCCTGTCATGAAGAACTGGGTAGAATGTTCCACGGTACGGTTGCTCAGCGGCGCCCGGAAAGCCTCCAACTGACCGAACGTCCGGATTTCATTCATCTGCGCCGGCGTCACATCGTAATCGGTGTGCACGGCGGAAGTGGTGAGGTTGGCGATGCAGACCACCCGGGCGTCATTGAGCGAAGTGGTCGTTATCGTAACGGTTCCCGATTGATTCCAGGGTTCCGTCGATTGATCGAAGAAAAGACCGCCTTCGTCATGACGGTTTCCGTCTTTGTCGAAGATCAGGACATAGAGGTTGTACACGCGACCCTCGTTCGCCGCATTCTGTGCGGCGCGGGTCTCCACGCGGTTGTCCTCGGTGCGGAAATTCAGATTGACGGTCACCGGCACGCCTTCGCGCACGGTGTCGCGGCTGCCGTCCGCGAAAAGGTCGTCGTCGGTGCACGAGACCGCGGCGGCCGCCACGGCGGCGGACAGCAGCGCCGGGGCGAATCGTTTCAATAGCGTTGGCATACTATACGGCATATTTTCGGAACAAAACACGATCAACTGAACGGAGGAACGGTAATATCTCCAGGCTCCGCCCAATCCTCCACCCGGAAATCCAGCACAAGGTTGGCGTCGGTGTGCAGCACGGCACGGATACGGACCTGCGTGTTGCGGGCGATGGAATTGCGGGAGGCTCCTCCGCCGATGAACGCCTTCAGCGGATACAAAGCGTTGGGCGTGCGGAATCCGATGGTGTAGGGCGAATCTTCCGACTCATCCTTCCACGCATAGGAGGGATAGATATAGAGCACGAGCGTGCGCGACTCCCCTCCGCCGATGACGATATTCAGCCGCTCGGCCTCGTTTTCCTGACTGCCATACGACCGACCGCTATACTCGGCATCGCCGGGCACGTCGAGGTTTCCGTCCTGGAAAAGATAGAACCGGTCGGCCATGAACGCGCCGAAAGACATCTCGTTCACGGTGATCGGCCGCGTAAGCTCGTTCACCATCTCGATCTTCAGTTTGGCGACGGCGCGGACCAGCGCGATCTCCACCGCATTCGTTCCGGTCCCGACGGTCAGGTCGCGGTCGTACGCGCTCATGGGCAGGGCGGCGCCTGGCTCAGCGGTCATCTCGGAATAGCGTTTGGGGAAAATTTCGCGTCCCGGGTCCTTCACGAGGAGCTTTTTGAAAGCAATGCCTTCATCGTCCGGAACATCCACCAGACTGGGTTCGCCGAGATAGTCTTCGTTGGCTATGACATAAAGCTGCGCACTGCCCGCGGGCAGGCCCTCCACCGTGAAGGCATAGCCGTCGGCCACGGCGGCCCCGGTCAGGTCGTCGCCGGAAAAAAGCCGGTTGTACAACTCCTCGTTCTCCGGCGAGAGCAGCACGATACGCAGTTGTTCGATGCGGTTCTCCAATGCGGCATAATCCTCCTCGGAGACGTCGGCACGCGTCGCGGGAACCGCCACATGCAGGGCGAGCGAAGCTCCGCCCGTCCCGGCGGGCGACGTGCCCGCCGCATCGCCGGTGCATGCGGCCGCCGCCACGGCGAGCGCACCGGCCGCCCACGGACGGAACATGCGGCGCAAGAAATTCATATTCGGGAATCGGTTCATATCGCCATGAATTGATTACGGTCAGCAGTGCCGGCCGGGGTGCTCGGTTTCCAGTCCACTTCGGCATCCTCCTCGATCCACGGCCGTATCGTCACGGTCAGCACGAGCGTACCGGTGCGCAGATCGAGGGTGTAGGCATAGCTCTGTCCGGCCTGCCACTGCGTGACGGAGGAAGTGCGCAGCGAGGCGGAAACGGTGTGCGAGGTCGCTTCCGGCTCGCCTGCCAACCTGTAAACCAGCGTCAGTTCCGGCGCGCCGGTCTCCTCCAGCGTCTGGGGAGGAACGAGCACGTCGCCCAGTAGATCGGCCACGTCGGAGGCCCCGACGGACAGGTCGGATACGGCGAAAATGCCGTCGTCCGCCACGGTCCTTTCGCGAAGGGTCCACGTCGCCGTCTCCTCCGTCCGCACAAAGTCGCCCGCATAGCCTGCGCCGTTCACCTTGAAGGAGACGATTTCGACCTCCCGGCCCTGCGTCCGGACCCTGAAGGCGAGGCGCGCCAGCTCGTGAGCGAACTTCAGCGAGACCGAAGAGGGTCCTTCGGCCGCATCATACGTCACCGTCCGCCGGGCCGTCATCAGGTCCACGGCCCCTTCGCCCGTCTGCCGCGCATCGAATCCGGAAACCGTCAGCCGCACACCGTTCTCACCGGGCACGCACGAAACGGCCCCGGCCGCCGCCTCCAATGCCTCACGATCGGGGAAAAGCGCATGGAAGGCATAGGTCCGGCCGTCGGCCCAATACTCCGTATGCTCATAGGTCCACGCCGAGCCGTCGCCGGTGTACACTCTCTCGGCGTCGAATACCGGAACCGGCGCGTCCTGCGCGTCCTGCGCCGAACGGCACCAGGCCCATACGGAAAAGGCGTCGCCGGCAGCGAATCCGTTCACGGCGGCACGGGTTTCGGGAGCGCCGCGGAAGCCGATGGCGTCGCGGTCCCCGCCGCCGGGACCTCCCGGAAGCGTGTCGGAACATGCGGCGAGCGACACGGCCGCGACCGGCACGCACAACGTCTTGAGGATGTTCGTTCTTCGTATCATAGTACCTCGTGTTTATAAATTCCGCCCGGGGGAATGTGTCCGGCGGAGAAGTGCGGAAAAGCCGTCTTCCGCGTTTGGACCCGGGAGGGGGACATTCAACCCCGCCCGGGTGGTCGTCGCGTCTCAGCCGCCGCGCAAAGCCGGGGCAGACGGAGCGGAGAGAGGGTTATGCACCGGGAACTACTTCGATTTCTTCGTCCATGTCATCTTCGCCGCCATTACCCCACTCGGAATCTACGTCGATCCCATCGAACTGGATGGGTTTCAAACCGAACGTGGAACCGGAGATCGTCAGCTTGTAGTTGTAGGCATAGCCCGGCTTCCACTCAGTTACCACATCCTTCGGAATAACAACCTCCTTTACGACCGGACTGCCCGCACCGGTTCCGAGATCGGGACCCGTACCCTGGCTGTTGGTCACCTGAACGGTGAATGTCAGTTTCATCTGAGAGTCACTCAGCCCTGTGGGGAGTAAGAAATTCTCGAACTCATAAGATTCTCCATATATACTCGTATTCATTACGTCGTCCGGTTTGTTCTCATAATCGGCCGTACCCGTTTGACCGCTCCATGCAGACGGCTGTATTTTATCACTCCCCTGCGCCATGGTTCCGGACGTCGTCAGCGAACCCGTATCCTTGACATTCGACAATTTGATATTCGTGATTTTCAAGGTCACGGCATTGCGCCATCCGTTGATGAAAGTGAACTTCACTTTCGACAGGGCATGATAGAATTTGAAACCGACAGGCTCCATTTGCACCGGTTCTGCCGAAACAAGATATCCCTGCGATTTGCCCTCCGCTACGACGAGGTCGGTCTCGCCGTCGGCGGTGAAAGTCCCGCCGTCTTTCATCTTCAGGTTATTGTCTGCATAATCAATATCGAACAGATCACCCTCCTGCAATTTGGCGGGGGCATAGGCGACAAACTTGTACGTCTTGCCCTCCAACCAATAGTTGATGGGGCTATATTCCCACGAACTCTTGTTCCATGTTATGTGGGACCCGGTCTCACTCGTTCCGTCGAACACGGGGACATAAGTCTGACCATCCTCATATCCGCCCAATACGATGAACCCTGCGCCCTCGTCCTGCAGAGCAGACAAATCGGTGTCTTTGGCTGCGGCCCGGGTGGTGTTGCCCACATACGGGTCGAAGCCGATGGCCCGCGTCTGCGGGATGTCGATTACCTCGTTCTGCGCACAGCCGGCCAGAGCCGCGACCGCCGCTGCAAGTAAAAACATTCTGGTTTTCATTGTGATTAACAGTTAATAGTGAAACATTGAGTAAATTTGTCTTTTCCGTTCGTACCGGGGACGAGCGTCACAAAGGGATCTCGACGTCCTCGTAGTCGCCCCAGCCGTCCACGTCGGGATCGAATGCCGAGCCGCCCTCCGCGGCGTCCTCGTCGGAAATCCGGATGCCGTCCACCTCGATCACACCGCCGCGGGGCTGCCGCTCCATCTGCGAAGTGATATCGAAATCGAAGGTCACCAGCTTGCCGTTGTTCAGCATGACCTCGAGATTCAGCCCGTAGCGACGGCCGCCCTCCTCCGCCTTGGTCGGCTCGTAATGGCTGTCGGGGAAGGAGGGTACGCCGAACGACAGCACGCAGGCTTCCGCACCGTCGGCCGTCAGCGTACAGTCGTAAAGCAGCGTCGCCGCCTCGTCGCCCGTGCGGCCGTCCTGCAGATAGACGCTCTCGGCCATGCCCGCCAAAGCGCCGCGCGCCAGAGCGATATGCTGCCGGCCGTATTCCACCCTGTAACGCACGAGGTAGGTGTACACCAACGGCTGCATCTTCACCGGAAGCTCCTCCCAGCCCAGATGCATCTCGGCCCCGTAACGCTCCACGAAATGCCCGTAGAGCATGTCGGGAGTGTTCACCGTCCGCTCCTCCGCGTGGTGTTCGCTGTACGAGCCGCGGGTCCGCGTGCGGGTCGTGGCGCTGGCCGACGGCAGCGACGCCATGTCGTTGAAGACGATGAACTCCGTGTCGTCGTTGTAGAACAGCAGCGAGTAGCTGCCCTCTTTCAGACTGACCTTGCCGCCCCCGGCGGACAGGTGGAACTCGTCGCTCACGGCGGTTCGACTCTCCGGATCGCCGTACACCACCATGGCGATGCCCTCCGCCGCATCGGGTCGCAGATCGTCGTAGGCGCGGCCATAGGCTGCGGCATTCCACCCCGCGAGCCATCCCAGGCCGTAGTCGCGCTCCCACTCCCGCTCCCACACGGCGGTCACCAGCGCACGGCAGCCCGGCGAATGGGCGTCGTGGTCGTAGCACAAATCCTTGCGGCAGCCCGCGGCGGAAACCGCAAGACCCAACAGAGCGAGCCCCACGCCCGCATAGCGGAATTTCGCATTCATCGCACGCCTCCTTTCTTTCCGTCGGTATTCCACAAACGCCACACGAGGGCGAATTTCAGCTTCAGCGGGCCGAAGTAGTTCATGCGGCTCGTCTGCTGGTAAACGTAATGCCCGTCGATGGGGAGATACTCCTCGTATTCGCTGTGCATGTAACCGATGCCGATGCCGGCCTCGAAGGAGAGGCTCCGGCCGACGGGAAACATGTAGCCGTAGCTGAGCCCCACCGTCTCCGCTTCGCCCCGATAGCCCCGGGCTCCGTTCTCCAGATCGTACCACGAGAATCCGCCGAACACTCCGACGTAATGCCCGTGCCAGGGTTTCCGGGTCCCGAACCAGTAGCGGCCTTCGGGACTGACGGTCGCGAGCTGGTAATACCGGTGTCGGCCGTCGTTCTTCCACCAGGCGACGTCGCCCTCCAGATTGACCGACCAGCGGTCGTCGATACGGTATTCCACCTCCAGCGAGGGCATCAGCACCGCATCGTATAGCAGATTGGTCTTGACGGCGAGGCGGTGCAGCGGTTCGCGCTCCGCAACCGTCGTCTCCTTCCGGACTGCCGGATCGGTCCGGGAGGTCTCCATCTCGGACGAAGGGCTTTCCGCCGCACCGGACCGCGACGCATCCGACGGTCCCCCGGGCGAGGAGGTATCCGGTATCTCCCGCGACGGCACGGCCGCCGCTTCGGACCGCGACGCGCACCCGGTCCCGGCCGCCGGATCGGCCTCCCGTCCGTCCGCACACGCGGCAGCCGTCGGAACGGCGGCGGAAAGGGACTCCGCCGGAACGTCCGGCCCGGACTCCAGCCGGATCACGGCGGAAAAACCGGTGCGCAGCCCGGGAAAGAAATGTTCGGCCATATAATTATAAGGTACGCCGCCCCGCAGATCCATCAGACGCTTCTTGCGGCCGTCCACGATGCGGCCCGCCCCGTCGAAAATCCACAACGGGGTATTGTCGAGAATGTCGAGCACCTCGTCGCGGCAGTGCATGTCCGACGACGCCACCATCCCGCGGAGCAACTCCCAGGCGACACCCTCGCCGCGCGCCCGTATCAGTTCGCCGGGAATCCCGGCACGGCGCGCGATGTAGGACGCGAGCGAATCGGCACGCCGCCGGGAGAGCGTTTCGTTCAGACGGTCCGTCCCGTCCGGCGAGGCGTAGGAACGGATTTCGACGCCCTCGAGCCGGCCGGTTTCGTACACTTCGCGGACGCAACCGATGAAGCGTTCCAGTTCGCTTCCGTTCTCCCGGAAACGGATATCCACTTCACGGTGTCCCCGCCGGTAATAGATTCTCGCCGAGTCGGCGGCCGTCTGTCCATGCAGTTCCCCGGCCGCAAATGCTCCGAACAAACCAGCCAGCAGCAGTTTCCTCAGGGACGAACCAGATAATATAAACCTCATTATCAAGCAATAAACAATTAAGCCACAACACATAACACATCCGACCGACATAAAAAAGAGACCGGATATCGGTATTTATCGTTGGTTAAAATCCGTATCGGTTTAAAATCCAGATATAAAGCCTCAAAACCGGTATCCGACGAAAATATATGTAATTGACACTAAAAATTTTATATTCCGGGAGACGGGCGTATTTTCTTTTTTTGTATCTTTACCGCAGAAAACCAACGATTTAACCAACGATTTTTTAGCAAAATTCCGGAGCCGCCGGGCGAATTATTCAAAACGGCCCCCTTTTCCCCGTTTTTCCGCTTCCGAAACGGTTCCGCACGGCTCATGTCGCTCCCCTCCCGGAAGGCGGAATCCGCCCGGTCGCACCTGGACGGATATGTAACCGACACTGCACCAAACGGATAAAACACGAAAAAACGCCGTTCCTTCCCGAATTCGGATTCGGAAAGAAACGGCGCATCCGTCTCGTGAACGGTCTTATGCCCGAAAGAAAAACCGGTATGCCCGGCGCCGGAAACGGAAGGTCAGATCAGGTCGGCCGGATAGACCACCCCCAACTGCCGGCGTACCTCGTCGATGATCCCGATGGTGGCCAGCGAATTTTCGTAACTATTGACGGACGACTCCCGGCGGCCCTGTTCGACGAGGTCCAGGAACTCGGCCACTTCGTAGTAATACTCGTCCCGCTCCGTCGGACGGGACAGGTCCTGCGGTTCCGCAGGACGCTCCAGTCCGGAGGCCGCAGCCGGCCGCGGCTGCCACACGACACGGCCGATGCGGTTGATGCGGTCCAGCGTCAGATTACCTGCCTCGCCCTGAATCTCGGTCGGCAGCGAGGAGTTGGCGATCTTGGAGTAGAGCACCGTGGCGTTCATCTCCCCGTAATCGAAATCGACCGTACCCTGCGCATCGACACCGCTGCTCAGCAGGATGCCCGACGCCGAAATCCGCCGCGGGCGGCCGAACAGCACCACCATCGGATAGATCGTATAGATACCTATATCCATCATGGCGCCGTTGGAAAGCTCCGGACGGAAGGCATTCAGCACGATTCCCTCCTTGAACTTGTCGTAACGCGAAGAGTATTGGCAGAAGGCGGAGAAATAACGCCGGAGCGTCCCGGCCTTCGGCAGCGCCTCGCGCAAGGCCATGAAATTGGGCGTCAGCGTCGTCTTCACGGCCTCCATCAGCGCCACGCCGTTCCGGCGCGACGCCTCGATCATCGCCCGCACCTCCCGGGCATTGGAGGCCATCGGCTTTTCGCACAGCACGTGTTTGCCGCGCTCCATGCAGCAGACGGCCTGCGCGGCGTGCATGCAGTTCGGCGTGGCGATATAGACCGCGTCGATCGCATCGCTCGCAGCCATCTCCTCCAATGAAACGAACGTGCGGGCGATCCCGTGCCGGGCCGCGAACTCCGCAGCGCGCTCCCGGGTGCGGGAACAGACCGCCGCCAACTCGAAACGGGGGTCCTGACGGGCCCCGGCAATCACCCAGTCGGTCACGAAATTGGTCCCGACGACTCCGAAACGGATTTTTCGCATCGTATCTCTGTTTTTTATCATTCCGCCCGGATTTTCCGGCCGGCCGCCCTCCGGGCCGGTGCGGCCAGAGGCCTCCGGCCGCACCGGCGTTCTTCCGGACGAGAATCGGCCGCTCAAAATTAGCAAGATATTCCGAATGATCCAACTCCCCGGCATCCCGGACTTCCCGCAGCGCTCCGGATTCACTCCGGAGACCCGGGACGCCGGAGGGCGGCGGATTGCCCTGCGTCGGGACGCCGGAAGCGTTTCAGGCCGCACTACCCTGACGCAGATTCCGATCTGCACGGGAACCGCCCTCCCGCAACTCCGGCAGGGAACGAGACGAAAGCCGGAGGCCGTCCGAATTTTCGGACCGTTATACAATGCGCATCCGGCGCCGGAGTGCGGGCGCCGGGCGAAGGGATAAAAAAACCGACGGAAATATTTGCAGTTTTCGGGAAATGTGGTATCTTTGCACTCGCAATACCGAAAAACGGTGCGTTAGTTCAGCCGGTTAGAATACGTGCCTGTCACGCACGGGGTCAGGGGTTCGAGTCCCCTACGCACCGCAGACGAAGAAACGAGATGGTTACCACAACCGTCTCATTTTCTTTTGTTTATGCCCTATCGCACGATGCGTCAAAGCGTTAGAAATCCGTTTCAGGTTACATATGGCTTACGCGAAACCGCCCCGAATCCGTTCCTGCGGACACTTCGGGACGCCCGAACGTAACCCATTCGTAACCGGCGCAACGCAATCGCGTAACCTTGCCTCGGCTTGTCTTCGCGGCGACCTTCATTGACTTTACCTATTTGTCAATCAAATAGTTGTGTTGGATTATTTTTGTCACACCAATAAGTAAAGTATCGTTATGAAGAAAGACACGAACCAGCGGTTGCACGAAAACGCCGCGAGACCGTCCCGAAGGTTACGGGCACAGAAAAGTACCTTCGCCGTAATTTTTATCATTCAGAAAGGCAAGATTCGCGAGGACGGCACCGTCCCTATCGTGGCGCGCATCACCGTCAACGGCGAAATGGTGCATTTCGCTACGAGGATGTACATCCACCCCGACCGCTGGCTGCCGAAAGATTACCGCACGGCGGGCAAGACCAAAGAGGAGAAACAGATCAACGAGATGCTCGAAGAGTTGCGCGTACTGATACGGCGCAAATACGACGAGATGCTTCGGCGCGAAGAGGTCATCACGGCCGGCAAACTCAAAAACGCCATCACGGGACTCGACCGGAACGCCACTACGTTATTGCAGGTTTGCGACCGTTTCATCGAGGATTATACCGACCTGCTCAAAACCGAGCAATGTTGCCGCGAAACGTACCTGCGTTACAAACTGACCCGCAACCGACTTGCTGAGTTCATGCAGGCGCGCTACCGCTTGCCCGACATGGCGGTCAAGGAGCTGCATCCCCGCTTCGCTACCGATTTCGACCGGTGGCTGCGCATAAACTATCGGCTGACGAATAATTCGACGATGAAGTTGATGCGGCAGCTGAAGACCATGTTGCATGTAGGCTATTTGAACGGCTGGTCGAAGAACGATCCGCTGGCGGGCTACAAACTCCATTTCGAGAAAGTGGATAGAGGCTATCTGACCGACGAAGAACTGGACCGCCTCGCGAACAAGGTATTCGCCATGAAACGGCTCGAAGTTATCCGCGATCTCTTTCTGTTCAGCTGCTATACCGGCTTGGCCTATATCGACCTCAAACATCTATCCGCCGATATGCTCCGCCGATGGCCCGACGGCAATCTCTGGATCGACACCAAACGGCAGAAGACCGATGTCCCCGTGCATGTGCGCCTGCTCGACGTTCCCATACGATTGATCGAGAAATACGGCGGTACGACCGAAGGCGGCTTGCTTTTCCCCGTCCCGTCGAATCAGAAGGTCAACTCCTACCTGAAAGAGATTGCAAGCGTGTGCGGCATCGACAAGGATTTGACATTCCACATGGCCCGCCACACCTTCGCTACGACCGTGACGCTGGCCAACGGAGTACCGATCGAAACCGTATCGAAGATGCTCGGACATACGAATATTCAGACGACGCAGATTTATGCGCGGGTCATCGACACGAAGATCAACAACGACATGGAGGTCCTCGCCGGCAAGCTGAACGCCAAGGCGATGATTCGCCCTACAACGGCTGCGGTCGGTTTATAAACGGATTCTTATGGAATTGCAAATCATACAGAACAAGATTCACGAGGTACGCGGCGTGCGGGTGATGCTGGACAAAGACCTCGCGGAGTTGTACGGCGTCGAAACCAAGGCTCTCAACCGTGCCGTCAAACGAAATATCGAGCGCTTCCCGGAGCGGTTCATGTTTCAGCTGACCAAAGAGGAGGCTTTAAGGTGCCGAATTGGCACCTTAAACGATATGCCGCTCGAACGAGGCAAACACCTGAAATATCTTCCCTATGCCTTTACGGAGCAAGGCGTTTCGATGTTGTCTGCCGTATTGCGAAGCCCGACGGCGATTCAGGTCAGCATCTCGATTATGGATGCGTTCGTCGCCATGCGCAACTGCATCCTGACCCGAACCGCCGAATCGGTCGAGATCGCACGACTCCGGGAACGGGTTCTCGAACTCGAACAAGCGACCGAAGAGATATTGGGCGGAGTCAACGATCTTTCGGAAGATGTGCGCAAGGATATCGAAACGATTTACGAAGCGATCGGAGCATTATCGGTCGAACTGCCGAAACGGAATGCAGCCCGAAGACCGATCGGATTTCGGGTTACCCCTGAAAAGGAACAGTAGCGCAACGGAGACAAAGTATCTCTTCCGTACTCGCCGCCCCGTCTACCTTTACGCCAAAGGTGAGACGAGGTGGCGATTTTTGGTCTGAAATATTACGCTGAACTTCGCTCGAAGTACAAGGGCATCTTGTGGCGCGTGGAGATTTCGGAGCGGGGGTACACCGGTCCGTCGGAGGAGATGACCTTCGACGGCGGTACGCCGTTGCAGATCACGTGGGAGAAGCGGGACGACGAGTTCTACGTGCCGGTCAAGGCTTCGGAGGCGACCATCAATATCCTCTGCAAGGAGAATTTCCATTATCTGGCTCTGTTCACCTCCGATCCTCGTTATTTTCGCGTCTCGATCTTCCGCAATCGGCAACTCTATTGGCGGGGCTACGTCACCTCCGACCTCTACTCCGAGAACTTCACGGCTCCGCCCTATACCGTCACGATCAAGGCCGTGGACGGCTTCAACCTCTTGTTGAGCATTCCGTTCCGCGACCTCGTACATATCGGCATCGCGGGCAGACGGTCGCTGTGGGAACTCCTCTCCTCCTGCATCGACCTGTTGGAGTTGGACCTCGATACGGCGGACTGGATGGACCTGTATGCCGAAGGGATGGACGAGAACGCCTCTCCGCTCCGTCAAACCTATATCGACCTCGAACGGCTCTACTACGTCTACGAGGAGCCTACCTATCGCGACATCCTCGAACTGTGCCTGCGTCCGTTCGCCGGACAAATCTTCCAGTCGAACGGCGCCCTGCATATCCGCCGCGCCGTGTCGCTCTATCGAACTGCCCGTCCCGTGAACTTCTATCGCATCGGCACGGAGCATCCCGTCGGGCGGATCGTTACGGGCAGCGGACTGCGGCTCGTGATCCACACCGGTGCGCAGGTCGTCGCGTCGGCTGCCCGCGAGCGCATCGACGGTATGTGGACGGGCGATCTGCACATCGAGGGAAGTTCGACGCTCGACATCGTCCCTGCGCTGCGCAAGGTCTCGGTCGATGTAAAGAACAAGAGCCTCGACAACCTGATCGCCCGCATCGGGTTCTACGATCCCGACGCTTGGACGGATCCGCACGGCTTCGTCTCCGTGAAAAGCGGGGAGGAACTCTATTTCAGCGGCGAGGATGCCTATCGGGGTGCGGAGGTCGTAACTCGCGGCTTTCCCGTCGAGCAGTGCAATTTCCCGCTCGTATGGGAGTTCGGGTTGCAGACCTACCATCGGGAGTGGGGACTGGGCGTTTACCGCCCGAACGAGAGCGTCGATGTCGCGGTGCATTACGGTGTCCGTATCGTCGGCGAAAAGGCGACATACAGCTTGACCGAGAGCGGCTCGTGGGTGCAGTCCTCCGACAGGGAGATCGCGAGTACGGTCAAGACCGGCAACGAGCAGAATATGAAGATCGAGATCGACGGCATCCCCTGCGACGGCGAGTGGCAATTCTTCATCCGGCAGACGCTCATCGGCAAGATCACGACCTATACCGACCGCTTCGGCAACCCGGGCGGCCGCACCTCGGGCTATCAGGAGAGCGCCTCATTCCGCAAGATGACGCTCTCGATCGACGCGGGCGACAGCTACGACAAGGGATTGCGCTACGAATCGCTCGTCGATCCCGCGAACAACATCGATATGTCTGTAACGTTGCCTTTGAGCGATATTCCCGCCATTCCGAACGACCGGCTGCTCTATGCGCTCTACTACCTCGATGTCGGCGGCAATCCCACGCGCATCTGGCATACGAAAGGTCGGAACGATTACGACACGCTCGTCGGACATATCGTGCAGGGAGCATTGCGGTATAAGCAGCTGCCGAGCCGGCGCATCACGGGCGAGATCTTCACGGGACAGCATATCGATATGAATACAGTGGTTCGGGACGACAAGTTCCTGAACGCCGCTTATTACCTGAACTCCATCGAACTGAATGCCCTCGACGACTCCTACAACAGCGAACTCACGGAGATGCCGCATCTGCTCACGGCGGAGAAGCCGCCGGAGGGCGACGATTGCATAACGGTCGTGGCGCTGCCCTTCACGGTCGGCAAGGCGATCCCTGCCTGAACCGCCTGCTGCTCCAGTCCGCCGATAAAAAGACGGTCTATGCCTTCGACACCGCTACGCGGCAGGTGCGGGAGATCTACCGCAGCACGACATCCTTCGAGATGTACGAGGCGGACGAGGGGTTCGTCGCAGTGGACGGGAAAGAGGTGCGCTATCTCGACTATCGCGGTACGATCCGAAATATATACACCCCGCCGGAGGAGTACCGCAACGTCGCGACCTATCTGGACGGGTATATCCATATCCTGAAATCCTACCGGCAGTATATCGGTCCGCGCGGCGGCAATGCCGGCGGACGCAGCGCCACCACGGTGGAGGACGAGGACCCGAACTACCGCACCTATCGCTACCTCTCGCGCCCGGAGTGCAAATACGTTTCGCCCAACGCCTCGACCGGCTATCGCGGACGGGGATATGCCTACGAGGGTACGCCGATGTCGGGTGCGATCCTCGCCCTGCGGCGCACGGAAAATACGATCGTCGTGAACACATCGCATGGCGCCTATCTGCACGACAAACGGTTTCATCAGCCCTGCAAGATGCTGC
The DNA here is from genome assembly GCF_018101075.1 of Alistipes sp. Marseille-P2263. NCBI lineage: Bacteria > Pseudomonadati > Bacteroidota > Bacteroidia > Bacteroidales > Rikenellaceae > Alistipes > Alistipes sp. Marseille-P2263. The sequence continues at coordinate 192,309 of NZ_JAGQEJ010000001.1, forward strand.
AATTCGCTGCGGGCGAGCAGGTCGTCACCGTCTCCGACAACTATATCGGCATCAACGCCGACGATATGTTGTGGTTCTACCGGCGGGATTCGATTACCGAGCGGACGCTGCTCCGGCGGTTGGGACGCTGGGCGGATCACGCCGACCATACGATGAGCGAGGTCGTACACTCCTACGACAACGGCATCTTCATCCGGAACTTCCGCGACGACACGACGACCGACGTTCGGAACGCCGCCGGCTGGGGCGAGAACATCATGGGGTTGTTCTTCATCTACGGCGACCTCTATATCGTGCGCGAACGGGCGATTTACAAATTCATTCCTGAATAAGTGCGAAACTATGGAAACACTATCCATCATTCTGAACTTCATTCTCGCCAGCGGTCTGGCGGGAACGATCCTCTTTTTCAACGCGAAGAAGCGCAAGGAGAACGCGGCCGCCGACTCCGCCGAATTAGCAAACACGGAGAAGGTCGTGGCGATCCAGTCCGAGCAGATCACGCGGCTGGACGGGCGTGTGGAGAAACTCGAAGAGAAGGTCGGCAAACTCGAAATCATCATCGAGCACAAGGACGTGGAGATCGACCGCAGCCGCATCGTCATCCGGCAGGCCTACAAGTGCGAAACGCCGCCCGAACATTGCCCGGTCTTGCTCAAAAGAGCCGAGTTGGAACGCAAGCGCAAAGAGAACGACGAGAATAACCGAAAATCATAAAGCAATGAGCAGAGGATTAAACAATCGTAATCCCGGCAATATCCGCCGATCGACAACGAAGTATCTGGGCGAAGTTGCGCCCTCGCGCGATGCCGTATTCAAGCAATTCGAGACGATGGCATGGGGTTACCGCGCGATGTTCGTGCTGCTGGACTCCTATCGTCGCAACGGCTACCGAACCATTAGACAGATGATCTCGCGCTACGCTCCGCCCATCGAGAACCATACCGAAAACTATATCCGTTGCGTGGCCGAATGGTCGGGCATCGGCGCCGACGAACCGTTGGATACGCAGGCGGGCAAGACGATGATCCCTATCGTGGCGGCTATGTCGCGCGTGGAAAACGGCCGGCCGGCGGTATTATCGGACGTCGAGGCAGGCTGGACGCTCTATCTGCAACACAAACCCTAAACAGCCATGTCCCGGAGAATCGCCGATTTGCTTATAAAGATCGGAGCTGACTCGCATGAGTTCCAGCAGAAGGCGCAGCAGGTCGAGAAAGGGCTCGGCTCGCTCCAAAAGAAGCTGACCTCCGTCGGCAGGTCGCTCTCGCTGAAGCTCACCGCACCCCTTGCTGCCTTGGGCGGCGTATCGCTGCACCTGGCCGACGTGCAGGCCAAAGCCGAGGCGAAGGTGCAGCAGGCGCTCAAGGTTACGAATCAGGCCGTCGGTTATAACTTCCGACAGTTGGCCGACTACGCTTCGGAGTTGCAGGGCAAAACGATTTTCGGCGACGAAACGATTCTCGACAAATCCACCGCCCGTCTGTTGGCTTTTACCAATATCACGGGCGAGAACTTCAAACGCACGCAGGCGTTGGCATTGGACCTCGCCACAGCGTTGGAGATGGATTTGGGTTCGGCGTCGTTGCAGTTGGGCAAGGCGCTCTCCGATCCCGCGACGAAACTCTCGTCGCTGTCGCGTGCCGGCATCACCTTTTCCAAGGAGCAGACGAAGGTAATCAAGAAACTCGCCGAGACGGGCGACATAGCCAAAGCGCAGGCGATGATCCTCGACGAGTTGGAGCGCAAGTTCGGCGGGCAGGCCGAAGCCGCCGCACGGACGGGACTCGGAGCCGTGCAGCAGCTCAAGAATGCGTGGGGCGACTTCCTCGAACGGATCGGTGCGGCCATCATGCCTTTCGCGACGAAGATAGCGAGTGCGCTCTCGACGGTCGTACAGATGTTGCAATCGATGTCGCCGGCGATGATGCAGACGATCGTCGTCGTGGCGGGGCTGGTCGCAGCGGTCGGTCCCCTTTCGCTCGGAATCGGCGCCGTGATCAAGGTACTGCCGATGCTGGCGGCAGGATTTACGGCATTGCTGTCGCCCGTCGGATTGATTATGGCGGCGGTCCTTGCGCTCGGTGCGGCATTCGCCTACGCCCGCATCCAAAAGCAGAAGATGATCGACGAGATGGCCGAGACCGAATCGCTCGACGAGCTCGAACGCAAGTTGCAGGAGAATATCGCCGAGCAGAAAGAGATCATCGCCACGACGACCAAGACGCGGATGGTTCCGAATTTCGGTGGATTGGTCGCCGGATTTACCTTGCAGAAAGTCCCCGACGAATCGAAACTCGCACCCCTGCGCAAGGAGTACGATCTGCTGACGGCAGCGATCGAAAAGAAACGCGAAACGGAGAAGAAGGCGGCCGAGGCGCAGGCCGAACTGGACAAGGTAACGGACGAGGCTCGCAAGCAAACCGAGGAGTTGATGAAGTCCATCGCCGGAACCAACGCGCAGACGGAGCAGAGCACGGGCATCATCGGTAAATTGCAGGCGCGGATCGAGGCCCTCGAAAAGAAGAAACTGCTGCCCGAATCGACTGTCGAAGATATCGCCGCGGCGAACGCCGAGATCGAGAAGCTACAAAAAGAGCTGGAGCGCATCAGGAATATCAAGCCCGAAGACCTGAAGCCCGTCGTCAAGATGGACGGTATTCTGCCCGCGGGCTTCGAGTTGGAACTGCCGGCGCCGAAACTCGAAATGGGCGATCTGAAACCCGTAACATCGCAATATGCGCAGCAGATGCAGGCGATATTCGGTGCGGTGCGCGAAGGGCTTTACGGCTGGGCGGACGACAATAGCGCATACTTGCAGGAGCACGTCGCCGATACAGTCTCGATGGTCGAGAATTACACGACGGCACTGACGGCAAAAGGCTGGTCGTTCTCGGCGGCATTGGAGCATGTCCACGCCACGATTGCGGAGGTGATGACGCGCTTCGATCAGCAGGTGTCGAAGTTTATGGCCGACAGCATCGTCGCAGCAGCGGAGGCTATCGGGCAGATCATCGCCGGCGATTTGGGATTCGGAGGGCTGATGAAAGCGATCCTGACGCAGTTCGCCAATTTTCTGAAAAATATCGGCTCGCAACTCATCGAGTTCGGCGTGATGATCATTGCCTTCAAGTCGGCGTTGAAATCCGTCCTCGCCAATCCGTGGGCGGCGATCGCCATCGGTGCAGCGATGGTCGCGGCAGCGGCCGTGATGACGGCACTCATCAATAAGAATGCGGAGAAGAGCGTGCCGGCATTGGCCAACGGCGGTCTGGCATACGGTCCTACCTATGCGATGGTCGGCGACAACCCCAATGCCGGCACGGATCCCGAGGTCATCGCACCGCTGTCGAAGTTGCAGGCGATGCTCCCGACGGGCGGCAGTATGCAGAACCTACGAATAACCCTCGGCGGTCAATTGACTGCCAAGGGCCGGGATTTGGTGTATGTTCTCGGAAAAGAGAACTTCAAGTCAGAGGTGTTGGGTGGGTAATCTCTAAATTAGGTCTATCTGAATAGGATTAAATCGATATAATACAGATTTGTTTATAGAATCTTTCGGATATGAGTATTTCTTTTGCAAATATTCCTTATAAGCCGTGAAATAAGACTCTTCACATCTCGGATCAAACGATATTTCTTCTATAAAATCAATTGGATCTATATCATATTGCTTAATATTATTACCTCCAGATGAAGAAACTGCTTCCATATAAATAAGCCTCAGTTCTTGCTCATGGCTGAAATTATTACGCTTAAAAAATAATGATTCTTTACCTATTTTGTCAATATCAGATAGCGATATGGGGGTATTCGCTTCAATCCATGTTATTAGATCTTTTTTAGTTTTATAACTTACTGCTCCCATAGTTGTTGTTGCCATACAACTATCATCTGTATAGGCAGAATTATATAATTTAGATAGGGTCGTTTTTATTCTCACACTTTGTTTGTCAGGTGAATAAATTCTCCATAATGCGTCTGAATCTTTAAAGAAACTCCAACACTGACCAAAAATTCGAGATGCGACCTCATCGGCAGATACAAATCCTTTGGATGATTTAAAATTACTTTTGAAAAAGAAATTTTCATAAGGATCTTCCCATAAATTAATTTTAACAAGAGTGTTTGTGCGTGTTTGCAACATCTGCTCAAGCCTACTCATAGGCATAATACGATAAATAGCCGTATCATCTTTTTTATCAGACAAATAAACTTTATTTCTTTCTTTGTATTCAGGATAGGTTAGCATAGGTGATTATATTTTTTATAAAGATATATAATTCTCTTTATTTTTAAACAAAAAAGAACATATTTTTGTCCTATTTATTTCCGAACGCAATCCAACATTTTGAGTTCGTCGTATTGCTGCTGGAGTTTCCGACGGATCATTTCGTTCAGGACATCGAGGTGTTCGCCGACAAGGACGGCGTCCGCTTCGGTCAAGCCGTATCGTCGTATCGATTCCGGAGTCAAACGGAGCGGAGCGTTGCGGCGCAATCCCATTTCGCAATGGTGATAAAGGAACGATTCGTAAATACGTTCGATGTATTCAGCGGTCAATTCTTCCACGGTTTCGATATGCACCTCGTGGAAGATAACGACGAGCGGATCGTCGAGTGCAACCGCATCGCCCCTACCGAAAAACTCCCGCAAAGACAAATATTCGCCGTCTGCATTTTTTATCGAAAATGACAGGACCGATGCGTGTTCCCACAGCGCATAAATAGGATGATGCGAGCGTTCCAACGCTGCAAGAAACGACCGCAATATCCGTGCGGTCAACGGTCGCACGACACGGCGATCCGGTATTCGATTCGTTGCTTTCATAATCATCGAAATGGCAGATAGGATCGCGTCTGTCCGCCGGGCAAAAAAGAACGTGGGCCTACTGCCGCTTATACTGGAGAGGTACTGGTATACCCACAAAGGATAAGCACATATAGCCCACGCCGTAAAGCAGGGATATGACCATATCCCGAACCTTACGGCGAGAGCCGTTCGATGCGAGAATACGGTGTGCTCAACCCTTTGTTAAAAATTACCAGTTTTCTCCAGAGTCAAGTCGGATAATATGTCACACTCCGGCTGTGCGGAATGCAACTACAAAGATAAGGCATTCTTCGGAATTAGGGACTTTGTATCCCGAAAAAGGTTCGGCGAAGCGTTATTTTCACGTCGTTATGGACGAAGTTCGCATCAAAGACCTCGCGAGCGCTTCGGGACAGTTGGCGGAGTTCGACGCATTCGAGTTCATCGTCGACGTCCCGACAGCCGCCGCATCGATGAAGGTTTCCGGCAAGGAGATCAAGGGTGTGATGGCTCCGAAGAGGCATACGCACGCCGTCTCCGACATCACGGGGCTGTCCGGCGAACTCGACAAGAAGTTGGACAAGAAAGGCGGTACGATCTCGGGCGACTTGTCGGTTATGGGTGATACGTACCTGCGACGGCTTCATTTGGAGGAGTTCCTGGAAGTTCCCGAATACCGCTACAACCGCATCGAAACGGTCGTCGGCGACAAATGGTCCGCTCCGGGCGGCGGCATCGTCGAACTCGTCTCGCCGGAAAACCGGACGTTGGTCGTCAAGTTGGAGGAGGGCGAAACAAGCACCCTACGCGAGAACGACCTCTGTATGGGTATCTTCCTGAACTCCGCAATGGACGCATCGAGCAGCAATACCGTCGATTCGGATGACTCGTTCGGCAACCGCACCTATGCCGGTTTCACGACCTGCTACTTCCGGCTTACCGAGTGCCTCGACCGCGACACTTACGCCGAATGGCGGTACGAACTGCGCGAGGGTTACCCCTACCATCCGCAGGCGGCGATGCAGTTCGTGGCATTCGGCAATACGACCGACAAGGAGCGCCGGACCTCCCGCTACGAAACCCGCACCTACTTACGCTTCCTCACGGGTATGGACGACTGGACGATCCGCACGGAGAATATCGCGGCGCAGTTCGGCGACTTGTCGAATCTCAAGGCGCACGGTCTGGATATGAGCGGTTATTCGGCCTACCTGAAGAACATTTACCTCACGGGGTTCCTCTCGGACAAGTCGGGCGACTCATGGTTCGACTCCGCGACGGGCGATATGCAGCTTTTCAATCGTTCGACAGGTTATGGCATAAGTTTCCGCAACGGCATCCTGCGCTTCGGTCGCATCGACCCCGCGAAACCCGATGCCGGAACGGATTTCGACGAGTTGATGCAGACGATCTCTTCGACGCTGGAGACGCTCGGCCGTATCAACTCCGACGAATATGTTTCGCCCGTCGAGAAATCGTTCCTGAAAGAGCGCTTGCAGGATATCCGAACCGAATACGAGCAACTCCGCGCCAATGCCCTGCGGCTGCTCTCTGTGTTTCGTTATCGCAGCACGAATGGGAAATTTCTTATGGTGCACGGTAAGCGGCGCGCCGTCCGGTTGCTCGCCGACGAGTGGACGCCCTACGAAGATGCCTATCAACGAGCCGTCGCCGCTATCGGGAAATATACGCAGCCGGAACCGGAGTTCATTCCGATCGGGGATGATTTCGCCGACATAGAGGCTTACTATACGGCCCGCCGGACGATCGGAGCGCTCTTGGACGAAGCGGCGAAAAGCGACAACAGCGATCTGGAGTATCTGCGCGAGAACTTTCAGGATATCTCGACGGAGATCGAAGCCGGAAGCGGAGTGGTGCTGTCGGGGTTCGTCGGCGTAAAAGACGATACGGACAAGAAGGTCGTGGCGGGTATGGCGGGCTGCGCATTGAAAGGCGCTCCGGCGTCGAAACACGGCAAATTGATGTTCTTCGCTGGTGCTGACGGCATCGAGAATGCCGCGACGGCTGCCACACGCATCTACGAAGACGGACACGTCGAAATGGCGAGCGGCATCTTCAGCGGATATTCGAAGGTACAGTTCAAATACTTCACGGACGAAGGTACGGACTACAACGCCTCGACCCGCAAATATACGCTAAACCGCAACTTCAACCTGATCGCCAACGGCGCGGATTTCGGCAGTTACATCGTTTGGCTGAACCTGCCCGTATCGTCCGAGTATATCGGCAGCGTGGTGAACCTCTACGATTGTCCGATCCGCACCCGTTCCTCGCCCAGTCTGGTACTTGCGGCGGACGACACGCAGTCGGGCATCGTGACGACACTGAAGAAAGATGCCTACGGGATGGGCTATCTGCCGGTTCCTCGTATCGAAACCTACGGAGGACTGCTGCAACTGTTGGCTGTGCCGTCGCCCTATTCCTCCGCAAAATGCATGTGGCACGTAACTTATCAGATGATGTCCGAATTCAGGATTTACGAAGAATAAAATTATGGCAATAGAACAAACAGAGTCGATTATAAGACGGCCTGCAACCGGATCGGATACCGATACGATCACGCTCTCGCAACTTCCGAAGGTAACAACCTTGGCTACGACCGACCTTATCGAAATCGACCGCAACGGTACGGGGGCTGCCGTGACTTATGCGACGTTGGTCGATGCGATGACCGCCGCGCTCGGACTGACCGGTATCGAGGAGGCGCTGAACCATATTATCGGATAGCGTATGGCAGACTTTACTTCACTCGTTTTGCGGCTCGATGCACTGCGGCAGCACCTTGCCGGGACGCTCCGCGACAAAGGCGTGGCGACAACCGACGAAGAGACGTTGGCATCGCTCGTCGATAAAGTCGCATTGGTGGACAGCACCAGCGGAATGAATCAGATCCGCAATGGTTACCAGCTCTTTCGGGGCAATACGACGATGTCGGTATTTCCGGAACTCGACACGGCGTCGTTCGATTCGATGTATCAGATGTGCTACGGCTGTACGGCGCTGGAGCGCGTGCCGACGCTCGACACCTCGAACGTCGCGAATATGATGTATGCCTTCTACGGTTGTACGAACTTGCAGGAGATCGGCGGACTGGACACCTCGCGCATTACCTCCGCCTCGGAGTTGTTCCACGGCTGCAAGAGCCTGCGCATAATCGGCGGAAGACTCGATTTCAGCAAGGTAACATCGAAGATAGACACGACGTTCATCTCCTGCTCCGCACTCGAAACGGTAATCATCGACGGCCCCGTCGATGTAGACATCGCCGTGAACGGTTGTCCGAAACTCACGGTCGAAAGTTTGGTATTCCTGTTGAACGCGCTATCCGATACCGGTAATGGCAAGACCTGCAATATCGGAGCGAAGAACCTTGCGAAACTGAATGCTATCCAAAAAGCGATCGCGACAGACAAAGGGTGGACGCTGACATAATTATGGTTCGAGTTTGAGGGTAATCACCCCGTCTTTAGCCTCTTTTTGGAAATCTTCAGCAAATTGCAACCATTTTTCCCAATGTTCTTTTAGAATGGCTTTACGTTGGGTGTCCGTCATTTTGGATTCGTTCATAAACGTGGTATAACATATATACAAGGCTTCGACTTTATCCTTATGGCTATCTCCATCTTCGCTTTCTATTCCATCGACTGCCGAATAAGAAAAACAGATCCCATCTCTAACACGAAAGGCGTATTGTCCCTTTTCGCCATACTTCTCGTGATTACGGTTGATTCCCTCGTTCTGTTTGAGAGGCATTGCAATTGTATTCCTTGATAGATATCTTGCGGCTATTTCATTTGCTGTTAGCGAGTCGTCTTTCAAAAAGCGTTCATTGTAACGTTGTATAAAATGGCTCGTATAAGCATGAATTTGTCTGATGGCCATCATTTCGCCATCTGGGGTATGTTTATAACCACCGGCACCCTATTTGACAATGAATCGATGTTTCCCATTATGAACGATGGTAAACGATCCTATTTCAGGATTTTCTATTCTTGCCCTACTTTCAGCATAAAAGTAAATGACGTATTTATTATTGGTTGAAGGGATCGTATAATCGTAAAGTTCCCATGCCGGAAACCTCATCGTTTTTTTGAAGGACTTGATCGCTTTCGGCAAAAGATAGTCTATCTTAATATCGACCTTTTTCTTATCTGCTGCGAGATGATCGTACATCTCTTTATAAGTCATTGTCGGAAGAATCATTATTTGTTATTTTACAAAATTCATTCAATTGTTATCGCTACCTTAATCACTCCGTCGCGGCGGTTTTCGAAGAGGTCGTATGCCTCAGCGATGCGGCCGAGCGGATAGCGGTGCGTGATGAGCGGCGTGGTGTCGATCTCGCCCGCCTCGATCAGCCGGAGTATCTCGGCGCAGTCGCAGCCGTCCACGCCACCCATCTTGAAGGTGAGGTTTTTGCCGTACATGTCGGGCAGCGGCAACACCTGCGGCCGGTCGTAGAGCGCAACAATGACAACCGTCGCGTTGGGGCGGGCGCACTCCCACGCCAGGCGGAACGTATCCTCGGCTCCGGCCACCTCCAGCACGACGTCGGCGCCGCCGTGATCGCTGTTCGCAAGAACCGCCTCGCGACACGCCTCCGGTGCGATAGTCAGCACCTTGGGATAGTGCTCCCGCACGAATCGCCGCCGTTCGGACGACTGTTCGCAGACGATGATTCGCTTCGGATGTTTCAACCTCGCGCAAAGCAGCGTGCAGATACCCGTCGGTCCGGCACCGATAATCAGGACCGTGTCGTCGGGCGCAATCTCCGAAATCTTCGCCGCCCAATAGCCCGTGGCCAGAATATCGCCGACGAACAATGCCTGCTCATCGCTCACCGTATCGGGAATGCGGTTCAACCCTTGATCGGCATGCGGCACGCGGACATACTCCGCCTGCCCGCCGTCGATGCGGCAGCCTAAGGCCCAACCTCCGTCGGGATCGGTGCAGTTGTTCACGTAGCCGCGCTTGCAGAAGAAGCATTCGCCGCAGAAGGTCTCGACGTTGACCGTCACGCGGTCGCCGGCCTTTACGCTACGCACCTCCGACCCGACCTCCTCGACGATGCCGACCATCTCGTGTCCGACGGTGATACCCTCGACGGCGCGCGGCACGCTGCCGTGCTTGATATGCAGGTCGCTGGTGCAGATGCTCGCGAGCGTCACGCGCACGATGGCGTCGCGAGAGTCCTGTAAGGTAGGTTTCGGCTTGTCGAGCAGCCCGAACCGGCCGTGTTCGATATAGGTATAGGCTTTCATGAAATTTTTTTACAAATTTAACTTTTCCCGAACAAAATAATATATGATTTATAGATAAATAGTATCTTTATAGAACCAAATATAACTATTGCCACTATGAAAGATCTATCTATCACATATGCACAGGATGTAGACAACAATCTTATTTCAGTAAAAAATGCTTGTAAGGGACAGCGGTATTTTTGCATCGAATGTGGAGAAGAGTTGATGCTTAAGGTTAGCAAAATTCCGCCGGGACAGAAATATTATCGCAGGTCTCATTTTTCCCACCGGAAAGATAGTAATTGTCATCCGGAGACAGTACTTCATAATCAGTTCAAAAGAATGGCCGCTGCTTTTTTGGAGCGCAAAATAGAAACCGGTCAATCATTCGATATTTCATGGGGATGTGACGAATGCGACGAGATACATCAATATAATTTATTAACCGGCGTCGCATCCGTAAAGGTCGAATATCGATTGCCTGATTGCCAGCCGGATATCGCTTTGCTTACGGCAGATAATATGGTAAAAGCCGTTATCGAAATCGTTGTAAAGCACAAGCCGGAAGATTATGCCGTGAAATACTATAAAGATAACGAGATAATTCTTATTCAGATTGATCTGCAATCTTTTGATGATATAGATCATTTGGAAGAGCGGCTCCAGCATCCGACAAAAGTTGCATTCTGTCTGTCTCCCGTTTGTGAGATATGCGGCAAACGCAAGAATACGGCGCGTATGCGGATCGTCGATACCCATTGTTGGAAATGCGGAAATAAGATGAAAATGGCACTTATCGATGGATGCGCATATTCCTATCTTGGCCCGACTGATTTTAATAAAAACGAGTTGCGATTAGCCGCCAAGCATGGTGTAACCATCAAAGAGCGATATAGTCAAACCGTGGAAGATTCCTACTTGGCAAATGTTTGTAACACCTGCAATGCGTTTATAGGAGACTTTTACCTACACGAATATGTAGAATCTCCATATACACCCATAGACCTCGGATATAAATGTTTCCACTGTATAGAGGATGCGAAATATCGCAAGGCGGAAGAGGATCACGAAAAAGAGCAAAAACGGGGAAAGGAACGAATCGCGCGGGAGATGAAGATAAGGGAGTTGAGAGAACGCAACGAAATAAAACCATGTCCAGAGTGCGGTGGAATTTTGGAAATCAAAAACGGACCATATGATGCGTTTTACGGATGTTGCAATTATCCGCAATGTACGTATACCGAAAAAATCGATTGATAAAGATTGCCGGAGCCGCACATGATGCGGCTCCGGCTGCAATAAACAACTGATGGAGCACAATAGATTTCCTATCGAAAGAGATGCGTGCAACCCTGCTCCGGGGTTAGGACGGATGCTCCCCGCTGCTCGAACGGGGAGCATCCGTGCGTCGGTCTATTCCTCTTCGCCTTCGAACCACTCGCGGAAGTAGTCGTAGAAGCGCTCTTTGGTCCTATCCGCCATGCGATCGAAATTCGTCAGGACGAACTTGCGACCTTCGGTATTCCACTCGGCCGGGGTCTCGATAGCCCGGAAATTTACCGGTTCGACGATTACGCCTTCGTACTCTTCCATCAATTCGCGAGCTTTGCGAGCCATATCGCGCACCTCGTCCGTCGCCTGCGCCCAATTCGTGGCATTCTTCGGGAATCTCTCTAAAAATCGTTCGATGTTCGTTCTCATAATTCGCTCTTTTTTAGTTGTTTATCGTACTGCAAACATAACATCGTTATTCGGAACACGCAAGTTGTTCGGCGACTATTATCATATTTATTTTCAACAGATTAGATATTACAAAAAGATGGCGGAACCGAGCATTATCATTGCAGGCGATTATTCCGCTTTCTCGATAATTACGAACCGATCGACTTCGGGAATGACTGCCAAGCCTCCCCACGTGCCGTGCAGTTGTCCGAGCGAGTCGATGAACTCGATCGTACCCTCCTTGCCGTCGTAACGGCTGTCCTCGTCGCGAAGATGGATAATGCGAATCTTGTCGCCTACCGTTGCATTTGCATTCATCGTTTTCATCTCTTTATGTGTTTCCCGGTTTCGGGTCTTAACCCCGCCGAGGAAGATTTCTCGGCGGGGTCGTCTCTCGTTTCGTCAATCAGCCGTCTCTTCCGATTCCCAACGCTCAGCGAGCAATGTGAGGATCCGGTTGTTGATGTCGTGATTCGCATTCGATAATTCGCCGTAGCGGTTACCGGCACGTCTGTTCTCGTCGGCAAGGCGTTGCATCTCCTTACGGTTCTTTTCGAATTCGACCTCCAACCGGTCGAGTTCGGCATCGATTTCCGTTCTTTTTCGATTCGCTGTATTCATAATCGAATCGTTTAATAGATTGTAGTTCAATTGTTTATTGCACTGCAAACATAACATCATCTTTCGGAACATGCAAGCCATTTTGCAATTATTATCTCATTTAAGTTCAGATGATTACTCTCCTTTCTGTTGCCTAAAAAATGTCGGGAACGGCATCGTTTCGATGAAACATCGTCTCACGATAAAAGAATCCCGGAGCCATGTCATACGGCAAGACCCCGGGCACAATAAACGACTGAATGGATAACCGAGAAGCGGACGACCGCTTACAACACTTTGCAGACTTCTGCCAACGCCTCCCGCTCCTCGGCATCGAGCATACAGACGAAATCGTCGTTGCTATAATAGCTGCCGTCTTCATTCTGTACCTCGAAGCAGCGATCATCGGCCGATTGGAGCACCGAACGCAGGGCATTGTACTGGGTTATCGTGATACCGGTAATCGTATAGGTTCCGGCTTGAGTGTAATCGACTTTCATACCTATTCGTTTTATCCGCACCCCGTCGCAAGGCGGGGTGCGGCGTTCGACTTAGTCAATCGGGAATACCTCTTGCCATCCGACTCTCGATACGGTGCGGGACCGATCTGTCCGTCGAATGATATAAGGAATATTGCTACGGTCCTTTACGTCGTCCACGAATTCATAAACTATGCAGTCGCCTTGCAGCCGGAAGCGCTGACCCGCCGAAAGTTTATCGATCCGAGTAGCCGGCTTCAGATATTCGGATAGGCGTCCCGTGTTGCAGATCTTCTTCCAACGGATCTCATTCGACTGCGGGTCTATCTCGACCTCGACGATCAATTCGTCGCCATACTTGTCTTCGGTTTTCAACCATACTTTGATCGACCCGTCGGCAGGCTCTATACTCTTCACCGTTACCTCCGAGAATTCGTAATCGCTCTGCTGCTGCATGTAGGTCATCGCAATCTGTTTTGCTTGTTCTCGTGTCATTTTTTTGGGGTTTTAATTGTTTATTATTCAGTTGTTTATCGTACTGCAAACATAACATCGTTATTCGGAACACGCAAGTTAATTCGGGTTTATTATCGCGTTTATATTCAGGCATTTAGAATAGCATTGGAGTATTTTCGAGAAGCTCCATTCTGCGCTCGACCTCCTCGAAAGTCTGCCCGTATTTGAAACCTTCGGATGACTTATTTTCGACCTTCGAGAGTAGTTGCAGTTCGCGCCACAATTCAGGATGACGGCGGCGCAGGTCGGCGAAAACCGGAATGCGGCAATTCGGGCAGAACCAACAACCGCCACGATGCGAGGTTCGGTAGAGAGGTGACAGCAGATCGTACTCTTCGCATTTGCGTCGGGCGTCCGCCTCGGTATACCCGTACTTGGCGAGCAGACTCGTTTTGCGGATATACCCTTTATCCTGCATCCGCGCGAGGCGTCTCGGTTCGTCGGCCGCGATGCCGACGTACTGCACGACGCCACGCTCTCGGTAACGGGCGTAATAGCGATGTATGGGCTGGATTTTGAGATCGCGGTTGGCGCTGCACTTGCCGCCGATGAGCCAGCCGCGCAGCATACCCTTGTGCGCACCGCTCCCAATGACCGTATGGAATAACGCAAGATAGTCTTTCTCCGAACGGACGACATCGACTCGAACGCCCAATGCGGCAAGATGCGGAATCGCCGTCGAGTAGATCCACTCGATGTGTTCGGGAATCTCACCGCTGATGTTGCGCCGGTGGTCGAACATCACCTCCGAGAAGACGGCGGCATCGAGCGGCTCGCCATGCTCGAGGGCAAGAAGGATCGTAGCGATCGAATCCTTGCCGAACGAACACGAAGCGATATAGGCGGGGTTATCGTAAGCGAATGTACCCACGTCGGTATCAGTAATTCGTCGTAATCCACTCTTCCTGCCGGCGGCGGGAGACCTTCGAGGCGGTGATGGTGCGGTCGAGCCGATGAATCGTCCAGCCATGTTCGGCGGCGAGGCGTTCGATCTTCTCATGCGGGAACATCGTCAGCATGAACTTGCCCTTGATTGTCGCGAGTGTGTTGAGCAACCTCGAAAAATCCTCCTCGTCGAACGTGCCGTTGTAGTGTCCGCAATCGCTGCCGACATAGGGAGGATCGACGAAGTGGAACGCTTCGGGACAGTCGTAGCGGCGGATGACATTGATGCCGTCTTCGCACTCGACCGTAACGCGGCCGAGGCGGCTGCACAACTCCTCTGTGAAGGCTTCTTTCGCATTGCGGAGTTTCAGCGTCGTCGTGCCGCTGCGGTCGTAGCCGAACGTTCCGTCGATCATCGAGGCGAAGCCCAACTTCGTGCATACCCACACCGCCCAAGCCCGCTCAACGGGCGTAAAAAACGACGGATGCTCGTTGATATGCCGAGCGTGCGCGTGTATCTCGCGGCTGTGGAGCGTCGCGTCGATCATCGCCTTGAGTGCCGCATACTGCGTCTGCGCCACGCGGTAGAAGTTCACCAATTCGGTGTTCGTGTCGTTGATGACCTCGCACGGCGCGGGCGGCTTGGCGAACAGTACGGCGCAGCCGCCGCAGAAGGCTTCCGTGTAAAGCGTATGTTCGGGAATCAGCGGCAGGATATGCTTCAGGAGCATCTGCTTGCCGCCATAGTATGAAATCGGAGTTTTCAATCTGGCCATAAGGGTTCGGTTATCGGAGTTTTAAGAATAAGAGCAGCAGAAGCGTCAGAACGACGAGCGCTGTCGCCCATTTGAGCCACGCGGCACCGGAGGAGGGTTGTTCGTCGATCTGCTCCTGCACGTCGTTGCGGGCTGCCGTGTTG
Organism: Alistipes sp. Marseille-P2263; assembly: GCF_018101075.1. NCBI lineage: Bacteria > Pseudomonadati > Bacteroidota > Bacteroidia > Bacteroidales > Rikenellaceae > Alistipes > Alistipes sp. Marseille-P2263. Next base: position 207,506 of record NZ_JAGQEJ010000001.1, read on the forward strand.
ATGCGGCTATGCGAAATACTGTCGGTAAGGATCGTGCGGTCGTTCTGCATCGACACCTCGGTATAGACGACGTGTTTGACCGGCTGTCGGGAAACACTCGTCGCCGGAATCTTCGGAGGCGGAAGAACGGCGCGGAGCGTGTCGGTCGGATTCGGGAGCCGGTCGTCGCTCGGTTCCGGATATTCCGCCGGCGGATAAAACTCCACAACGGTCCGGCAGAGCGTTCCGATCTGCCGCTCGAACTCCTGCCGGAACAGCGTCGTAAAAGTCGAGTCGGTGATAGCGAGCGTTTCGTGCCGCTCGGATCGCGTGCTTCGAAGCGGAGAGCAGCCATTGGCGGCGATCGTCAGGATAATCAGGGTTATTTTCGGATACATCGTTTCATTGCTTCGATTCGTTCCATGCGTTCCTGCATGGTCGGTTCTTGCTTTGCGGGAACCGGCGGCTCCTCCCACGGCAGCGGGAACATCTCGGTCATCGGGCGGCGGTCTTTGCGGTCGAGTCGGATGCAGGTCGCAACCCATACCGCCCACCGTTCGCGTTCCCACGCCTGCCGCTGCCTGTCGCCCTCGCACTTCGCCCAGCCGAGCCACACATAGATGAACTCTGCGGGCGTCAGCCGTTCGAAGGCTTCGGGCGCCAGTCCCATCTGCCCGACGGCGATGGCGAACCATCGCTCGTAGGTTACCGCTTGCGGCTCCCCGTCGTCGGGCGTTTCCCGTTTTTTGAGAGGTCACCCAACTTATCCGTCAGCGGCGCGATGCTCTCGACGAAGAGTTCCGAGACGGCGAGAATGAGCGACGGCTCCTCGTCGAAGATGTCCCACACCTCGTCTTCGGTGTAGCGACAGTCGCTGCCGGCACGCCGTGCACCCTCGTTGAGTCCCGTGGCGGTCAGCGCGACGATGCTGTCCAACGATCCGAGGGCATCGGTCGAAGCGACCGTTTGCCCGAACTCCGCACCGCGCTGCTTGACGAACTCGTCGATGGCGCGCAATCCGAAATGGATCGGACGCGGAGAGCCTTGAATGATGATCTCTTTCATAGCGGTCAGGATTCAGGTTTCTTTACCGGCGTCAGGTTGCCGCTACCGGTAAGCGAATAACTGTAAGAGGCGTTGTCGCCCGCAGGCGTCGAGAGCGAAAAGGTCGTGATGTAGGCTTTGCCTGTGTACATCTTCGCGAGTCCCGTGAGCGGCGACTTGATGACCACCTCGACGAGTTTTTTCCGAAGTACCAGGTCGAGGACCTCCTCGGCGGTATGGCTGTTCTCGATCGAATCGTCGACGACCACCAGTCCGTCGCCGTCCACCGACCACGATACATCGCCCGGCCACTTCTCCTTGCCGTCGGTATCCTTCGTGCGCAGCTCCTTCATCTCCAAGTCCACCTTCAGCGTGTGCGTCGTGGCGTGAAGCGTCGTCTTATCGTCCACCAAGAGGATGATGTCCTCGCCTTGGACGACCTGTTTGTTTCCGTAAGTTTCAGGCATAAAAAATGTCAATGTATGATTTACTATGCAAACCTACACTCGGATATCTCGATTTCGGGAAAACATTGTCCCAACTGGTGTTTGCAAGAAATACTGCTCACACAACCTGCTATTTTCTGCTCGAAACAGTTGGTTTGCGAGCAGAATCCACATATTCTTGCGAGCAGAACAACTGTACGGTTTCGCTTCTTCAGACGATGCGGAACGAAAGCGTCGCACCATGCAAATCGTAATCGGCGTAATACTCTGTCGAGGATGATTTGAAGCGACATCGTTTGCCGTCGAACTCTGCGCCCTCCAAGGCAGCGATCACGCGATGCTTGAGACGTTCCGCGCCGGAGAACCTGTTGTCGTAAACCGCGACCTCGAATATCGTCCGATAGCCGGCGATGCCGTGCAGCGTCCTTACGAGCGTCTCCTCCGGAACGGAGAAGGCAGCGAAAGGCGCAGGCGTCCGGGCATCGACCGCCCCGGCTTGGATCCTATCCGCCAATTCGGGAATCTCACGCTCCAAAAGCGCGATCAGCTGTTTCTTGAAATCCATCATTTCGATACCGGTGCGAAGTTTTTATTCACGAACTTTTCGACTGCAGCAGCCAACTCGTCGCCGAAGATCGCCACCGTGCGTTCGGAGTTCTCCGTGTAAGCCTGCTCCAAATAAGGCGTCGGCCGGATACCCTTTACGCTGCGGACGAAGACCTTTTTGCCCTGCGCATCGTCGAATACTAACAGCTTGCCCTTTTTCGAGGTGCGAGGATCGGCAGTCCCCTCGTGGATGAACTTGCCGTAGTATTCGTTCACGGCGCCTTTCTTCTTCGTGCGTTCGAAGACCGGCTTCACGGCGATGGCCACCTCCGACTTCGAAGCGTTGCGGTCCTTGTAACGAACCGTGCGCAGCTGCTTCTTCAGTTTGCCCGTGCGGACGGGAACTTTGCTCCGTGCCGATTGCAACATCGGCTTGGCCGAGGCGCGCAGAGCCGCAAGCAGCATCCGCTTCTGCATCGTGTTCGGCAGTTCGTCCAGAATCCGCTTGGCTGCGGCATAACCGTCAACTTCGATCGTCAGCATCGCTCTTCCGGCATTTGAGGTGCAGGCGCCAGCGGCGTCCCTCCTCGTGGATCGAAGTTATCTTCCGCAGATACCCCTCGTCGCGAACGACCATATCGGGACGCAGGCCGGGTTGCCAACGAATCGTATAGACCGTTTCGTTCTCGTGGACGATGCGGCCGGCGTAGAGGTTCTCCCGACCGCCGTTCTCGGTACGCTGGGCGTAGCAGACGGCGACGTGCCGGAGCGATTTCGTGAGGTCGTTGTACTCGTCCCGCTCCTCGGTGTATTCGAGGATTTCGATTCGCGTGTCAAACATCGCCGTAAGGGGTTACCCGCCACGGAAGCAGGAGTTTTTCGGCCGTGAGCGACAGCTCCGAGACGGAGCGTCCGACGAGGTTGTCCGATTCGTTGTCGTAGAGCGTACCCAAGATCAGCAGAATAGCCGCCTTGATTGCCGGAGGTATATTATCGCGATCGTAGCCGACGACAGCCGTAACCGTTGCGGTTTGTCCATTGTACTGCTGTTCGGCAATCAACATCGGGTCGTAGTCGTCCTTCAAAAGCGTGTAATCGGATTCGGGAATGATGGTTCGAGAGACAGAGAGCCGCTCGATGCACGTCGTAGGGACGGGCAGACGGACGATGGGAGCATCGGAAGGGATCGATACGTCGAACCGTACCCTCTTCTCCCGGATGATCCGTCCCGTCATATCCTCCGCCACGGCAACGGCCATGTCGAGTTTCGCAGCAATCAAAGTATCGTCATGAGTGGCGCTGCCTACCCGCAGGTGCTGCTTGGCGAGTTCCAGCGCGATCGGCGGCTCCCGCATCTCGATTACTGTCATACCTTATGCCGATTTATGCACCAACTTGTGGACGGGGTGCGTGCCGGCGTCCAGCAGGATGCCGTCCACGCGGGCGAAGCCGAACAGCCCGATCGAAAGGTACTCGGCGAGCAACTCGTTCAGGCGGATCACGCGGAATGACTTGACCATACGGATCTTGAACTTCGAGAAGTCGCCGAACAGCACCGAAGTCTTGCCCGCTGCGGCATCGTCGAGGTCGTCGTTCAGGATATACGCCTTGCCGAACAAGGTCGGCGGCGTGCCGTCCTTTGCCCCCTCCTGCCAGATGTAGCGTCCCGTCGTATCCTTGATCTTGACGAGCGAGTAGAGCGTATTGCGGTTGAACATGAACCGCCCGTGCCGGGCATAGGAGGAATCCACGCCCTTGATAAGCTCGATCAATGCGTCGAGCGAGATGCCGTTGCCCGAAGGGCTGACGGCACAGGCGTGCGCCCACTCGACGATGCCCTTGGGTTTGCCCTTGCCGTCGCCGCGCGTGAGGTCGTAGTTGATGCCCCGCCCGAACGACTCTGCCAACAGACCCGAAAGCAGCGATTCGAGGTCGAATGCCGAGTCCTGCAATAGTTCCAACGACACGGGGACGATGGGCGTGCGATAGGTGTAGGCTTTGAGCGTTTCGGAGCCGAACGACGGTGCGGACTTGGTCGACTGTTGGTACTCGGCAACGACCGTAGCCTTCGCATCGGTATCGTTCACCGTCGGCATAATCAGGTCGCCGCCCTTGCTCGTGGTGAGAATGGAACCCGCCTCGAACATCCCGCCGTAGGCTTTCAGCGCGACCTCGATGCTGTCGGCAAGCGACGAAGGAACGACCACGCCGCCCGACAAACCCGTGATGCCGGCGCGCTGCTCGAAAAGAGTCCGATGTTCGGGCGAAATATCCGCAGCCCCGCGCAGCAGGTAGTCGCGGAAAGCGGTGCGATACTCCTCGGCACGGCATTCGTCGGGCTGCTCGCCGGAAGTTTGACGAATATACTCCTGCTCGGCCTGCCGACGTTCGATGTCGACATAGCGCTCCTCGGCTTCGACGGCGCGGTCGGCCTGCTCGTACTCCGCAAGCAGCGTATTCCACCGCTCCTGCTCCTCGGAGGTCATCTCGCGCCCGTCGGTCGCGGTACGCAACTCGTCGATCTTTGCGAACACGGCAGCGCGGCTCTCTTTAAGGGTTTTCAGTTTGCTCATAAATCTCGTTATCGATTCGTTCGGGAGCAAACTTAATCCACGTATCAGCCGTAATAGGGAAACTTTGTCGCAGTTCGGAAAACCGATTTTCGATGCCGAAAATAAAAAAGGCAACAATTTTGCAAACAAATTCGTTTACATTGCGTATATTTGCAACGAGAATCATGAAGAGCAGAATCGACATACTGAAAGGCATCCATCCGGGAAAGCTCATCGATCGGGATTTGAAAAAACGCAATCTCAGTCAGCGATCGTTCGCAGCGTCCATCGGAGAACACAGCCAAACGCTCAATGCCATCATTACGGGACGTCGCAATCTGACAGTCGAGATGGCACTGAAAATCGAACAGGCATTCGGATACGATGAAGGATTCCTGTTGACGCTTCAGGCGTTTTATGAAATCGCCGAGTATAAGATTCGCATGAAGAGCCGGTCGATCGACGGCGTACCGGCTATTCGCCGGTCGCTCTTTTGGGATGCCGACTTCGATTCGATAGATTGGGGACGATACAAAGATGCCGTAATCGCACGCGTTGCGGAGCGCGGCAACGATGCCGAAAAAGCGGAAATCGCAAGATTCTACGGGATGCCGTTATCGGCGCTCGATACCGTCCGGCCGAGCAATGCTTACCGCATAAATACGACGCAACGATATGACCAGCGAAAATAAACTGCATTACGAAACGGTAACGCCGCTTCTGAAGGAGACGCTCGGCATGCTGATGGCGGACAAGCTGTTCGCCCCGTTCCGACTGGTCGGAGGCACGAACTTGAGTTTGCGCTACGGGCATCGCAAATCGGTCGATATCGACCTGTTCACCGATGCCGAATATCGAAGTCTCGATTTTCGAGCATTCGAACGGTTTTTGCGTTCGCATTTTCCATACTACGATTGCAGCGATACGACCTCCATCGTAGGCTTCGGACGAGGATATTATATCGGACGATCGGAGGGGGACGCAGTCAAACTCGACTTGATGTACACCGACCCGTTTCTCGAAACGGCGGAAGTTCTCGATGGGATCCGCATGGCGAGCGTTCGGGATATCATCGCCATGAAGATGAATGTCGTCTCGCGCGGCGGTCGCAAAAAGGATTTCTGGGACCTGCACATGCTTCTCAATGAATATCCGCTTGCCGAGATGTGCGCGCTGCATGCCCGCAGACACGAATGGGAGCACGACACAGAAGAGTTGCTGGATAAATTTACGGATTTCGCACTTGCAGATGCCGACCTCGATCCGGTATGTCTGCGAGGTCTTGATTGGGACGAAATCAAACTCGACTTGATAGAAACCGCAGAAGAGTTTGCGAGAAATCGATAATCATTTCTTCAACTTCAACATATCCGTCAATCGCTCTCTCGACCGACTTGCAGCAACAGCACGGTCATTTCGTTCCGGCTGCGGTGCGTGTTCGCGCAGATACTCGGCTTTCCGCTCTTCGAGATGCCGCACCGAGGCTTCGGTTTCGGGATAGGCGGGAAATACCACGAGCGACACATCCACCACACGCGAGAACCGGAGTATCGTCCGCTCGTCCATCGCGAGACCGTTCTTTTCGTCGGCATACTGCCACTCGTCCTGCTCGACGCCGAAGCGGAACGAACATTTCGAGACGTCGCCCCGGCGTACCAGTTCCAGCATATCGCTCCCTAAAGTCGTATTCGGAGCCTCGAACGCGAAGCGCAGACCTACGTCGTCTACCTCCAATCGCAGCGTACCGCTCGTCGTGCGTGCGAGAATCGAATCGGTGTTGTGGTTGAAACACATGATGACGTCAGACAGGTCGCACCCGTCGAACGCGCCCCGCGCGATCTTCTCCCGGAACCACCCCATAATAAGGTCGCTCCAACTCTCGAACTTCGCGGCATAGCCGACGATCGTCCGGCTGACGGTTCCCTCCTCGCGGCTCTCGATATGCAGATCGCCGACAAGGCTCCGGATCTCTATTTCATTATTCGGTTCCATTCGTTTCAGGTTTTACGGCAGTCGTTACCGGCTGCATGTTCATTTGTACGAAATATTCGTCGCCGCCATCGTAGGAGTTCATATCTTCGAGGGAGCGGATCTCGTTGGCAGACATCGCGCCGACGATATTCATATTCTTGTAGTATTCCGAGCGGGTCTTGGCATCGCCGCGCAGCAGTCCGTTCAGACCGAAGAGGAAGTAATACTCCCCGAACTCGTCCTCGCGTAGCAGTTTGCGGTTGAACTCCTCCTCGATGCGGACGAGGTACGGCATCAGGCAATACTGCACGAACTCCATACCCTGATGCTCGATGTTGTTGTTCGTGGCACGCTCCAAGTCGGCGATCATATGCGGAGGAATTCCGTAGATGGTGGCGATCTCGGTCTTTTGGAACTTGCGCGTGGCGATGAACTGCGCATCTTCAGGAGGAATGGAGATGCGTTCGTAGGTCATACCGCCCTCCAACAGCAGCGGGACGTGAGCGTTGTGCAAACCGACCGATTGGGCGATGAGGTCTTTCTTGAGCCGCTGGTAGGCTTCGGGCTTGAGCGTCGAGGGATATTTGAAGACGCCCGACATATTGCCGCCCTGATCGAAGAAGCGTTTACCGTAGAGTTGCGCAGAGACGGAGAGTGCGAGGTTGTCGCGATGGACGGCGATCGGACTTTTGCCCTTATAGCCATTGGTCGAGAGTCCGCGCAAGTGGATGACGTCTTCGTTCGGGAGCAGTTCGCCCGTGTCCGATCGGTAGAAGAGTTCGTCGTTGTCGGTAAGGAGCGGCTCGATACGGGCAGGATGGATGAACTTCAGCCGAACGGGACGATAGCGTTTGTCCCGAAAAATGCGGACATAGCCGTTGCCCCACAGAGCGCATGAGACCATCAGATGGTGCATCAGGTCGAAACGTGTGGAATAGGAGTTGGGAGCCTGCACGAGTCGGTGGCAAAGATGGTCGTACTGTCGCTCTCGACCGCGAGCAGTACGGCGATAGAGATGCAAAGGAAGCGTTCCGACCGTTTCGGAGAGTATTCGCACGCAAGCCCAAACCGCCGTGAGGTTCAATGCGCCCTCCTCAGTGATATACGGCTGACGCGTAGCATCGGCGACCGTGTCGGCGGTAATGACTTTATTCACCGCAGCCTCGAACTCGGCCGATGAAATATCGCGCCGCTCGCCTCTATGCAAAAATGGGAACCACTTCATCAAACTTGCTTTGCGGCAAACTTAATGAAGTGGAAAGAATATTAAATGGATATTGTCCCTACTATAATTGTATTCTGGTCTTGGATCTCAATAAAATCATATTAGGTCTTTTATTAATCATTAAAGGCAAACTATTAAGATTTACACTAATAGCTTGCGTAAGGTCATCTTGAGTATAACCTAAATCATCGTAAAAAACATCTATTATTTTTTTTAATAATTTAGGATCAGGGAAATCAACAATTATGCGTTCGCATTTTCTTTCCCCATTCATACTCATTTGTACCATCAAAGATTGGTATTTCTGTGCAGAAATAATTTGATCTTGGTATGCCTTTCGAATAATCGCCTGTTTCGATGCTCTCCAATATGCCTTCAACATATCCAAATGGTTGTATGATAAATATTGAGAGACATCTTTACGAAAATCCTTATAAGGCATTAAAAATTCGCCTGCAAAAACATTCGCTTCATTCTCCAAATCTCTATCTTCAGATATTGCAATGAAAGGAATATGCATGACAATATGTCCTAATTCGTGAGCAATGGTAAATCGCTTACGATCATTGGACATATTTCCGTTTAAGAAAATTATTTTTGCCCCATTCTGAGTTTGGGCAGACATTCCTGAAAATTTTACCATATCAGTATTTATTTCAATAATGATAATACCATTTTTTTCAAGAATATCCGAAATATCTGTTATTGGTCCATCCGGAATGCCCAATATAAAACGAACTCTTCGAGCAATATCTTCAACTCGCTGGGTTGTCTTGTTTGTATTCGTTTTTGCAAATTCATTCTCAACATCCAACTCTGGGATGGTATATTCTGGGATATCAATAGACTCCAACAAGTTGTCTACAACAAACATAGTTGTTTTAAAAATAGCCTCCAGTTGAGACATCTTTTTGACAGAAGCCGTAATGAGTTTTCGGTAATATACATTGCTAAATGGTGGGAATGTATATTCTTCATAAAAGAACGAAACGGGAAAATTGAGGGCAGAGGCTATTTTCTCAATAATTTCCTCCGTAACCCCAATAATCCCTTTTTCCATTTTTGAGAGATTTCCTTGAGATAGTTTAGGTATAGACGCAGATAATTGCATCTGAGTCATTCCTCGCACTTCTCGTGCGATAGTGATCATTTTGTTATTAACATTCATATATCATTTAAGCTCTCACAAATTGTCCGCATCAAATAGCCTCTACTGTCACCTTCTTTCGAGCATTGGCTTTTGGCTTGGCAAAAACCTCCTTAGAATCATTATATGTTTGCGTCAATGAAATAGTCTGTTCCGCTGTAGAGTTTTGGATGTACAAAATATCACTGAAAGAACAACTCCACACGCATTGTCCTGCATCATATAACATTAAGGTTACACTTGTATGACCATATTGATGATCATGACCGATATGCAAAATTGGGCAACCTTTGAATGGTAGGTTCTGTTGATATACCTCATTTTGAGCTTGTCGAGTACGTCTGGGAGGCAATTTGCCCCTATTCGTTTTCACAATGTGAAATTGAGCGAATCCCGGTACATAAAGCATAAATTTACCACTCGAAACTTCTCTGAAATATTCGGGGTAGATTTCAGCACATTTCTGGGCTATCTTTTCATTTACTCGAACAGGTCGGCTATTCCGCCTTCTTGCGTGAGGTGGAAGAATCCCCAATTCGTCATTAGTTTCAGAATAAGCATCCCCAATCATTTGAGGAAGCAAATAAAGTTCTTTACTTACGAATCGAGTCATCGACTCATAGATTTTTTGTTCCTCGGAATTTGTAGAATCCGAAAATAAACTTACTTTTGTAAAGTTTTTCATTAGAAAAACGTATTTATATGTTTTTACATTGCCCACGACTCGCACTCGTGGGTTTCTTTTGCAAAGGTAAGTAAATTTTTGTTCTCTACATAATTTTTTACATATTTTTTAATAGAAAGTTAATCGCACTCCGTTTTCATATTGATAACCAATGTAATATATCAACGTATATTTCTCGTTCTATTCAACACCCTCCTGAATGAACTGAATTCGGAGTATCTGCGCTTGCCGGTGATGGTGATGTAGAAATCCTCCAACCGCTCGTAAGCCTCCAACTGCGTCGGATAGAGGTCACGCATACGGAGATATAGTTCCGCGAAGCCCTCGAACGAGAGGAAATGCCGCACTTCGGGTTCGAGCGGATTCATCGCCGACAGTTCCGCTTCGACTTTCTCGCGCTCGGCGGCGATGACCGGCGAGTGATAACGCTTGTATTGTTTTCGGTTCATTTTTCTGCTGCTCATAATCGTATCGTGTTATAAAGTCAATAATCCTCTGTTTTCATACGGGTTGCTCTCGTCGTCGGCCTGTGCGGTCATCCACTCCCCGAGTGCCATAATCGCCGCGACGATGCCGTCGATCTTCTGCGTCGATTTCTCCTTGTCGGGTTTGATGTTGCCCGCAGGATCGGTCTTGACGAGCGTCGACGCGAGCATCCACCGCAGCACGGGATTGCCGAAGTGTTCGATCTTCCCGGTCAGCACCAGTTTCTCGAACTCCTTGGTCGGTGCCGACATCGAGCCGTAGCCCTGTCCGAAGGGGTTGCACTCCATCCCCTCGTTCTGCAAGTCGATGATCGTCTGCGAAGCGTTCCAACGGTCGTAGGCCGATGTCCGTAGGTCGTAGTCGGCTACGATACGCAGGATATCCGCCTTGACGAAGTCATAATCGATGACATTGCCCGGCGTAACGGTTACATAACCCTCTGCCACCCACTTGTCGTAGTTGATATTCTCCTTGCGGACCTTTTCCAGCATCTTCTCTTCGGGAATCCAAAAGTGCGGCAGCAACTGGAAACGGTCGTTCTCGTGGAAGAGCAGCACGTAAGCCGTGATGTCCGACACGTTCGAGAGATCCAATCCGCCCCAGCAGGCGCAGCTTTTCAGATCGGCAGAGTCGGTCGTACCGATGCACTTTTGCCAAACGTCGTCGAGTATCCATGTCCGTTCGGCATCGACCCACAGATCGACGTTCTTCGTCATTACGTTGCGGACGGCTTCGGGACGGTTCTTGGCGTCTTTCACTTGGTCGGCGAGGTAGTCGGCGCTCAAACTCACGCCGAGGTTGGGATTGGCCTTGATCCACATTTTCGGGTCGTCCCACTCCGATTTATCGTCGAGCGTGTAGATGATGCCGAACAATGAATCGTCCTCGTTCACGCCGCGCAGCACTTTGATGACGTTCTCCCGATAGGCATAGCAGACTCCCGACTTGTCGAAGCCCGCCGTCGTGATGATGAACATCAGCGGTTGCCGCCGTGCACCGAAAGCCGACTTGATGACGTCGAACATTCCGCTGTCCTTGTGGGCGTGAAACTCGTCAATGATGCCGCAACTCGGGTTCAGACCGTCGTGCGTGCCGTAATCGGACGAGAGAGGCTTCATCGTACCGCCTTTGAGTTCATAGACGATCGAGTTGCGATATGGCGTAAGGTAGTTTTTCAGGTCGGTCGCCTTGACGATCTCCACAGCATCCGAGAAGCATATCTTCGCCTGATCCTTGACCGTCGCGGCCGAATAAACCTCCGGGCGGCTCTCGCCGTCGGCGAAGAGCATATACAACCCGATGCCGGCAGACAGTGCGGTTTTGCCGTTCTTGCGGGCGATCTCGATATAAGCGTATCGGAACCGGCGCGTGCCGTCGGCATTCTTCCACCCGAAGATATTCCACAGCACGAACTGCTGCCACGGCTCCAGCCGGAACCGCTGGCCCGCCCACTCGCCTTTGGTATGTTTGAGTTTTTCGATGAAGTGGATAGCTCGCATTGCGGCTTTTTTATCGAAGTAGCGACCCATGTCGAGCGCACGGTCGAGATCGGCGTAGTAACGCTCGACGGCGAGGCGGACATACTCGCAGACGAGAATCTCGCCGGAGCGCACCTGCTCGGCATAAAGTTCGGCGGGATTTTTCTTGACAGCAGCCATATTGCGATAATCTACTTTATCTCCTCGAACTCCGCGAAGTCGTCTTTCGCGGTATTATCCGAAAGCAAAGTCGCTACGCGGCTGCGACTGGCAGGCGTCAACCCGAACTCGGCAGCCAGCGCTTTGGCATTGACGAGCGCCGCTTCCGCGACCTTGCGCTTGGGGTTGACGACCGTCGCCGTACCGTGTTTCATCATTACTTCGATGGTGTATCCCTCCTTTTCGGTTTCGCGCATCATATCGTGGTACAGCCCCATCTCGCGAGCGTAGGCGACGACCAAGTCTACGCCGACGACGTCCAACAGGCATTTGTGGATCAACTCCGTCGCCACGACCTCGAACACCTTCTTCGCCGTACCTTTCAGTCCGGAGCGCGGCAACGCCGCCACGGCGGTTCCGGCAGAAACAGCACCGCCGGTCATCCGGCACGGCTGGTCCGTACCCCGTAAGGATTTCAATTCATCAGGTATTTTCTTGCGACCTTTCATAAATAATTTTAACTTTGTAACGCCAATCGAAAAGCGGCAAAAGATAGTCTCGAAAGACTTTAAATCTCAAAAACTGATAATTATGGAAATTTTGTATTTCATTCTTATCACTTTTGCAAGCTGAGTATTGTGGCAGCTCTTTGATGCCGCGAAAGCTCAGTTCAAAGAGCGATTAAAAAAACATTAATGTTTTGCCGCCTTCGGGCGGTTTTCTTTTTCCTCTAATTCTGCACGCGCGTACAGAAGACTTGGGGCGCGATTGCTTTTCGCAGGGTCCGAAGGATTTTCGACCCCTCCCCGTCTTCGGTCGGGAGCGTACCTCGATCACGTAACTCTTTGATGTTCATGTATTGGATTCCAAAGAGTTGCGGAAATCGCCAAAGTTTTGCGTGTCAAATAGTTGGCGTAATTCATTAATTCACTGTACTTCAATCATCGGTGCGGTTTGCCGCCGCTGTTCAATATCGCATCGCCTATGGTCATCGACGGCGAGTGATGGAGCAGTCGTCGCTGCTGCGCCATTTCGATATAGATGCGCGTGGTCTTCGTATCGGAGTGTCCCATCATATCCTTGATCGTCTCGATATCTATGCCCTGTTCGACCATCAGCGCCCCGAACGTGTGCCGCAGCGAATGCGCCGAGATCTTCGGATGCGAGATGCCGATACGGGCAAGGCGTTGTTTGATGATCCGCCCGATCGTCTGCCGCACGAGCCGGTTGTCGCATTGCGCCTTGTGGGATACGAAGAGCGGAGTGTCGCTGTCGAAGTCCCTGCCGGCGATATACTCCTCCAGCCACGCGACCGTGTCGGGATGCAGCACGACGATCTCGTTCTTGTCCGTGCGTCCCTTGCGCTGAATGCGGAGGATCGGTTGCCCCTCGCGCTCGGCGAAGTCGCCGATGTCGATACGCTCCGCCTCGCAGGTGCGAAGCCCGTTGAAGAGCATCAGCGAAATCATCAGTCGGTCGCGGCGCCCGATGGCGGTCGAGGGATCGATGCTGTCCAACAGCCGGAACGCCTGCTCCGCCGTCAGCGGCAGTTTGCTGTACTCCGTATGGCGTTTGCTGCTGCGGATCCCGGCAGCGATATTGCCGTAGTAGCCCTGTCGCTCGCAGAAGTCGTAAAACAGCTTGAGGATCGTAACGAGGCTGTTCACGGTATAGACGCTCTTACCTTCGGCTTGCAGTTGCTGTTTGTACTCCAAAACGTGCCGACGCTCCGGTGAACGGGTATCGACATCGTGCGCCGACAGCCATCGGAACCACAGCGCGATTTTGCGTCGGTAGTCCCGTTTGGTGGCGGGGAGTATGTCGCACTCCGAAATCCATTCGGAGATGATTTCATTCAGGTTAAGGGTCGTTCGCATTTCGGTTCGTGCCTACTCGAAAAAGGGATGGAACGGGTGCCGACATTGCCCTTGGACTGATTGCAAACCACGCATCCGTTCCATCCGGTTCCGATTAAATCATAGGCATTCGTTTTAGAGGTTCGACATCGTGTTATCTTCGCTCCCGAGCGCTCTTACGGTTGTGGCAGGAGTTGCAGAGGGATTGCAGGTTCTGCAAGTCGAGCGGCGCCCCGCCCCGATTGATCGGGACGATGTGGTCGACCATCTGCGCCGGAGTATGCCGGTCGTGTTTCAGGCACTCCTCGCACAGCGGTTGCTGCTCCAACTTGACGAGGCGCAGTTTCCGCCATGCGGCGGATCGGTAGAACTCCGTGTTGGCGTGGCGGCGTCCCGACTGCGGCTTATGCTCCGGCAGCCACGGACGGCGGACAGTACGTTTGAGGTGCGGCATCGTCAGAAGATGATTTCGGGGTTCAACGGCAGGTCATGATCCTCGGTCTCGAAACCGACGATGCGAATGATCTTCGCATCGGGATAGCGTTCGCGTAGTTCGCGAGCGGAGATGCCGTACTTGGCGAAGTCGGCGGTATAGGCTGCCGGACCGTGCTGTTCTGTATTGCGGCGGAGGTTTTCGATTTCGACCTCCGTCCACTTTTCCATCTCGCCGTTATGGGTCACATACTTGCGGCGGCCGTCTTCCAAATGATGAATGATTCGTTGCAGTTTCATATCGTGTACTGTTTTTCGATTGTCAGCGCAGACTCTCGCCCTCGAACTTCACCGGACGGCACAAGCGCGTCAATCGGTCGAAAGTCCGCTCTCCGTAACGGCGAAGCAGCTGTTCGCGGGTCAGGTTCGTCGAGATGAATAACGGCCGCAGATAGCGTTCGGCAGCGTTGATGACGCGGTTGAAACCCTCGTACTTCTCGCCGTAGTCGTTCACGAGCGGCTCTACGCCCAACTCGTCGATAATAGGATAAGCCGTGCGGGTCAGGTAGTCGAGGTTCGTCGTATGCACATCGTATCCGGCTGTCCGCAGAGCGAGGTCGTAAGGCTTGGAGAGTTCGTCGGCGTGAATGGCTACCGTCATCCGCTCCTTCATCGCCAGCAGCACGGGAACGACGCCCGTAAGGATGATGCTCTTGCCGCGTCCGCAATCGCCGTAGAGTAGCAGTCCGCGCCCTTCGGTAGAGGTCATCCAGTCGATGATCCCGGCATACTCGGTCAGGTGGCGGTAGCGCACGATCGAAGTATCGACCCGCCGGAAGATTTCACAGAACAGGCCCTCGCAATAATCCCTGTCGCCCCACGAGAGGTCGTGCGGCGAACGAACGACGAGGCGTTTGTCTGCGACCATGCGGTCGATAAGCGATGCGATGCGATTCATGCGGTGTGTCGTTTTTGTAGTGTGAAAATAGGTTCGTCGGTATTTGCGCAAAGAGGTCATTGTCCCACATTTCATCTGCGGTCGAGTTTTTCCAACAATCGCCGGATCCGTTCGTCGGTCGCAGGATGGATGATCTGCCCGGGATGCTGTCCTCGCGCAGGCTGTGCCGGTTGCAACGAGAACAGTCCCGCCCAGTTGTTGGCGATGCTGCGGTCAATGATGGCAGCGGCAACCGCCGGGTCCTCGTCCGAAAGGCTGCGCAGCAGCGACAGACATTTCCTCGCTCCCGACTCGCTGCGATAACTCTCGCGACGAATACGCTTGTACTCCAACCATACGGTCATCGGCTCCCGCCACGCTGGTTCGAGCATCGAGAGGAACTGCGCATGGTTCAGACGCGGCATTTCTCTCTTTTTCGCGCAACTTTTTCTCTCTTCGCCCGCCGAACGCCCTTTTTCTTTTTTGCTTGTTTTTTCTTTTTCAGAAGAATCCCTGTTCAGTCTATGTACGGTTGCAGACAGCGTCGCACCTTGCAACGCTTCGGACGGATTCGTGTCGGATTGCGTTGCAGTCAGCGTAGTGCGTTGCGACGCAAACAGCCGCTCGAACGAATGCAGCCGATAAAGCGCGCTCCGATTGCCGCCCCGTTCCTCCACGGAGATAATACCTCTATCCGCCAAAACCTTACGCATCCGCCAGACGGTCGATCGGTCGAGTTTCGTGCGGCTCTGCAATACGGAGAACGATACTGCGAATTCGTCGCGCCAGCCGCAGCGGTTAGCCGTGAACATCAAGGCATACCACAATACGATAGCATTGGACGGCAGCTGTTCGGTTTCGAGCCACTCGTTGAAGAGTTTTATCTCCGTGAGGTAGTTCATTGTCGTCCGAATCTGCCCAATACCCGTTGCAATTCGCTTCGGCGCGGCTCCGCCGGTCGTGCGACCAGCCCCATATGCACGAGCAGGTCGATTTTAGGGATCCGAATCCCTCCGTTTGCATGGACCTTTCGGATGCCGTATCGGCGGCAATCCCGATCCAGTTGCCGCAGCGACTTGCCGATCATATCGGCAGCCTCCTGACGGGTCATCAGAATCGTTTCGGCCGACTTGTCGTCCATTGTCTTCAATTCTTCGACCCGCTGTTGCAGCGAGAAGATGCATCCCTGCATATCTTCGATGATAGCGTCTAATTTCATAATCTTTCTGTTTCGATTTCCGTGGACAAAGTTCCGAATAGTCGAAAAATAAAATGCGGGCAGTACCCGCATTACTACCCGCAAGAATATTTCTATTCGTCTGCTATTCAGCATGTCTATTTTGCGCTCTTTTCGATCAGAGCATCGATCAGCCGTTCCAAAAAATCCGTACTCTTCGTCTTGCGGTTCAACACCTCCTCGCGGATTTTATAGGCATTCGGCAAGGAAACATTGAGCGTCTTTTCGGCGAATGCCACCAACACCGAAAACGGAGCGTATTTACCCACGGCATTCAAAATCGGACCGAGATACTCCAAAGCGGAGAGCAGCTCTACCAAATCCCGCTTCGTGAACTCCGAACTCCAAAACAAATCCGGAATATCGTTTTTACGGGGCGGCTGGAACAACGACGGATGCACGACCCGTTCATTCAAAAGACTCAACTCCGATTCGACGATTCGTTTGGCTGCTACGATATAACGGGAGGCAGATACCTCGCCAACATTCGATTTAACCCGTGTCCACGAAGGATACAACATTTCCAGTCGTACTTGCGTATGTGTCAAAATCCGAAAAAGCAGTTTATAATCGGTCGTATTGTCGCAAACTTCGATGACCGTGCGGAGAAAATCGTCGTAGGCCAATTCCAATTCTTCTCGACGACAAGGACAAGATGCGGATAACAGGTTCATGAACGATGTGTCGTTCAGCGGATTCATGAAAGACAATTATCCTATTCGGAATTTAAATACGATCCTCTGTCAGATTATTGCTCTTCAGCCACAGGTCAAGCAGATCGGCCAGCTGTTCGTTGTTGAGATCCTGCATCAGAAAGTGGGTATTGCCGTAAATGCCGATTTTGGGCAGTTCGACCAACGTTGCATTACCTCCGTGGCGATTCACGGTCTCCACGAACTTGCGAGCCATTTGCAGGCGTACGCGCCAATTTTCGTCGCCGAGGTTCTCGGATGGTGTTTCGGGAATATAGTCGCCGAAATACAGAATGACAGGAATCTGCGTGAGCCGCTCGAACTGCTCCATCGGAACGGGCGTTCCGGCTGCGCCTCCCGTCAGTCCGTCGATACGTTCCGGCACTTTGCCCTCGGGAAACACGAAACCGCCCGGTTCATACGCAACGACAGCCTTGACCTCAGGGTTCTGCATGGCAGCTATCCAACCCGGAAATCCGCCGGCCGAATGGGTAACGAGGATATGGTCGCCGATACGGTCGGCTAATGCGCCGAGAGCGGAAACATCTTGTCTATGGTCGCTCAGATCGGGTGTCATTTCACGGAAAAACTGCGAAAGCGATACAGAATCTTTCGGGAACTGCACACCCTGGTTGTAGTTCGGCCAGATGCCGATACGCCAGATATCAAACCAGAACATCTCGTCGGCCACGGGTTTAACCGTTGCGGTTGCCGATGTTCTGCCTGCGCGTCCTCGCCCCGGCAGATCCATGACATAGTTGCTCCACCCGCGGCGCAGCATCAAGGTGGCGAATCCGTCGCGGCCGTCGGGTGTCATCTGCCAGCAGACGCCCGAACCGCCGTAGCCGTGTACATAGACCAGCGGTAGCCGATGAGTGTCGGCGGGTATCTGAAAATCCACGAAGGCATGGTCGGCACGGTAGCTTTGACCGGTCTCTTCCTGCTCCGCCCAACCGACGAATTTGCTGTTGTCGTACACACCCTCTCGCTGTATGGCCCGGCCGCCCACCGAGAAATGTCCTTGTTTGGCAATCGTTATATTTTGCGCCCCGGCTATAACTGTAACGGACAGCAGCAATGCCGATATAATCATCTTCTTCATCTCTTTTCTGTCAGTTGATTCAACACTCCTCGCAACGGATCCGAATAGGTTTTACCGAGGTTTGTCTCCATGATGTTCAATAATGCCGAAAGCTGTTCGGCAGTGATGCCCAGATGCAGGCAGATTGCCATGTGTCCGGATGCCATCGGCTCCACACCACCGACGCCAGCAAGAACGGATACCGTTGCAAGTTCCCGCTCCCGATAGGTCAGTAGGTCGCGCTCGAAAATATCCGCAAAAAGATGTTCTTTCAAAAAACGTTCGATGGTGGGTGCAAACACGGCGTATCCTGCTTTTGGGGCATCAGCCGATATGCCCGATATTTCGGCAAGAACGTCACGTCCGCGTTCGTAACGGCTGCGGCTGCCATCGATAGCCGTTGCTTCCCGACCTACTGGATCGTCAAAGCCTTTCGCTTTGCGCTCATTCACCACCTGCATAAAGGTTTGGATAGCCCGCAGGCTGCGCGGAAATCCGCAATAGGCGTAGGAGTGAACCAGCACCTCGTTTATTTCGTTGATGGTCATCCCGGCCTCCAATGCTCCGACGAGTGCCGGTTCCAAATGTTCCAAATCGCCTTTGCCGGTATAGGATGCCACCGCTACAATGGCTCGTTCACGAGCCGTCAGCACCTTGTTTGCTTCGGCATAACGGCTTTCCGCTTCGGTCGTGGCTTCATGGTACTGCTCATCGCTTACCGGAGAGAGCCATACCGCCGCATTGTTCTGCGGATTGGTGGTAATGGCGATATGCGCAAACCAACTGTCCGATGCTGCTCCATGCCAATGCTCCACATCGGGAGCGATTTCCACAATGTCGCCCGGAAACAACCGGTGGGCAGGCTGCCCTTTCTCCTGATAGTAGCCTATGCCTGCGGTAGCAATCAGTAACTGCCCGCCCTTGTGTGAATGCCAACTGTTGCGACAACCCGGAGCGAACGTAACGTTGAACATCGGAACGTTCAGTTCCCGATGTTCGCTCAACGGTGCGAGCCAAACTTCACCCGTAAAATTGGGATTGGGAGATATCTTCTCACCCAGCGGATAAGGCTGGCGGAATGCTTCTGCAGTCTGGGCATGTATGCCGGAAACCGACAATACGGATAACATAGCCATAAAAAATAAATTCCTGATTTTCATCGTATATAATTTATTTGATTATTCACCCAACGTTCGCGTAAAGGCAAGCACGGAGAGCTGCCATCGGCCGTTTTCCATGACATAGACTTCCGTCACGATAAAAGGGAAACGGACGGCATTGCCTCCGACCTCGGAGTTCAGATGAATACGGCTGTAAACCGTTGCCGTACCTGCGGCGAACTTGACCTGTACGTCATGTATCTCGGCTTTCTTGTACCAGATGGCTCCCGAACGAATCGTGTTCAGTTCCTGCTCCTTGCCCCAATAACCGCCCATGTGGACGAATTGTGCGCTCTCGTGAAACAGCTCTGCCAGTTTGTCGGCGTTCTTTTCCGACATCCAGTTCCATTTGCTGTTCGACAGTTCGACGATGGCTTGTTCTTCGGGTGTAAATGTTTTTGCGTTCTCCTGCGCCTTTGCTCCGACCGATAAAGTCAGAAAAAGCAATACCGTAATAACCAATGATTTCATATCGCTCTGATTTTTAATTGTTACCTTGCAAAGGTAGCGGGACGGCAGAGAAACGGCGATACAAAAAAATCGGTAAAAACTGCGATTTTTACCGATTATACAAGAATTGATAGATGATTATTTCCGGTAATCCGTCGGATTAAGCCCGAGGTTCTGTTGCACGTAACGGCTGAAATAGGCGGGTGACGAGAAACCGAACATATCGGAAATCTGGACGAACGTCAGCGACTTGTCCCGCAACAGCCGCGAAATATCGAGAATCGTGTAACGGTTAATCCAATAGTTGGCGGCATATCCGCTGACCTTTTTCGACACCTCCGACAGATATTTAGACGTGACGCACAAACAATCGGCGTAATAGGAAACCTCCCGGTGTTCACGATAGGTTCCCTCTTCTAGCATTTTCAGGAAACGGTTCATGATGGAGGCGTTCTGCGTCGAAATATCGCTCTGACCGTAGAGGGTGGCGTGAAAGTCGAAGAAATCGAGGATAGCTGCCTGCATGGAGTTGATGAGCGTTTCCTGATAAAAACGGTGTTCCTTATTCCGGATGCGCAGTTCCAACAAATCGAAATCCCGGCGGCAGACGATTTGCTGCTCCGGCGTAAGGTGCATCACGGGATTGAGGAACAGAGCCAGCGACCCTTTCATACCGTAATTGCTTTGCGGCGTGCACAACTCGATAAAGCCGGGCGTGGCATAAATTATCTTGCATCGGAAGTCATCCGAAGGCTCGACCTTCTCGACCATTTTCCGTTTGCGGATAATTGACAAATCCCCGGCGTGCAACTCAAAGTCCCGCTCGTTAAAACGGTAACGGCACGTTCCGCCCAAGCAGAGCAAATGAGCCAGATATTCCTTCTCGGAATCCGTTCTCACAACGCCCAACTTGTCAGCGACGATGATATCTTTGGGGTATTCCATGCCGTAACCGCTTGATTTCCGCTTGTAAAATTACAAATAAATTCACAATCAATGTCAATGCGATTGTGAGTTTTACTGTTTTTAACGATATTTTGGCTGTTTATCGTATAACCTGAATCGTTCTCAGCCAATTTTCCACTCCATTTGTATTTCTTCCGGTTGTTCCGAATCCTTGCAGATGGAGGGAATTGGGAGTGAGTTCTATGATTTTGGCAAGTGTTTCCTCCCGATAGGTCGAAGCATAGGTACAGAACGGTACGACCGTCTTCCCCTTGAAGTCGTAGTTTTCCGTAAAGGTGTTGATAATCATCGGGGCAGTCCACCACCATACGGGACAGCCGATGAAAATAGTATCGTACTCATCCCAGTTTTCGATCTTGTTTTTGATGGCCGGACGGGCATCCGATTCTTTTTCCTCTTTTGCCACTTCCGTGCAGGGCTTGTACTCGGTGGGGTACGGTTTTTCAGGTTCGATGCGGAAGAGCGTGCCGCCTGTCAGCGAGGCGATATGTTCTGCCACGTGCTGCGTGTTACCTCCCCAACTAAAGTAAGCGATAAGGATTTTCTTTCCGGATTGCTCCTTTACGGAATCTGTTTGTGCGCTCGCTGTCATACAGCATAGCAAGACGGCAAGCAAAGTTATCAGTCTTATTTTCATATCTTTCATCGTTAATTATTAGCCATTATTTCAGTCATCCAACTGTCAAAACTGACCATCCACGCTTCATGCGTATATCCGAAACCGTGCGGCATACCCTCGTATTCGTGTTCTTCCACTTCTACACCCGCTTCACGCACGGCATCGGCACACGCTTGGAACTGCCGGTAAAACGGATCGCGTGTACCGTAGGCGAAGAATGTAGGCGGAATCTTCGATGCACGGAATTTCTCCACATCGGTAGATGCTACACTTAACCGTCCATAGAAAGCGTAAATCATTCCGATGGTACAGACATTGGCAGATACCTCGTCGAGCGCATCGGGACGATAGTCGGAGGCGAGTACCGTACCGTTCACCTGTTCGTCGAAATTGAGCGCCTCGTCGCCGCAAAGAATACCTCCGGCAGAGAACCCCACCGAAGCGATGTCATTAGGACTTATCCCATAGTCGGCAGCGTGACGGCGGACGAAGCGGACGGCACGCGCCAGATCGAGACTTCCTTCCTCCATCCGATAGGGCTGCACGCGGTAATTCACCACAAAAGCCTGATAACCGTGCCGGGCGAACCACTGTGCGACCGGCGTTCCTTCCATACGGTCGCTGCGGAACTGAAACGCACCGCCGGCACAGACGAGAACAGCACCTTTTATAGTCATGCCATCGGCTGCCGGAAAGTAGTTCATATAAGGGCGGAACGACGGCGGATCTTGGTAAGAGCCTTGACTGCCCGTGTAGTTCGTTACTTTCGCCATATTGCCCTCCGGCCACAGATAGATGGTCGAAGCCAACGGATTCTGCTCGTCATCCCCATCGGCAGGAGGCGTATCGTCATCCGAACCGGCAAGCGTCGTAAATTGGCGGGACTGACCGTAAACCGTTCCGGCCGAAGTCGTGGCATACGCCCTGACATAATAAGTCGTACTCGCCGAAAGTCCCGTGACGTAACAAGCGAACGAGTTTGCATCGCCGGCTCCGGTATTATGACTATCGGACATAGTAGGATTGTCGGTCGTTGCCCAGCAGATACCGAACTCCGTGACTGTTTCCGTTTCGCCGATTACACGACCGCCCGAAAGGGCATTATCGGAAGTAATGGCCGTTACTTCTGCTGTTTCGACGCGGATACCGCTATTCGGTTCCGCACCGTCGCTATCGGTGCAGCCTGTGGCAGACGCACCGATGAAGAGCGATAAAGTAAGCGATATAATCATCTGTCTCATATCCTATTCTTTTACCGGACGCACCGAATAGCCCATATAACGGCGGCTGTTGCGGGTGGGCTGTTGGTTGCCCTCGTAGAAGTAGAAATAATAGGCGTAGCGGGCATCGTTGCCGGGATAGAGTGTACCGCTCCAGTAGCACCCGCGCTGTCCGACCTGATTCGAGACGGTTTCGCCGTCGCGCGATGCAGCAGCCGGGAAGAATATCGAATTGCCGTTGGTAGCGGTTGCACGCCGTTCACTTCGGTCCATTCCCACGTGCAGTTATCGACCAGTTCCTGAAATTCGGCCTGCGAGGGCAGCCGCCATCCGTCGCCCCATTGTGCACGGGCGATGTCGTACTCCGTACCGCAGATATCCGCGGGCGGCGTCGCGCTCGGATAGTCATCGAGTTCGGTCGTCTGCTTCTCTCCGGTCGGGTCAGCCCAACCGTAGCGGCCGCCGAACTCTTCGGGCGCTGATGCCCCGACATTCCAAGAAGCCCATTTCACGCTCAGCCCCAAATCGACGGGTTCCGCTGCGGCAGGTGCTACCGCTTCTTGCTCGAAACGTGCCTGTAACACGACGTTTCTCGCCGGCATGACGAATGAGTAAACGGGTTCCGTTGCAACAGCCTCCTCGTTTTCGTACCAGCCGGCAAAAAGATACCCTTCGGCCGCCGTAGCTGTTACGGTCACTTCCTCGCCCTCCGGGCAGGTGTTCTTGTTCGCTGCGGCAGTTCCGCCTTCGGTGGCCGATACCGTTACCGTATAGGTCGGCTGCGGGTCGGGGGCATTTCCGCCACTGTCCGAACAGGAGAAAGCAAAGCCGGCGAACAGTGCAATCGCCAGACTCTTAATAATTCCATGTCTCATATTCAATCGATTTTATAAGTTATTCCCGAAAAATTCCGTCAGTTTCTTAACTGCCATATCCACATACTCCGGCACATAATAGGTCTTGATATGCGTCGCACCGGGAATCAGGAACAGCTCCTTGTCCTGCGTGCCCGTGGCACGGCTGTAACACAGTTCCGTCATATAGAACGTGTCGGCGATGCTTCCGGCTATCATCAGAAGCGGTTGGTTAATAAGATACATTCCTTCGCTGGCATCGAATGCCATTAAGTCAACGAGGCTGCTCTTGGTGTAGCGGAACGTCGAGTTGGGATGTGCATGGCTTTGCAGGTAATAGCCGTAGCCGTCGCGGTAGAGGTCGAACGGCAGTGCGGCCGCCTGTTCGGGAGTCACGCCGCTCATATCGCCGACATACTCGATATCGCCGCCCTCGGCCTCTTTCTGACGGGCGGCGCAGGCATCGGCCAGACGCTCCTGCACACTGCCCGTCTGCGAATCGAGAAATCCGTTGCGGCGCACCAATCCCGTGTTGAACATACTCAACGTGGCAACCGCCTTGAACCGTTTGTCGGTCTGTGCGGCAGCCAGCGTGTAACCACCACCTCCGCAGATGCCGAGAATACCCATGCGATTTGCATCCACGCCCGGATATTGCAGCAGGATGTCGGCAGCCCGGTGAATATCCTCGATGCGGTTGGCAGGCTTGTCCGTATTGCGCGGCTCGCCCTCGCTGGCACCCTGATAAGCGGCATCGAACGCCAGGCAGATATAACCTTTTTCCGCCATGCGCTGACTGTAAAGTCCCGCCACCTGTTCCTTCACCCCTCCGTTCGGGTGGGCGACAACAAGAGCCGAATAACTTTTCGCAGGGTCGTAGCCCGCAGGAGTATAGACGTTGGCGGCGATTTTCAGCCCGCCGAGGTCATAGGTAATGGGGTGAATATTTACCTTGCCCTGAACAATTTCGGTAATGGCATCGGCATAAACCAATCCCCACGGATTGTTGTTGTGGCTCTTGAAACTCGACATATCCGCCACGGCGAATGCTTTGTTCTCTTTCATTGTCTCCTGTGCGTTTAATGTATTGCAGACGGCCAGTGCCGCGCACAATACGACTGTAAGTATCTTTTTCATTGCTAATTATTTATATACATTCTACGAATATGCAAATGTAAAAAGGGAGCATGAAACTCCCTTTACATTATTTTCCGTAAGAAATACCATTTTTACGGAAAATGTATTTCTCCCAAAACTTCACGGCATCTTTCTCCCAACCTTCCGCACTCGTTCCGATACCCAATCCGAAACCGTGGCGCAAATTCGGGAACAAATGGAATTCGGCATCGATGCCCGCCGCCCGAAGATTCTCCACCCGCTGCCGCATGACCGATGCACTGGCAATGCCGTCGTTATCGCCGATGACCACGTAGGTGGGCGGATCGTTGCGCGTATAATCGGTATGGCTGGTATAGCCCATGATGACTGCCGCCGGACGCGGGTTGTCGGCATCGATGAATCCCTGCGTTAAATAAGAGCCGAGATAGGCCGCCATGCGTGCGCCCGCCGAGCCTCCCCACAGCGAGTAGTCTTCGGTCGAGACCTGCAATTCACCGGCATGTCGCATAATGAAGTCGATGGCCGCTGCGAGGTCTTCGCACGCCACCTGCGCACCGCCCGTCCGATACTGGATGGAAAAGGCGTTGTAACCCATCCTGCTCAATGCGATGGCCAACGGAAATCCTTCGTGAATCGCTCCGACATACGACCAACCGCCGCCCGGACAGACAATGGCGAACGGCCGCCCCGGTTCTCCACGGAAGAAGAACAGTCCTGTATCGTTCTTTCGTGAATCCGCCCGCTTCTCCGCATCGGAATAGATGTCGTAGAACAATCGGTTACCATCGTGTACATAGTCTATCATCGTATTGATGGTCTCCACGGCCCGCTCTCCCGTCACATAGTTGTGATAGGGCAACATACTCGCCACGTTTCGAAGCGGTAAATTGTCATCATACCTCCGTTCGGCAGGCAGGATAAACTGCCCGAAGCCGGCGAACGCCTCATGTTCCACAACATCTTTGACTGTATTGGCAGTTGTCAGATGTCCGTAAGTATTCATATTTCCGTCTTGTCCGTTCGGGAAGAAGAACGGCAGCGCATTGTAAAGGTATTCCGCCATCGGTCTGTATTCATGCCGTGCGCCTTCTTTCTCGTGGAAAGTGAGATTGGAGAGCGGAAACACATCCGTAAGCCTTGCCATCGCTTCGACCTGAACCAGTGTCTCCCGATAGGCCGAATCGTCCGTTCCGCTCGCCGCCCAAATATAAAACCCATCGCCGGCGTAAGGCGACCGTTGGACGATATCCGCCAGATACCGTGCCGTTTCGTCGGGGCGGTTCATGCCGGCGAATCGTCCCAGCGACCAGCAATCGGCACTGACCGGCATGAAGTATTTGAAACAGGAGAGCGTATGTTCCAGCGCATACCAGGTCGTAACGGCTCCCATCGAAAAACCGCCGATGGCACGATGCCCGCGCGAAGCCTCCAAGCCTGCTGCATTCGTACTTTCAGCGTAGGTACGGTAGCGGCTCTCCACAATGGGAATCAAGTCGTTTACAAGCTCCTGTGGCAGGGCTTCGCAATACGGGTCGGCATCGGCATAATTAGCGGTCGGCTGCCCGTAGTTGTAGCTCGGCGACACTACGATGGTCGGAGCCATGTCCCCGTTCTCGGTCATGTGGTCGAGCAGTTTGCGTAACAGACCGTTTTCCGCCTCGAATGTCGTTGCCGCCGTACCGTAGTGTCCGTGTACGAAGTAAAGCACATAATAGCGCCGGTCGGTGTGCTCGTCGTAGCCGTAAGGCAGATAGACGTATGCCGTATTCGTGCGTGCCGCACCCGTACCTTCGGCATAATCGCGCGTCCGGTAGTCGATACGCACCACTTCGCCCCGATGCTCCGCCTCCTGCCCGTAAGAGGCCGGTACGGGATAGGTCTTGTTTATCAGCTCCGCATAATCCTGCGGACGGTCAGGCGTGACGGGTTCTTCCTGCTCTTGATCCGGTGGCAGTACCGGCTCGTTTCTTTCGCTGTCCGAGCAGGAAGCCATGCACAGACAACAAAACAATATGGTTTGCAACATTATCTTTTTCATTTGTGTAGTTTCTTATGAAATTTATACCGCAACCACATGACGCCGTGTTCCCGCTGCTCTGCGGAGAGCAGTTGCAAACTCTGCCCTCCTGCCGGATGATCGGTTGCGTCGCCGACATACTCGAAGATGGACGGGATGCCCGAAAGTCCGTCGATGCCGGGATAGATTACCAGACTCAGTTCATCGGCCAATCCGTCAGCAAGCAGCGCACCGTTCAATATGCCGCCTCCCTGTACCGAAACGGAGCGGATGCCGAACTCACGGCCGACGGCTTCGAGCCCTTGGCGAAGGTCGGTCGCATCATCGGTGATGACGTAAGAAATCCGTCTTTCCCGCAGATGGGCGAGGTACTCCTCCGTTGCGTTCCGTCCTACGATAACGAGAATGTTGTTGCCCCTCAAAACCGAAGAGGTAAAGTAAATGTCGGCCTCCGGGTCGGCAACGATAAACATCCGCTCCGAGTGACGGTCACCGACGGACACGGCAGGAGAATCCGACTCCACAGTATGTCCGTCGATTCCCCATTTATACGGAAATGCGGCACGGAGGGTGTTCTTTCCGAACATCCACGCATCCGTGCACAGCTCGCGTCCGATGGCGGCATAGACCTGAAACAAATCCGATGCGGGCGTACCGTCGAACGGCTCCGTCCATCGGTCGTTGAGCAACCGCCCATCGACGGAACTCATGATATGGCAGATTACTTTCGGTTTCATAATTTACTGCTTTATGGGTGATCCTCCGAACACTTCGCTCATCCGCATCGCACCGAGCGCCGCATCGATGTCTTCCACTTGTTCTGCGGTCAAATGAATATCGGCAGCCCCGATGTTCTCTTTCAACCGGCACAGATGTCGCGTGCCCGGAATAGGAACAATCCACGGCTTTTTGTTCATCATCCACGCCAAGGCAATCTGCGAGGGAGTGGCGTGATGCTCTTCCGCCAGTCCCCCGACCAGAGCGAACAGCGGACGGTTTCGCTCGAAACTTTCCGGGTGGAACTGCGGCATCGAAGCCCGGTAATCGGTTGCTGGATCAAATGTTGTGTCTGCCGTATAGCAGTCGGTCAGCAGTCCGTTCGCCAGCGGCGAGAAAGCCACGAAGCCTACGCCCAGCTCTTCGAGCACGGGAAACAACGCTTCGTGCCGACGTGCCATCATCGAATAACGGTTCTGCACGGCCGTGACGGGACAGACCTTGTGGGCACGGCGCAGATATTCTTCCGTAGCTTCCGAAATACCCCAGTGGAGGATTTTGCCTTCACGAATCAGGTCGGCCATCACACTTGCCACCTCTTCCGGCGCAACCTTCGGGTCGATACGGTGCTGGTAATAGAGGTCGATGCGGTCAGTACGCAGACGGCGGAGCGATTCCTCAACCGAACGGCGGATGGTCGCCGGACGTGAATCGGGAATTACCGCATGTGTGCCGCTCGCTTCGGGACTGTCGAACGATATTCCGAATTTGGTAGCGATGACGACACGGTCACGGAACCGTTGCAGGGCTTTCCCCAACAATTCCTCGTTATCGTGAGGCCGGTCGGAAGTCCCGTACATTTCGGCCGTATCGAAAAAGGTGTAACCCATCTCCACGGCATCGGCCAGCAACACCGTCATTTCTTCCTTGTCGGCCGGCGCGCCATAGGCATGGCTCATGCCCATACAGCCAAGCCCGACGGCGGAGACACGCAGACCGCTTAATCCCAATGTTCTGTATTTCATCTCCCTTATTTATTGGTCGGAATCTGCATCTTGCCAATGTAGGCGCGTTCCTTTTCTTCCAAAGACATATTGAAGAAACGCTCCTCCTTGTTCAGTCCTCGCATCTGCGCCATCTCCCCATCGGTCAGTTCAAAGTCGAAAATTTCGATATTCTCCTTGATGTAATCGGGATTCGAGGCTCCGGGAATGGCAGAAAATCCTTCCTGCATGTGCCAGCGGAGAATAACCTGTGCCGGTGACTTTCCGTGCGCTTCGGCAATCTGCCTGATAACGGGGTCTTTGAACAGTGCGCCGTTCGACATCGCGCCACCCAGCGGGAACCAGCAGGTGATATGGATGCCGTAAGGTTTTACTTTCTCGCGCATAGCCAGCCGTTGTGCATACGGATGACATTCGATTTGAAGCACGGCAGGTTTTACAGTGGATTCGTTCATAATTTTGTTGAACACTTCGTCGCTTGCATCGAAGTTGCTGATGCCCAGCGCACGCACTTTGCCCATTGCCACGGCTTTCTCCATATCTTTCCATGCACCCACGAAGTCGCCCACAGGCTGGTGGACATACAAAAGGTCTATGTATTCCAGTTGCATACGCTCCAACATCTCGTCGATGGCTTTCAGTGTCTTACCCTCACCGTATTCCGTAGGCCACAGTTTCGACGTAATCCATATTTCCTCGCGCGGAATACCGCTTTCTTTCACGGCTCGGCCTACACCGGCTTCATCGTTATAAGCATGGGCGGTGTCGATATGACGGTAACCTGCCTTCAAGGCCGTCAAGCACGACTGTTCGCACACTGCATCCGAGGGCTGAAGGAACGTTCCAAGTCCGAACTGCGGCATCAGGATGCCATTGTTGAGTTGCACCATCGGTACATCGGCGGCAGTCTTATAAATATCCTGCGCGAAAGAGGTACTGCCAATCATCGAAGCGAGCACCGCAAGTCCGGTTAAAATGTTCTTTTTCATATCCATTTATCTGTTTTTAGTTATATCGTCTTCGTTACGACAGGACAAAGGTAGAGAGAACCTTTCGGGCAGGCTTTACAAGAAATTCGGTTGAAACTACACTTATTTCGGTTTTTGCATCCGTCTGATACCGAAGCAGTCGAGCCTCGCTGTCATTTTCTGAAAAAATGGTAATTCGAGCCGTATTTTTTGTTCAGCCGGTATGAATGGACATATCTAACTTTGCATCCGGATAATTGCAAAAACAATCAATAAACAATAATGCAGATATGAAAAAGTACCTGATTTACCTGATGATGGCTGCGGCCATCGTAACATTCGGAGCCTGTTCGCCCGAAGACGAGAATGAACCTCAGACACCGGATATCGAAAATCCCGAAAAACCGGACGACGGAGGAGAAGATACACCCGATAACCCAAACAATCCGGAAAATCCCGATGACCCGAGTCAACCCGGCGACAATCCCGACACGCCGAATGGAGACAGCAAAATTCTGGTCGCCTATTTCAGCTGGGGCGGCACGACGCAGCGCATGGCGCAGGAAATCGTCCGTCAGACCGGAGCAGACCTGTTCCGCATCGAGCCGGTAGTGCCTTATCCGACCGAATATACTCCCTGCACCGAGGTAGCACTCGAAGAGAAAAACAACGATGCCCGTCCGGCGATTGCCGCAACGGTGGAAAACTGGGCGGACTACGATACGGTATTCATCGGCTGCCCCGTCTGGTGGTGGACGACTCCGATGATTATTTGTACCTTTGCCGAAAGCTACGGCTTTAAGGGCAAAACCGTCGTTCCGTTCTGCACCTATGCTTCTACCTACCGGGACGAAACGCTGGCGCGCATCGTGGAGCTTACGCCCGATGCCGCTCATCTGACCGGCGAAGGACTGACGAGCGGACGAATCAACGAACAGAACATTTCATCATGGCTCAAAGAGATTGGAGTAATCGAATAATATATAACCCTGATACTTATGAATATATTCAAATACATCTTTACTATGACCGTGGCATTAGCCATATCAGGCAGTACGGCACAGGCTCAGCCAAAAATTGATAGTAACATGAAATCGGTAATCGTATATTTCACACACTCCGGCAATACCGAACTTGCAGCCAAGCAGGTCGCGGAAGTGACAGGAGCCGAAATGATCCGGCTTTTGCCTGAACAACCCTATTCATCGGAAGATGTCGATTGGGTAAACGAACAGTCCCGCTGCACGCAGGAGCACCTCAATCAATCGCTTCGGCCGGCTATCAAATCGGTCGATATCGACTTTGCAAAAGTGGATACCGTGTTCATCGGTTTTCCTATCTGGTGGCACGAAGAACCGGCAGTAATCCGTACCTTTCTCGACAATTACGGCGAACAACTGAAAGGCAAGGTGATATTCCCTTTCTGCACCTCCTACGAAAGCCCGATGTCGGAAGCCGACGCCACATTGAAGAAAGGCTATCCTGATTTGAAAATCAGAAAAGGGCTTCGTTTGCCTGCTAAATCGGAAGAAATCAAAAAATGGATAGAACAATGAATAAAGTAACATTGAACAACGGCGTCGAAATGCCCCAGATGGGTTACGGCGTCTATCAGGTTTCACCCGCCGAGTGCGAACGTTGCGTTGCAGACGCCCTGAGCGTCGGCTACCGCATGATCGACACGGCGCAGGCCTACCACAACGAAGAGGGTGTGGGCAATGCCGTGCGCCGCAGCGGCATCGACCGCAAGGAAATTTTCCTTGTATCGAAAGTATGGATTTCCAACTACGGTTATGAAAAGACCAAAGCCTCCATCGACGAGAGTTTGCGTAAGTTGCAGACCGACTACATCGACCTGATGCTCCTGCACCAGCCTTTCTGTGACCGCTATGGCGCATACCGCGCATTGGAAGAGGCGTATAAAGAAGGAAAACTCCGCGCTATCGGCGTCTCGAATTTCTATCCCGACCATTTCATCGACATCGCCAGCAACATGGAAATTGTTCCGGCGGTCAATCAGGTCGAAACGCACGTCTTCGATCAGCAGGTAGAACCGCAGCAAATCATGGAGGAGTTCGGCACGCGCATCATGTCGTGGGGACCGCTTGCCGAGGGGCGCAACGGCTTCTTCACGAATCAGATGCTGGCCGAAATCGGCAGTAAATACGGCAAATCGGTGGCACAGGTCGCCCTGCGTTGGCTCATCCAGCGCGGCGTCATCATCATCCCCAAATCCACCCACATAGAACGGATGCAGCAGAATATCGACATATTCGACTTCTCGCTCTCCGACGAGGATATGGCCGCCATCGCCACGCTCGACACCGGCAAGAGTTTGTTCTTCGACCATCACGACGCGGAAACCGCCCGCATGTTCATGGGATGGAAATAAATGGAAAAGGAGCCTGAAGATGAAAGATTAAACTTGCATATTTCCCCAAAACAGGTTACATTTGAACCGTGAAAGTTCTTTGAAGGACGGGCATTCGCGGACGTCGATTTTCGAGCGTCGAAACGGCGTAACCACGTTGTGACCCGAAGCCGCAAAAGCAAGCGTAACCTACTGATAAACGGTGCGTTTCGTCGGAGGATTAAAATCCCCTACGCACCGCAAGATATCAAAGCAAAAAACCTTGTAAATAAAATATTTACAAGGTTTTTTGCTTTTTCCGGAAGTGCAGGAAAATGCGGTTCGGAGCATGTCGCATGCGGCCTATTCGGTGTACTTTTTACGGCGCCGAAAAAGTACACCGAATTAGAGTTCACTTCATTGATTTGCAGCGTATTTCATCTTGACAATGAGGACTTGTGGAATTAAATTTGCAACCTCAAAAAATGCGATGTATGGAAAGAACAACATTCGGTATGACGTTCTATATTCGTAGAACGAAACTCGACAAGACAGGAAAGGCACCGATCTTTTTGCGTGTCACAGTGAACGGTCTGCGTGCCGATACGAGTATCAAGTATCACATATCTCCACAACTCTGGAATACAGCCAAAGGTCGCGCACTCGAAAACAGCCGCGAAGGCAAAGAGGTGAATCGTATGCTCGATGCCATCGGTTTCAATATCATGCAGGTGCGTCGTCAACTGGAATCCGAAGGAGTAGCCGTTTCAGCCCAAAACATTCTGTCTCGTTATCTTGGGAAAGACGCTCCCCAACGCCATACGTTAATGGAAGTATTCCGGGAGCATAACGAAAAATGCCGGGCATTATCCGGTATCGATTTTGCTCCGACAACAGTTCAGCGGTATGAAAGTCTTTTCCGGATTACGGAGGAATTTCTTCGGTCCAAATACGGACAGGATGATTTTTATTTGGATGACCTGCCGGGGCAGTTAGTCGAAGATTACGAGTTCTATATGAAGACCGACCGCAAGTGCGCTCATAATACTGTGATGAAAAACCTAAAAAATTTCAAAAAGATCATCCGCATAGCGATGACGAACGGATGGTTGGAAAACGATCCATTCCGGGAGAAGCATATCCACATGGAACAAGTCGAGCGAGCCTTTCTGGAAAAGCATGAATTTCTGCATGTTCTGGAGAAGCAGATAGATATCCCTCGCATAAGACAAGTGCGTGATATTTTCTGCTTCTGCGGCCTGACCGGCCTCGCCTTCACGGATGTCCAGCAACTGAAACCGGAGCATATCGTCAAGGACATAAACGGCATGAACTGGATTCGCAAGGCACGTCAGAAAACCCGGAACATGTGCAACATCCCTTTATTGGATGCGGCAAGGAAGATTTTGAAACGTTACAAAGACAATCCATACTGTCAGACACACGGCGTTCTGCTTCCGGTATGCAGCAACCAGAAGATGAACGCATATTTGAAGGAACTGGCGGATATCTGCGGCATTCGGAAACACCTCTCGACACACTGCGCAAGGCATACCTTTGCCACTCTGACACTCGCAAGCGGTGCGACTATCGAGAATGTCGCCAAGATGCTCGGACATGCCAATACCAACATGACACGGCACTATGCACGCATTCTGGACTCTTCCATCATGCGGGATATGCAGTCTGTGGCGAAGAGTATGGCGATATAGCCGTTCGGTCATACGACCGGACTGCGGCGGACTGGAACGGACGGGGAGAACGGATACTGCCGGAAGATACTATCTTGCGCTTCGAACCAAATAACGAGTTTATGGATTGTATTCTGATCGAAACGAGAGCGTACGACGAACTGCACGCTCTTATCACCCGTTTGACCTCCCGAATTTCGGAGCTGGCCGCTCTGTCGAATGTATCGCCACTCCCCCAGCGGTGGATGACGTCCGAAGAGGTTTGCAAGGCATTGAGCATCACTCCGCGGGCATTGCAATATTACCGTCTGCGCGGAATCGTCCCTTTCACCTTTATCGGGAACAAAGTACTTTTCAAAGAAGCTGACATTCGGCATGTATTGGATAGCAACCTGATAAAGACCGTATAATCATGTCGGATCGGATCATCACCCGGGAGGGTTCCGAATATCAGGAACTGTACCGGAACCTCTGTCAGGCTATTCGTAACCTCGACATCCTGTTCGAGACACACCGCCCGTCCGTTTGTGGCGAAGTCTATCTGACTTCGGAGGAGATATGCTGTATTTTCAGTATCAGTAAGCGGTCATTGCAGAATTATCGGGACAACCGCCAGATACCCTATACCACCCTTGGAGAAAAGATTCTCTACCCGCAGTCGGCATTGTATAAATTGTTGGAATCGCACTTTGTCCGAGTGTTGCAATAAGTCCCAAACAACGGGGCTGTTTTGACAGCCCCGTTGTGCA
The DNA here is from genome assembly GCF_018101075.1 of Alistipes sp. Marseille-P2263. NCBI lineage: Bacteria > Pseudomonadati > Bacteroidota > Bacteroidia > Bacteroidales > Rikenellaceae > Alistipes > Alistipes sp. Marseille-P2263. The sequence continues at coordinate 241,343 of NZ_JAGQEJ010000001.1, forward strand.
TTGTTAAGAATACGGCGAATAAAAGTGTTCGCATGCCAATATTTAATCAGGTCTCCAAACTTCGACATCTATTGTGATATCCCTTGTCGATGTACCGCCGTTTTTTCAGGTAAACGTCCTTACCTTAATTCCTCTGGCGGAAGGAAGTCCCGAACTGTATCTCCTCGAGTGTATAAATCCCGTTCGACGGTCATTCCGAACGGCAGGCGTAGAGATTTTAGCTCAAAGAGCATCAAATAATCCCACACCCTTTTGATGTACCTACTTTTTCAGATACCGCTGTAACCTAAAAAGTTACAGCGGTATTTTTGAGTGAGGCAATGATTTGGAAACGCGTCTCTGGATTTCCGAATATTGCCTATTTTCCAGTTAAACAACTCTTCTATACAAAAAGACGACTTTACCAAGGATCTCGATTACTGTGTATACTACTAGAAGATACACCTCACTATACATACGTAAGGTCGTCTCCCGACATCTCTTTTCGAACGGTTTGTCTGGGCGCTCGGTATCTTCTTTTATCGCCTGTTTATGGCGCAAGTTCTAAATTCTGAAATCGGCTATGAATTTACCGGGCGTCAAGCTCGGTCAAGTCCTGGGCTATTTGAATTTGAACGTTTGCTCTGTATTTAACGGGAAGGTGTAATTCCTCAATCTCGGAACGCAACTTTTGCAGTTTATCATGATATGCCGTTTTCGTTTCGGGTGCGGTGGCAAATGCGGTTTTCGCCGTCTCATACTCCCGCTCGATCGCTTCGAGCTTGCCCAACTTATCGATCTCGTCCCAGAGAGCGTTATCTATTTTTTCCTGTACGTTACCCATACCTTCATAGTGAATCTGTTCAAAACCGTTTCGTTTATAAAGCCTCCAAAAGTTCCTTACTAAATCTATTTTATCGCAGGTATCGCGTGCAGGATCGTTTATAAAACTCTCGAAATTATCGGCAGAGCCGAAAATCTGCTCCCAAAACGGTTCGCAGGCGATACTGTTGAAATCCGGGCTCGTGGATACTACACCCAAAAATACAAATCCGTCCAAATAGCTGCATGGGTATCTCTCTATCAGCTGCCTTACCTTCTCGCAAGCCCCGGCATCCAGCCTGATCTTCTGAGAAACTTCATCCACGTCGGCAATGCAGGAGTAGAGCAAATCTTTATATATCTTGAGTTCGGGGTTTCCTGTCGCAACATAGCGGTCAAGATATGATTTGCTCCACCCCAGCATTTCGTCCTTGGAGAAAATAAACTCGATGCTATGTTTTGCGCTAAGGCTGTCGAGTATAAGTTGTTGCGTTATGTAGGTATACTTGCCATCACGGAATTTCGAGTCTATGAATTGTTTGTATGCATCCACATTATCGTATCCGTAAGTCTGCAGCAGCTTATCGGTATGAGTTTTCGTTATCAACCTGGCAATATGGATATACGGATTTACATACGAGCTGATCCGAAACAGAATATCTACATATCTTTCGAAGCGCTCTTTCGAACCGAGGAGAAACAGCTCTTTGAAATCCAGGTAGTTCAACAGGTCTTGTATGACCCGGTCATGTTGCCAACCGGCAAGGATTCGCTCGACTTCGCCGCTGTCTGTCGCAGGGTCGAGCACCTCTTCCATCTGTTCCACACTCAGAATGCCGTGGACATAATTCTCGAAATATTTATGAAAAGAGAATTCATACCGGATCGACTTGTAATCTTCGGTGTCAAAAGAGGCAGAAGCAGGGAAAAGCATTTCGATTACAACCGACGATTGTGCTTTGCAGTCCTTGATTATTTGAAATACCGACGACGCCATATCGCGCCTCGTCAGATACTTTTTCTCATATAAGGCGTTCAGTTCCTGGGGGTACTTGTATTTGATCAGCGACACCAGAAAATACTCGTTGAAGATAACCTCGTTTTTAATTATAGAATAATCCCTGAGAAACAGATTCAAAAAGCGTTTCGTATCCCGCAGGGTGGGTATATATTGTTGAATCATATCCCGATTGCTCCGTAGCCATGCTTTACGGGATTCGCACGTCTGTTCGTCCCAAAAGAGGAAATCTTTAAGCTTTTGAGAAACATAATCCAGAATCTTTTCATAAGGCCTTCGGGGCAAATAGACTTCCAACGTAAAAAACTTGTCGGAGAATTTACCCCCTTCATTATCGTATTTATACCCAAGCAGTCCCTGCAGGTGTTCCTTATCATAAGCGGAGATGAAAATGATATTACCGAACGAAGCGTTTTCATCGATCAGCTTAAAAACTTCTACGATCTCGACATCCAGCAAACGGTCGAAGTCTTCGATGAAAACCACGATCCGGCTGTTCAAACGGCTTATGCCCGCTTGCAGCCGTTCTTTCCTGTCCGCCCGGTCTGTCAGTTTATCGTAAACTCTGAGCCATGATGCGAAACCTTTCTTGTCTATGATATTCAGGGCGTCGAGATAATCTTCGAAAAGCGTGGAGAATTCGCCGTTATAGGCCTTCAGCCGTGAGCAGAGTTCCTTGAAAAAATCTTCTTGTATAAGTTCGGCTTTCTTGGAGTGGCGCGGGTTGAAATCCACGACGATGAATCGGTCGTTTTTCATCTGCTCTTTGACCATATTCATATAAGAGGTCTTTCCGCTTCCCCAAGGCGATATGATGCCTATGCTGTGCGAAATATCCGCAGGAAGATTTTCGATTGTTTTACAGAGATTAATTGCATCACGATGATAGTCGAGCAGGTCATCCTTGTACGATGAGATCGGCACGTCGGGGATTATTGAAAAAAAAGTCCCGTCCGGGCAGGGATTTTCTTTAGGCTTACAGAATCGGCATGCGAGGCACATGAGTGCGAAAAGAGCTGCTAATCCAGCGAGTATATCGCTGTAACCCACAGATCCGAACCAATGCGACGCGGCGGTATAACCATCTGTGCACCTGGCTGAAAAATAAATAACGACCACCGATAATATCGAGAAAATATGGGCATACGACGTAGTGTATCTTCGTCGTATGCCCATAATGATCGCAACCAAGATAGATAAGCTGATAACAATAAACAGCGCATCAGTCAGGCTACTGGTCCGGATATCAAGATACCGGATGATATAATCGTTGAAGAAGGAGAGGAAATAAGGCTTCCAACAGAACCAGACAAGGAAGATGATAACAAAAAAGAGTAACAGCCTCTTTTCTGGCAATTCATTGCGTGAAATACGATTTCTCATAATATAATCGGACGTTTGGATTACTTTATCAAAGATAAGTAATCATTCTGATTTTTTCGAATCAGATGAAAAAATATAAATCTTGTCACTGACTGGAGTTCCTTCTTTTTTAGATAACGCTGTAACCTAAAAAGTTACAGCGTTATTTTTGAGTAAGGTAATGATTTGGAAACGTATTTCCGAATTTCCGAATATTACGCTGACATTCTGTCAAACAACTCTGCAATACAAAGATAGCGAAATTCGCAGAAAGCTGCAAATCGTTGTTTTTTCATCTCTGAGAGAATAATTACCGGCCATACGCGGCCCAGGCAGGACACCGAGAACATTTCGCTCCGGAATGCTGTTATTTTGCCGTCCGCCCGTTCATTCGGGTACGTCTCACCTAAACGCTTATTTTATGGAATGCAAAATGATTGAATCGGCAGTTTTCCGGGAATTGCAGTCGCTCATCATGCGCCTATGTGGCCGCATCGCGCATCTGGCCTCGTCGTCCGTATCTCCCGTACCGGACAGGTGGCTCACGCAGGAGGAGGTCTGCCGGGCCTTGCAGTACTACCGCCAGACCGGCATCGTTCCCTATACCTCCATCGGGAACAAGATTTTTTTCCGGGAGGCGGACATTCACCGCATTCTCGCCGATAACCTTATTCCCGCACAACGATGACGGAGGATTTGATTACGCGCACAACGGAGGATTTCCGGGATTTGCGCAAACGGCTTACCGAGGCGCTGCGGCTGACGGAACGCCTTATCGAAGAGCATCGGCCGTCGATTTTCAACGAAGTCTATCTGACAGGCGAGGAGGTCCGCTCGATGTTCGACATCTCGAAACGCACCTTGCAGACCTACCGCGACGAACGCATCATACCCTATACGATGCTCGGCGGGAAATTCCTCTATCCCCAGTCGGCCATCTTCGAGGTGCTGGAACGCCATTTCCGAAAGGCGCTGCGATGAAATTCAACCGAAAGCCCGGAGAACGATCACGTCTCCGGGCTCTGCTTTTCCCTGGCTTCGTATTCGATGAAGTTGCTGGAATGAATGATGTATATCCGGCCGTTCGCCGTTCCGAAATCGATTCGGATGGGATGCTTGTAAAGCGGTAGATAGTATTTTCGTCCAAACGATTTGCGAATGGCCTCCACAGCGAATATAATTCCCGACCGGGCGGTTACGGGCTGTTCGTATTCAGGATATTGCCGCATGATTTCCAGACGGCAGGCATTAATATCTTCGAGCGTGAAGACCTCGCCGTCTATGATCCGCTGAATGCGCAGACAGAGGTCGTATTCATGCCGTAGCCGGCAGATTTTCTCCGTGTGTCGGTTCAGATAGCTTTTAGCGCCCCGTGAGAGATTCCCGGCAGCGACGAACGACAGATTCCTGTAGCATTCGTCGTCGAGGGCTTCCTCCAACTCCTTCGCAAGCCGGAGGACCTTGTCTTTATATCGCATGACTGAAATGTTTTTCAAATGGAATTATTCGTAATCCGTCAGAAAATCCCGGACAATCTTTCCGGAAGTGTATAAATCCCGTTCGACGGTCATTCCGAACGGCAGGCGTAGAGATTCCAGTTCGGAGAGCATCAGATAGCCCCACTCCCATTCGAAGATATGGCAATATCCGAAAAGACGCCAGTCGTCGCCTTCGCGTTCGGCTTCGGTGATGAGCCATGTCCCGGCACCGCAGGGATTGAAATATTTGACGAGGACTTCGGCATCCAGTCCCTTTCCGTCCTGCGAACCGATGGGATGATTCTCGAATTTCGAGACGATTTCATTTGTGAGCAATTTCATGGAAAATGATATTTAAGCTGTCCGGAACGCCCGGACAGCAAAAGTCCGATAGCCGCTGCGGGACGACCGAAGACAAGACCCTTGCGGTCTTGGTGCGTCGTCCGCAGCGGCTATCTTGCTGGACGGGTGGACGGATAATATGAAAAACTGATAAATTATTGGCACAAAAAATAAACAAAAAAGTGGATTTATTTTGAAATAATATTATATATTTGCTATATATATACAAGAAATAAAAAAATGCAGAATAATATTCATCATAATATATAGGTACTATGAAAAATTGGATATTTTGCGGGTTAATCTTTGTTGCTATCGCCTGTGAGAAAACAGGCACCGATAAAAAATTATATATTAATCTGGAACCCAATACACTTGTTGTAGGCTATTCTGGAGGTCAATACCGGATTTCAGTGTCATCCAATTGTAATTGGGAAATCGTAAACGCTCCATCTGAGTGGTATTCAATACTTACTACCCAACAATATATTGACATTAACATTGATCCCAACACAGCGGCAGTAGCACGAGAAGCGACAATTCAATTACAATATAATGATATACAAGCTATTTTAACCATTTTTCAAGAAGGAATGGGAATCTCCCATGATCCTCTGCATTGGGAGCCTTTTCCTGTAAGTGGACTTACGAATTCTAAATATGCAACAGAAAAAGACAATTGCCGTATATACCAAATAACCGGGAATGAAATATTCATATCTCCTTCGTGCGCATCACAAATTTATCTCGGGCATTTGATTGATCCTAATTTAGATTATAATGCGTTAACCACATACGATGAATATTCATATAATCCGATTCATATTAGTGCATATGTGAATAGAAAATTATATGAAAAAGATTTATTACCCTCTTTTGCAGGAATGTATGATATCGTACAGCAGATCATAATGGATATTCCCCAACAGAATATCTCTTTTTCAAGTATTTCACCAATACAATATACTTCATATCGACATCTCCATTTATTAGGATGGAGTAATATGGGTTTAGCACTGGATAATCTAATAAACGATAAACCCTATTTCGAGGAAGAAATGGAAAAGGCAACAGGATTGATATATAATTATGCAATTAAGTTATTCAATATCACAATGGATATTCCCGAGCGATTGGTTAATGAAACTGTCAATAACGCCAACTCGGAAACAATATCGTACATAAATAGCATTGCGTACGGCAAAACAGCTCTTATGTTGATTGAAAGTAACTTTAATGCCTCAGAAGTTAAAAATACCGTTGCCAAAATCATGCAATCCGAACCTTTAACACCTAACGAACAAAATATTAAAAAAGATTTAGACATATGCTATATATATTTCGATAATAGTCATAACGTCCCGAATGCTATACACGGAGGAGATTACTTGATCAAACAATTCCTTGAAGATGTAAACAAACTGGAGATTACCCCTCTGAACTTTTCAATCAACAAATTAAAAAACAACACAGTAAGCAGCTTTCAAGTGACGTTTTCTCTAAAATAATCCACAACACACCTTAAAACCTCATTATTATGAAAACAAAAAGGTATCGCCTTCGAGTTGCGAAACAATCAATCTCGTTTCCATCATTCGACTTTACATCATGTACGACAATCATCGAACGGCATACTCCGGACGGACGTAATAGCAGACCGTGGTATGCCGCTCGCGGTCTTTGACGAGTTTCACAGGCCGGGGTGCATTGTAAAGGCGCCGTTCGGAAACCGGAGCGTCGAGCGCATCCCACTCCTTCTGTGATACGGCCCGCTCTTCGTCCCGGTAGCACCAGACGATGACGGACTTCGGGTCAAGAGCCGGAAAGACTGTTCCTTCGTAATCAGAAAGAAACATTTGAAATTCCTCCTCCGTCCGGAACGAAATGCAATCGCCCCGGTAAAGGTCGCCGTCCCGACGTTCCGGGTCTTTATGAAGGCGGATTTTCCGCCACCTCTCGGTCGTGAAATCGTCGTACAACGGTTCCGGCTCCCGGTACTCCCACAGCGGCACCTCGGCACAGAACCGGACGATTCCGTTGCCGCAGGCGCCGCAATGGCCCCAAGCACAAAAATCCCCCAGCACGCTTCCGGTCGGGTGCAACGCGTGCGGCGCCACGACCGTAAAAGGCCCTCCGCTCACCGCGCAGCCGATGCCGCCGGCTGTCGCCCGCACGAAGGGAACGTACGGGCACAGGCAGATCGAGCGCGTTCCATCTTCACGGACAGTCTCGATCAGGGCATTGCCGTAGAAGTCGCCGTGGCGCGTGGTATAGCGCACCCGGTCGCCGACCTTCGGAATATGCGGATTACGGGTACGTTCGATATGGCAGACCAAAGCATTGGTAGCATCTACATCCGCCTGCGTCAGATGGTGTATATGGTCGTAAAGCGTATTTATCGGCAGCAGCGTTTCGCGGCTGTACCGTTCTTTGGTTTTGGCTTGTTGCATATTGCTGATAATGAAAGCGCCGCGGCCCAAAAGTCGCGGCGCGAGTTAAACAAAAAGTTTTATAAGGGTTCAGGCGGCTTCGGCCGGCAGCGCTTCGGACGTTTCGGTCTCCCGTCCGATGTCCAGCCGTCCGGAGATCATCCGCGCGGCGCGGTTCACGTCCGTGAGGATGTCGAACAGGTAGGTCGGTTCTTTACGGAACTCCGCCAGCCAGTCCTTGATATAGGCGGCGCTCTCCTCGCGGGGCGTCGTGGCGAAGCCCAGCAGGACGCCGCACAAGGCCGCCGTAAGTTCGGCGACCAGCTCCTCACGGATATAACCGGCATCTCCGTAGCAAGCGCCCGAAGGACGGTTCAGGCGCTCCTGATGCCCCGTGCTGTGCGTGACTTCGTGGAGAAGCGTCGTATAGAAGGCCGCGCCTTCCGGGAACTGCCGCTTTTCGGGGCAGACGATCCGGTCGAGCGTCGGCGAATAGAACGCCCTGTTGCCGGCTTTGAGCAAGATGGGACAGAGCCACGACCGTTCCGCCAGCATCCGGTCCAGCGGCTCGCACGTCATGCCGTCCGAGTAGTCTTTCGGTCCGGCCGGTGCCGTAAGCGCGGCGTAGCGCTCCGGCTGCCGCTCTTGCATATCCGTCTGGTCGATGTTGAAGACCGGGTAACAACGTATCACGGGCAGCACGTCGTATTGCCGCCGCTGCTCCTGCGGCAGACGGTAGTATTCCGCCAGTTCGATCTTTTTGCGGGTCTCCTTGTGGCGGATGTAGAGTTTCCAGAAGAAGACCGGGAACGAACCGGAGCCTTTGAGGATGTTCAGGCCCTCCTCCTTGGCCTGCCGGAAGGTCATGAAGAGCGGCGTGCTGTAGCCTGCGATCTCCGAGAGGAACAGCAGCATCAGGATATTCCCGCCCCGGTAGGGCGTGCCGCGCAGGTTGCGCGGAAGACCGTGCGCGAGGTCGGCGATCCACGGCTTGCGCCACTCTTCTGTGAGCGTCTCAATTTTCTTTATCATCAGCTCCGTCAGCTGCGGAGCGATCTTTTCAATAAGGTTCTTGTTCATGGCTTTTATCGTTCATGTTATTCTACCTCCGGAGCGGCAGCTTGCCGCCAGATGCGGATCTTCCCGTCATCCGTCTTGCCGCACCACCACATGTCGCAGGCGTCGCGGAAAGCCCTGCGATCATCCTTCGGGTGGAAATTCTCCCGTTTCAGTCCTGTAATAATTTCCCGATCCTCTTCCGTCGTGCCGTCCTTCCACCACGGCTCGACCGTATCGGACATCAATTCGCTCTCGCGCACCTGACGGGTATGTTCGGCACAGTCATCGCACCACAGGTCTTCCTTGTCTTCCGCCACGGATTCTACTTCGTGCGTGTTGCTGTCCACCCAGACCTGACAGGATACCTGTAGCGAACCGCATGCGGCGCAGCGCCACGGATCGGCGGGCATCTCGACTACCGATTTTTCCGCAACAGGCGTTTGCTGCGGAATCTCTGAAATCCTATCCATAATCATAGTAATGAAAAGACGGAGCAGGCACGACCTGCTCCGTCGGTTGGACACTCTCATTCGCATCGCTGTTATGCCGCCGCTTTCATCTCCTCCGGCATCCGGGTATCGGGTTCGATATCCGGATCCATCGGGATAATCAGCGGTTCCGGCGAGGGTTCTACGGCAGGCGTCTCCTCCGGCAGCAGTTCGGGCATCTCCGGTTCGGTATCCGGTGCATCCTGCACCGAAGCCGCTCTCTCGACGGCCTCGGCCTGCGCACGAAGATTGTCGATCTGCTCCTGGATGCGGGCCTTGCGGCGCTCGTAGACTTTCAGATACTCCTGCTGCACCTTCCGGCTCTGCTCCGTGAAATTCAGATCCGCGAAGCGGCACATCATCCCCGTCAGCAGCGTTTCGTCCGTGCAGTAGCATTCCGGCGCCGCCGAGCGGAAGTAGTCCACCAGATACGCGCGTGTCAGCGCCGCCTGCTGCTTGGCCGTGATGCGTCCCGCAGCGGCGAACTGCTCTTCGTCAGTCAAGAAAGAGCCCTCTTTGGGCCGGAAACCGCACTGACGGAGTTTCGAGTCGCTCATGATGCGCTGCATCATGGCATAGTAAAACATCTGCTGCTCCTCTTTCTGCAAGGGCTTGTTCGCAACCTTCACATCGAGAAACATCCGCTTCATATCCGTCGTGATATGTTCGTAGCAGATCTGCCGATTGCGCAGGTCCTGCTGTTCGAGGGCTTCCAGCGGCGAAGGAGGCACGACCGTGACGAGCACCTTGCGCTCATCGTCCTGCCCCTCGTTTACCGTAACTTCCCGCTCCTCGTCCTCGACTTCCTCGTAGCGGAATACGATATCGAGCGCGTCGAGGACGGCGTATTTGCGCACACGACCTTCCGAGACATTGAACTCCAGCTGCCGCGTCGCCTCCGTGAAGCGGGCCATCCGGATTTCATGCCGCTCCCGGGCCTCGGCGAAATCCTCCTCCGATATGTAATTTTCGGCTTTCGGAGCCTCGGGCATTTCAGGTGCTTTGTCGTAGCAATTGATATGGTACTCCAGTTCTTCGACGTGGTAGCCCTCCTCTTCGAGCGCGTCGAGCACCTCCGAAGGGGTCTCGTCCGTCGAGGCGAGCGTCGTGCGCGGGTCGTCCGTGAGGAGTTTCACGGCTTTCTGTACCAGAAACTCGTTGTTCTTGCGCATCATGCACTCCCTGTTCTGGCAACCGGCGCAGCCGTCCGAACATTCGTCGCGGAACAGCACCTGGTTGGCCGTGTTGTGGGCGCACGTCCGGCACTCGGTCTTGTCGAAACGATAGGTCTCCAGCTTGGTCATATACCGCTCGTAAAGCCGCCGTGCGATCTCCTTGATACGGGCGTTTTTCCACGAGGTGCGGCACTCGTCGGAGAAGTGCTCCTCGTAGACCTCCTGCTGGATGTCGGAAGGATATTTGGCAATCTCCATAGCGACACCCACCGAAATCTCCTCCCGGTCGAGTTGCTCGGCAAGGGCGTCGATGAGCTCGCAGAGCTTCAGACGCGAGCGGATGTAGGCTTCGCTCTTGCCGAACTTGCCCACGAGGCTCTCGATCGTATGCCGCCCCGACTGCAAGGCCCGCTTGTAAGCCGCGGCCTCTTCGCGCGGCTTCACGTCCTCGCGCTGGAGGTTCTCCGTGATGGCCGCGTCTTCGGCCTCGGCGTCGGTCATCTCACGCACGAGGGCCGGGATGAACTTCAGCTCCGCCATCGCGGCCGCCCAGTAGCGCCGCTCGCCGTAGACGATCTCGAAGCCTTCGCCCTGCGGACGCACGCAGATGGGTTGCAGCACGCCGACCTGACGAATACTCTCGGCAAGCTCCAGCAGCGTCTCCTCCCGGAAGTTCTTGCGCGGGTTGTACTCCGCGTTGACGATTTTGTTCAGGTCGAGCAGTCGAATCTGCGCATCGGGACGGGAATTCGGCTCCTCCGTGGAAGCGGATGCAGCAGTCGGAAGAGCTTTTTCCGCGGCCGGCGTCTGTGCCTCGGCCGGTATCGGTTCTGCGGATTGGCCGCAAGTCGCAGGTCGTGCTTCCTGTGCGGCGGATTCCATCGCCGGAACAGCCGGCAGTCGGTCGGCGGCCTTGCTGCGTTTTCCCGTCTTGGCACTCGTTTTCGTGGTCTGCATAACATCGGACAGTTTTTACCGTGTGTCTCACGTGTTTAGCTCGTATAATCCTTGCTATATGGATCATACAAGAGCAATGAATGATTATGTTATGAGGACTTATTCCCGAACGGGTCGGTTGCCTCGGGAAGATACACAAGGTACGCGACGGCGGCGGAGCGGCGGAAAAATACCGCAGAGCCAAAGGCCGAGGACGATTTTTCCGTCCGACGCCGACGAGGGCCGCCGCGCGGCCCGCTCGCGTGCCTATCTTCCCCGACGGCAACCGAGAGAGGTAATAAATAATTTATTGTTCGAATTTTTTTAGTACATTAGAGCCATTATCAATAATCTATATGAAAAGATACGAAGATCGCATAGTTGCATATATCGATGTACTTGGATTCAAAAACCGGATAAAATCTACTTTATCAAAAGATGATAAAGAAGTTGAAGAACAAACTCAATTGATATATGAAGCCTACAACTCGATACGAGATATTTGGGATTTGGACTCAAAAAAGAATTTTTCCAATAAAATCCGGCAATCAAAACGGGTTACAATCTTCTCGGATTGTATCATCGTATCTGTAAAATCTACAGAACAGTCTGCCTTGTTTTACATGTTGCTTGAAATCATGTGGTTGACTATGCGCCTGATAGATAAAGGTATATTATGTCGGGGTGCGGTCGTTCACGGAAAATTATATCACACACAAAAAATGATATTCGGCCCTGCATTGGTTGAAGCATATATGACCGAATCGAAAGCAGCATTATATCCCCGTATCATTTTGGATGAATCTGTCATCAAAATAGGCGCAAAATATGGATTGAACGATTCGTCATACGAGCAAGAACATATCCGGGCACTGTTGGCAAAAGATACGGATGGATTATATTATGTCGAATATTTTTCCAAGATACAACCGGAATTAGATAATCCTCTATATGATTATCCGGATTACCTCCAAAAATTAAAAAAGATTATCGAAACAGGTATTCCCAAAACATTGCCTATAGACGTTCGTATCAAATATTTATGGATGGCCGAAAAATATAATGACATAGTTCGGCAAAGTAAAAGTCCTCAATTCATAAAAGCCCTGAACGATGGGGAAGAATACGAGTTACGTGAATTTTATCAGGCACTTACAGAAATTGTAATACCTTAGCAAAAGAATACGTAATAATCTATTTTTGAGCTCGTTCATATTGTGTGAATAAAGAAAAAAACGATATAATTTTTTACCGTCCCGACACGTCGACCTGCCGGGAGCTTCCCGTCGCGGGCGGGGAGGTCAAGGCCGGCTTCCCGTCGCCGGAGGACGATTTTCTCGATACGCCGCTCGACCTGAACCGCGAGCTGGTGCACAACCCCGCCTCGACGTTCTTCGTGCGCGTGGCGGGCGACAGCATGACGGGCGACGGCATCGACGACGGCGACCTGCTCATCGTCGACAAATCCATCGAAGCCTATGACAACTGCATCGCCATCTGCTATGTGAACGGAGAGTTCACGGTCAAGCGGGTGAAGCTGGAGAGGGACGGCGCCTGGCTTCTGCCGTCCAATCCGCACTACAAGCCGATTCGGGTCGGGCGTGGCGACGACTTCATGATTTGGGGCGTCGTGCGCCACGTCGTCAAAACCTTCCGGTAACGTCATGTACGGACTCTGCGACTGCAACAACTTCTTCGTCTCCTGCGAGCGGGTCTTCCGGCCCGACCTTGCAGACCGCCCCGTCGTGGTGCTCTCGAACAACGACGGCTGCATCATCGCCCACTCGAACGAGGCCAAGGCGCTCGGCATCGGCATGGGGCAGCCGTTCTATCAGGTGCAGCAGCTCATCGCCCGTGCGCAGGTCGCGGTGTTCTCGGCCAACCACACGCTCTACGGCGACATGTCGCGCCGCGTCATGGAGACGCTCCGCACGCTCGTGCCCGATACGGAGATCTACTCCATCGACGAAGCGTTCTTCGACCTGCACGGCGTCGCGGAGCCGCTCGACGAATACGGCCGTCGTATAGGCCGCACCATCCGCCGCAACACGGGCATCCCCGTCTCGATAGGCATCGCCCCGACGAAGACGCTGGCGAAAATCGCCTCGAAGCTCGCCAAACGCTATCCCCGCCTCGACGGATGCTGCTACATGCACCGCAGGCAGGACATCGAGAAGGTGCTCACGACCTTTCCGCTGCGCGACATCTGGGGCATCGGCCGCCGCTACGGCAAAATGTTCGACGGCATGGGCATCCGGACGGCCCTGCAATTCGTGCGACTGTCCCGGGAATGGGTGCATGCCCGGATGGGCGTCACGGGGCTCCGTATGTGGAACGAGTTGCAGGGCGTGGAGTGCATCGCCTTCGAGCAGATGCCGCCCCAGAAGCAGCAGATTACCGTATCGAGGAGCTTTCCCAAGGAGATTTACGAACAGGAGCCGCTGGAGCGTATCGTCGCGGAGTTCGCCTCCATGTGCGCCGAGAAGCTGCGCCGCCAGCGGTCGGTATGCCGCGAAGTCCGCAGCTACATCTACACCGACCGTCACCGCGACGACCGGCCGCAGCGTTATGAAACAGGTCTTATGACGCTGCCCGAACCGACGTCGAGCACGCTGGAGATCGTCCGCTGCGCGCGGGCGGCCCTGCGGCAGATTTACCGTCGCGGCTACGGCTACAAGAAGGCCGGGGTCATCCTCTCCGAAATATTCCCGGCCGCGGAGACGCAGGCTTCGCTCTTCGCTCCGGCCGATGCACAAAAGCATCAGCGTCTAATGAAGGTGCTCGATACGGTAAACCGGGAGTGCGGCAAGGGCAAGCTCGTCGTGGCGGCCCAGGGCACGGAACCGTTCCGCATGAACCGCGAGCACCTCAGCCGGCGCTATACAACCGACTGGCGTGAACTGCTCGTCGTAAAAGCGAAATAAGGGAATGACACGCCTCGAACGGGAGAAGGAGACGCTGCGGCGCATGATCGCACTCTACTGCCGGCACAAGGAGGGCAACAGGGAGCTATGCGACGACTGTCGGCATCTGCGGGAATATGCCTGCCGGCGGTTGGAACATTGCCGTTACGGAAATCGGAAAGGCGCCTGCAAGGATTGCCCGACGCACTGTTACGCCCCGGCCTTTCGGGAGAGGATCCGGGCCGTGATGCGCTATGCCGGGCCGCGGATGCCGCTCTATCATCCCGTTGCGGCTATCCGACATCTTTTTCTGACGGCCGCACGGAGCCGATTCGGGCAATAGGGATATTTCAACCTCCCGAAGCCAGCTTCAGCCGCTCCTTCAGCCGGGTGTTCCACTTCAGTACGGTCGTATTCCTTTGTTGCAAGCCAAAGTCGGTTCGTCGAGTTCCGTCGCGTCGTATCCGACCGCCAACCTCTCGAAAGCCACTGTCAACGTCCGGTTATTGATACGATGAGCTCGAAACCTTCACTTTCCGTCTGGAATGGCAAGCGGATATTGCCTGTTTGGGCGAATCGCACGGACATACAAAAAACGGAATAAAGGATATTATTGAAAAATAATAATATACGAGTTATTCCGGAGTTCATGAAAATTCACTATCTTTATGGCAAACCAACCCCGCCTGCCTTATGCTCCGCCATTTCGTTTGGACCGTATCCGTTCTGTTCCCGCTGCTCTCTTCCGCCCAGTCGAATTCCGCACTGCCATCCGCGGACAGCATGGCAGTCCGTTTGCGTCGCCAGCTTGCGCTCTATCCTCAAGAGAAGATCTACCTGCATACGGACAAACCCTACTACATGGCCGGGGACACGATCCGTTTCCGTGCGCATGTGGTCGATGCCGCAAGCCATGCTCCTGTCCATGCGAGCCGTTATGTCTATGTGGATTTCCACCACGTGGACAAGCCTCCTGTCGGCCAGGAGGCTCCAGCACCGCAGCGCTTCCGCATCCTCGAACGAAACGGGGTATATGCAGGCTATATTCCCCTTCCGATGACCTTCGAAAGCGGAAACTACGAAATCACGTGCTATACGCATTTCATGCGCAATACCGGCAATGCCTCGTTCTATCGCCAGTCGGTCTACGTCTCGGATTACGGGAGGCGCTACGAATACAGGAGCCGCAACCGCGGTGCGTCATCCGATTACGACGTTTCGTTCCATCCCGAAGGGGGCTATCTCACGACGGGCGTCCCGTGCACGGTGGGTTTCAAGGCACTGCGTGAGGACGGGACGTCGGTAGACGTGACGGGCGAGATCGTCGATAACGGGGGAAATACCGTCGCACGCTTCGCAAGTCTGCATGCCGGCATGGGCAAGTTCCTGTTCACGCCCGACGCCGCACAGCGCTATTACGCCGAATGCCGCACGTCGGACGGCATGCGCCGCCGGTTCCGCCTGCCGGACGTGCAGTCCCGGGTCTGCGTGCTCCGGGTCTTCCCGACCTCGGAGCGGTTCACGGTGCAGGCCTCCGCGACGCCCGGCTACGACCCGGGTGTACTGCATCTGCTGATCCACTGCCGCGGAGAACTTTGTTACTACGGCACGCTGAATCCCCGGATGCACAAGGCGTCGTTCCGCTGGAGGGACTTCCCGCAGGGAGTGTTGCAGATACTGCTGCTCGACAACCGGTTGCAGACATTGAGCGAACGGCTGCTGTTCCATTACGATCCCCGCGGAGAGGCCACGGCCCGGGTGCAGCCCGACCGGAAGGAGTACGGACGCCGGGAAAAGGTGAGGCTGGAACTCGACTTTCACGATGCGGAGGGGCGGCCTCTTGAAGGGAATGTCTCCGTGTCGGTGACCGACGACAGGATCGTGGCCCCGGACATCATGCACCGTGACATTCGCACGCAACTGTTGCTCGAATCCGAGCTGAAGGGATACATCGAGGAGCCTGACTACTACTTCGGGGAGAGAACGGCAGAGAGAATGGCCGCAGCCGATGCCCTGATGCTCACACAGGGATGGAGACGCTACGACATTCCGCAGGTCGTGCAGGGCCGGTATGAGGAGCCTGCGATTCCTCTCGAAATCGGGCAGGAGATTACGGGAAGGATCGAGAAAACGGGGATTTTCCGCAAACGGAATTTCAAAGGATATACGGTATCGGCTCTCGTGCCTCGATTCGGGCGATTCTTCCGCACGGACGTCGACCACGAGGGGCGCTTCGCACTCAACGGATTCGACTTTCCCGACAGCACGCACTTCGTGCTCCGGGCCGAAGGCCCCGGAGGAAAGACGGACGTGCTGCTGCTCGTAGACGGGCCCGCATACCCCGCAGCCGACGAACCCCGGCCCCTGTACGACAGATCCCGGGAGATGAAACGCTACGACCGGAACGTCGCCGCATTCACAGACAGCCTCAAACATATACTTATCGAAGAGATCGTGGTGGCCGCTTCGCAGGAATCGCTGAAACCCATCGAAAATCCGTACCAAGTCCTTGCCAGAAAATCCGTGGATTACAGGGAAATCGAAAAAGGATACTATGCCGACCTGAAGGAACTCCTCATGAGACAGCATGGCGTACATATCAGAAATAACGAAGTTTACGCCTACGGCAATCCGGCCAGATATATGATCGACGGAACGTTTTGGATGCCTTTCGGCGAAAAAGTGCCGTTCGTTCCGGTCGAAATGATAAAACGGGTCGATATTATTCCGGCGGTGAATACGACTTTGTTCGGTATCAACAGGATGAATCGCAGCTTACCCAAGAGAATTCAGATAAACAGTTGGTCGGTCATCGCAATCACGACTAAGGACGGGTCGGAACTGTTGCGGAGCGGATATCGGGATCCGGACCAACAGTACATGCAGGTCGTTCGACCTCAAGGTTATCAAACGCCTGCTGAATTCTATTCCCCAAAATACGAGACGGCAAGACAGAGAAATGCTCCCGAGCGGGATTTGAGAACCACGCTGTATTGGAACTCAGCACTTGAGATCTCTCCCGAGGGCAGGGCCGAAATCGAGTTTTACACGGCGGACGAACCCGCAGATTACTCCATCCGCATCGAGGGCATTCTGCATAATGAAAAATATTCGATCCTTCACCGGACGATAAAACTGGAGTAAAACAAATATTCAACATGCTTAAAACCAACACCTATGAGAAAACTAAAACTGAAAAAAGAAATCATCGTCTCTTTGGGCAATATCCAAAAGGCAGGAGGAGGCGACACAAATATTACAATACCGACTTGGGAAACCCTCGATGAAGAATGTATAACGGCGGCTGGTACTCAAGAAACCGATTGCGCTTGTCTTACACTGGCAGGCTGCCAGCAACCTCAATCCGTTCAATGCCCGTCCGAACCCATCTCCGGAGGTTGCGCTTCGCAAGCTTGCGGCGTAACCGGACATTGTTCATTTTCTTGTGCTACTGTCGAATATACTCAATGCGAGTAGTGCCTTCCAGTTATTAGGACAAGTGATTGAGTTATAAAGCACCCGTCCGGTGAAAGATCGGATGTCCAAAAAATATCAATTCAGCAGTCCGCCATAACTGCAAGAAAATACTTTTTAACCCATCCCAAATCGAATGCCCCTGAAAATCATCCGATAAAAATATCGTTTCCGATAAAATCAAAGTGTGAATGAGAAAAGGCAAATACGGAACTCTTATGCGGAACAATCAAAGAGACTTCCGTAACGAACACCTATCACCCGATGCAAAATATTTGTATTTTTTGTTCTATGTTATATTTATTGTATTTTTGAACAAACCTTAAACTAATTTTATGAGAAAATCTTTATTATTAGGCATTATTTCCTTTAGTATTACACTATGTGTATCTTGTAAAAAAGAATCTTAAAACTCAATGCCTGTTGAAGACGAAATATCCCAAACGGAGGTTGGTGTTTATCACAATTTAATATTGGAGAATTTTATTGAAATACATAAAACGCCATCTGTCTTGGCCTCTTCATCTAATGCAGACGAGTTTATTCGCTTGATGTCCGATTATGGTGCTGCCGTGCGTTTGGCATATAAAAATAATGCTCCGGCAGGCGATATTGACAGGTGGGTGTGCGATATTTTGGATGTATCTTTGAACAGTCGTCAGAGTCAATTAGTCGATCATATTATCAATGGGGGGGGCTGTCTGCAACAGATGCGATTAAAAAGGTATATGGTACGAATTCAATATCTCCGCTTATTTTTTCTTATGTAGATGAAATAGAAAAAACAATAGATCAACACGGTGGTACAACACCTTGTGAAAACAAACTCAATTTGTTGTATGTTAATTATATAAAAAGCGCCACTAATTCCGAAGAAAAACAGTTGATAAGTTGGATAGCAGGAGTAGCCGATGGTTCTTATGAGTATTGGGATACTCAGTATACGGTATGGAATCCTCGACTTCAAGGACGTTTCTGGAATAGTACATTGCGTATTGGCAAACGAATACTTATCTCTGATGTCGCCGGTGCCATTGGATATGTTGCCGGCTCAAAATTGGGATGGATAACAGGAGCATTAACGTGGAAAGCTGTGGCTACTACAGCTGGAGTGGCAAGTATTATCGGAGGTGTCGATCAGTTGTTGGAAGAAATAATGTCTGTTAAATCAACCGATACGAATACGGAGTATTCTGTTTCTCGGGAAGAGATACATAAAGCCTATTATGTAAGAGTAAAAGAATTAGGGTTATGAATCCAAGTCTATCGAAGTTTTTAAAAACAGTATTGAAATGTGTTGGAATGGCTGTTGTGTCGACAATTCTTTCGATGGCAGTATATCTTATTTTCAAAGATTGGACACTCGTAAAATCGACATTTATATCTGTATTTTCGGTATATGTTACCTTGATCATATACCAAAATTATATACAAAAGTAACAGTCGAAGAGTGTTAGACAGACCGTTCGTCCGAATGGAATTCGGATTTCAGCGATGCTGCCGGGAACGTTCGAAACGTTTCCGGCGATTTTCTGTATCCACATTGAGAGAATGGGTCAGTCTGGCATTTTCATTCGGTAAAGATATTTCAACCACCCGCAGTCATCTTCAGCCGCTCTTTCAGCCGGGTGTTCCGTTTCACACGGCCGTATTCCTTATAGCGCCTTCGGCAAGCCGATCAACGCACGACAGTCTCTTTCGCCGTATCGTTTCGATACGGCGAAAGAGATGAATTTACCAGCGAAATATTCCCGCAGATCTTTACAGCCGTTGCAGTACGACGATCTCGGCCCTTCAATTCGTCCTTGCGAACGATTCCTGCATGGGAGTCCGACAGAGAGTGCAGAACCTCCGCACGACGTTCTGCATCATCCTGGGTCGCTGCTTGTCGATGAACCCCACCGGCAGCAACAATACGGCCTTGTCGCCGGGATATTGTACGTCACCCAGCCACCGCAGGAACTCCGCGCATTCGGCCGTTTCGAACGGCGGGTTGGCGATGACGTTCTCGCAGCGGAAATCTATCTCCTGAAACAGACTCCGCATCACGGTCGCCTCGGGATAAAGCCGGCAGTAGATGTCCGCCATGTCCGTATCGGCATCGAACGCTACAATCGACGCAGGATGCACTCCTTCGGCAATCAGCGCCCTCGTGAGCTGCCCCGAGCCGCAGCAGGCGTCCACGATACGGCTCTCGTTGTCGAACGACCGCACGGCCAGCGCTGCCATCTGCCGTGCCGTAAGGTCGGGTGTCAGGAACTGCGAAATGGAAACGCCCTGACGGCGTTGCCGCTCGCACATCGCATCGTAAGGCCAGTTGTCGCCGCCGTACAGGAACGGCAGTTCGTCGTGCTGTCGCAGGTAATCGAAGATTTCCGGCAGCGTGTCGGGCCATTGGAAATGGCGATGCAGGTAATAGTTCGGAAGCGCCGGGCGCTTCATGATTTTCTCGAATGGTTTCATTACGATTTCTGTTTTTTGTTATTCCCGATATTCCTTCCAGACTGCGATTTTTTCGGTTTCGGAGTGGCTGTTCCACCATTGGATGCAGGCGACGATGAAATCTTCGCAATCCTTTTCCGTGCTGAAGTCGGAGCGTTGGAGTCCCGTTATCCGCTCCATATCCCCGGCGTCGAGCTCCGGCCACCACGCATCCCATGCCGAGCCCGAAACGTTGTTTGCGACATCCTCTCCGCTGTCGAGGAATATCTCGATGGTCGGCTGTTCATTGTTGTCCTCCAAGGGTAAATCCTCCAACGAATCATTCAGTATTTCCGATTCTCCGACCATGAATCCCGAAAGCTGCTCCTGCTCGACCCTCAAGTCGCTCTTTGCGATGCGGGCCGCACGGCATAGCGCCGCATTCTTGTTCGGCGCCGTAATCGTAAAATACGTGCGCTGCCAGATCGTGTGTTTCGTGTCCTGATAAAATTTATAACATGCCATGGTTTTTGTCGTTTGAGGTTAATACTTCATGACATACAATCCTTTCTCAATCATCGAAAGCGAATAGCCTTCGTCGTGGAGTTGTTTCAGCACGGTGGCGTTGCTCTCGTGAATGAGAATCGGATAGGTATTTGCATAGTTGTCGTCCACCGGCGTGTTGAACGACACGGTGATGCGGTTGTTCGTAGTGATGATTTCCAGCGCACGGCGGAAATCCTCGGGTTTCATGTCCATAGTGATTTTTTGTTTCGGATTTGCGGTTCACTTGCGGCGGAACCGATTGGCCGGACGTATCCCTGCCTTCGGGGTAAGCATGCATGCGGAGGTCAGAACTCCTCCCACTGTCCGCCGCAGTAAAGGTATGCCGCGAGGTATCCCAGTCCCGGCTCGAACGAGACGATCTCGAAATAAAAAACCGAGAGCAATCCTTGCTCATGGTAACGGCGAAGTTGACGATCGTATATTTTCAACAGGTCGCAAACTTCTCCGACCTCCAGGATCGGAACTCCGCAAAGCAAATTACGATGACGTTTCATATAGGAAATATCCGGCCGAATCTCCCGAACTATTTTCTAAAATCTCTTCCGTACGTTCCATCCTACCCTACTCTAAATAATAACTGACACGGCAAAATTGGGAACAATACAGCCGAACTTCATATGAGTCAATATTTACTTATATAAAAATCATTATAAGTAATTATATATCTATTAATTACGCATTATTATTAATGGAATACTCTCTTTGTAGATTTTAATTGCTCAATAAAATATTCCAATACCGTCATGAATCTGCCCTATATGTTATGACTGGATTCGAATTATTCTTTGAATTTTTGCACATTAAAAGAAATTTTCATTCTTCTGTCTCAGAAAAAAGCCCAAAAGGATTGTGAAATACGACGCAAACTGGTAGTGGCCAATTCGGTGTACCAAAATGCGCTTCGCAAAAAGGGCCTTGAAAGTCAAAGCAATGTGTGTAGGGGGAGAGTCAAGTCCCCTACGCACCGCAAGATATCAAAGCAAAAAGCCTTGTAAATATTTTATTTACAAGGCTTTTTGCTTTTTCCGGAAGTGCAGGAAAATGCGGTTCGGAGCATGTCGCATGCGGCCTATTCGGTGTACTTTTACGGCCCGAAAAAGTACACCGGACCCTCCGTCATGCGGGATATGCAGTCGATCGTAAGAAAACACGGCGATACGGCCGTTCGGTCATACGACCGGGCCGCGGCCTCCGCAACGGCCCATTTCTTTCTCCGAAACCGCCGATTCCGACCTCGTTGCAGACAAGCCGCACCGTTTTCACTGACGACCGGGACGCCGGAAAGGAAAATCCGGTGATTCCATATCGTAATCGGCCGGCACATTTGAAGAAAAAATCGCAATCCCTTTCATTCGTTTTTGATATAATGTATTTCCATCGGCCACATTATGCCACAAAAAGTTTGCGTATTAAATTATATTTTGTATTTTTGATACCGAAGCGCTTTACTTTTATAAACTATCAAAAACTAATGCTTATGAGTAAAAAAATTACGCTATCGTTGGTTTGCATACTCGCGGTAGTGGGTTGTGCTTTTGCTCAATCCGACCAGGTACGCGGGTCGGTCGTCGATGAAAACGGCGCTCCGATTATCGGCGCTACGGTCATCGTCAAGGATGATCCGACCATCGGCACTTCAACCGACCTGAAGGGCGAATTCCTCCTTCAGATCCCGGCCCGGAAGGGGGGGGGAAGTTGCAAATTTCCTATGTAGGTTATAAAACCCGGGAAACAGCCATCTCCCCCAACGTCCGCGTGCGCCTCGAACCCGACGCTCAGGCAGTGGAAGCAGTCGTGGTGACAGGTATGACCAAAACGGACAAGCGCCTCTTTACCGGTGCGGCCGATCAATTGGTGGCCGATGACGTGAAACTTTCCGGTATGGGCGATATCAGCCGCGGCCTCGAAGGCCGTTCGGCAGGCGTTTCGGTACAGAACGTGTCGGGTACGTTCGGTACGGCTCCAAAAATCCGCGTTCGCGGTGCGACCTCCATTTACGGCGACTCGAAGCCGTTGTGGGTCGTGGACGGAGTAATCATGGAAGACGTTCAGGACATCTCTGCCGAGGATCTCTCCTCGGGAGACGCCACGACCCTGATCGGTTCGGCCATCGCAGGTCTGAATCCCGAAGACATCGAAAGTTTCAATATTCTGAAAGACGGATCGGCCACGTCGATCTACGGAGCCCGCGCCATGGCCGGAGTGATCGTCGTAACGACCAAAAAGGGCCGTCCGGGTGTCAGCCGGGTCAACTATACGGGCGAATTCACGTACCGTATGATCCCTTCCTACAGCAACTTCAACCTGATGAACTCCCAGGACCAGATGTCGGTCTATCAGGAAATGGCCTACAAAGGCTGGCTGGGCAATTCGCGGGTCACGAACGCCTCGGCGAGCGGTATCTACGGCAAAATGTATGCGCTGATCAATTCGGGAGCGATGCAACAGGGCAGCGCCGAACAGGTCGCGTTCCTGCAGGCGGCAGAGCGGCGGAATACGGACTGGTTCAAAGAGTTGTTCCAGCCGACGGTGATGCACTCCCATTCGGTGAGCATCACGTCGGGAACCGAAAAATCGTCCTACTACGCCTCTGTCAGCGCCCTGTTCGATCCGGGCTGGACAAAGCAGAGCGAAGTCGCACGCTACACTGCCAATCTCAACGCTTCGTACAAAATCTCGGACGCCCTTTCATTCAATATGATCACCAACGGGTCGTACCGCAAGCAGAAAGCTCCCGGGACTCTCGGCTCCACGACCGACTACGTGACCGGCGAGGTGAAACGCGACTTCGACATCAATCCCTATTCGTATGCGCTGAACACTTCGCGCGTGCTCGATCCCAATGAATTCTATGTGCGCAATTATGCTCCGTTCAACATCCTGCACGAGCTGGAAAACAACTACATCGACCTGAACGTGGCTGACGTGAAGTTCCAGGGCGAGTTGAAATGGAAGGCTTTCAAGGGTTTCGAAGCCGCGGCTCTGGCTTCGGTGCGTTATTCGGGGACCTCGCAGGAACACAACGTCCGCGACAATGCGAATCAGGCCGAGGCATACCGGGCCATGGGCACGACGACGATCCGGGACAACAACTCGTTTCTCTACAAGGACCCGGACGACATCTATGCCGAACCCGTGAGCGTACTGCCCGCCGGCGGTATCTATCAGCGGACCGACAACCGGATGCTCTCCTACGACTTCCGCCTTTCGGCCACTTACAGCAAGACCATCGACAACACGCATATCATCAATGCATACGCGGGTATGGAGACCAACCAGATCGACCGCGAAACGACGTGGTTCCGCGGCTGGGGTCTGCAATACGACGCAGGAGAGATTCCGTTCTACGATTACCTCATCTTCAAAAAAGGCAAGGAGGACAACACCGATTACTATACGATGGAGAAGACCTATTACCGCAATGCCGCATTCTTCTTCAACGGGACCTATTCCTACAAAGGGCGTTACACGATCAACGGCACATTCCGCTACGAGGGCAACAACGCCGTGGGACTGACGACGCGTTCGCGCTGGCTGCCGACATGGAACATCTCGGGCGCATGGAACATGCACGAGGAAACATGGTTCCAGCGCGCGCAGCCTGCGCTGTCGCACCTTTCGCTGAAGGCTTCGTATTCGCTGACGGCCGACCGTCCGTCGGTGACGAACGCATTGGCGGTAATCAAGAGTACGACGCCGTGGCGTCCGACGGCCGGCGCTTCGGAGTCGGGACTGGCTCTCTCGGAACTGGAAAACAGCGAGCTGACCTACGAAAAGAAGCACGAACTGAACATCGGCGCCGACCTGGGTTTTCTGAACAACCGGATCAATCTGGCTGTCGATTGGTACAAACGCGACAACTACGACCTGATCGGACCGATCAATACGCAGGGCATCGGAGGTCAGATCGAAAAGCTGGGCAACGTCGCCACGATGCGGTCGCGCGGCATCGAGCTTTCGCTCTCCACGAAGAATATCCAGACGCAGGACTTCAGTTGGACGACCGACATCATCTACTCGCACATGAAGAACGAAGTCACGAAGTTCGAGACATCGACCCGCGCCTTCGATCTGGTTTCGGGCATCGGATTCTCACGCGAGGGCTATCCCGTGAATTCGATCTTCTCCTACGACTTCCGCGGGCTGAACGAAGAGGGTATTCCGACCTTCATCAACGAGGACGGCGAGCTGACGACGACGAATATCAATTTCCAGGAACAGGAGCGTTTCGACCATCTGGTTTATTCGGGGCCGTCGGAACCTACCGACGTCGGTAGTTTCGGCAACATTTTCCGCTACAAGGGACTCCGACTGAACATCTTCATCACCTACTCTTTCGGCAACGTGGTACGTCTCGATCCGGTCTTCTCCGATTCCTATACGGATCTCGACGCCATGCCGCGCGAATTCAAGAACCGCTGGATGGTTCCCGGCGACGAACGCTTCACGGACGTGCCGACCATTATTTCGACCCGGCAGAAGAAGAACGACAACTCGCTGTCGTACGCTTACAACGCCTACAACTATTCGACGGCACGCATCGCCAAAGGCGATTTCATCCGCATGAAGGAGATCTCGCTGACCTACGACTTCCCGAAACGCTGGATACAGAAACTCAAAATGTCGAGCCTCTCGCTCAAGTTCCAGGCTACGAACCTCTTTCTGATCTACGCGGACAAAAAGCTCAACGGCCAGGATCCCGAGTTCTTCAACACCGGAGGCGTCGCGGTTCCCGTTCCCAAGCAGTTCACGCTGACACTGCGTATCGGCCTGTAATCAAAAAAACGAAAACGATATGAAAAACTACATTGCATATATTCTGTTCGCCGGAGCTCTTGCCGCAGGCTTTTCTTCCTGCAATGACTTCCTCGACGAGAACCCGGACAACCGCACGACGGTCGATTCGGAGGAAAAGGCCATCGACATGCTGGTCTCGGCTTATGCCAGCAACCAGCCGTGGTTCGTATTGGAACTGGCTTCGGACAATGTCGATGACCACGGCGGAACCTACGGCGATTGGAGTCGTTTCTACGAAGAGAGTTTTTCCTGGAATCCGCCCGTGGAATCCAACAACGAATCGCTTATCAGGACGTGGAGTTCGCAGTATCTGGCCATTGCGAATGCCAATCAGGTGCTGGACGCTCTCGGGAAAATGGAAATGACCGACAAGTTGCGCGCGGCCAAGGGCGAAGCGTTGATCTGCCGGGCATACGCCCACTTCGTGCTGGTGAACATTTTCTGCCAGCAGTACGATCCCAACTATCCGGACGACATGGGAATCCCTTACATGGAGAAGGCCGAAACCGAACTCGACCCGAAATACGAACGCGGTACGGTAGCCGAAGTGTACGCCAAAATCGAAAAGGATATCGAGGAAGGACTGCCGCTTATCGACGACGCGATCTATTCGGTTCCCAAGTACCACTTCAACCGGAAAGCGGCTTATTCCTTCGCCGCACGGTTCTTCCTGTATTATCAGAAATGGGACAAAGCCGCGGAATATGCCTCGGAAGCGCTGACCAACGCCCCCGAATCCCAGCTCCGCGATTACGAGGCGCTGTTGGAATATCCGATGAACAACGGGTCCACCCAGAATACGGCAGCCACCTACTATATCAGTACGGACCTGCCGTGCAACTACCTGCTGGCGACGGCTTACTCCTCTTCGGGGACCTATTTCGGCGGATACTCCTCGGGACGCCGTTACAACCACGGATGGCTGATCGGCCAGACCGAGAGCATCTCCTGCACGAATACGCCCTTCGCGCCCTACGAATGGAAGGTGCGGCCGCTGGTATATAACAGCGGTCTGGACAAGACCCTGCTGCCCCATACGCCGTATCTGTTCGAATATACCGATCCCGTCGCAGGAACCGGTTATATCCACACCGTCTACACGCTCTTCACGGGCGACGAGACGCTGCTGACACGGGCCGAAGCCTACATCATGCAGAAAGATTATCCGAACGCGCTGAAGGATATGAACCTCTTCCTGTCGAACGCCTGCAAGTCGTACACGCCGCTGACGGAAGAGACCGTGACGGCGTGGGCCGCCGGCACCGAATATTACCGGCCGGAAACCGATCAGAACCAGTCGGATATGAACAAGAAAGGTCCTACGCCGAAAAAGGAGCTGCACCCTGCGTTCGATCTCGACGAAACCCAGGAGGCCATGGTCCATACGCTGCTGATGCTGCGTCGCTACGAAACGCTGCATTGCGGTCTGCGCTGGTTCGACATCAAGCGTTTCGGCATCGAAATTTATCGTCGCACGCTCGATTCCACCGACGGACATGTCAGCGCCGTGACCGACAAGCTCGCAGTGCGGGACAACCGTCGGGCCATCCAGCTACCGAACGATGTAATCACGAGCGGTCTGCCCGCCAATCCGAGGTAATCCGCCATTTGAGATTAAAAAATGCATATTATGAAAAGAACGATATTTGCACTGTCCGCACTGGTATTCGCACTTTCGAACACGGCGTGTTCGGAGGACGGACTCGACGACAAGAGCGTAATCACGGGTATCGGCTATGAGATCGAAACGCCTTTCGACGAGTGGCTCCTCGAGAACTTCATCGAACCGTATAATATCCGGGTCATGTACCGTTACGAGGACATGGAATCCGATATGACCTACAATCTGGTTCCGGCGCGTTACGAACGCTCGATCGAAATGGCGCAGTTGGTTTCCTATCTTTGTCTGCAAGCCTACGACGAAATCACCGGCAGCCGGGACTTCATCCGGGCCAACTTCCCGAAAGACCTCTTCTTCGTGGGCAGCCCGGCCTACAACAACAACGGCTCCATCGTACTGGGTACGGCCGAGGGCGGTACGAAAATCACCCTCTACAACCTTAATACGCTGGATCCGCGCAATGTCGATGCTCTCAACTCCTCCTACTTCAAAACGATACATCACGAGTTCGGGCATATCCTCAATCAGAAAAAGCCTTACACGTCCGATTTCGAACAGATCGTCGGCAAGTCGGACGGAGGTATCCGCTATGTCGGCAATTCCTGCTGGGAGGTATATCCCACCGAGACCAGCGCTCTGCAGGACGGGTTCATCAGCCGTTACGCCTCGACTTCCGACGGAGAGGAGTTCGTGGAGCTCGCCTCGATCTACGTCACCAACACGCCCGAAGCCTGGGAAACGAAACTGCGGACGGCAGGCGCGAGACGCTCGATGATCGAGCAGAAATTCGACATCGTCTATAAATACTATGAGAATGACTGGGGTATCGACCTGGAGAAGCTGCGCGAGATCGTCCTGCGACGTCAGCAGGACGTGCCGACACTCGACCTGGATATCTGATTCTGTTCCGTATTAAAAAAATGTGAAACCTATGAAACGATTATTGATATTGCTGGGGCTGCCCCTCGTACTGAGCTCCTGTCTTCTGAACGAGGAGGATAAATTCCCGAAATCCGCGACGGAACGCATGAACGAAGCCATCGAACGGGCCGAGAACGTTCTTCAGGGTGCTGTCAACGGGTGGCGCGTGGAGCTCTATCCGGAGAAATCGCGCATCTACGGAGGTTATACGATGTTCCTGAAATTCTCTTCCGACGGCAAGGTGACCGCCGCCAGCGAGAATTTCGATCCCGCGCAGACGGACGAGTCCTACTACTCCGTAGAGCCGGACAACGGGCCGATGCTCACGTTCAACACCTACAACGAGATCATTCATTTCTATTCGGATGCCGGGACCGGGGCCAATCAGGGAATCGGCACGGCGAACGGCGGTCTGGAGGGGGATTCCGACTTCATCGTTATGGAGGCCACTCCCGAATGCGTAAAACTCAAAGGACGCAAATCCGGCAATTACATCCGCATGTATCCGCTCGATGAGGGCGTGAACTGGGCCGATGAACTGCAAGCCTATGTAGATGCGGAAACGGATATGCTGCTGGGCTATACGAGCTGCATCGTAGGGGATGCGACCTATCCGCTGGAATTCCAATCGGCTCTGAATAATTTTACCTCGCGCGTATTCCGGATTACGCTCAAGGAGGCCACCGAAACCGAATCGGCAGAGGTCCTGTCCGCGCCCTTCATCTGGACGAAATCCGGTGCGAAATTCTACGAACCTCTGACCATCGACGGCGTGACCGTGGAAGAGTTGTCGTTCAGCGGAGAGTACCTGGAAAATGCCGAGAAAAACGTCCGGATCACTCCGAAATACTCGGACAACCAACTGACCGTAAACATTACGGAAACGACCTACAATTCGCTGAAATACGAAATTACCGCGACGGATCCGGACGACCCGTACATCGTCCGGGCGTTCAGGAAGAGCGAAATCGAAGGCATGTCGGACACGCAACTCCGGAAAAGTATCTGCGAGACGATCGCTTCCGCGAACGAACTGAAGAAGGGCGACATGACAGGGACTCTTTCCGACCTGTACGATGAAACGGAGTATGTCGTGGTGGGCCTGGGAATCGACCCCTCGACGCTGAATTACACCACGAAGGTCTTCAGCGCGGAGAAAACGACCTCCGCACTGCCGGCAGACATGCAGGATGCCTACAGGCAATGGATCGGGACATGGACCGTGACCTCGGCGTCGTCCGAAGTATCGGGTACGTCCTACGATTTCGTCATCGAAATCCGTCCGCGCGAGATCAACAGTACGTACCTGATCCGCGGATGGGGATACACCTACCTGAAGAACGACTACGAATGCGAAGCGAAGTTCAAGGCCGACGGCACGTTCGACATCCACCATCAGATATGCGGGACATTGAGTACCGGCGGCCAGCTCACGCTCTTCCCGAGATTTGTCTATACCAAAGGTGGCTCCGGGTACGGCGGTCTCATATCGCTCGGATACGGAGAGGCCCTTCAGGCATCCTCGTCCGAGGACGGGAAAGGCGCCATCTACGGATACAATTACGGTCTGTCCGGAGGCGGATCCTGCACGATCACGTCGCTCGACTATTGGGATGTCCGCAACGGCAGCAACTATTACATCCAGGCGATGAGCCCGTACGTATACAAGGATTTCTTCGCAGGTCCCTATACGATGGTCCGCACATCGACGGAATACGGCGTACTGGGAACCCGGACCTCACAGTCCGCACCGGCTGCCGTTCAAAGACTCTCTACCGGAAACAAAGCCGCAGCCGTTCGGGCCGAATAGGTTTCCGTCGTTCGAAAGAGCCGTTCAGAACATCTGAACGGCTCTTTTTCGATCGAGGCCGGGCGGTTCGTTCGTGCATGAGATGCCCGGCCGTGAAACAGGCCGCCGATGAAACGGCACGGCCGATCCGGCCCGGCCGGGCCACGCCCTGCCGACCTTGTCCCGGCGCATGATCTTACCGTCGCCGGCAATCGGAGCGCACGGCAGGCGTACCGTCCCGCTTTTCGCTCAAATGGATATTGACATGATAGATGCTGTTCCGGTTCAGATAATAGTCCCCTTCCATGGCATCTTCCGGCTTCGTATCCGGATTATTGCATAACAGGACGGTGGCGGAAACATTGTCGTCCGAAGGGACGGTTCCTTCGTCCACGTACCATATCTGCAACCGGGTGGCCTTGTCGGAAACATCGGTCGAATGCGGAGCGGCATAAAAGTAGAATTGGCAGGCCCCGGTCCTGATCACCTCGCTCCGCTCGGTCGGCTTCATATCCAACCAGGCATCCTCGGCATTGGGCGACTGCGCTCCCGGGAAGACATAGGCCTTCGTTTCCATGTTGGCCAGTCCGATGTAGAATTTCTTTTTCAGGTCTTCGGGATCGTCGATCGTGAAATTCACCTCGATACGTGCGATGATACGTCCCAGGTAGATGGACAATCCGCTTTCGGTGCCGGGCAGCACTCCTTCGTAATACCCGAACATGTAGATCTGTTTTACATGCCCGATATTCTCGTTCCTGTCGCCCGCTCCGTCCTCCTCGGTCAGAATATTCCCGATGTCCACCGTTTTCCGGCGGAAATCGGACAACTGCACCCGGGTCCGCCCGTCGTCCTTCAGGATCAGTTCCGCGATCTGGGCTTCGGTCATGTTGGCTATCAGGCAGATCGTCGTCCTCTGCCCGTCGCCGGACTGCAACCGCACGTTGTCCAGTTCGGGCGACGGGGTCCCGTTGGGCGTGTCCTCGTCCTCGGTCAGGTTTCTGAAATAGTAATAGGATTCGCTTCCGGGACGCTCCCCGTCGGCGACAAGCACGAGGTTGTCCTCGGAATCGAATTGGAGTACGGCGATCGTGCGTATCATGTTCTCCTCCTCGGGCGTCATCGGCAGCAGGGCCCTCGAACCGGGAGCGGCTTCCCCGCCCGCCATCGGCAGAACCCGGGCACTGATTCTGTAAGCGGCGCAAACCGGGCTGACGGCTCCGGGATCGGCCGGTACGGGATCGTTTTGCGTACACGCTCCGCACAGGGCGACGAGCGCAAAGAACGCGAAAAGGCATATCCGTTTCATGACGGGTCGTTTTTACAGGATGGGTAACTCTTCGTTCCAGCTCACATACTGCCAGGTGATGGTGGAGACGCCGTTCTCCATCTTCACCGTTCCTACGTAATGGTAGGTGTAGGCCGCTTCGAATACTTTCTGATTCAGCATCATTTCATATTGGGTGGGAATGCCGTTCACCGACAGGTTGAACAGCACGACGACCGTCCCGGAATACGCATCGGTCGGCAGAATGGGGCACTTGATATACAGCTCCGTAGCGTTCTTGTTCGTGATGAAGCTGTCGGCATAGGCCGCGCTGCGGCGAATGGTGAAACGTTCGTCGGCATCGCCCGTTTTGGCTTCCAGATACACCTGCGGGGACTTCGTCCAGCACCAGTTCCAACCGAGTTTCTCGTTCTCGATCCGGTAATACTTCTGTACGCCCGACACCTCCACCCCCTGCGGCATGACATCCAGCGAAAAGACGGCAGGGTCGTTCTTCTCCTTGCGAATGGTGAATTCAAGCCGGGAGGTCTGGTGCGCCAACGGATTCAGTTTCACATAGTGAACCGCGCCGTCGTCCCCGTCGAGGCGGACGACCGTTTTCGCCGAACTCGGATAACGGTCGTCGGTCGCCATCAGATACTCCTTGTGGTTCACGCTGACGGCCTGATGCCCGTCGTCCGTTTCCACCAGACGTTTGGCCGGCGACATGGCCCGGAATTCGTAGGTCTTGCCGATCGTCAGGTAGAGCGGAACGCCCGTCTCCGTCACCTGCGAGACGTTGCCCTCCTCGTCGTATTCCACCCGGCAGGGATAGAGCGCCTGCCGCGTTCCGTCCAGATCGCGCACGACATACGACTTCGTGTACTCCTCCCCCGCCCCTCCGGCTTCCTGCTCTTTCACATGGAGCCAAAGGGTACTGCCGTTGGGCAGGGGCTCCGCATCCTTTCCGAAGAAGATATCCTCCTGTCCGTCCGCACGGGCGGCAGCCGTCCGCACCGACGGGCCGTTTTCGGACACCGAACCGAGAAGCCCCGGCAACACGGGACACACCTCGACCTTTCCCCCGGGAACCGGAGCGGCGCTCTCCTCCCCGGACGAGCACCCCGGGAGCGGGGCCGCAGCCAGCAGAAGAGCATAAAGCGCGGTTTTCATACGCTGTTCGTTCCTCATCGTCGTCATCGTTTATCTGCATTCAGATCGCGCACGCAACGGACCTGCACGGCATCGCCCAGCGGGGATTTGTCCGAAAGGATGATGCTCTGGCTGGCGGTTTGCGACCCTGCGAATTTGAACCACATGATTTTCTTCCTATTGTCTTCCGCCGTTTCATTGGTCGCATACCAAGTTTCCGTACCCACATTGGCAATATTCCCGCCCGTCCAATTATTGACGATACCGCCGACGGGCAGGTAAAGCACTTCGGCGGGATGGTCCCAGTCGAACGACCTCAAACTTTCGCCGTAATCCCCGTCGGCGTCGGGTGTGAATTTGTCCTTCGGGCTCGTCCGATAGCGCGAAATGACCAGTACGCCCCGAAACGGCTCATTATAGACGACTACGCCGTCTTTCTTTTCGGGATTCGGATCGGCCGTAACCAGTTCGATTTCCCATTTCATGCGATAGGCCCTGGTCGTGCCCTGTCGTTTGATGCCGTACACCACGCCCCAGTTGTATATATGTTCCTTATCGTTGTTTCGCAACTCTCCGGACCGATCCTTGACGCGGACCCGATCATCGTCTCCCATACTCAGGATATATTCGCACGTTTCGGTATCCGCTCCGCCGAAATCCTCCATCTCTCTCCGGTAAATATAAGGGAATCGTCCGCTGTATGCCGACTCGTTTTTATCGTACAATCCGGACTTTTCCAGCACCTTTATCTTTTTTAGATTCTCTTCGCTGAAAGCCTTCTCGAAATCCGGTTCCTCAAGCGATTTATTGTCGATCGTCGCTTCCCACGATCCGGCATTATTCAGGTTCGTATATACTCTGAACGTGATGTTCCCCGAATAGGCCGATCCCGGAAGAATGCCTCTGAAGTCTTCCTCCGCGGGCAGCCGCCATCCGGGAGGACACGGAGTTTCGCTCTGGTCGGCCCATGTGCGGGGCGTCTCTCCCCCGTTGCTTTTCCTCTCCAGTTTCCCGAGGGAATACGCCCCATCGTAGCTGAAACTAAACGTATGGCCTCCACCCGCATCGCCCAGATTCCAGATACATTCGTCATTGGTCGTCGTCCGAGCCGGTTGGTAATAGTACGTTCCGTTTCCGAGATTCCACGAAGCGGGATCGACCACCGGGAAGAGCGGATTTTTTCCCGTGAGTTCCCCTCCGCTGACCAGCGATTCCTTCAAAATCCCGATATCCGACAGATCTTCATAAATCCACCTCCCCTTCTGATCGTTCTTCTTGGCGAGAGGCATCGGGAAATAGGGAATGTTCCGCCCGTACTGGTAGAAATACCCCACGCTTTTGAGCCAGTCTTCGTAACTGCGTGTCGGATGGGCGCTGGTCGCTCCCAGATTGCGGTCGGCCCACATGACGCCGTTGAACGTCACGGGCTGCCCCAGATCCTGCTCCTGATAACCGGGCGTATCGACCGTCCCTTCGCCTTCCAGCCAGTCGAATACCTGCGGCACGAGGGTTACCACGCGCTTGTCGCGGTCGCGCAGAAAATTGAAGACCAGCATATACCGATAGTTCGGCAGAAATTCCAACGGAGCTTCGGGGTTCCCGGCGTTCCAACTGTCGCAGACCGGAATCGAAAGGGTCGTCTCGCCGACCGTTCCGAATATTCCGCCAGGGTCATCGAAAGTTATGTCAGCCACGTATTGCGGGATGCCGTCGGCACGCTCCGCGCCGGAGGGGAAGATCAGAACGGGTCCGCCCACCTGGACGGCCTCCGCGTCGAACTGCCCCGAAGTGCGGACCGGAACCGTTACGGGCTTCTCCGGCTCGACGAGCCGCGGTCCCCGCTTCGATACGGAAAACTCACCGGTCAGCACATCGTATGTTCCGCTCAGGGGAATACCCGCTTCATCGTCTTTTTTCCGAAGGGAGACGGAAATCACCTTCAGCCGATTCTCCCCGGCGATCTCCTCATCGCTCTGCTGCACCGCCTTGAAAATCACTTTCGACATGATATGACGGAAATTCAACGTCAGCATGTTGCCCGGAAGCGCTTCTCCGTTATACGGCAGTTCGGCCCGCAGATAGTCTGGATACCCGCAGACGGACTGCTCGTCCAACTCGATACGATAGGAAACGTCACCCTCGTCGGGCGGCAGGAAACCGTCGCCGTCCTCCGCCCGCACGTTATCGGTCAGGCCGTAGAAATCCTTCGGCCCGTGCAGCTTCCCGTTGTACTCTTCGCCCAGAGAGATATAGTGCAAGCCGCCTCTCAGCAGGGACTCCTTTCCGGGAACGCCCCCCGCGGGGAAACCTTCCGCGGAGTCCGTCGTGCCACTCCGGCAGGCCCAGATGCGGAACCGGACGCCCGCATCGAACATACGGCCTTCGCCCGCAGCCCGTGTGACGATCTCCTCTTTCCGCGCATCCAGCCGGAGCGCACCGCCGCCGGGTCCGAAGTCCGCCGCCGGGTCCTCCCGGCATGCGGCCGCCGCCAGGCACAGGGCCAATGCGCATGGAACGGCCGATCGGTATCTCTTTTCCATAATATCGCTTTTATTCGGTCCGTTATCGTTGTTCGTCGCCGGTCCCGGGGGGATATACCGGCAGATAGTGTTCGCCTCCGTCTTCCCAGTCGATATTCCTGCCTTCCAGCAGCAGTTCATCGCTGTCGAACGTGATGAGTACCTCGTAACGGTAGCCGGGATAGAACATCCCGCCGGTTTTCGTCGCTATTGAAACCGTCCGGTCCGCCCACTCGGCCCGCCGCAGAAACTGATATCCCAGCTCGCCCGCTTCGTTCACGACGATCAGCGAGTAATCGGCCGCGACATTGATCGTCAGCGACTTCTCTGCGGACGTTTCCGCCAATTCCTCGAACGGATCATAGACAAACCGGTTTTCCACCTTTTCCAGCCCGTGCACCACGTAACACGCGCCGATCTCCTTCCGCTCGTCCTGCCGGATATAGTTTTCGTCCGGCGAGGACAATTCTATGCCGCCCGACTGCGGCCCGGCCTCCGATATGCGGTAGGTGCTCCGGTCATCCTTCTCCTCCGTCCCCCGCTGCACGTACCGTTCGAAAGCGGTCGGGATTTCCAATCCGTTCGATTCGGCCACCGTAACCACCACATTGTTCACGGCCACCTTGTTCAGCATCCGCGCGCTGCGCCGGGCCTCGAACGAGATGCAGGCCGTGAGATGGCGGAATTTCAGCTCGTGCTCCTTCCGCGTGAACGGATTGCCGGTCCATCCCATATGCTCCGCATTGCCGTCGCACGAGAGGAAATCGGTTTTTCCGTCCCGCCGGCTCTCCTCCACCTTCAGCTTGACATAATTACCCTCCGCGACCGGGGCCAGGGCGTAGCCGGGGGCGTAGCCCGTGACATGGTAAGGGGCGTTGGCCCCCAGATACCGGACACCTGTGGAGAAGACGCGCCCGCCGTCGTAATTGTAGTTGTCGATGGCTTCGGGCAATACGGCTTCGGCGTCCGGTCGGGCGTCCGCCGTACTCTCTTTCATCCAAAGGTTGTGAAACGTCGCTTCGGTCCAAAACAGCAAACGCGCGACGTTCCCGGCCGCTTCCACGCCGCTTCCCGCCGAACCGTTCCGCCCCTCCGTACGCGCGTTGAGCTCTATCGTCCGGGCGGTCTCCCCGTGCGGCGGCTCCGCGCTATCGTCCCCGCAGGACGACAGCGCGACGACAGCCAGGACAAGATGGTATAATTTCCGTTTCATAGGATTTCGCTCCGTCATTGCAACTCGATCTCCCCGGATCCTCCCTCTTTCCACTCCTCGACGAGCGTATGCACGTCGATATACCCGCCGTCGTGGATCGAAGAGCCCGGATGGCTGAACGAATTGACGATCAAAATATAGTAGGTATTCCGCCGGACCACCCCGCGGGAGTAAGGGGTCGCGCCGCCGGCCGGATCGCCGCCGGCCCCGTCGATATAGGTGTAATAGTATCCCCAACCCTGCGTATAGGGAAGGTAGTTGCCCAGCTTTTCGGGTTCCTCTGCGTCGAACGAATCGCCCAGCATCCGGATGACGGCGCCGTAGGTATAGTACCGGTCTTCCCGCGTATCGTCCTTCCGGTTGTCGTAATAAAAGTAAGTATGCCGGGGGAAACCGCCGCCATCGGGGTCGTAAGTTCCTTCGCTGTAATAGTTTTCCTTTTTCAGCGACTCTGTCAGGAGGGTCTGCGAAACATATTCGTCGGGGCACTCCACCTCCATCACGGGATCCCCGGCCGCCTCCGCTTGTTCGCTCCACTTCTCCAGCGCCGTTTTCAGACCGCGCTCGTCGGCCACCGCTCCTGCGTCGATCTGCCGGAGGACATGTGCGACCAGCTCCTTCTCGATCCACAGCCTGCCCGGAGTGTATTTGGCCGCCACGGAGACATGGGTAATCATCGGCCACACGTATTCGTATTCCTCAAGCACCTTTTTCTTCCCTTCGTCGGCGACCGCCCCGAAAAGGTTCTCGGGACAGTAGAGCGCCTCCTCCGGACGATAGCCGCCGCACCGATTTTCGTCCGGGAGCCGGTTTTCCTCGTACTTGGGCGCCCGTTTGAAAAAGCCGATCACCTCATACTGCAGGCCGGGTGCGGCATAAACGAAATCCTTCGACGTCTTGCTGCCGTCGTATCCGCCCTTCTCGTCCAGGTAGAACGTCAGGTCGTTGTTCGGATCTTCGTCCTCCTTTTCCATGATGAAAGAAGACTTGTTGAGCGAATTGACCAGAAAATAGACATCCTCCAGCCTTATCCACCCTCCGTTCGTCGCAAGGCTTCCGCCCTCCTTCAACGGCGCATAGCCCGAATGCCCGTCATCCTCCCTGCACGTGACCAGCACCTTGGCCACCAGCCGCCTGAGCTCGAACTCAGCTTCGACGACGACCCGCTCCCCGTCTTCGCCCACGACGGGCCGGGCCTTCCGCCCCTGCGTGCAGAACATGGCGATATCCGTGCGGAGAGACGATGCGCCCCCGTCCGTCGCCACTCCCGGAGCGAACGACTCCACGACATTGTAGTTGTAAGGCGTTTCGGTTCCGTCGAGCGTATAGGCTTTATTGCCGTCGCAGAAAGCCTCGGCCTGCCGGTCGTCGAGATTGGCGCCCAAGTACAGGAACATCTCCCCGACCTCCCGCACATCGACGGGCAACTCCAGCACCGCCGTTTTCCGGCCGGTCGTCCCGTCCTCGTCCAGAAGCACGTGCCGGAAAGGATAGGCGGTTCTCCGACCGGAGACCTCGGTGAACACATAAAGATTGCGGATGGCGTTTTCGGAGTCGAATCCGGGCGCCTCGCCGGTTCCGGACGCATCCGGACCGCTGCCGTCCACGGAGAACGCAAGGCTCAGGGAGACCCCGCACGCAGCCGGGTTCCGCGGAGCGTCGTCGGCCGGCGATGCGTCCCGGTCCGCACATCCGGCCGCCAGACAACACAACAGCCAGCAGCATATCCGCGATTTTACCTCTTTCATACGCTAATTTCCTTTCGACCGTCAAAGTATCACGTTCTGTATCCGCCTGCTCCAGTTCAGCACGCTGATCTCCAGATCCACCGCTTCCCACGTATCGCCTTTCAGGAAAAACGTCATGCGATAGTCATAGCCCCGGTCGAGGAACTCCTGTTCGGAGCAGGCATGCAGCTCGTCGGCGCTGCGCAGTCGGGCGAGCATGTCCGCGAGATTGACACGGATCACCTCCCGGCCGGTTTCCCGATGCGTCACCGTCAGCACGGCATCCTCTTCGGCGCGGTCGTGGTAGAGGATGCGCGAGGTCATGAAACCGACATGCGCCATGCGTCCGACGCCCTCCGCAGCTTCGCGCCCGGTACGGTCCTCGGTGTTCCACGCGACGTAGGGCGTATAGACTGCCGGCCCGCTCTCGTCCACGCTGTTGTCGTAGCGCAGACGCAGGTTGCGGTCCGTGATGCGGAAGTCGTAGTCCGCCACGTCCACGCCCGCCGGGTCGTCTATCTCCCGCAGTACGACGTCGATATGCTTCGTGTCGCGCACGAGCGACAGCGTTTCGCTGACGGCGTACAGATCGGACGTCACGACGCTGCGCGGACTCATGGCGTGCCAGAGCGTATCGAGCGGCAGCCCTCCGTGTTCCACCCGGCCGTCGGGAGCATGGTCGAGCGTGACGCTCAGCCCCTCCATCTTCCCTCCGTCGGGTCCGGCAATCCGGAACTTCGCCCCGGGCCCCCGCTGCGTCTCCGCCACCTCCTTCTGCATGGCCAGCGCCACGAAGCGGTACTCGCCCGCAGGGAGATCGAGATGCATACGGTAGTCCTTCGCCCGGAGCGGTGCGGAACCGGCGGTGTTCGCCTCGCTCCGGGAGGTCACGAAGTCGCCGTCGGCGTCGAAGACATAGACCGTAACGCCGCCCACGTGATCGGAGAACATATCGGCACGCTGAAGATTGTAGTCGTAACGGAAATTCAGATACACGCCGCGGTCGCATCCGCTACGATCCTCGTAAATCCAGTCGGTGCACGACATGCAGCACACGAGCAGGCTGCCGCTCAGCAGCGACCTGCCGTATGACCGCATTCCGCGTCGGATGGCTTGACCTGTCTTCATGGTTTCGTCTGTTTTTCATATTCGGACCGAGCGGTTCACAAATCCACCTCCTGCGTGCGCAGCGCCCACGAAAGGACATCCACGGAGACCTTTATATAGCCTTCCGTCGTATCGTCCGGCTCGTCGGGGACATCGGGGATCTCCGGTTCGCCCGGACCCGAAACGCTGTTGACGGTCAATTGATACCATGTGTTGCGCACTACGCCGTAACGGCCCAGATGCTTCTCATCAGTATATGATTCGCTGTTATCCCAGGGCGTCTCGCCGTTGTCGAAATGGCGGACAAGCGCGGTGCAGTAATAGGTCTCGCCGTCCTTGTAGTACTTCACCGTACCCAGCTCCGGCACGACCTTCGTCAGCGCATCGGCATTCGCTCCCGTAACCGTCAGCAGGTCGCTCAACTTCCTGCCGTCCGTGTTGTAATATCCTCCCGCCGCCTCGGAATTCACTCGGATTTCCGCATCCTCCAGCCCGGCGACCGCCGCTTTCACCGTTTCGACGAACTCCTCCTCGGAGAGCAGCACACCGTTGTTCTTCACGATAAAGAAGCTTTTTACCACGGCATCTTTCGAACGGTTGTACCGTCCCTTTATCAGCACGGACGTGGTTTCGTTCTTGTTCTGGTGTTTCGTGTCGAACGTATTTTCCAGACAGTACGCTACGTTCGTCTTCTCTTCCCAGGAGGTGTTCCAGTCGATGTCCGACGGGTCCGTCGCATTGTCGTATATGTCGAAATCGCTCTCCCCATGCCCGTCGGAATCGGAGTAGTTGCAGTCCACCGCCCAGAAGATGCGATAGCGACCGACGTCCTGCTTCACCGCGCTGCCCGCGAGGAAACGCGAATCGCCGCTGTCGTACCGCACCCACTCGCTCAGGCCGCCGACATCGCGCACCAGTCTGGTACTCTTATTGGTGACATTCAGCACCCAGCCTTCCAGGACGACCCGATCGCCGTTGTAGATGCTGCCGGGATTCTCCACCTCCACGGTATTCCCGGAATCCCCCGCCGTTATGCCCTTGGCTATCGACACGGAGACCTTGCCCACGAGGCGCTCCACGAAAATCGGATCGGCTTCCTCGGCGCCGGCAGCCTCTTTGGTGTCGTACACCTTGACCTTCACCAGCGTGGAAGCCGCAGCGGAGGAGCGTTGGCTGTCCGAACCGGACTTGTCCGACAGCGGGGCGTTCGTCATGAAGAAACTGCTGTTATCGTTCCCGGAAGCCGAAATGAAAGCGTCCGCGGTTTTCTCCACCCGGGCCCGCAAAGCCTCAATCGTACCGGCCCCTTCGCCGAAAACCGGACTGCCGTCCCGCATCAGCATGCCATCGTCACCGACCGTGAGAATACCGTTCGCATTGACGACAGCCAACGCATACAGACTGACGCCGTTCGGGACGGCAGGAGCCTCCATGACATAGCTCGCGGTCTGCGTGATCTGCTCGTCGCCATTATCGACCGTCCAGCCCGACACATCCAACTGATAAGCCTTCAGGAATGTGGCATTCGCCTCTTCGGTTCCTCCGAAAAAGGCGATCAGCGCCTCGTTTACCTTGTATTCGTTGGACTCTCCGTCGTCGTAACGATCATCCGCCCGGGTGAGTCCCGAGGAGGTCGGCATGTTGATCGCCACTTTCACGTATCCGTCCACGACCTGCTGCCCCGGTTTTTCCGCCGGGTCGCCGGGATTTCCGTCGTCGCCGGCGCAGGCGGCGAAGAACAATGCCATCGCCAGCATCGTCCCTCCGATTTTCGTACCGTTTGTTTTCATAAATGCAAATATTGAAATGAATGTTCTGTCTTATTTCCGTCCGGAATTCCCGTCTCCCGCGATCGCACGCAGGTTCTCCGCAGCCTCCCGCAGGCCCGCCTCCGCCGCACGGCGCAAGTGCCGTTCCGCCTCGTCGTAGCGTTCGAGCAATGCGGCGGCCACGCCCCGGGCGTTCTCCGCTTCCGCGCCGTCCCCCGCTTTCTCCAGATACGGCAGAGCCGCCTCCGGCTTTTTCCCGGCCAGCAGGACATTCGCCAGATTCAGGTTCACCACCGGATCGTCCGGATAGAGCCTCGCGGCCGTCTCGAACACTTCGGCGAATTCGGCGCCGCCCGCCGGACAGGTCTGCGCGACGGCGAACATCTCGTGCAGGCTCAGCTTCTCCGGCCGGGTGCGCAGGAGTTCCCGCGCTTCGTCCGCATCGAATCCCCGGATGCGGTAGTCTATTCTGTAATCCGTGCGGCGCAGCCCTGGATAACACTCCTTCAGCAGGATGCGGTACGACTCGGGATGACGCATACGCAGGGTGCGTTCCTTGCGGTCCAGCTCCATGCCGCCGTCTATAAGCTCGAGAAGGGACTTCTTGTCGGGCAGCGAACTTTCGGCCACATACCTGCGCAGGTTACCCCAGTCCTCCGGCACGAAGGAGGTGACGAACAGCGAGTCGGCGAATCCGTACCTCGCCTTGAGATACTCCTTCAGGGCGCGGGTGCGTCCTTTCGCGAGACCGGTGTTGTGCTCGTAGGTGTCCTCCGGCGAGGCATAGCCTTCGATGAAGATCCGGGTGATGCCGAAATCCCGGTCGTTGTACACCGTATCGACGGTGGCGTGTATCCGGGCCAGCTCCTCCGGATTGCGGCGGTATGTCGGGTCGATCTCGGTCCGGTCCACCACGAAGTCCAGATAGGCCCTGCCCCGAAGCTCCCGGCTTTTCGGCATCTCCACCCGCGGCGTGACATAGGCCAGGCAGGGTGAGAACTCAACGTCCGCCTCGCACAGGGAAACCCAACTCCCGGGATCGGTCCTGCCGCATCCGCAGAGGTCTTCCGTCACTCCCAGCCGAAGACGATCCATCCATTCCGCACGGGGGAGCGCCACGCGGTAATCCACCGTCTGCGCTGCCTTCCGGTCCTTCCGCACTACCCGATAGGGCTGTCGGGCGTAAGTCCGCGATCCGTTCCGCTCGTAGTAGAGGGCACGCCGGCGCCCCATCACCTCCACGGCGGGCAGAGCGATCGTCCGCTCGCCGTCGCAAAGCGACGGAATCAGTACGACGGAACGGTCGGACCGCACCTCCATTCCAGCAAGGTCGATCCGCATCTCCACCACGACGCTGTCGCGCAGCCTGAACACGCGGGAATCCCCGACGGCGGCTCCGCTCCGCAGCGTATGCCGGGCCGCGAGCGGCGACGAGACCAGAAGAGCGCCCAGCAGGCAGCCGTATGTCAGCATAGTACGTTTCATCTCTCAGCTATTTAGAATACATAGATCAGGTTGACGGCCGCTTTCGTCGGGCCGAAGTAATCGTGCGGTCTGTCGTTCTCCAGCCGTCGGCTGCAACGGGGACAGTTGTACTTGTCCGCCCGCGTATATACGTAGCCGATTCCGAGCGAACCTTCCAGACTCCAATGCCGCGAAAGCATCCAATGATACCCGTAGGCGATTCCGACACCCGCCATCCAGCCCTCGTAACGGTGGTCCTTCAACCGGCTGAAATCCGTACCGAACAGCTTGAAATCCAGATTCAGATTGCTGAAGTTGTACAACCCGCCGATCAGATGCGCACCGAAAAAGTGTCCGTTGAACCGCTCGCACAGCCAGTAACGCACCTCCGGCTGGATCGCCAACTGTTTCCATTTGCGGTTGTCCGAGAAAGTCCAGGGATTCCAGTTTCCCGAAATGTCGAGCGTCCACTTCGGAGCCAGCGAAAACTCCGCGCCGAGGTTCAGGGTCGTCGTGGCATCGTACAGCAGGTTGGTTTTGACTGCGACTTTCTGGGCACTCGCGGCCGTGCAGATTCCGGCGAACAACAACAGCAATAATAATCGTTTATTCATGGGCCTCGTTTTTAATATCTCTTGCAAAGAGATATTCACAATAAACAACATGCTGACAATCAGCGAAATCCCCCCCCCCCCTCGCCGATCGACCGGTCGATCGGCGGGAAAAATCGGCACGCATTTTTTCACAAGAAAATATTGTTTTTCCGGAAAGAAACCATTACTTTTGGACAAGTAAATCTCTTTGCAAGAGAGTCGTTTTCACACCTCCGGGTCTTCGAATAATGAATTTATAACCACCCGGTTCGCCCGATCCACCGCAGCGGAATCCAGCGACGCGAGATAAATCCGGGTCGTCGTCTCCGAATCGTGGCCCATGCTCTCGCTGATGACCGCCAGAGGAACATTCTTGCTGCGGGCGATATTCGCCCACGTATGTCGGGCGACATACATGGTGAGCGGAACGGAAAATCCCATCTCCCGGCCTATTTTTTTCAAATACCGGTTAATCAACTGCCCGCGGTTCTTATACTGGCGCCGTTCGTCTCCGCCGTCCTTCCGGATGATGGGCAGCAAATAGGCCGGATGGCGATCGGGGTATTTGGCGACGATCTCCTGCATGCATCCCTCCCAACGGATCGAAAGCCGCTGGCCGGTCTTTTTCCGGCAGTAGGTAAGCGTTCCGGACGACAGGTCGTCCTTTTTCAGGTATGCCATGTCCACGAACGACATGCCACGGGTATAGAAACTCAGCAGGAACATATCTCTGGCGTAGTCCAGCCGGGGAAACGATCGCAGGTCCGCATTTTTCAGCCGCCGAAGCGCATCCAGAGGCATGGCCCGCTTGACGGTTTTATCGACGCCGGTGTACACGTGCCTGAAAGGCTGCTTCTGGGAGACGATTCCTCGCTCCACGGCCCGGTTGTAAGCCGCCCGCAGGATACGCATGTAGAACGACGACGTATTCCTGCTCGCGCCCGTCCGCCTGAGATAGGCTTCGTAGGCGGTCATGGTGTCGGAGTCGATCTCCTCCAGCCGGATGTCCCGCCGGTTCCGGAACCGGGCGAAACTGCGCAGCGCGGCCGCATAGGTTTCGCTGGTGCGCATCCGCCCCTGCCGCTTGAAACGGTCGAT
Source organism: Alistipes sp. Marseille-P2263 (assembly GCF_018101075.1). Lineage (NCBI taxonomy): Bacteria > Pseudomonadati > Bacteroidota > Bacteroidia > Bacteroidales > Rikenellaceae > Alistipes > Alistipes sp. Marseille-P2263. The sequence goes on from NZ_JAGQEJ010000001.1 coordinate 284,833, forward strand.
CATCTCCTCCATGAAATCGAACAGGGAATCACCCTTCGAAGCCCGCCAGGCGGCCAGGATGTCCTCATACGTATAGCTGCGGCGCTCCCGCTCGAAAGAGGCGATGATCCGGTTCAGCCGCCTCGCATCCGCACCGATCCGGCTCTGCAGGACCGTCAGGTAGTTTTTCCGTTCGTCATCCGACTGCGGACGGATGACGACGCTTTGCTGGCATTCGTCCCACTCCGAAAGGAAAAGCCGGTATCCGGTTCCGATCCGGCGGATACGGCGGCCGAGAACGAGGCGGAAGCATAACGTACCCTCTTCTTCCTTGAAGGCAGACGGGCGGAATGTGATTTTCACTGATGTCATAAACTATAATCGTGTTGGTTGCGTGCCGGTAAAAACAAGCCGCGGACGGGCTTTCCGTGTCGTTCCTTCCCGCGGAAACGGCCGATGCAGCGGACATTGCCGGAAAAAGCCGGAAATCCGCTGTCGGGCGCAGACCGGAATGCCCTTGTCCCCGCACGACGGAGGCATCGTACCCTGCCGGTTCCCGGTCGGCCGCTCCGCTCGGCCGACCGTCGTAGGTGTAGCCGTCGGCGAATTTTACCCCGGAGCCCCGTTACCGTCGGGACCCGTGATCTCCGACAGCGCCGCAGAACGCACATCGCAGGGAGTAGTAGATATTGCGCTCGCCGCTTTCCCTGAGCCGCCGGCAGTGTTCGGCAAGGGCCGCGTTGGGCCGGCGGACGGACGCGGCGGCCTGCACGTCGAAGAACGTATGGGGAAAGACTGGGTCCTCGACGAAGACGATCGGCGTGTCCGGACGGCGGTCTCGGAGAATGCGATAGAACGGAAGCAGCTTCGTCTCGGTCTGTTCGACCGTCACGTTGGGAACGAAGTCGAGAACGAAGACTCCCGCATCCACTTCGGCCGTCAGGTGCGCGATCCCGCAGTCCAGCTACCCGTTGCCGCCGAAACCCAGATTGATCGCCTCGCGGTTCAGACGCCGGGAGAGGATATTCGTATGAGCCATCCCCGGACGGGATGAACAGCCGCCCTGCAAAATGCTCGTTCCGTAAAAAACAATGGGATGCCCGCGAACGGGATACGAAAGACAATGTGCAAAAAGCGCGCCCGTATTTCCGGGGATCGAACCGGGTCAGGACAGCCGCACGGCGGAGGTTTCCCGCCCGGCCACCGGACCGGACAGAGGCATCCGGCGGGTGGAATCCGCCCGAAAAGCGGCCCGCACCGGGAAAAATCCGGAAAATTCGCTACCTTTGTCAAAAGTCACTTTCAACCGGAAACAACCATGAAAAAGTACCTGCTTCTGCTCCTTGCAGCGTGTCTCTCGCTCCCGGCTCCGGCCGCAGAGGAGGCCCGCCCCCTGAAACTCATCTCCTACAATATGCGCAACAGCGGCGGAGGGGACGGCCCGAACGACTGGGAACACCGCCGCCACGCCACACGGCAGATGATCCGCCAGGAAGCGCCGGACGTGTTCGGCGTGCAGGAGGCGCTCGCCGACCAGTTGCAATACCTCGACGAGGAGTGCCCGCAGTACGCCCGCGTGGGCGTGGGGCGCGACGACGGCGACAAGGCCGGCGAGACCATGGCGATCTACTACCTCCGCGACCGTTTCGACCTGCTCGACAGCGGCACGCTGTGGCTCAGCGAGACGCCCGACCGCCCCTCGCGCGGATGGGACGGAGCCTGCAACCGCACGATGACCTGGGCGGAACTGCGCGACAGGACGTCGGGCAAGACCTTCTTCTACTTCAACACCCACCTCGACCACAAGGGCAAAACGGCGCGCGCGGAAGGAGTGAAACTCGTCGTCGCGCAGATCGCCGCCATCGCGGGCAAGGCTCCGGCCATCCTCGGCGGAGACTTCAACACCCCGACCGACAGTCCGATCTTCCGGCCGCTCACGAAAACCATGAAGTCTGCGCGCGACAAGGCGCCCGAAACGGACCGCGAAGGGACCTTCAACGGGTTCGGTTCGGCGCCCGACACCATCGTGATCGACCACCTCTATTTCCGGGGGAAGCTCAAATGCCTGCGCTTCGCCACCCTCACGGGCGACTACGGCGCGCCCTACATTTCGGACCACTACCCGATCTCGATGACATTCAGTCTGTGACGCACGCCGGGATCGCGGCATCACGCCCCGCCGCGGTCCCGGCGCAGCACGACGAGCAGCACGGCCGCCACGATGAGCAGAATACCCGCGGCCCCTTTCGCCGTGAAAGGCTCCGCGAAGACCGCGACGCCGATCACCACGGCCGTCAACGGCTCCATCGCGCCGAACACGGAGGTCAGCGTCGGACCGATCCTGCGGATCGCCTGCACGAGCGCCATGTTCGAGACGGCCGTGGCCGGGAGCGCCAGCCCGAGAATGCAGAGCCATGCACGGAGGTCCGTCTCGATCCGGACGCCGCCCGTCAGCGACCCGCCGACGAGGAAAAACAGCGCTCCGAAAGCCATCACATAGCATGTGAGCGCCGTGGAGTCGATCCGTGCGGCGCGGCTCCGGCGCACGCCGACGATATAACCGGCATAGGAGAAGACCGACACCGCGGCGGCGATCATGCCCGCGAGGGTGTCGCCCTGCGTGAAATCCACATTGCCCGAGGAGAGGAGCACCGCCCCCGCGATCGACAGGCCGATCGCGGCGAAAGTACGCACCGATCCCCGCTCGCGGAAAAAGCAGATCATCGCCAGCGCCACGGCCAGCGGATACATGAAATGGATGGTCGAAGCCACGCCGCTGGCGATATTGCGGTAGGCTATGACGAGCGAAAACGACGTGGCGGCGCGGAAAAGGCTCAACAGGAAGACCGCCCGCAGTTCCTTCCGCCCGAGGCGGAAATCGCATCCGGCCGCGACACCGCAGACTCCCAGACACAGCGACGCCACGCCCCAGCGGTAGGTCAGCACCTCGAACGAGGAGTACCCCGCTCCCAGCAGCAAGAGGGTGAACAGCGGCGCCAGCCCGAAAGTCGAGGAGGAGAGAGCCGCCCAGAAAATGCCTTTCGCACGTTCCATCGGCTTGCGGTTTTGCGTGCAAAGGTAGCGAATAAATTCCGTATCGGCCACCTTCCGGGCGGAGAAAAACAGGCGCAGCCGCAGGTACGGAGACCGGCTTCGCCGGGAAAAACGACACGCACCGTAGCGTACGCCCCCAAAAAATCGCCGGACGAAGGGAGGTCATATATGCAATCCCCGGACGACCGGACACGCGCAGGTACGAAAAACGGATCCGCCGGAAAAAACAGGCGCAGACCCGGCGGTCAGAACCGCTTGGTGTAAACGTGGCAGTAAGGCTGCGTGCCCCGGCGCTCGTAGTAGTCCTGGTGGTACGCCTCGGCAGGCCAGAACGATCCGGCAGGAGTCACGCGCGTCACCACGCGATACCCCCTCGCACGCAGTTCGGCGATCAGCCGGACAGCCGTCTTGCGCTGCTCGGGCGAGGTATAGAAAATCTCGGAACGGTACTGGGGACCGACGTCAGGCCCCTGCCGTCCCGCCTGCGTCGGGTCGTGAATCTCGAAGAAAAGGCGCGCCAGTTCCTCGTAGGAGACCTGTGCGGGATCGAACGTCACACGCACCGCCTCGGCATGTCCCGTGCGGTGGCCGCACACCTCTTCGTAAGTCGGGTGTTCGGTACGGCCGCCCGTATAGCCCGCCTCCGCATCCAGCACCCCCGGCTGCGACGCGAGCATGTACTCCACGCCCCAGAAACACCCTCCGGCAAAGATCGCCGTTTCGGTTTTCACCGCGGCATCCGGCTCGCCAGCACGGACCGAATCCGCAGAGCGGTCCGAAACATCCCCCGCCCGGTCCGGTTCACCGGAGATCGCAGAGCCGTCGGACGGCACGGAACTGTCGGAGCGGTCTGAAAGAATCGCCGGTCCGCCGGCCGCAGCATTCCGTTCCGAGGCAATTCCCGTTCCGGCCGCCGCGCCGCACTCCCCCGCCGCGACCTCCGGCTCCGCCCCCGCAGCCGGGACGAACCCCAGCGAAAGCGAATTGACGCAGTGGCGCGTATTTTTGGGCGTGAACCCCTCGCCCGTGAAAACGTGGCCCAAATGGGCGTCGCAGCGGCGGCAGACGATCTCGGTCCGGAGGCCGTCCGCATCCGGTGTGCGGCGCACGGCTCCGGGAATCTCGTCATCGAAACTCGGCCAGCCGCATCCTGCATCGAACTTGTCCTCCGAACGGTAAAGCGGCGCCCCGCAGCGGCGGCAGACATAGGTCCCCGCCTCGCGGTGAAGGTAATAACGTCCCGTGTAGGGCGCTTCCGTACCCTTCTCTTCGATAACCCGCCTCTCACGGGGTGTCAATGGTTCCATCTGCTGCGCATTTACGGTTCCGCCGAACGCAAGGCCCGGCAGGAGCCAAAACCAACGATCGTATCCCGCAACGCTCCGGCTTACGCATTTCGGACCGGCCGATCCGGCCGTCCGCAGACCGCCGATCGGGAGCTTTCGGGAATCCCCTCCGGAGAGAGGCTCCCGGCCGCACTTCCCGCCGGAACCGGAGCGCGACGGGTCCGAGAAAAAACAAAATCCCATACCCGGACCCAAGCAAAAATCATGCCGCGCCGCCGAACTCCTCGCCGCGCAGGAAGACGCGTTCGATGAGCGGCGTGCGGTAGGCATAGGTAAAGAACTCCACGGAGGGCATCGGCCGCGTGAGGAAGAAGCTGGCGACCTTGCCCACCGACACCGAACCGAAGTCGCGGCTCACCCCCATGGCATAGGCGCCGTTGAGCGTCGCGGCGCAGAGCGCCTCCGCAGGGGTCATCCGCATCCGGATCGAAGCCAGCGAAGCCACCATGCGCATGTCGCCCGAAGGCGACGACCCGGGATTGTAGTCCGAAGCGAGCGCCACGCCCAGCCCCGCGCGGATCATCTCGCGCGCCGGGGGATAGTCCATGCCCAGGAAGAACGCGGCCCCGGGCAGCAGCGTGGGCATGGTCTCCGCCCCGCGCAACGCTCCGATCTCCTCGGCGCCGATGCGTTCGAGGTGGTCCACCGACAGCGCACCGCAACGCACGCCCGCCTGCACGCCGCCCGAGACGGCCAGCTCGTTGGCATGGATCTTCGCCCGCAGTCCGTAGCGGGCGCCCTCCGCGATGATCCGCTCGGTTTCCGCCACCGTGAAGAAGCCCTCGTCGCAGAAGACGTCCACGAAGTCGGCCAGCCCCTCGCGCGCCACGGCCGGCAGCATCTCGCGGCACACCAGATCGACGTACTCGCCCTGCCGCCCGCGGTAGGCGCGCGCCACGGCGTGCGCCCCGAGGAAGGTGGCGCGCACCTCCAGCGGCGTCTCCTGCCGGATGCGGCGCACGACGCGCAGCATCTTCAGCTCGTCCTCGGTCGAGAGTCCGTAGCCGCTCTTGATCTCCACGGCGCCCGTTCCCATCGCCGCGATCTCCCTCACGCGCTCCATCGCCTGCCGGAACAACTCCTCCTCGGAGGTTTCGTGCAGCCGGTCGGCCGAGTTGAGAATCCCCCCGCCCCGGCGGGCGATCTCCTCGTACGAGAGGCCGTTGATCTTGTCCAGAAACTCCTGCTCGCGGCTTCCGGCATAGACCAGGTGCGTATGCGAATCGCAGAACGAGGGAAAGAGCATGCCGCCCCCGGCGTCCACGACACGGTCGGCGGCGATCCCCTCCTCCCCGCCGCTGCGGCCGAAGGCGGCGATGCGGCCTCCGTCGGCGAGCAGCCACGCGTCGCCGAGCGTCTCCATGCGGTCCATCTCCGCACCGCACAGCCGCAGCCGCCCTTCGCGCTCGATGCCGACGATGCGGCCGATATTCCTCACTAACAGTCTCATCGTGCGCGCAGAAATTCCACCGAAGCTCCGATGTGGGGATACATGACGCAATCGTTATCGACGAACGGCACGCGGCGGCGGTAGTCGGCCACCATCCGCTCCAGCTCGGGAGACGTGCGCGCCGGACGCCGGAATTCGAGGGCCTGCGCGGCGTTCATCAGTTCGATGGCCAGCACGCGCTCGGTGTTCAGCACCACGCGGTAGAGTTTCGTGGCGGCGTTCGAGCCCATGCTCACGTGGTCCTCCTGTCCCTGCGACGAGGGTATCGAATCGACCGACGCAGGCATGCACAACCCCTTCGACTGGCTGACGATCGACGCGGCGGTGTACTGCGGGATCATGAAGCCGCTGTTCAGCCCGGGATTGGCCACGAGGAACTTCGGCAGTCCCCGCGCACCCGAAATGAGCTTGTAGATGCGCCGCTCGGAGATATTGCCCAGCTCGGCCAGCGCGATGGCCAGGAAATCCATCGCCAGGGCGATCGGCTGCCCGTGGAAATTGCCCGCCGAGACGACCATATCCTCCTCGGGGAAGATCGTCGGATTGTCCGTCGGCGAGTTGATCTCCGTCTCCAGCACGCTCTCCGCATAGTCGATCGTGTCCTTCGTCGCCCCGTGCACCTGCGGGATGCAGCGGAACGAATAGGGGTCCTGCACGTGCTGTTTCGGACGCGCGATCAGTTCGCTGCCCTCCAGCAGGCGGCGGAAGGCGCGTGCCGTGGCGAGCTGGCCCCGATGGGCGCGGATGCGGTGCACCTCGTCGCAGAACGGCTCGATGCGGCCGTCGAAGGCGTCGAGCGACAACGCCCCGATACGGTCGGCCCAGCCGCTCAGACGGCGCGCGGCCAGAAGCGCCCAGACGCCGTAGGCCGCCATGAACTGCGTGCCGTTGAGCAGCGCCAGCCCCTCCTTCGACTGTAACTCGAGGGGGTTCCACCCCAGCTCGCCGAGTACCTCCGAGGCCGGGCGCACCCGCCCCTCGCACTCCACTTCGCCCAGTCCCAGCAGCGGCAGGCTCATGTGGGCCAGCGGCGCCAGGTCGCCCGAAGCGCCGAGCGACCCCTGCTGGTAAACGACGGGGAGAATCCCCCGGTTGTAGAACTCCGCGAGCCGCTCCACGGTGGCCAACTGCACGCCCGAATGGCCGTACGAAAGCGACTGGATCTTCAGCAGCAGGATCAGCCGCACGATCTCCGACGGTACGCGCTCGCCCGTACCGCAGGCGTGCGACATGACGAGGTTCCTCTGCAACTGCGCCAGCTCGTCGCGTCCCACCGAAATGTCGCACAACGACCCGAAGCCCGTGGTGATGCCGTAGATCGGCCGCTCGGGATGCTCCATCTTGCGGTCGAGGTATTCGCGGCAACGCACGATACGCGCCCGGGCGTCGTCGCTCAGGGCCACCGGCAGCCGCCGTTCGAGAATTTCGCCGAGGCGGGCGACGGTCAGCCGCTCCGCCGAAATATGATGATGTTCCATGACAGATAATCTTTATGATTCGGTTTCGTTCAGTGCATTGCGTATCACATTGTCGTCCGCTGAATTGGGCAGTGTCACCTGCAAGCCCGGCGTGCGGGCCATCTCGCGGCGGATGGCCTCCACGGCTCCGTCGTTGCGTGCCCAACTGCGGCGCGCGATGCCGTTATTGACGTCCCAGAAGAGCATTTCGCGGATGCGGCGGCCGGACTCCTCCGAGCCGTCGATCACCATGCCGAAGCCGCCGTTCACGACCTCGCCCCAGCCCACTCCGCCGCCGTTGTGGATCGAAACCCACGTCGCGCCGCGGAAAGCGTCGCCGATGACGTTCTGCACGGCCATGTCGGCCGTGAAGCACGATCCGTCGTAGATGTTCGACGTCTCGCGGTAGGGCGAATCGGTTCCCGAGACGTCGTGGTGGTCGCGCCCCAGCACCACGGGGGCCGAAATGCGGCCGTCGGCGATGGCGCGGTTGAAAGCCTGCGCGATCCGCGTGCGGCCCTCGCAGTCGGCATAGAGGATCCGGGCCTGCGAACCGACGACCAGCCGGTTGCGTCCGGCCTCGCGGATCCAGTGGAGGTTGTCTTCGAGCTGTCCGCGGATGTCGTCCGGCGCCGTGCGCAGCATCTCCTCCAGCACTTCGGCCGCGAGACGGTCCGTCGTGTCGAGGTCCTCCGCGCGGCCCGAAGTGCAGACCCAGCGGAAGGGTCCGAAGCCGTAGTCGAAGAACATGGGCCCCATGATGTCCTGCACGTAGGAGGGATAGCGGAAACGCCCGCCCTCGCCCATGACGGCGGCTCCGGCCCGCGACGCCTCCAGCAGGAAGGCGTTGCCGTAGTCGAAGAAGTACATGCCGCGCGCCGTCAGGCGGTTGATGGCATCGACCTGCCGCCGCAGCGACTCCTGCACGCACTCGCGGAAACGCGCCGGCTCCTCGGCCATCATCTTGTTCGACGCCTCGTAGCTCAGCCCCACGGGGTAATAACCGCCTGCCCAGGGGTTGTGCAACGAGGTCTGGTCGGAACCGAGATCCACGTCGATCCCTTCGTCGGCCAGCCGCTCCCAAAGATCCACCACGTTGCCCACATAGGCCAGCGATACGACCTCTTTCGATTTGACAGCCTGACGGATACGCGGGATCAGCTCATCCAGCGATTCATGCAGTTCGTCCACCCATCCCTGCTCGAAACGCTTCCGCGCGGCTTTGGGGTTGATCTCGGCGACGACCGACACCACGCCCGATATGTTGCCCGCCTTGGGCTGCGCGCCGGACATGCCGCCCAGCCCCGACGAGACGAACAGCATGCCGCGCGCCGAGGTGCGGTCCCCGGTGAAGCGCTTGCGCGCGGCGTTCATCACCGTGATCGTCGTACCGTGGACGATGCCCTGCGGCCCGATGTACATGTACGATCCGGCGGTCATCTGCCCGTACTGCGAGACGCCGAGGGCGTTCATCCGCTCCCAGTCGTCGGGTTTCGAGTAGTTGGGGATCACCATGCCATTGGTCACCACGACGCGCGGCGCGTCGGGATGCGACGGGAAAAGCCCGAGCGGATGGCCCGAATACATCACCAGCGTCTGACGGTCGGTCATCTCCGAGAGGTACTTCATCGTCAGGCGGTACTGCGCCCAGTTCTGGAACACCGCGCCGTTGCCGCCGTAGGTAATCAGTTCGTGGGGATGCTGCGCCACGGCCTTGTCCAGGTTGTTCTGGATCATCAGCATGATGGCCGCGGCCTGCCGGCACTTCGCAGGGTATTCGTCGATCGGCCGCGCGTGCATCTCGTAGTCGGGACGCAGGCGGTACATGTAGATCCGGCCGTACTTGCGCAGCTCGGCGGCGAACTCCCGGGCCAGCACGGCGTGGTGCCTGGCGGGGAAGTAGCGCAGGGCGTTGCGCAGGGCCAGCTCCTTCTCGGCCGGCGTGAGAATGTCCTTGCGCTTGGGCGCATGGTTGATCTGTCTGTCGTAAGGCTTCGCGGCGGGCAGCCGGTCGGGAATGCCCGCGCGGATATCGGCTTGAAATTCGGCTAAAGTCATCGTTCCGCTATTTTATCTTCTCTTCCACGATTCGCAGCACTTCGGCCTCGGCCTCCACGGCTTCGGCGGCCAGCGCCTCAGCTTCGGCCACGAGGGCGTCGGCCTTCGCACGGTCCTTCAGACCGGCGGCGTTGATTTTCACGTTGAGACAGGCCCCGAGCACCGCGCTGCGCGCCGCAAGTGCGCCCACGCCGGCATCCGAGACCGAATTGGGATTGCCCTCCGAGGCCATCGCCCGGACGACGGGGAAGACCTTCGCGGCAGCCTTCATCGTCCGCAGCGGGACCTCCGTGGCATAGAGCGTCGCCTCCTGCAGGGCCGCACTGCGCGCCGCCCGCTCCTCGTCGGTCGATTTGGGCATCGAGAAGACGGCCATGATGCGGTTGAAAGCCGCCGTGTCCTCGTCCACCAGATGCAGCAGCTCCCGCAGCAACGCCTGTCCCCGGTCGGCCCAGTCGGAGAACTCTTCCCAGCGGTCGTCCCACCCCGCCTTGTGCGACGAGAGGTTGGCGACCATCGTGCCGAGCGCAGCGCCCAGCGCTCCCATATAGGCCGCGATCGAGCCGCCTCCGGGAGCCGGGGATTCGCTCGCCGTTTCATCGGCGAATCCATTACAGGTCATGTCGATAAGCCGCTTCTGCTTATCCTCCGCTTCAAGCAGGTATTCGATCACCTTCTCCTCGGGGCGGAAGGGCTTCAGATCGTCCAGTCCCATCGACTTGACGGCGATGCGGACGATCTCCTCCTCGGCGATACCCGTCGAACGGCGCTGTTTGCGCAGGAAGTGGCGTCCCGCCTCGACAAGCGCCCGCTTGGGCACGAGACCCACGATCTCCGTGCCGGTGACGCGCACCCCGCGGGCGTCGGCCTTGCGGCACACCTCGTCGAAGGCGACATGCAGGGGCGTCACGGCGATATCGGTCAGATTCATCGAGACCTGCGCGATGCCGTACTCCTCGATATACCACCCGATGGCCTTCGTGGCGCGGAGCGTGCCGGGCCGCATGACGGGGTTGCCGTCGGCATCCTTCACGATTTCACCCGTGACGGGATTTCCCTCGCGCACCGGCCGCCCCTTCTCGCGCACGTCGAAAGCGATGGCGTTGGCGCGCCGTGTGGAGGTGGTGTTGAGATTGAAATTGACGGCAATCAGGAAATCGCGGGCCCCGACCGTCGTGGCTCCCGTACGGGCCACCCCTTCGTCGAAGGGACGCGCCCCGAAATCGGGGGCCGTCTCCGCGTGCGCCAGCTTCTCGGGCAGCGCCTCGTACTCCCCGGCGCGGCAGACGGCCAGGTTCCGCCGCTCGGGCCGCAGAGCCGAAGCCTCGTAGCAATAGGTCGGAATCCGCAGCTCGCAGGCGATGCGTTCGGCCAGCCGGCGCGCCAGCGCGGCGCACTCCTCGAGCGTGATGCCCGAAACGGGAATGAGCGGCAGGACGTCGGTGGCCCCCATGCGGGGGTGCGCCCCTTTGTGGCGGCGCATGTCGATCAGTTCGGACGCCCGTTTCACCCCGGAGAAAGCCGCCTCGACGACCTCCTCGGGCGCGCCGACGAAGGTGACGACCGTGCGGTTCGTCGCTTCGCCCGGATCGACGTCCAGGACCTTCACGCCGCCCGCCCCCTCGATCGCTTCGACGATCCGGCGGATCACCTCCTTGTCGCGTCCCTCGCTGAAATTGGGGACGCACTCCACGATTCGCTTTTCCATATCGTATGCAGTTTTCGGATTCTCTGCTTCAAATATAACGAATTTCCGGAACAATTCCGATAAAATCGTAACGAAAAAAGCGTCCGGGGCAAAAAAACAGAAAGTCCGGACCCGAAGGTCCGGACCGGGAAACGCAGCCGGAAGCTCCGGATCAGCGGCGCCGGAGAGGCCGCCTTCCGGAGCGGACGGAGACGCCTACCGTCCGAAGGTCAGCACCACGCCCGCCGTACACCAGAAGCCCGGCAGCGGGATACCTCCCAGATCGCAGTAGCGCGTGTCGGTGAGGTTCGTCGCATCGACATAGAGGCGGCAGACCCCCTTCTCCCATTGCAGACGTCCGTCGAGCAGGAAATAGGGTTCGTAACCGCGCGTCTCCGTCCGGGAGGAGTCTCCTGCGACGGGATAGGCCGTATAGTCGCCGTTGCGGTCGAAGAGCGAACCCGTGAGCGCGAACGACATGCGCCGCAGGAAGCGGAATTCGACCCCGAGCGCCGCCTTGTGGCGCATGAAGTCCATGGCGCTCCTGGCCACGATGTCGGCATTACGGTCGGTGGTGACGTATCCGTAGGAGACCCTCACGCGGCGCAGAAATCCTTCCTGCACCGTGTAGCTTCCCGAGAACTCGATCCCGAAGGTGTTCAGACGGCTCGTCTGCTCCGAATGCCACTTGCCGCGCCATGCCTCGGGATTTTCGGGCACATCGTCGTACCACACCCAGTCGATGATGTCGCGGCCGGCCCGGTAGTAGGCATCGGCCGAAGCGCTCCAGCAGCCCCGGGAATACCCCGCCCCGAGGCGGACGGTGACGGCCCGTTCGGGCCGCAGGCCGAGGTTATTGACCTGTGCCGGGGAGGTATAGTAGAGATCCGTGAAGGTCGGCAGGCGCATCGACTGCGCCGCACCGGCCTCCACGCGCCACGCCTCGGAGGGACGCCAGCCGCCCGAGAGGCTCCAGAGAGCCGCCCTGCCGTAGGGCGTGAAACTCGCCCCGGCCGACGCCGCGGCGTCGAAACGCCGCCAGTGTTTCTCGTGCCGCAGCCAAAGGTTGCCCGTATGGCGCGCGTCGGCATGGGTGTAACGGCCGTGCGGCGTGTCGAGCTTCTCGCCGAGGTTCGTGCTGAAGATATGGTTGTAGGCGTAGTCACCGCCCAGCGACGTCGTGCCTGCCGCCCAACCGAAATCGCTCCAGACTCGCGCACCGACATTGTCCGTATTGTGCCGGTTCATCGCCGTCCCGCGTGTCCAGTCGTAGCGGTCGAAATTCTTCCGGTAGCTCGCCGAGGCGCCGAACGAGAAGCGGCCCGCGCTCCTGAGCCACCGGAGCGACGCGAGCGCCGTCGCGGTGTGTTCCCACTGGTCGGGATTGTAGGCCGCATAGAATCCGTTGGACCCGAAATCCCGGTCCTGGTATCCGGCCTGGAAATCGAACAGTCCGGCACGGGGAGCCTCGCAGACGGCCCGCACGTAGGCATTGCAATTGGAAAAGTCCGTATTGTGCCGGTAACCGTCGCTGCGGCGGAAGGAAGCCGCGCCGAGCACCGAGAGGCGTCCCTCGGTGACGGCTCCCGAAAGGTTGGCATAGGCATAGCCGTACTGTCCGCCCGCACCCTCGAAGCGCAGGTAGGTCGGCCGCAGCGGCGCCGTGCGGACGTTCACCGCCCCGGCGAAGGCCCCGACGCCCGGCAGGCCGTCGAGCAGCTCCACCGACGAGATGCAGTCGAGATCGACCGGCAGCGCGTGGGACTGGTGCCCCGTGCGGGCATCCGTGAAATCAATACCGTTGAGAAGGACCATCGTCTGGTCGAAAGAGCCTCCGCGGACGGAGATGTCGGCCTGCGCTCCCTTGCCTCCGCGTTCGCGGATATCGACCGAAGGCGCGAGGCGCAGAGCGGCCTCCAGCGTCTGGACGGGCTCCGCGGCGAAAGCTTTCCGGTCGAAAAGCGGGGTGTGCGACCGGGCGTTCCGCACGGGAGCCGTCTGGGTTCCCGTGACGCCGACTTCACGAATCCGCAACGTCCTGAGGACGGCGGTCGTGTCGGCGTTGTGCGCGGATGCGCCCCGTGTCGCGAGCAGCAGGATCGACATTCCGGCGGCGAGGACTCCGATCTTCACGTAGCGGTGCAGGCTCGCAAAGACCGACCAGCCCTTGCGGCTCCAACGCTTGAAGCAGGGAATCCGCTTCTGCAGAATGTGTTCCATGTTGTCGTTTTGTTTGGGTTGATAAAATAAAAATCCGGCGGTCCGGACCGGGCCGGCTGCACGCCCCCGGTTCGAACCGCCGCAAAGGTAAGCAATTTTTCGGATCAGAACAGCGCCTCGACCTTCGACACCACGTCGTCGGCATCGGGATCGAGCGGAAAGACCAGGCTCGGCTTGAGATACCACAGCTCCTTGCCCTCCTTGAAGTGTTCCTCGCCGCCGCCCGTGATGTTGAGCATGATCGTGGCGTCCCGCTCGACCCTGCCGGCGGCCACGGCGTTGATGAGCGACGCCGTGGCGACGCCCGCCGCCGAATAGATATCGACCCCTTCGGTCTCCCTGAAGAGCTTGCGGGCCTTGCGGGCCATGGCGTTCGTCGCCACGAAAATATCGCCGCCCGTGGCTTTCAGCGCGTCGTACAGACCGCCGGCCAGCCCGTAAGGCGGATGGCGGTTCGACAGCACCTTGGCGTCGATGATCTCCGCATCGCGGCGTGCCTTGTCCTCGTCATAGGGCAGCATCGCGCGCGAATCGGCCTGCCAGGCGTCGTACATGGGAACGAACGGCGCGTTCTGCGACACCATCAGCTTCATGGTGTTCTGCCCGAAACGGCCGTCCGCGACGAGGCGCTGATTGGCCTCCCACGCCGCGATGGCGCCCGTACCGCTGCCCACGGCCTGAAAATAGTAGTCGGGGATGCGGCCGATCGCCGTCACGGCCGACAGCACCGTGCAGGCCATGCCGTCGCGCCGGGCGATGTTTTTCGCGCCGCCCTCGGCATAGAACCCGGGACCTTTGAGCGCGAGATCGCTCAGGTAAATGGCATCGAAATAGTCGCCGCCCGCGGCGCAGCAGATCAGCTTGACACAGGGGTTCAGCGGCTCCTCGAACCAAAGCGCGCCGATATTGTCGTAGGGAACCGACAGCAGCAGGCGGATGCCGTTGTCCGAGCAGACCTTGGCGAAGGCACGGGCCGTATTTCCGGCCGACGCCACCACCAGCACGCGCTGTTCGTCCGCCGCGGCGCGGCCGCAGACCGAATAGGCTTCGGTCTCCTTGAACGAGCAGGTGGTCATCGTGGCGCCGATGGCCGGATAGTAGCCGTTGAACGTGATCCAGAGGTTCTCCAGCCCGAGCCGCTCGGCCAAACCCCGGCTCTTGTAGGTCACGGGAGCCGAGGAGCCCTTGAGCATCCGCCGCACGGGCATCCAGTCGGCGAAGCGGTAGAGCCCCCACTCGGCGGGTTTCACGTCGATCTGCCGCTTGGCATAGCGCGCCCGCACGAGCGACGGCGTCTTGCACTGCGGATCGGACAGGACCCAGCCCGTGTCTTCGAACTCGCGTCCCGTGGCGACACATTCGAGGGTGTAGGAAGTAGGTGTGAAATTTTCCATGTATGGGTTATTATGGCTTGTTTGCATTGGCTTGTTTTCCGGCGCGCTCCCGGGCGGAGCTCACGACATGCGGCTTTTGAAATCCTCGTAGCCGAACTCCCGGACGGTCTCCACGCTGCCGTCGCGCCGCGCGATGAGAATCGCGGGGTGCTGCACGCCGTTGAACATCGTCGTCTTGACCATCGTATAATGGATCATGTCCTCGAAAACGATGCGGTCGCCGACCTGCGGCGCACGGTCGAAGGCCCAGTCGCCGCAGTAGTCCCCCGCCAGGCAGCTCGTGCCACCCATGCGCCAGCGCGTCTCTCCCTCGGCGGGATCGTGCGCCCCGACGATGGCCGGCTTGTAGGGCATTTCGAGGCAGTCGGGCATGTGGCAGGCGAACGACACGTCGAGCATCGCCGTATGCACGCCGCCGTTCGTCACGATGTCCTCCACCGTGGAGACCAGATAGCCCGTGCGCCAGGTGAAGGCGCTGCCCGGTTCGAGAATCAGCCGCAGGTGCGGATGACGCGAACGGAATTCGCGGAGCAGGGCGATCAGCTCGTCGCAGTCGTATTCGGCATGGGTCATCAGGTGGCCGCCGCCCATGTTGAGCCACGCGACGCGGTCGAGCAGACGGCCGAAGCGCCGTTCGACGGCCTCGAGCGCCAGCCGCAGGTGCGCGGGACGCGATTCGCACAGGACATGGAAATGCAGTCCTTCGATGCCCGCGGGCAACTCGCGCAGCTCGCCGGCCGTGACGCCCAGCCGCGAACCGGGAACGCAGGGGTTGTAGAGGTCCGTCCCGACGGGCGAATACTCCGGGTTGATCCTCAGTCCGCACGAAATGCCGCGGATGAGCGCCCGCTGTCCGAAACGCTCGAACTGCGCCACGGAATTGAACGTGATGTGGTCGCTGCAACGCAGTATCTCGTCGATGTTGCGATCCGTATAGACGGGTGCGTAGGTATGGGCCGGACGGCCGAATTCTTCGAAAACCAGACGCGCTTCGGCGGCCGAAGAGGCCGTGGCGCCGTCGGAGTGCCGGGCCAGCTCGGGAAAGATGCTCCACATGGCGCAGGCCTTCAGCGCGACGATCACCTCGGCGCCCGACTCGCGGCGCACGCGGTCGATCACGGCCAGGTTCGCGTCCAGCAGCCGCTCGTCGAGAACATAGCACGGCGAAGGCATTGTCAGAAAGTCGATCATCGAAAGGCGTTTCTCTAAAAAACGGACAAAATTAGCAAATTCCCGGGGAACAGTCCATGCCGTCCCCCGGGAATTTCCGATAAATAGGTATTTATACTTACCTGCCCGGCGTACCGGAACGGATCACTGCGCCACGCAGACGCTCACGCGGTTTTCGGCCGCCGTGGCGAACGGCTGCTCCGAATCGCCCTTGTAATCGACCCGGATACGGTCCGCCGCGATTCCGGCCTGTTGCAGAGCCTCCGACACACCCGCGGCGCGCAGCATCGACAGTTGCAGGTTGCGGGCCTTGCCGCCCGTGGCCGCATCCGCATAGCCCGTCACGGAGACCGTCGTCTCCGGATGCGCCCTGAGATAATCGGCCAGCGCCTCCACCTTCGGCCGCTCCGCCGCCCGAATCTCGGACGATCCGATCCGGAAGAAGATATCCTCGCGCAGCGGAACGGGTTTCTCCGCGACGGGAACCGGAGCCGGAGCGGGAGCTGGTTCGGGCCGGGGCTCCGGAGCGGGCTGCTCGGGGGCGGGCTCCGCCGGAGCGGCGGGAGCCACGGGTGCGGGCGGAACCGCGGCGGCCTTTTTCCGATAGGTCTTTCCGAAGCGGAAGGTCAGTCCCGCCAGCGCGTTGAACTGCCAATCCACATTTCCCGCTTTCTTCGAGTTGAACTTATCGGAGAGCATGTCGGCATTCACCTCCACGCCCAGCAGCACGCAGTCCGAAAGCCGGAAATTCAATCCCGCACCCAGGCGTCCCGCCACGAAAACCTTGCCGCCGGACCAGACGTTCTCCATCGCGTATCCCTTGTCGCAGATCGCGTTGGCCTCGTCGTTGTCGAACGCCCCGCTGACCCCGACACCCGCGAACAGGTAGGGATTGACCGTCCGGACGGGGTTGAAACGCCCGAACAGATTCGCCAGATCGAGCATGGCCTCGACATTCCCCTGCAAGTAATTGAACTTGTAGTGCATTTCGGGCGAAACCCAGGCCCCTTTGGCCTGCCATCCGCCGAGGCCGAAACGCAGCCCCCACACGGGCGAGAACCGATAGCCGGCCGAAAGAGCCGCCGCGGGCGACAGCAGATCGCCGAATCCCGTCTCGCCGAGCGTGTAGGCAGCACCCGCCTGCACCTGCATAAACCAATGCCTGTTGAATTCGGTCTTTTCTTTGTCCTTCGCCCCGACGGCGAAGAGCGGCGTCGCACACATCATCAGCGCACCGACCGCACATAGGATACGTTTCATCGTCTTGTCGTTTAATTACCCCCGCCTGTCCGGGAGCGGTTACACGATTCAAAGATACGAAAAATGTATCATATATGATAATAATACAGGCGAATTATCGCTCTTTCGCCCGGAAAAGGTCCCCACAGCGGGAGGCCTGCCCGAAGAAACGGCTTCGGTCCCCCGCACGCAGGAGCCCCTGCCCTACCCGAAGAAGGCCCGGGAGGTCCGAAAACCGGAAATACGGTGCGGAGCACCCCGCCCTGTCGCTCAGCCGCCCCTCAAAACGCGCGGAGCGGGCGGCTGCTTCCGCAACCGTCCACTCCGTACCGCGGCGAAGGCCGGAAAGCCCCGCCGTCAGACTTCGATATCCACGTCGAACAGTTCGTGCCACGGCAGTCCCTGCGGACCGAGTTCGGCCAGGAACGGATCGGGATCGAACTCCTCGACGTTGAACACGCCGGCTCCTCGCCACAGGCCCTTGGCCCACATCGAAGCGCCGAGCGCCGCCGGGACGCCCGTCGTGAAGCTCACGGCCTGCGTACCGGTCTCGCGGAAAGCCTGCTCGTGGTCGCAGTTGTTGTAAATGTAATAGGTACGCTCCTTACCGTCCTTCACACCCCGGATGCGGCAGCCGATCGAGGTTTGGCCGTGGTAGTTGGCGCCCAGCGACTTGGGGTCCGGAAGCACGGCCTTGAGGAACTGGATCGGAACGATCTCCACGCCGTTGTAGATGATCGGGTCGATACGCGCCATGCCGATATTCTGGATCACGCGCAAGTGCGTGAGGTACTCCTGCCCGAAGGTCATCCAGAACCGGGCGCGCCGGATCGTCGGATAATTCTTCACGAGCGACTCCAGCTCCTCGTGGTAGATGACGTACGACTCGCGTTCGCCGATGCCGGGATAGTGCAGCGGCCGGTGGATTTCGTGCGGCTCGGTCACCACCCACTGCCCGTTCTCGTAGTAGCGGCCCTTCTGCGTCACCTCGCGGATATTGATTTCGGGGTTGAAGTTCGTGGCGAACGCCATGCCGTGATTGCCGGCGTTGCAGTCCACGATGTCGAGGTAATGGATCTCGTCGAAATGGTGCTTGGCGGCATAGGCCGTGAAGACGGCCGTCACGCCCGGATCGAAGCCGCAGCCGAGGATCGCCGTGAGACCCGCGGCCTTGAAGCGGTCCTGATAGGCCCATTGCCACGAATATTCGAAATGCGCCTCGTCGCGCGGCTCGTAGTTGGCCGTATCGAGGTAATTGCAGCCGCATTCGAGGCAGGCGTCCATGATCGTGAGGTCCTGATACGGCAGGGCCACATTGACCACGATGTCGGGTTTGAACGCCCGGAACAGCTCGCACAGCTGGGCGACGTTGTCGGCATCGACCTCGGCGGTCTTCACCCGGTCACCGCCGATGGCGGCCGCCACGGCGTCGCATTTGGACTTGGTACGGCTGGCCAGCATGACGTCCGTGAAGACGGGATCGGCGGCGATTTTCTGCGTCACCACCGTACCGACGCCTCCGGCTCCGATAATTAGCGCTTTACACATAGGAATATTCGTTTTTACAGAGTTAAAAATTCATTTTAGCGAATACAAAAATACCGTTTTATTTTGGTAAAACAAAAATAATCCATACATTTGCACCACCAAAACGGAAAGCATTTTCCTTTGGCCGACGGAGAATCCGTAGCTCAGCAGGTAGAGCACAACACTTTTAATGTTGGGGTCCTGGGTTCGAGCCCCAGCGGGATCACTGAAAGTCAGGCGACTGACTTTGATCCTGCGAATATCGAACCTACGAAAACGATCTCCTAGCTCAGCTGGTAGAGCACAACACTTTTAATGTTGGGGTCGTGGGTTCGAGCCCCACGGGGATCACAAGACAAGGCTAACAGCCTAATGAAGAAGCGGTTGAAAGACCGCTTCTTTCGTATTCGCACCTCTGCATATCGGCCTCCGGCGACATTCGAAGCCCGAATCAGCATCCCTCCTTTTTCTTTCTTCTCCCCCGCTATCCGTACCCTCCGACTACGACAAAACAGATCACCGAAAGACGGCCTGCGACAGCCCCAGCGTAACCTAATTGTAACCGCCCTACGACACCCTGCGACAATAGGTTACGAATTGGAACGCATTTCTTTGTATTTCAAATCATTACATTTTGTAAACGGCTAAATTATTGGCAATCTTCCGGTTACACAGTCTCTATTTTCTGCCGCAAAAATCCGGATCCCGATAAATCTCGCATAAACCTTTGATTTACTGCTCGAAAGACTTGCGTGTTCCAAAGAGTAAGGTTATGTTTGTCGTGTAAACAACACATTCAGAGTGTGTTATAACAATCCACCGAAGCGATGTCGCGGTTTTACGCACGGAGTGTCGCAGTTTGCCGCAGGGCAACAGGCGGTCGGCAGCACGAAAGCCGGTAGATTTGCAGAAAAGAGCGAAACATACATATTTATTTAACACATACGGTTATGACAAACAAAAGCACATTTTCGATCCTTTTCGTCGCGCAGAAAGGGAAGCTGAAGGCCAACGGCAAAGCGCCGATTCTGGCAAGGGTTACGGTAAACGGCGAGATGGTGCATCTGGCCACCCGCGTTGACGTCGATCCCGACCGCTGGCTCGGCAAGGAGTGCCGGACACCGGGCAGAAGCGCCGAGGACAAGTACATCAACGAGATGCTCGACAACTACCGGAACGTGATCAAGAACAAGTACAACGAACTCTTTTTCCGCGGCGAAGCGATTACGGCCATGCGCCTGAAGAGCATCCTTACCTCCCGCAGCGATGAGGCCAAGCGGCTGCTGGTACTCTTCGACGAGTTCAACGAGGATTACAGGGCACTCGTAGGCAAGGAGACCACCCACAAGACCTACACCCGTTATCTGCTCACCCGGCGCCGGCTGGCCGAGTTCATGGCGGCGAAATACAAAATCAGGGATATTCTTCTCTCGGACATCAACACGAAATTCATCAACGATTTCTACATCTACCTGCGCACGGTAGACGGCAAGAACGGACACAACTACCACATGAAGATGATCCAGCGCTTGAGGACGGTTTTCAAAACGGCGAAGGACAACGGCTGGGTTACTGCGGATCCGTTCGGCGGATTCAAAATCTCGATGGAGGAGACGCACCGCGAGCATCTGACCATAGACGAGCTTGGGGTGCTCGTGTCGAAAGAGATGACCTCGGAGCGGTTGCAGCGGGTAAAGGATATCTTCGTTTTCAGTTGTTTTACGGGTCTTGCCTACACCGACGTGCGGGGACTGAAAAAGTCGGAAGTGGTTATGGGCAACGACGGCCGGCTGTGGATCGACACCCGACGTGACAAGACGAAAGTCGCGGTCTATGTTCCCCTGCTCGATATTCCGCGAGCGATACTGGAGAAGTATGCCGACCAAACCTCTCACGACCGGCTACTTTCGATTCCGGCCAATCAAAAGGTCAACGACTACCTCAAAGAGATCGCGGCCATTTGCGGAATCGACAAGAATTTGACCTTTCACATCGCGCGGCACACCTTCGCCACGACCGTGACGCTCGAAAACGGCGTGGCCCTCGAAACCGTACAGAAGATGCTCGGCCATAAAAATATCCGCACCACACAGGTTTACGCGAAGATGACCAAACGCAGAATCGGTATGGAGATGGAAAGTTTGGCCGGCGTTCTCGACAAAGGTCTGCAACCGGCCATCGAATAAGCTCACTCAGACAATTTAAAGCAAAGCCGCAATCTTGTTCGATTGCGGCTTTGCTATCCGTCAATCTACCGTGCCTCCGGAGTGCCACGGCGGAGTCGGCGTAGGATCGACGGGTTCTTCCAGCGAGAGCAGTGTCTCCAGCTCCCGGATTCGGATTCGCTGCTGTTCGCGTGAGGTATGCAGCTCTTCGATATCATAGACTGCTGGCACACCGGCAAGAGCGTATTCGTAAGACTTGATGATCTGGTAATCCGTAGCCGTCAGCTCCGCTTTCAGCCGCTCGATCTCGGCCTCGACTTTTTCGGGGCTGTTCTCTTCAACTTTCCATTCGAGCACAATCCTCTCTCCCGTATCGCGGTAAACGGGGACGGCAGCTTGAAATTCCTCGGCTTGCGGCTGCGAAGCACTTTCGTCGTAAGGCTTGAAACCATCGGACAAAAGCTGGGCGATCAGGTCGGCATTCTCTTCCGAAGCGCAGGTGGTAACGAGTACCCCATTTTCTAACTTCGCATAAAGGGTCGTCATATCAGTTCGCAAAATATTTGTTCATGATAACCACGATGAAAGTAAATCCACAGTCGTTGGTCGAAGCATCGTCCGCAGTCCATACATCGAAATAGGAGGATGTACGTGCCATCGTACAGGCATACGCTCCATGACTGCCGCTCGAATGCGGGCCGTCCGGCATAATAAGGACGCTGTAATCGTAGGCTCCGAGCAGATAGGACGTTTTGGAGAAACTGATGCGATAGCGCCCTTCTCCTGTCCTGCTTGAGGTGAGATAACCACCCATGTGGGAGATAACCCAACTGCGAAGCAAGGAGCCCGTAGCACTGACTTTGCCGGCGCAGGTTACGCCGCACAGCACGTTGTTCGATCGCAGCTCGGTATAGTCTCCGCCGATGAACATGCCGCCCGACTGGATGAAGATACCGTGCAGGCGGTCGGAGTTCGCAGCAGTTCCCTGCGTGCCGCTGACGTCGATATACAGCCCGCACTTGTACTTGGTCGTACTGGTGTTCGTGTAGGTCTGCAAAATGCAGTTCTGCGCGATGGTCTCCGGCTGTCCGATGGGCAGGACAGGAACGGAGATGCCGCTTCCCTCGCTGCTATTCTGAAGAATTCCCTTGAAGATGGAGATGTCGGTGGCCGGCTGCTTGATCTGAAATCCCGCTCCTTGTCCCATATATACCGCATCGTTCGTGGTCTTGATCTCCAGCACGGGCGTCGATTGCGACGGCATATAAAACGCCATAGAATTCTTTGCCTGCGTGATCTCCACCCGCTGTCCGGAGGTCGCCGTGCGGAGATTCTTCACACCGAGATTGTCGATATAGGCAAGCTGGGCCAGCAGCAAGTCGGTAGCGACCGAAGTGAACTGCGCCCCGAACGATTCCCAGTTGGCGCTGTTCCATGCAGCGGAAACGCCGTTCGACCCTTTGTAAATGTAGTAGGTAGAACCGTATTTGACCACATCGCGCCGGAGCGTATTGTTGTAATAGAGGGTCGAGGCGCTGAACGCACCGCGGTAGACGATTCCCGGCCCGGCGGTTCCCGCCGAGCCCGTATCCCCTTTATCACCCTTGTCTCCTTTGTCCCCCTTGTCGCCTTTATCTCCGGGATCGCCCTTGTCGCCCGTCCATTTAGCCCATGTATAGGAGGCATATCCTATCGGAGCCGTAGTCGAAGTCGTAACGGCGATGCCGATGAAGGTATTGGGCGTGGTGGTCATCGGGTTGCCATTGGAGTTGGCCGAATAGCGGATATGGATATAGGACGACGTGCCGGGTACACCATTGCTGCCCGCTGCACCCGTCAGCCGCGACCACGCATAGTCGGCATAGCTCGTCGGAGCCGTGGCCGAGGTGGTAACGGCAATGCCGATATAGGTGTTCGGAGTCGTCGTCATCGGATTGCCGTTCGCGTTGGTCGAATAGCGGATGTGCAGGAACGACGACGTGCCGGGAGTACCGGGTTTCCCCGGCTCGCCCTGCTCCGCGATATGGATGGTGATTTGTCCCCGTCCGATTAGTGCCATACGATGTGTCTCTATTTTTCGATTTCTACGGTAAAGGTTGCCGCCACGGATACTTCACCTCGCGTGACGGTGATCGACCGGCCGGTCTTGATGCCTGCCGATCCCCACGTCGTATCCAGCACGCCGTTTTTGTCGAACTTGCGCCAGCGGCAGGTAGCTCCCGTAAAGAAGGTGTCGGAGAGCAACGCTCCGTTCTGCCACACCTGCGCCGTAAGGGTCGTCTGCGTCAGGCCGGAGGTGAGTGTCGTACCCTGCGGCGTGGTAATCTCCACCTGATACGGATCGGACATATCGGCGAAGGAGATGATGTCGGAGACGGTCGTATTGTACGTTCCGCTCGACGGATCGGTATCCTTGATCTCGCACTTGAACGACTCGAAGTTCAGCACGGCCGACTCGGGAATCGTGATTTCGTTGGTCGTATAGCCTGTGACACCTCCGGCATTGGCCGAGGTGATCTCCGTCCACACTCCGCTGCCGAGCTTATACCACTTGTAGCTCACGTTCGTAGAGTCGATGGTCGAACCGCGCCACATATCGCAATGGGCCGTCAGCTTGGCCGCAGCGCCGTTCTTGAAGACCGTCCCGTTCGGAGCATAGGCGATGGCGCAGACGAGCTGTCCTGCATTCTCGGTCTTGGCATACGAGATAGATGTTTTCGCCTTCGTTTCGGCCGTGGTATCCGGATCGACATACGTTACCTCGCACTCGACGTGCATCTGTGCATAGGAGGCCATGTTGTTTTTGATCGTCAATGCATAGGGCGCAGCGGTCGCTGCCGTAGCTCCATAGGTGGCAAGGTTGGCCGAGCCGTTGATCTTCCATGTCGGAGGCCCTTTCAGGCGGGAGACCTGATTGGTCGGGACTCCCGTAACGTAGACCTCCGGCGTGATGACCAAAAAGGGACTCGCGCTCCAGTTCGGCGAGTAGGTGCTGTTCTTCTTGTTGTAGATCTGCGTGAGCGCGACATTCGAACCCAAATACAGGTTGATCGACTTGCCGTCCGACAAATCGACGATCGTAATCTGACCTCGTGAAATGACTGCCATGAGTTTATTTCTTATTTTTGTAAAAATTAAATCTTTATAGTATGACTTTACACGATGCTATTACCTACGTCATTGAGCGGGAAGGCCGAAGCCTCACCGTTCAGGAGATCACGGAGCGGATCAATGCAGATAAATTATACCGTCGAAAAAAGGATGACAAACCTCTCGAACCGAAGCAGGTGATGCTCCGTTTAGGAAACAACCTCGATAAATTCACAGTTTCCATCTCGTTGAACAATTAAGAAATATTCACTTCGCAATTGAACACCGCACGGCGGTAAACGTCGGCGCTGGTGACGGTGATTTGATTGCCGACAGCCGTATGCATTTCGTTCCACACCTTGTCGCCGTCGGGATTGTCCGACAGGCGCGTCCAGTTGAACGCATTATAGGGAACCTGTGCGGTGATATCGTGCGAACCTTTGAAGACGGTGGCCGTGAGGATCGTCACCATCTCGCCGTTTAGAAACTGATTGCCGTTGGAGGATTCGACGGTCACGATGTAAGCGGCGTCACCGTTACGGACTTTTGCGACCGTAATCAGGTCATAATAGACGCCCGCCACGATGTAACGCAGCGTAAGCGTCGAGCGGCCGCGCCATATCTCGGCATCGGGCGTCAGCGTATAGGTCAGCGCATGCTGCGTGTCGATGGTCACCCACTCCGAACCGTCCTTGTATTGCCACAGCCGGTTGCCCGGTGCCGAGGTGAAGCCCTGCTCTTTGGCGGTGATGACGATCATATCGGGCGAGACCTTGTCCGTCTCGTCGTAGTGGAAAACCTGTTCGCCGGAAACCGAAACGGCTCCGACCACCCAATCCTCGCCCGTCTGCGGATCGTGCTGCACGAGCCGTCCGCAGACGTAGGCATTTTCCAGCAATGCTCCGTAACCCTCCAACTGTCCGAAAACGGGATGAGCGATCTCCGAGAGGTCGCCAAGCTGCACCTTGATATTCCGCACATCGATTCGCTCGTCCGTAACACCGTCGCTCACACGGATAAACTTCCGCAGGCCGTCCATATAGACCGAGCCTTGCCGATGCGCATCCGACTTGTTGCCCTGACGGGCGAGGGTCATAAAACGCTGCGGCGGGATATTGTTCAGGGGAATGCAATAAAAGTGCGTCCGGTCGATAACGCCTGTTACCTCGAAAAAGGCCGTGCGAAAGCTGGAAGGATTGTCCTCGTCGTTCTCCGTATAGAAGATGCCGCGTAGGATATCCTTGAATTGGAAGTTGATCGTCGCCTCGTCCTCGTCGGACTTGAGTGTTACGAGATAGATGCCGTCGTCGCCCTCGGCTACGTCGTCCACCGTGCCTCCGTCGGTCACCCAAAATTCGTTGCCGGTGGCTGTGATACGATTGTATTTGAGTTCCGGCACTTCGAGGTATTCGTCCACACGCAGGTTGCGGACATGCGTATCGCCCTCGACGCGCAGATCGCCCGTCATCGTGCCGCCCGTTTTGTCGAGTTTCTTCTCCAGCTCACCCGGAAGTCCCGTGACCTCTTCGATACTGTGGGTGTGCTTGGGAGTGCCAATGGCCGCTTTCATCTCCCGGCCCGACAGCCGGAGCGTCGTATCGGGGTTCGTGCTATCCACCGCAAACTGGAAATCGTCGAACCGCTCGATGATACCTTGGGCATCCTGCAAATCCTTGATCCGTACTCCTGCCATAAAATTCCATCTCTTATGGCTGTGAAAGTAGCGGAGAATTTTATATCTTTATGGAGACAAAGTCCCCAACTTATGCAAAAACAAGGATTTCATCATGTAGCAGCAATCGCATTTACGATTTTAGGAATTGCTATTTTTTTATGGTTCTGTTATCGAGGTTTTTTCTGCGAGAAATTCATTGACCCTCATGGATTTGTTTCATTAGAAAAATCCGCTTGGTTCGGCGATTTTATAGGGGGTTGTACGGGAGCTATTTTTGCTTTAGTAGGTGCTTTTTTACTATTTGAGACATTGCGACTACAACGGATGGAATCATATAGGCAACAATTTGACAATACATTTTTTGGACAACTATCATTACATCGGGATATTGTTGCTGATATGCCACAAAATAATCCAGTAACAGATTTTTTTGCCCACGAGAAATATCGTCTATTGCAAGATTTTCATTCTACTTTACCGTCTATTCATAAAAGGAAAAAAGAAGCAGATGCGAGTTATATTTCATTTTATATCTCGCATAAAGATAAGACCGCCCATTATTATCGAATACTGTATAGATTATTTTGTTTTATTGACGAGTCAAAATTAAACGAAAAAGAGAAAGTAAAATATGCCAAAATGATGCGTGCACAACTTTCTGAGGGTGAATTATTCTTTCTTTACTATAATGCATTTACGGCATATGGCGAAAATTTCCAAAAATTTATTAATAAATACAATCTAATAAAACATCTACCTAAATTAGAAAAGTTAGAATTTCAAAGATACACCTCTCTTTTAGAAGGGAATGAACGGCACTCTGTCGAGTTAGTTTTATATGATATTAGAAAATTAATGAATATATCTATTCAGCATATTGGAGTAGATAATAATGAATTAAATATAAAGCGATATTTAAAGGGGAAATATTCATTTAAAGTGGTTTTCCCTTCATCAAAAGAAATGGAGCTAACCATTTATATTAAGCACGAAGTTGAACACTCTGATTATTTTCAACAAGGACTTGGTTTAGAAAGGTTTGACGATAATATGCTTATATTTTTATTTAGAGACTATTTAATAGATACATTTTGCTATTCTTCTTTTTGTAAAATCAACAAGACTACAGACCTAAAAATGACATGGGATAAAAACTATTCCCTCGACGAAAATAAGACAACAATATCTTTTAGTGTACACCGTAAAGATAATAAAAACATAGAATTTAGAGCTAATAAATCATCTTCCTAAAATATTCGTCTTAAAATTCTCCTTCCCGATGGCATAGACAAGGTCTCGGCCTTTGGCCGTAAGCTCTCCCGAGAGGGTTATGTTTACGTTGGTCGTACCACCTCCGACCATCATCTCCTTGAGCTTGGATAGCGGTGCTATGACTTCCGGATCAACTCCAGCATTAGGGTTATCGCCTACCATCGCATAGGTCGGGCCGAAGGCGAGACCGCCTTTGGCCAGCTTCGGCGCATTCTCTTTCGCCTGCTTGTTGATGAGCGCCGTCATCACGGCAGCAGCAGCCACCATCGCCGCGCCGATGGCGATTGCCGCCCACGGATTGGCCAGCACCGATTTGAGTGCCGACTTGAAGGCGATGATCATCACACCGAATTGGATCATCTGCGAGCCGATCTGTTTGAGAAAATTGGCGAACTGCAACAGGATGGCTTTCATCAACCCTCCGAATCCGAGGTCGCCGGCCATGATCTGCCCGATAGCCTCGGCCGCCGCGACGATGCTGTTGGCAAGGAATGTCGAGAGCGACTGATCGAAACTCTGTATCGTCTCCCTGACCGCTCCGCCTACCTGCTCCAATGCGGCACCGAACTCCCAGCCTTTGGATACGAGCGCTTCGGTATAGGTCGCCACCACCTGCTCGATATCCCGAATGTCGCCCTCCAACTTGCCGCCGACCTCATCCGCCCAGCCGAATACTTCGCCCCAAACTAACTCACGGATGGCTTTCATCTGCTCCATCGCCCGCGTCACAATGGGTTTCAGATCGGGTGGTTTGATCTCGATCTGCGGCATGACCAGCGTCATACCGTCCGGCAGAATGGGTGCGAGCGGCTCGCGCGGCAAAAGGTCTTGCGGAAGCACCTTGTTCAGCTCGTCGATCTCCTTCTTCAACTCCTCGATACGGGCGTTGCAGGCAGCGATCTCCTCCACGTCGAACGCCGCTTGCTTCTGCGTCTCCAACTTCTTAATCTCGGCTTGAAGCGCCGTAATCTTACCCATCGCCTGCGTCGCCGATGTTCCCAATCCGTTCAGGCGGTCGACTTCACGGCGCAGCTCTGCAATCTGTCGGTTGAAACCGGCAATCTCCGTCGGGTCGAACGATTTTTGCTTTTGGGCTTCGAGGCTCTTGATCTCTTCATTGAGTTCCTCTATGCTCTTCTGTGTCCGCATCGAAGCGCCGTCCGCAGCACCGCTTAATCCATCGACAGAGGTGGAAGCATCCTCCACGGCCGAAGTCAGCGACAGCGAGAACGCCTCGGCGAAGTTCCGCACCTCGGCTTCGGCCTGCGAAACCAGATCGCCCGCCTCGGTCACCTCCTCCCCCAACTCACGGACATCGCTACGCATCCGGTTGATCTTCCGCATACTCACGTCATCCATACGGATCTTGTCCCCATAACGCACCTGTGGCTGGAACATCTGCTGCACACGGCGGGCCTTCTCCGCAAGGGAATCGCCGCCGGCCATGATCTCGTTGAAGTGGTTGACAAGGCTGCTCTGCAACTGCTCCGACGCCTGCTTCCACTCGTAGAATCCCTTATTCTGGTTGTGCCTGCCAAACTCGAAGTCGCCGCTTGCCAGCTTCGCCCCGATATCGGAGAGATAGGCATAGAGTTCCGCCTCCTTCTCCGCCTGCCGGACTCCCGCCTCGGTCTGCCGCTCGATAGCCGCAGTTACCTGGTCCTGCTTCCGCGCAAGGGCGATGTGCAGTACCAACTGCTGATTATATTCTGCCGCACGCTTCCTGAGCGTTTCGAGTTCGAGGGCTTCGGCACTCAGTCCCTCGACAATTTGGGGCTGCACGCCTTTGAGTTCTTCGAGGGCTGCCTTGCGCTCCTGCTCCGAGGTGTTGGCCGAGGAGAGCTTGCCTACGAGGGCATTGACCTGCCGGGCCTCCTCGATGATTTTGTTGGTCAGCTCGCCGTTCTTCTCGGCGGCATCTTCGGCGCTGTCGCCGAACGCTATGAAAAGACTGATGCCCGTAGTGATGAGCGTCAGCAGCAGACCGATGGGATTGGCGGCGATGGCAGCCGTAAGCGCATGAATCCCCGTCTTGACCAGTCCGATGGGCGCGACGAGCATCGCAAAGCCCGTCTTAAGCAGCGGCAACGCCTTCGAAAGCGAACCCAACAACAAGCACAACGGCCCGATGGCCGCAGCAACGGCCGCTACCGAAACGAGCAGTTTTTGCCAGCGTGGATCCATTGCCTGAAGCACGGCGACAACCGAAGACAATGCACCTGCGACTTTTGCGGCTATGGGCATGATGATCGCTCCGATCTGCTCCAGAAAATCACCCCAAGTATTCTTCAATTGCTTGATCGGCCCGATACCCGTCTCGGCCGCAGCTTCGGCGAACCCCTTGTAATTTTCGAGAATGAAATCGACCGCCTCGCCGTTTTTGAGTTGCTCGGTTGTGAGTTCCTTCAACTTCGGGATGCTTTCGCCCAATTCGCCCGTCAGACCGCCGTAGGTCTTGGCCAGATTCTTCACGGCGCTGTCGAGTGTCATTCCCGTCGCATAGGAGAGTTGGGCGGAGGCTTCGATGACGCGTCCGATCTGCTCCTCGGTCATCCCCAACGATGCCAAGTACGCTTGCTGTCCGATGATCGCCTCGTCGCCCAGCGTCGAACGAGCCTGCAACTCGCCCGCTTCGGCGAGCAGCCGCTGCTGGATGTCGCTGCGCCCTTTGAGGGCCGTCAGGAGCCGTTGTTCGGCCTGTTGCTGGATATCGGCATTGTTCAGAGCCACGACGCCCAATGCCGTAAGAGGAGCTGTCAGTTTCAGTGACAGCTCTTTGCCGACTTTATCCAGTTTCTTGGACAGCGAGTCGAAATCTCGTTCTACCTGCTGTGTCTTCTGCTTGAATTCGTAGGAGTCGGCTCCGATTTTAATCAGCAGGTCGGCGATGCGGCGTCCGGCCATATCGAACGATGTTTAACGTGTTCAGGGTTTATGCTGCATGAAAAGTCGCCAGCCTTCGCGGACATCCGAATCGACGGCCGGCACACCATTTTCCATACGCGACATAGCTCCGACGACCGAAATCATTACTGCCGGGTCGAGCGTGTCGAGCGAAGCATCGGGAAATACCTCGGCCCAGCGGCTCACATGGGCGATGTAGTTCTCGGTGTGGTTCTCCACGGGCGGCGCGTAGCGCGTGATCATCTGCCGCAGCGTCCTGTAGCCGTTGCGGGAATAGGTATGCAGCAGTACGAACATCGCGCGGTAGCCCCACGCCATCGTTTCGAACTGCTTGAAGGCTGCGTCGCGCGAGGGTCGCACCTCGCCCAGATACTTTGTCTTCGAATTTCGGATATTGCCCGGATTACAGTTGCGGATTCCTCTTGTCGTCATATTAGGATAGTTTTAAGTAGCGGTTAGTATTCGACGTCCTTTCGTTCGGCCTCAATCACTGCGGCCCGCGCCGCCTGCTCCTGCTCGATAAACTGCTGCCGCCGGATGAGCACAGGACATCGTTCGGGCGGCGTGTCGCATTTGTAGGCTTGGCGGATGACGATGCGGCTGCGGTCGATCTCCACATCCTTATGCTCGATGATGATTTCGAGCTTGTCGACCTTCTCTTCGAGCTTTTCCACGCGGCCATCCAGCCGCGTGATCTGCTCCGACTGGATCGCCACGACCTTCTCCGTGTTCTCCAGCTCGGCCGAGTCCGCAGCGGCGCGTTCCCGGCGGCGTTTGCTGTTGAAGAAGACGAGCGTTCCGGCAAGGCCGCTGGCCAAAAGAAAGTTCAGGAGGATGCTTACGAGTTCCATGTCGTGTTCGTTTAAGGGAGGTACTTATAGATTGCGTTGTCGCGGACGATATGCAGCTGGCCGCCTACATAGAAGAGTCCCCGCAGCGGGTGCGACGCTCCGGCCGTATTACGCACCTGTCGGATGGTATTGTTGGCATATGTCCAGATGTAGAGTCGGCCGCCGGAATGGTAAGCCACTTCGCCCATCGTGTGGTCGGCGAAGTCGGCCGCACCGGAGATCGTCTTGATAAGCGTCCGCTCATCGATGGTATCGCGCCGGTAGATCCGCAGCGTCGGGCCGAGCGTTTCGGCCATGAAGTAGTCCGAGAGAGTCAGTATCCGCGTACCTGCGGGATAGGCCATTGCCAACAGCTCCCCGTTGACCCGTTTGTCGTGCAGCCACGCCCCTTTGGTCGTATTGACCACAATGGCCGAGTAGGATTTCAAAATTCCCGTGACCGTTCCACTGAAGGTCGTACGGTCATAGCCGTATCCCCGTCGGTAACCCGTAGAGGAGTTGACATAGACGTAATCGGGACGATTGAGGTAATATCCCGTAATCGTGCCGCCGTCCGAGGCGCGGCTGACGCTGCGCGGCCCGCGTGGATAGGTAATGTAAGGAAGCAACAGGTAGATGTAACCGCCCATGTAGGTCGCCGGGGTATCGTAGTCTTTCCGATCGTGGCGTTTGAGTACCACACCTCGGTAATCCACGATGCTGACACCCGCGCCATCCACCACAGCAAAGCTGTTGTCTGCGGGATGAATACTCACTTCACGGGTATAGGACAAGAGCTGACGCACGCTTCGCGAGGCCGGGTCGTAGGTGTAGATGCGGTTGTCGGTCGAGAGCAGGACGAGGATACCTCCGCACAGCAGAGCCGTCCTGACCGTAAAGGAGAGCCGTGCGCCGAGGATGCAATCGTCGCCCTGCGGCGGAGTCTCGCAGCGGACGAGTCCCGGCATCTCGACAAGCTCCGTGTCGTAGCTGTCCTCGACGGCCTTCAGCTCGATGGAGTTTACATAGAAACCGCAGCGCAGGAACTTGGAGTCCTGAACCACCGTGTTCATGTCAATATGTCGGCCGGAAAACATCTCGCCGGTGATGCGGCGGCCGGGAAGCTGTTTGTAGCGCAGGGCGCATCCGACGAGGTTGCCCAGCAGCGTGTTGTAGTCGTTGCCGCCCCGCGTGTGCCACATCCGCGTCGGCCGGCCCGACGCATCGGTGAAGTAGAGCGAATAGATCAGCCGGTCGTTGGGAATGTTCGGAATGTCGGCAATGGGGAGCTGGATCGACAGATCCGCATTGTTGGCGTGGTTGACCATCACTTCATACCGAAGCGAGTTCTCGTAGTCGTCGCCCGTGTCGATGGTGAGCCTCATATTATAGAACGAAACAGCTTCCCATTCGCCGTAGACACGGCCACTGCCGCTATTGCCGCGCACATCGTATTTGAGCGTCTGTTTCATGTAGAAGACCAAATGACCGTTTGCGGGAATGCCGTCGATCTCGATCTTCTTGTTGGTCTCGGTCGAAGTCCTTGCGATCCGAAGGGCTTGTCCTTTTTTCATGGCTTTGCTTTTAAGTTGTTCGTGTTCAGTGCTTTATTGTAAGTCTAAGGTAACACAATCGTTCGGGACACGCAAGTCTTTCGGCAGATTTATTTAATTTATTATCAATGTTTTATATCGAATTCAGACAACCGGTTTTCGGGGGTATTTTCATTTATCAGCCGGTTCCCCGAATTCATAATTTCCTCATTTCAAAGGAGTAGGAGGTCGGCTATGCGCCGATCTCCCAATAGCTCCATGCTCCGTCGCGGTAGATGTACTTGTAACGGATGTCGTACTCCCGCTCCCGCAGGTAGGCGGCGAACGTCCTGTGGAGCCGCGGGCTGTTGTCGTAACCCTCCTCCGGACGTTCGAACGTGCAGCGGCGTAAGCTCTGTTCGACATCTATCAGGTTACCGTGCTCGACCAATGCGGCCGCTTTCTCCGGCGTGGCGTAATATTCGTTCAGGGTCGTGCCCAACGTATCGGGATTACCGTCCCGCCATACGTAAACGCTCTTGATTTCACCTGTTGCCAATTGCACTCCGACTCTTGCTCTCGTACTCATAATACACTATATTTTAGTTGTTTATCGCATGACAAACATAACATCACAATTCGGAACACGCAAGTCAATCAGCAACTTAATTCAAAGATATTCAGGCATTTATTACTCGAATTCAGAATAGCTTTACGGTTTTCTCGTAGGCATCCATCCGTTGCTCGACCTCCTCGAAAGTCTGTCCGTATTTGAAGCCTTCGGATGACTTATTCCCGACCTTCGAGAGCCGTTGCAGTTCGCGCCACAATTCGGGATGGCGGCGGCGCAGGTCGGCGAAGATCGGAATGCGGCAGTTGGGGCAGAACCAGCACCCGCCCCGATGCGCAGTTCGGTAGAGAGGCGACAGCAGACCGTATTCTTCGCACTTGTGTCGGGCGTCCGCCTCTGTATAGCCGTACTTGGCGAGCAAGCTCGTTTTGTGGATGTACCCTTTGTTCTGCATCCGCGCGAGGCGTCTCGGTTCGTCGGCCGCGATGCCGACGTACTGTACGACGCCCTGCTTGCGGAAGCGACCGTAATAACGATGTATGGGCTGGATCTTGAGGTCGCGGTTGGCGCAGCACTTGCCGCCGATGAGCCAGCCGCGCAGCATACCCTTATGTGCACCGCTCCCAATGACCGTATGGAATAACGTAAGATAGTCTTTCTCCGAACGGACGACATCGACCCGAACGCCTAATGTGGCAAGACGCGGAATCGCCGTCGAGTAGATCCACTCGATGTGTTCGGGAATCTCGCCGCTGATATTGCGTCGGTGGTCGAACATCACCTCCGAAAAGACGGCGGCATCGAGCGGTTCGCCGTGTTCGAGGGCAAGGAGGATCGTAGCGATCGAATCCTTGCCGAACGAACACGAAGCGATGTAGGCGGGATTGTCGTAGGTATGCGAAGACATATCAGAGGGAGAGGGATTGCTGGTTCAATCGCTTTTCACAGATCGCCGCATACTCCTCATTGGGTTCGAAGCCGATGTAATGGCGTCCTAATCGTCGGGCGACGACGGCCGTCGTTCCGCTGCCCATAAAGGGATCGAGAACGAGACCACTTTCGGGGCATCCGGCCTTGATCGGCGTCTCGACCAATCGCGAAGGATACATGGCATAGTGCGCCTCGTGGCTCGGTTCATAAGGGATACGCCACACGCACCGCATATTGCGACCGCGAGGATCGGTCGTCCGCTGCATTCCGATACCGTTCAGTCTCCGATAGCCGGCGCTCTTTCCGTTGAGCGTCCGGGCACGACGATACCTTCCGAAGGTCGATTCGGCATACGGCTCGAACTGCTGCTCGAAGTAGTATCGCTGCGACTTGGTAAAGAAGAACACCTTTTCGAAGTCCACCGTGAAGCGGTCGCGGACGGAGGAAGGTATGCAGGCGGGCTTGTACCAGATGATCTCGTTGCGAAGCACCCACCCACGAAGGATCATCTCGTCGGCGAACTTATTCGGAATATTGCACAGCGACTTGGAGGGGATACGGTGACGCGCCGTATCGACCTTGATGTCTATAAGGCAATCGCTGTTCTTCGAATTTTCGCTCCACTTCGGATTTTGTCGGCGGTTGTATTTGTAGGGTTTGCTGTACGAATCGCCCAAGTTCACCCACAGCGTGCCGGAGGGTTTCAGCACGCGGCGGCATTCGTCGAAGATCATGCACAAATGCGCGATAAACTCCACGCGTGTAGGCTCCAGCCCCAACTGTCCCGACCAGCCGTCCGGCCACACGATCGAACCGATGCCGTAGTCGCGCATCTGCCAATAGGGAGGCGAAGTGACGATACAGTCCACCGACTCGTCGGGCAGCAGTCGTAGGCCGGTAAGGGCATCGGTGTTGTAGATGAGATTCTGTTCCATCTGCTGAATAAGCTATTATCGGTTATCTTTTTCATACCTTTGCAGGTATGGATATCATGGATGTTCGAGAATATCTCGTTTCTTTGCCTGCGGTCGAGGAGTGCCAGCCTTTCGGCGAGGAGTGGCTCGTCTACAAAGTCGGCGGCAGGATGTTCGCGGCCTATGGGTTCGAACGTCCGCAATACCTACCCGTCAAGTGCGACCCCGACCGGGCCATTCTTCTGCGGGATGAATTTCCGGCCATCACTCCTGCGTGGCATTTCAATAAGAGGCATTGGAACGACCTTCGTTTCGAAGCGCTCCCCGACGAAGTCGTCATGCGTGAAATCCGCCATTCGTTTCTTACTGTTATCCGGCAGAACGTCACACCCAAAGCTCTCTGCGAAGAGCTGCTGAAGATGGTTGCGGAGGCAGGCGTCGCGGATGCGCCACTCGACCTTTAGTAGTTGGTTACCATCCACTCCTCCTGCCGGCGGCGGGACTCCTTGGAGGCCGTGATTTGCCGCTCGATGGGATGTATCGTCCAGCCGAAGCGCGAAACGTATTCACGGATCCGATCGTGCGGGAACATCGTCAGCATGAACTTGCCCGCCACCTCCGAGAGAATAGCCAGCAGCTCTTCCAAGTCCTGCTCGTTGAAGGTATCCGAGTAGTGACCGCAGTCGGAGCCCACATAGGGCGGATCGACGAAGTGGAACGCCTCCGGACAGTCGTACCGACGGATAACATTCTTGCCGTCCTCGCTCTCCACGGTGACGTGCGCAAGGCGTTGACAGACCGCTTCCGTAAACTGATCCTTGCCGTTGAAGAGCTTAAGCGTCGTCGTGCCGCTGCGGTCATAGCCGAACGTCCCGTCGAGCATCGAGGCGAAGCCTAACTTCGAGCCGATCCAGATCGCCCATGCCCGCTGTACCGGGGTGAAAAACTGCGGGTGCGTCATGATATGCTTGGCGTGAGTATGCTGGTCGCGCGAGTGCAGGCTGGCGTCGATCTCCCGCTTGAGAGCCGGATAGTCGCTCTGCGCTACGCGGTAGAAGTTGATCAGCTCCTTGTTCATGTCGTTGATGACCTCGCACGATACGGGTTGCTTGCCGAAGAGTACGGCGCATCCGCCGCAGTAGGCTTCCGTATAGACCCGGTGGTCGGGAATGAGCGGCAGGATGTATTTGAGCATCGTCTGCTTGCCGCCGTAGTAGCTGATCGGGGTTTTGAGTCTTGCTTTTGCCATGATTAGAAACGCAGAATTTTGATTTTCAGGATAAGGAGCAGCAGGAATAGGGCGATGAGCCCCACGGCGATCCATTTGACCGCCATAACGGACGGAGGCGGCTTCTCAACCGCTTTCTCTTTCTGTTCGCCTTGTCGTCGGACATGGATGTCGTTTCGTACCGTGCTGTCCGTGGTGGTAAGGCGTTCGGCATCGGCCGCAATCTCCGTACGGACGATACGACGCACGGCCGGAGCGGTTGCAGGCGGCGCTTCTCGCTGTCGAGGCGTATCCGCGAAGATGCTGTCCGGAATTGCCGACTGCGGTTCGGGAAGTTCGGCCGGCGGCGTAATCGTCGGAGGATAGAACTCTACGACGGTCTGTGAGAGCGTGCCCCACTCGTGCAGCACGTCGGTAATGGCCTTGCGGATTTCACTCCGGTCGAGCGAGGTGCTGTCCGTGATGCTACGACGTTGCATCTTGCGCAAGGGGCTGCACGCTGCGGCAAGCAGCATCAGGGCGAGCAGGAGGATAGTTTTACGGTTTCTCATCGTCTTTCGGGTCATTAAGGATTTGTCGGATACGATCTCGGCGTTCCTGCATGGTCAGCGGCGTCGATGTCTGTGCGCTCTCCGCTTCCCACGGTAACGGGAACATCTCGGTCATCGCTCGCCGCTCCTTGCGGTCGAGTTGGATGGAGGTAAGCACCCACACAGCCCAGCGTTCGCGTTCCCATGCCTGACGCTGGAGGTTCTGCTCCCGTTCCGACCATCCGAGCCATGCGTAGATGAACTCCGCAGGCGTGAGGGCTTCGAAGTCCTCCGGACGCATGGACATCTGACCGACGGCGATGGAGAACCACAGCTCGTAGGTAATGCGGCGGTCGCCTACCTCCTTTTCGCCGCCGCACGACCGTTTTTTACCATACCTCCCAACTTTTCAGTCAGCGGCGAGATGCTCTCGACGAAGAGTTGCGAGACCTCCAGCACCAGATGCGGTTCGTCGTCGAAGAGGTCCCACACGTCGTCCTCCGCGTAGCGGCGCTCGCTGCCGGAGCGTCGTGCGCCCTCGTTGAGTCCGACCTCCGTGAGCGCGACGATGCTGTCGATGCTCCCGACGGCGGCCGTCGTGGTGATGTTCTCTGCGAAATCCGACTCCTGACGTTTGGTGAACTCCGCCACGGCCCTCATACCGAAGTGGATCGGCGTGGCCTTTCCGTTGATCGTGATCTCTTTCATTGCTGAGAGGTTGCATCTTGGGGCGACAGGTTGCCGCTCCCGGTGAGTGAATAGTTGTAGGTGGCATTATCGCCGGCCGGAGCGCCGAGCGAGAACGAGGTGATGTACGCCTTACCGTGGTAGGTCTTCGTAAGACCCGACAGCGGCGATTTGATCACTACGTCGACGAGTTTTTTCGAGAGGATGATGCCCAGCACGTCTTCCGAGGTGTGGCTGTTCTCGATGGAGTCGTCCACCACGACGAGGCCGTCCCCGTCCACCGACCACGAGATGTCGCCGGGCGACTGCTCCTTGCCATTGGTATCCTTCGTGCGAAGTTCCTTGAGTTCCAAGTCCACCTTCAGGTTGTGTGTGGTGGCGTGGAGCGTCGTTTTGCTGTCGACCAGAACGATGATGTCCTCGCCCTGAATCACTTTTTTCTCTGCCATATTAAGCTATTCTAAATGTTATCGTATATCCATGCAAATCGAAGTCAGCGTAGTAGCTATATTCGGAAGACTTCCAGATGCAGCGGCCTCCGGCGAAGCTCATCCCGTCGAGTGCCCGGATTGCTTTATGCTTGAGCGCCTCGACCGAAGCCATGCGGTCGTGGATGAGCGCCACCTCGAAGAGCGTCTGCACCCCGGCGATACCGTGTTTCGTGCGCAGGGGTGCCTCTTCAGGTGTCGTGAAAGCGGCATAGGGAACAGGCGTCTCGGCATCCACGGCCCCGGCCTGCACCTTGCCCCGAAGCTCCGGAGCGGCCGCTTCGAGTGCGGCGATAAATGCAGTCTTGAAATCCTCGATCATCCCTTGACGGGTTTAAAGTGTTTCTGAATGTAGCGTCCGACGGCAGCAGCCAGCTCGTTGCCGAAGATCGCCACCGTGCGCTCGTTGGTCTCGCCATAGGCCTTTTCGAGAAAGGGCGTGGAGCGGATACCCTTGACGCTGCGGACAAAAACCTTCTCGCCTTGTTTATTCTCGAAGACGAGCAGCTTGCCCTTACGCGAAAGGCGCGGATCCTTCGTGCCCTCGTGGATGAACTTGCCGTAGTATTGATTCACCGCGCCGATCTTCTTCGATCTGTCGAATACGGGCTTCACGGCCACTGCCACCTCGCTCTTCGGAGCGCTGCGATCCTGGAAGCGGACGATACGCAGTTGGCGTTTGAGCTTGCCGCTCCTGACCGGAACCTTGCCCCGCGCCGAGGTGAGCATCGGCCGTGCCGACTGGCGGAGTGCCGCCAGCAGGATGCTTTTCTGCATCCCGTTGGGCAGACCGTCGAGAATCTCCTTCGCCTGCCGGTAGCCGTTTACTTTAATTGTCAGCATCGCTCTTTTTGACCTTTATGTGGAGATATTTGCGCCGGCCCTCTTCATGCACCGAAACGATCCGGTACGCCATGTCGCCCTCGCGCACCTGGTACGAAGGGCGGATACCCGGCCGCCAGCGGATCGTATAGGCGATTTCGTTCTCGTGGAGAATACGTCCGGCGAAGAGGTTTTCCCTGCCGCCGGCTTCGGTGCGCTGCGCATAACAGACGGCTACGCACGTCAGCTCCTCGCGACGTTCATTATAGGCGTCCCGCTCCTCGGTGGGTGCCATGATCTCGATGCGGGTATCAAACACGGTCGTCACGATAAGGAGGTACGCGCCACGGAGCGAGCAGCTTCTCCGCCGTAAGGGAGAGCTCCGAAACGGAGCGCCCGACGATATTGTCCGACTCGTTGTCGTAGAGCGTTCCCAGCAAAAGCAGGATGGCCGCCTTGATCGCCGGCGGAATCGTCTCCGCATTGTACCCCTCGGTCGCTTTTACATGGAGCTTCCTTCCGGAGAAGCGCCCAGCATCGATCAGCAACAGGTGAGCATTGTAGTCGTCCGCCAGCAGGAGGTAGTCTTCGTCCGGCGTGAGGATACCGTCAGGCGAGGAGACCTCCGCGATGGCGGCGGTATGGACAGGAAGCCGGAGGGCATCCTCCGCTGCGCCCAAAAGCACATCGAACTCGACATAGCGGTCGCGGATGCGGCGTCCGGTCATGTCCTCGGCGATGCCGACGACCATCTCCAGCTTGGCGTCGATAAGCGCATGGTCGTGCATATCATCGCCGATGCGCAGATGGGCGCGGGCCAGTTCCGCCGACACCGGGAGATTTCTCGCTCTGATCTTGGTATAGCGCATGGCATTAGGAAGCGGCGTGCACGAGTTTCTTGATCGGGTGCGTACCGGCGTTCAGCAGCAGGCCGTCCAGCCGTGCGAAGCCGAAGATGCCGATGGAGAGGTATTCGGCCAGCAGTTCGTTCAGGCGGATAACCCGAAAGTCCTTCACCATGCGGATCTTGAACTTCGAGAAGTCCCCGAAGAGCACTGAGGCTTTACCCGCGCCGATGTCCGGCATATCGTCGTTGAGCGTATAGGGCTTGGCGAAAAGCGTCGGCGGCGTGCCGTCCCGTGCTCCCTCCTGCCAGATATACCGATTCGTAGTATCCTTGATCTTGACCAGCGAGTAGAGCGTATTGCGGTTGAACATGAAGCGGCCGTTACGGGCATAGGCCGAGTCGACCGAGCGGATGAGGTCGACCAGATCGTCCAGCTTGACGGCCGAAGCCGAGGGCGCGGCGTCGCTGGCCGTAGCCCACTCGATGATCCCTTTCGGCTTGCCCTTACCGTCGCCGACAGTGAGGTCTTCGTTCATGCCGCGCCCGAACGATTCGGCCAAGAGGTCGGCAAGCAGCGACTCCAGATCGAAGCTGTTGTCCTGCAACAGTTCGAGCGACACGGGAACGATGGGCGTGCGGTAGGTATAAGCCTTGAGCGTCTCCGAGCCGAACGACGGAGCCTTCTGCGTCGACTTCTGATACTCGGCAACAACGGTCGCCTTGCTCGTGGTATCGTTCACCGTCGGCATAATCAGGTCGCCGCCCGTAGAGGTGGAGAAGACCGAACCGGCCTCCAACATGCCGCCGTAGGTCTTGAGCGCCTTTTCGATGGAGTTGGCCAGCGTCGAGGGAACAAGTACGCCGCCCGCCAATCCTGTGATGCCGGCACGCTGCTCGAAGCGGTGGCGATTCTCGGCCGAGACGCCGTTTTCGCCTTTAAGAAGATACTCGACGAAAGCGCCGCGGTACTCCGCAGGATCGTCGCTACTCTCAGCCGCGTGACGGCGTTCGTACTGCTCTTCGGCCTGACGGCGTTCCAGCTCCTCGAAGCGCTCCTCCTGCTCGACCTTGCGGTCGGCCTTGTCGTAATCGGCAAGCAGCGCATCCCACCGCTGCTGCTCCTCGGCAGTCATCTCGCGGCCGTCCGTCGCCTTGCGAAGCTCGTCGATGGCAGCGAAAACCGTCGCTCGCGCCTCGCGTAATTCTTTCAGTTTGCCCATAATGTTCAGATTTATATCTGTGGCAAACTTATACTCCGAGCGACGACCGATTATGAGACTTTGTCCCGATTAAGGGCAGCAATTACTATCTATGCTATGGGTGGAATATGAAAAAAGTCGTACCAACAAAATTGTTGGTACGACTAATAATAAAGAGCAACTGAGGTCCAGTTGCTCTTTGTAATGTAATCTATTATTTTGTTGAGAGAATGATTCTGCTAAATGCTTCGAACGATTTTAACGCGAATTCATACTTTCGTTTTTCTCCTCCTCTGAATCATTATCTTCCGAACATCTATTGGGCCATTGACTGATTCGCCAGTTCAGTTCATCGAAAAAAGCGTCGACAGAAATGCCATCACAAGCCTCAAAAGCATTTTCGCTCATTGCAAGGAAACATTTACTCGTGCAAAACAGCCGTATTGGACATATCTCGCACAATGATACCATCCTCGAAGATTTCGTAAGCAAATACCCAATCTTTCTCAAAAACGGCACAATGATATCCCATCACCCGCCATTTTTTGAATCGGCACAGAGGGTAATCAGCCAGATTACCCAAATGCATCAAAAAGCGGTCGATCCTTTCCGTACGTTTCTCTGCTGCTTCACGGGAAAGTTTCAACTCATCAAGAAGATAATCTCGCAGTTCTGAAACTTTACCCAATACGACCTCCGAAATCAACACCTCACGCATCCTGCTCAAAACGCTCGTTAATCTGATTTCTCAGTTCAGTCGTAAAAACACTTACGGGAACAGCATTACAAGCCTTAGCAGCCTCTTTGAAACTCGGCTTCGCTCCGTTCACTACAGTAACGCATTTGTGGTTTCTGATTAATTCCAAAAGCCACTTTCCTTCAGGGGACGTATCCTCAATCATTATATGCGTCATAATTGTCGAATATTAAATTCTCTTTCTGCAAATATAACGATTTTTATGCCAAGAACAATATATCTGCAATATAAAAACCGCCTCCTTACCATATTGCAGGCTCCGGAGGCGGGTGGGATCTTGAGGTGTGTTCCGTGAGGCGTCAGCGTTTGAGCCTCAGGACTCTCATAAGTCGATCCCGCGACAGGCATCGTGCCGTCGTATCGTTGTTGTCAGGTTGTGGAGCAGTCGGCTCCGCAGATGTTTCCTCTTCTGGAGTTTTATCCCGTAGCGAGCGCAGGTAGTCGGCCTTGCGCTCTTCGAGGTGGCGGACAGAGGCTTCGGTATCCCTGTAGGCCGGATAGACCACCAGCGCCACATCGTAGAGTTTCGACACCTTGATAATCGTTCTTCGGTCGTATTCCAAACCGTTCTGCTCGTCGGCGTACAGCCATTCGTCCTGCCTCACGATGAAGCGGAACGAACATTTGTTCACATCCCCGCGCCGGAGCAGTTCTACCATGTCGTTGCCGCGGGTCGTGGCAGGTGCCTCAAACGTGAAGCGCAGGCCGACCTCATCGACCGCAAGGGTCAGCGTGCCGCTCGATGTTCGGGCAAGGATATCGTCCACGTTGTGGTTGAAGCACATGATCGCGTCGCTCGTATCGCACTCGTCGAATGCGCCGCGGCGAATCTGCTCGACGAACCAGCCGCAGATCGGCTCCGACCATGTGTCGAATTTGGCCGCATACCCCGTGACCGTCCGTCCGCTCGTATCGCCTTCGCGCTGTTCGATGCGGATGTCGGAGAGCAGGCACCGCAGCTCTACCGTTCCGTTATTGCTTTTTCTTTCCTCCATCGATTGCCTGTTTTACGGGCTGCATATTCATCTGCACGAAGTATTCATCGCCGCCTTCGTAAGAGTTCATATCTTCGAGGTTGCGGATTTCGTTCGCGCACAATGCACCCACGATGTTCATATTCTTGTAAAATTCACTCCGCGTCTTGGCATCGCCTCGCAGCAGCCCGTTCAGGGAGAAGAGGTAGTAATACTCGCCGAACTCGTCCTCGCGGAGCAGCTTGCGGTTGAACTCCTCTTCCAGTCGCACGAGGTACGGCATGAGGCAGTAGCGTACAAACTCCATCGCCTGATGCTCGATGTTGTTGTTCGTCGAACGCTCCAAGTCGGCGATCATATGCGGCGGCACGCCATAGATCGTGGCGATCTCGGTCTTCTGAAATTTGCGCGTGGCGATGAACTGCGCATCTTCAGGCGGAATGGATACCCGCTCGTAGGTCATGCCGCCCTCGAGCAAGAGCGGCAGGTGGGCCTTATGCAGACCGACCGACTGCGCGAGAAGGTCTCGTTTCAATCGCTCGTATGCCTCCGGCTTGAGTGTCGAGGGGTATTTGAAAACACCCGACATATTTCCTCCCTGATTGAAGAACATCTCGCCGTACTGCTGTGCCGAGACCGAGAGTGCGAGGTTGTCACGGTGAACGGCAATCGGACTCTTGCCCACGATGCCGTCGGTCGAAAGCCCCTTGAGGTGGATCATATCCGAGCCCGCAAGCATCTCTCCGTTATCCAGCCGGTAGAACAGCTCCTCGTTGTAGGGGTTGGTTTCGTCTTTGGCCTGCGCGGTCATCCATTCGCCCAGCGCCATGATCGAGGCGACGATACCGTCGATCTTCTGCACGGATTTCCGTTTGTCGGGTTTGATGTTGCCCGCCGGATCGGTCTGCACGACGGTCGAGGCGAGCATCCACCGCAGCACGGGATTGCCGAAATGTTCCACCTCGCCCGTCAGCACCAGCGCCTCGAACTGCTTTGTCGGAGCAGACATCGAACCGAAGCCCTGTCCGAAAGGAGAAAACCCCATCCCCTCGTTCTGAAGGTCGATAATCGTCTGCG
The DNA here is from genome assembly GCF_018101075.1 of Alistipes sp. Marseille-P2263. Lineage (NCBI taxonomy): Bacteria > Pseudomonadati > Bacteroidota > Bacteroidia > Bacteroidales > Rikenellaceae > Alistipes > Alistipes sp. Marseille-P2263. The sequence goes on from NZ_JAGQEJ010000001.1 coordinate 327,906, forward strand.
ACGCGTTCCAGCGATCGTAGGCTGTCGATTTAAGATTATAGTCGGCAGTGATACGCAGGATGTCGGCCTTGACAAAATCATAGTCCACCACATTGCCCGGCGTGACGGTCACATACCTTTCGGCCACCCAACGGTCGTAGTTAATGTTCTCCTTCTTGATCTTCTCCAGCATCTTTTCCTCCGGGATCCAAAAGTGCGGCAGAAGCTGGAACTTGTCGTTCTCATGGAAAAGTAACACGAATGCCGTGATGTCGCCAACGTTCGACAGGTCGAGACCGCCCCAGCAGTCACAACCTTTCAAGTCGGCAGGAGCAGTCGTACCGACACACTTCATCCACGCTTCGTCGAGAATCCAAGTCAGCTCGGCATCCACCCACAGATTGACATTTTTGGTCATCACGTTACGAACGGCTTCCGGACGGTTCTTGGCATCCATGACCTGCGAGGCGAGATAATCCACCGAAAGCGATACGCCGAGGTTGGGATTGGCCTTGATCCACATCTTCGGGTTGTCCCACTCCTCTTTGTTGTCGAGCGTGTAGATGATACCAAAGAGCGAGTCGTCCCAGTTCACACCCCGCAGCACCTTGATTACGTTGTCGCGGTAAGCGAAGCAAGCTCCGGTCTTATTGAACCCCGCCGTCGTGATAATGAACATCAGCGGTTGCCGACGCGCTCCGAAGGCCGACTTGATGACGTCGAACATCCCGCTGTCCTTATGGGCATGAAACTCATCAATGATGCCGCACGAAGGGTTCAGACCGTCGTGCGTACCATAGTCCGAGGAGAGCGGCTTGAGCATCCCGCCCTTCGCCTCGTAGGTAATCGAATTGCGGAAGACCGAGAGATACTTTTTCAGGTCGGTGGCCTTGACGATTTCGGCGGCGTCCGAAAAGCAGATTTTCGCCTGATCCTTAACCGTCGCAGCCGAGTAGACCTCCGGGCGGCTTTCGCCGTCGGCAAAGAGCATATAGAGTCCGATGCCGGCAGACAATGCCGTCTTGCCGTTTTTGCGAGCGATTTCGATATAGGCATAGCGGAAGCGGCGCGTACCGTCGGAAAGCATCCAGCCGAAAATGTTCCAGACGATGAACTGCTGCCACGGTTCGAGCAGGAACTTGCGGCCGGCCCATTCGCCTTTGGTATGCTTGAGGCTTTCGATGAAGCGAATTGCTCGCGCGGCAGCCTTACGATCAAAATACCAGCCACGGTCGAGGGCATTCTCCAGATCGGAGAAATACCGCCCGATGGCGAGGTACACATATTCGCAGACCGTGAGTTTGCCGTCGCGGACGTCATGGGCGTATTGTTCGGCGGTATGCAGTTTCATAACGACAGATAAGCAATAATTTATTTAACCTCTTCAAACTCGGCAAAATCATCTTTCGGAACATCGTCCGACAGGAGCGCAGCGACACGGTGACGGCTCGATGGTGTCAGGCCGAACTCGGAAGCCAACGACTTGGCATTGGCAAGAGCCGATTCGGCGACTTTGCGTTTGGGATTGACGACGGTCGTAGTGCCGGACTTAGTCGCTGCCTCTATCGTATAACCTTCTTTTTCGACAGCTCGCATCATATCGTGGTACAAGCCCATTTCGCGGGCGTAGGCCGCGACGAGATCCACGCCGACCAAATCCAACAGACGGTTATGGATCAACTCCGTCGCCACGACTTCGAACACCTTTTTTGCCGTGCCTTTCAGTCCGGAGCGAGGAAGCGACACGACAGCCATTCCCGCAGGAGCGGCATTGCCGGCCATGCGGCATGGTTGGTCCGTCCCGCGCAAGGATTTCAATTCATCAGGTATTTTCTTACGACCTTTAGTCATTTCATCTTTACAGTTTTTGTATTCACATTTTATGTTATCGAATAGAATATCTGTATGTAATTTGCCGTTATCGGCAAATTACACTATCTTTGCTCTCAAATTCAGGGGTTGAACTTGCCGATAATAGTGTATGGAGTATATATCAGTAATCGCATTCGCCGAGAAATACGGCATTTCAGAGCGCACGGCACGGAACTATTGTGCCGAAGGGAAAATCGAGGGTGCTTTCCTTACAGGCAAGACATGGAACATTCCCGCAGATGCCGCATTGCCCATGCGCAAGCGTCGTCGCTCAAAAGAATCGCCCTTACTCACTGCGTTGCGCGAACAAAAGGAAATGAAGCTCAAAGGCGGCATCTATCATCGCACGCAGATCGACCTGACCTACAACTCTAACCACATCGAGGGCAGCCGCCTGTCGCATGACCAGACGCGTTACATTTTCGAGACGAATACCGTCGGTATCGAGGGCGAGAGCGTGCGTATAGACGACATCATCGAGACGACGAATCATTTCCGTTGCATCGACCTCATTATCGATCGTGCCGAAGAGAGGATTACCGAATCGCTTATTAAAGAGTTGCACGCAATACTCAAATCAGGGACATCGGACAGCCGCAAGGAGTGGTTCGCCGTTGGAGAATACAAACGCCTACCAAATGAGGTAGGCGGTACCGAAACCACCGCACCGGAAAATGTGCGACGCGAAATGAAAGCCCTGCTTGCCGAATACAACGCCAAATCGAAAAAGTCGTTCGCCGATCTGCTCGACCTGCATCAACGCTTCGAGTCCATCCACCCGTTTCAGGACGGCAACGGTCGTGTCGGCCGGCTACTCCTCTTCAAGGAGTGCCTCGCAAACGGCATCGTGCCTTTCATTATCACCGACGACCTGAAAATGTTTTATTACCGGGGCCTGCAACGCTGGCCCGAAGTGAAAGAGTATCTAACAGACACCTGCCTGACAGCACAAGACAACTATAAAGCGATACTCGATTATTTCAAGATCAAGTATTGATTCTATTCGATATTTCAAAGAACTTGCTCGGAAAGTCTTAATTACAGTACCTTAGTTACGATAACACCGTAGCGCGATTATTCGATCCCTCCAATTTTGCACGCGCGTACAGAAAAGGGGGGCTGCGATTGGGTTTCGTGACCTCGGAAGGAAATTCATCCCCCTACCTATCGGAGTGCAGGTCATAATTTTTGCAGCCTTTTATGCCCCAAATCGTTGCATCTGTCCGCACATCTACTCGCGGGTGGAACTCTTTATGTCCTTGTCCGTTGCTTTAAATCGTGTGGCTTAATTAATTGTGTGTTAATTAAACCTAACTCTTCTTTCAGCGTGTTTTCGTCGGTTTTGCAATCAATCCGGCAATCAGATTCGAGGGACTGCGTTCGAGCAGCCGTCGTTGCTGGGCCATCTCGATGTAGATGCGAGTGGTTTGTGTATCGCTGTGGCCGAGCATATCCTTGATCGTCTCGACATCCACACCGCTGTCCACCATCAGGCTGCCGCAGGTATGGCGTAGAGAGTGTGCCGTGATGTCCGGACGGTCGATGCCGATCTCCCGAAGCCGTCGTTTGACGATGGCGCTGATGGTCACTTTCGCCAGCCGTTGCCGGCGATTTCCGTGCGCGTGGCTGATGACCAGCGGTTCATCCTCGTCGAAGTCGCGGCAAGCTATGTAATCTTCGAAGAGTTCCGTAATCATCTCCGGCACGGCGACCGTATCGCGTTTGTCCACTTTACCCTTACGCTGGATATGAATGACGGTGCGTCCATTGTAGGTGTCGAAGTCCCGGATGTCTATGCGGGCCACCTCGCAGGCACGGAGTCCGTTGGTCAGCATCAGCGCCACGATCAGCTTATCCCGTTTGCCCACTACGGTCGTGGTGTCGATGGAATCCATAAGCCGTGCGGCTTCTTCGCGTGTCAGTGCAGATTTGTAGTATTCCTTGTGCTTGATGCTGCTCTTGATGCCCGTACCGATATTGTCGCAGTAGCGCTGTCCGGCACAATAGGCGTAGAAGAGCTTGACGACCGTCACATAACTGCAAACCGTCAGTACGCTCTTGCCGCTCTGCTGGAGAAAACGTTTGTAGTCGATGATGTGGCGACGCTCTGCATAGCGGGGATCGTAACCTTCGGCCGATAGCCAGCGGAACCACAGTCCGATTTTACGGCGGTAGTCGGCTTTCGTTGCAGGAAGAATGTCCGTCTCGGCGAGCCAGTCGTCGATGATTTGTGTTAATTTTAAGGTCGTTCTCATGTAAATCACAAAGCATAAAAAACGTGCAAGCCATATCGGTTTGCACGTTCTGCCTGTGGAGAGAACCACTATGTAGTTATTTTATATCCCGCATCTTTTCAGGATTCTGACGACAATCGAAAACAAGAGAAATGACGACCTTTTCCGGTAGTGTATAATAGAGGATTTTATAGTTTCCCTCGACAAAATACCTGAATTCGACCGATAAGTCTTTCAGTAGTTCTTCCCGCTGTCCGGCAAGGGGATTGTCCGAAAGAATTCGTGTGCGTTGCGTGATTTTCGTTGCGATCTTTCGCGCAACCCTTAACCCTGCTACCTCTTTGTGGTAGCCAAAGATCTCTTCCAGACTCGAAGCCGCCTGCTCCGACCATTCGACGATTACCGCCACGATGCAACGCGTTTTTCCATTTCGGACTGCGATATCGTACGGCCTGCCTCCGCATCAGCAATAGCTCTCTCTGCCATCGCACGATACTCTTCAATCGTCATACGGCGCAAAGGCTTCTCCTCTATGGACGTGGCCTTGATCTTCATCCGTTTGAGCATCTCCATTACAAACGAATGCTCCTGTTCGGATTTTGGGGTTATGATAATCTGGTTCATAGCTTCCTCCATTTCTCTTGTTACAAAGATAACGCAAAATTTATGCAAACCAATATGTCAAAGAACAGTTTTTTCAATTTAAATGGGCGCAGGCGGCTCCATTTTTTCGCTTGCAAACCACAGCCGCGTGCGCCCATTTTCATCGGTTTATATCATAGGCAATCAGGTATTGGTTATCTCGTGTGCGATTCGATGCCCGATTTGCGGTTATGGCACGGGTGGCAGAGGCTCTGGAGGTTGGCCATATCGAGCTTCGCGCCGCCTCGATTGATCGGAACGATGTGATCGACGACCTGTGCGAGCGTCGTAATGCCACGCCGCTGGCACTCCTCGCAGAGCGGGCACTGCTCCAGCTTCAGGTTACGGAGCTTCCGCCATGCGGTCGATTGATAAAACTTCGTGTTCGGATATAGGCGTCCCTCCTGCACCCCACGCTCCGGTTGCCACGGGCGCTGGACGGTTTTCTTGAGTGTTGGCATAATTGTCAATACATTTCAGCGTTAGTTTTCGGTTAAGTTTCACAGTTTACCATCGGAGCAATCCGACGGTGTCGTACTATCCGGTGTCGCCGCAGCGACTCAGAATATTACATCGGTTCGTAAAGGCAGGTCGTGGTCTTCGGTCTCGAAGTCTACGACCGCAATGATTTTCGCGTTGGGATACCTCTGACGCAGTTCGGCAGCCACGACGCCGTAGCGGGAGAAGTCGGCAAGGTAGGCCGAGTCGCCGTAGCATTCCCGACAGCGACGCATCGCCTCGATGTCGCTCTCCTCCCATTTCTCGATCTCCCCGTGATAGGTCGAATACTTCTTCCGGCCGTCCTTGAGGTGGTGGATAATTCGTTGCAATTTCATATTGTAGCATTTAATCGGTTAGCGTAAAGAGTCGCCGCGAAACTCTACCACACGGCACAGGTGTCGCAGCCGATCGAACGTCCGTTCCCCGTAGCGGTTCAGCAAGTCACCTTTGGTAAGGTTCGTCGAGAGGAAGAGCGAGCGGCCATAGCGTTCGGCCGCGTTGATGATCCGGTTGAAACCCTCGTACCGCTCGCCATAGTCGTTGATCATCGGTTCGACGCCCAGTTCGTCGATAATCGGACACGGGCATCGGGTGAGGTAATCGAGACAGGTGGTCTTCGGATCCATGCCCATTGTCGAGGCTGCAAACGGATACGGTTTGTTCAACTCGTCGGCGTGTACGGCGTAGGCGGAGATCTCTTTCATACCGAGCAGTACCGGAATGAGTCCCGTCGTGATAATGCTTTTACCGCGTCCGCAGTCGCCGATGAGCAACAGCCCCACACCGCGCGTATCGTACATCCAGTCGATCACCTCGTCGTATTCCGGCAGGTGGTGATAAGTGGCAATCGTCGCATCCAGCCGGCGAAAGAGCGTCCGAAAGAGTGCATCGCACATCTCGCGGTCGCCCCACGAGAGGCGTGTGGGATTACGGACGATCAGTTTACGGTCGGTGACCATCCGGTCGATAAGGATAGCAATATTCTTCTCCATAGCGTTTATCTGTTTTTCGATTCATCATTCATTACTTCCGCGCGGCCGAAGTTTTCGAGCAGGCGTCGGCGTCGCTCCTCATCCACCGGTTGTTTGATCTGTCCGATCCGCTGCCCGGAAGCCGGATGGCTGCGGCCACTCCGAGATAGAGGGTTTGTCATTTCTCTTCCGAAAGTCGCAGCGGCGGATTCTGGAAGTTCGAAAATGCCCGCCCAGTTGTTGGCGATGCTCTTGTCGATGATTCGGGCCGCGAGGTCGGGATCGCCGCGCGAGAGGTTACGGAGCATCGTATAAAATTTTTTGACCGAAAGTTCGCTCTTATAGTTTTCGCCCCGGCTCCGCTTATAGTCGAGCCATATCTTGACCAGCTCCAGCCAGCGAGGTTCGGCGATGAACGTAAGGTCGAAAGCATCCCGATGTTTTACAGAGGTTCTCTTCTTTCCCCCATACCCCCTTTTATCTCTGTATTTATTTTTAATAGATATATAAGTCGAATCTTCGGTTTGTGTACACGGTTGTGTCCATGTGGTGGACGTTTCGGCGGTTTTTATGCGTTCATCGCCCGTTTGTGTCCGCGTGGTGGACACAAGTGCGGACATTTCCGAAGGAGCGTCGCTCTCGGTGAGAATTTGTGTCCACGTTTGTGTCTTTATCGTGGACATTTCCTCTTCCGCATCGGGCGGTTTTCCGCTTTGTGTCCGTGACGTGGATACAACCGTAGACATTTCAGAGGTATCCTCTGCCGGAATGATGGCTCCAGTCTCCGTTTGTGTCCGTGTGGCGGACATTTCCGTAGCGACAAGACGTGCTTCGAGGCTGCGAATTCGATAGCGGGTACTCCGACGTCCGGAAGTCGTATCGAAGTCGATAAGGCCGTAATCACGCAGCATATTCCGTTCCTTGTAAACGGCCGACCGGGACAGTTTGCTTCGCAGGCAGAGAGCCGAAACGGGTATGGCCACCTCCGTCGGCCAGCCTGAGCGATAAGCCATGAACATGAACGCATACCAGATGGCGATGCCCGATGCGGTAAGTTCGTGTGTTTCCAACCACTCGTTGAACATCCTTATCTCAGTCTGATAATTCATCGACGAAAATGGAAGCCTTGAGCCTGTTCGAACATGACATCCTGAAGCGTCCGATTCAGCGGTTGCGGGATAGACGGTTCTTCGGCACTCACCTCGGCGACAAACCGATCCCGGATACGATACACTTCGGTATAGGGAAAGAAGATACGGCCGCCGATACGGATGCGTTTGATGTAGCCGCTGTTGTACCACCGCTCGACCGTCCGGTACGAAATGCCGAGTTCGGCGGCCATCTCTTTTTTGGTCAGCAGCTTCACGGTGTTGTTCACCATGCCGAGGTCGTTGATGCAGGTATCCATGATTTCAGTATTTTTCTTGGTGCAAGGATACGACGACAACGAAAATAAAAAAGCAGACGTCTTATTCGACGTCTGCTGATTTTGTCTGTAACACGCTGATTCAGCGATGCAATTTTTCGGCCTCTTCCCGAAACACGACGCGCATTTTGTCGAGAAAGGGTGTGTCGTTTTTCTTGCGAGAAAGCAACTTGGTCTTGCGGTCGTAAGGTGAGGAAATCGTGATGCCGAAGATTTGTTCGACGAGCTTCACGGCATCCGTATAACTCAACGGCTCACCGGAATTCGCCGACAACCGTCCTGCAATTTGAAGCGGGATGGTGTATTCAAGCAGTTCGGCAATCGTTCCGTTCCAACGAGCCAATGGTCCGCTGCCGTCTGAAAATGAGATGAAGCGCTCCGGATGCTCCAATTCCATAGTGATAATGCGCATCTCGCATTCGATAAAATAAACCGCACTACGAATAGTCTTCAAAATAAGCTTTGTAGGATCTGACTCTGCGATACCGAGTTCTGCAACCAACAGCTCGCTTCGGGCATAATCCAATGAGCGAGTTCGTTCCGCGATGTTCTTTTCAGTACGACAGTAATTATGTAATTCAACGATAAACTCATCGAGATACTCGTCCAATTCTTTGGATGTACAAGGCATGTCATCGGACGATTTTAACACTTCCCATAATCTCGTATCATTAAATCGCTTCATTTCTCCCTATAAACTTTACACGCAAGAAGAGGGGTATCGGTAGTGGACGGATCGATCCTACAATTGTGCTGTTCGCTAAATAATGATTATCACTGAACATTTATCGAATGCTTGACTATTCCAATGCTCACCTCATACAACAACCACATCGGCAACGCCACGAGCGACAGCGTGAATACATCCGATGTCGGCGTAATGATGGCTGCCACCACGAGAATAACCACGATGGCGTGCTTCCGGTAACGGCGCATGAAATCGGCCGAGAGGAATCCCAACTTGGCGAACAGCCACGAGAGGATCGGAATCTCGAAAACCAGCCCCATCGCCAGCGACATGGTCATCAGCGTAGAAATATAGGATTGCAGGGCGATCATGTTCTCCACCTCGCCGCTGACCTGATAGGTCCCCAAGAACCGGAATGTCAGCGGAAAGATCAGAAAGTAGCTGACCGTCACACCCAGCAAGAACATCGCATAGCCGCCTCCGACCACCCGCACGACATACTTCCGCTCATTGACGTACAAGGCGGGCGATACGAACCGGAACAACTGGTAGAGGATGTAAGGCGACGCGCACAGCACACCGCAGCATAACGCCGCTTTCATGTGGATAATGAACTGTTCGGCCAGTCCCGTGTTGATAAGTTTCACATAAAAATCCGGCGACTCGACCTGCGTTGCCAGACCGCCGAGCCAGTACAGCAGCCGGTAGGTGATGAAGTCGGCGTCCTTGGGCGCGAGGATAACGGCGAAGAGTCCCTTCTTGAAACAGAACGCCGCCACACCGAACACGACGGCCACGAGCAGGCTCTTCACGATGGCTGCCCGCAGCACGTCGAGATGGTCCCAAAAGGATTGTCTGTCCGTTTCTGCCGCCATCGGTTATTCCTTTTTCGTTGGCTCTTCCTCGATTTCTTTCTCTATGTTGTTCATTCCGTCCTTGAACGAGCGTACCCCCTTGCCGATACCTTTCATCAGTTCGGGAATCTTCTTGCCGCCGAAGAACAGCAGTACGACCAACGCGATCAGCAGCACTTCCTGCATACCGATACCGCCAATAAATAATGGTGTCATAATGAAAATGATTAAAGATTATTGAATTAGGTCGACGGTTCGCAGCCAACGTTCCACTTCACCGCGTGAATTTGCCGCCCGGCTGCCCGATACCGCCAACGATTGCAGGATTTCGGAATCCGGACAGACGGAACGGATATTGTCGACGCTCTGTGCCATACCGCTCCCTCCGTGCGTGCAGAACGGCACTATCTTTTTTCCCGCGAGGTCATACATGGCCAGAAAACTCTTTACGGGCGGGGCAAGCCGGCTGCTCCAGATCGGTGTCCCGACAATCAGAGTATCGTATTCATCCATATTCTCCACCCGTGTAACCAATGCCGGACGAATATCTTTGTCCAGTTCCTGCCGAGCACGTGCCGTTACCTCGTTATACACGCTGGAATAGGGTTCTTCCACTTCTATCTCCACGATGTCGCTGCCCGTCAGTTCATGGATGATGTTTGCCACCGTGCGGGTATGTCCGCTCCATGAGAAATAGACAATAAGCGTTTTGCCTGCTTCCGTTGTTGGGTAGTCAGGTGTCGGTATTTCTTCTGCCGATGTTCCGCTACTGCATGATACTATACTGAATAATAGTGTCGCCAATAAAAATTTCATTGTATTCATATTTTTTGAGATTAGTCTAATTTCTTTTCATGCAACCATTCCGAGAGATGGTCTGCTATTTCGATATTGTTCAGGTCCGACATCGGAAAGTGGGTGTTGCCGTGCAACCCGATTTCGGGCAGGTGAATCACCGTCACATCACCACCCAGATCGTTAAGCATCTCCGCCCACCGGCGCATCAAATGCAGGCGGCGCGTCCACTCGTAAATTTCGGGACGTTCATCCGTTTCGGGAAGGTTATCGCCGTAATAGACGATAATCGGAATTTTCGTGTATTTCATAAAATCGGACATCGGGACTTCGATACCCTCCGTTTTTTTCGACAGGGTCAATATCTTTCCCTCTTCGGGAACCTGCCCTTCGGGAAACGGAATGCCGCCGCCCGGCTCGTAGGAAACGATTGCCCGGATATTGTCCGTCTTCAGCAGTGTCTGCCAGCCGACAGGACCGCCCTGCGAATGGGTAACGAATATCGCCGGTCCTATTTTGTCGAACAATGCGGCATAGGCGTCGGAATAGACCTCGAAATCGACCGAACCGACATTGGGGGTCATTTGTCGGAAATATTGGTTCAGCGCCTCCCTGTCGCGGCTGAACTGCACGCCCTCGAAATAGTCGGGCCAAATCCCCACCCGGAAACGGTTGAACCATATTTCTTCATCGAAAGCGGGGGTGATGGTAACGGACTCTGTGCCGCGTCCGGCATTGCCCCGACGCGGTTGATCCACGAGATAGGTGGAGAATCCCCGGCGCAAGAAGATGTTCTGAAATCCTTCGCGTCCGTCGGGAGTGGTCTCCCACGTTTTGGAGAACTGTCCCACGCCGTGGGCGAATACGAGCGGATATTTCCGCGCATCGACAGGTTTTTGATAGAACACATAGGCGTGGTCGCCGTGATAAGTGCGCCCCAGCGAATCGGTCAGCACCGTGCCGCCTACGGCGAAGCTGCCTTGCTCTTCGATACGCAGGATACGGTCGTTTCGCATTTCGCATCCCGTCAGCAAAGCCGCCATAATCATACAGCAAAGAATCTGTCTGTTCATACCGGTCTCTATTTTTGTATCTTCGATTCCTGCAAAGCGTCGTAGCGGTTGCCCACGACCGGAATTGCAACTACCGCCTTTTCCAATTCCGTCATTTCTTCTGCCGAGAACACAATATCGCAAGCCCGCAGGTTTTCTTCCAAATGCGAGAGTTTTGTTGTGCCGGGAATGGGAACGATAAACGGTCGCTTGTTCATCAGCCAGCCCAACGCCACCTGCGCCGGGGTAATTCCTCTCGTCCGTCCGAAAGCGTTCAGTACCTCCACGATGCGAGTATTGGCACGGATGGCGTCGGGCTGGAAACGGGGCAGGGTCTGGCGGTTGTCGTTGGTGGTGTCGAATTGCGTGTATTCGTTAATCATACCACCGAGGAAACCTCTGTTCAGCGGACTGTAAGGTACGAAACCGATGCCCAGCTCCTCGCAAAGCGTCAGTACGCCGTTTTCTTCGACCGTGCGGTGCATGAAGTGGTATTCGCTTTGAATGGCCGTAACCGGGCAGATCTTGTGCGCACGGCGGATGGTTTCAGTATTCACCTCGCACATGCCCCAGTGCAGGATCTTACCTTCCTTGATAAGCTCGCCACACGTCTCCGCCACAACCTCGATAGGCGTATTCGGATCGACACGGTGCTGATAGAACATACCGAGCGTCTCCACGCCGAGATTGCGCAGGGAGTTTTCGCACACGCGGCGGATGTTTGCCGGAGTGCTGTCCTCTTCCGTCTTCACCTGCACGCCGTTCACGAATTTATGCCCGAACTTCGATGAGACGAATACACGGTCGGTATAGCCTTTCAGGGCTTCGCCGACCAACTTTTCATTGATGTGGTAACCGTAGCTTTCTGCCGTATCGAAAAGCGTCACGCCGCGTTCGACGGCTTCGCGCACCAACGCTATTTCCTTTTCCTTGCTCGGATATTGGCTGCGGTTGTGGTTCAGTCCCATGCAGCCGAAGCCTATCGCCGAAACGGTAAACGCCGCATTGCCGCTCCCCAATGTCCTTTGCGTGCGTACGGCCGCCATACTTGCCGGAATAGTTGCACCGGATGCTATGGATTTACCCGCAATGGCTTTTTCCGCTGCCGTTACTTTTTCCAATGTCGGTGCGATGCAGATTGCCGCACTTGCCAATACCGTCCGTTTCAAGAAACCACGGCGGCTCATTTCGTTTTCATTGTTCATATTCTTTGTTTCTAATTTATATTACAGACTATCTCATAACTATTTTGGGGTCACAGGAACATTACAAAGGCCGGCCTGTCTATCTTGATGTTTTTTCCAGTATCTTTCAGCAAACCGGTGTCTTGATTCCTCTCGAATATTTGTATGCGACCGCCATCCCTGCAAACCACCAACAGGTAACGATTATTGGGACTGAGGGCGAAATTGCGGGGATAGAGGTCTGTCGGTTGATAACCTATTTGCTTCAATGTTCCTTTCTCTGGCTCAATGGAGTAGATGACGATACCGTCTTCCTTCAGACGCTTGGAAGCATAGAGGAACTTCCCGTCGGAAGAAACGTGAATGTCCGCGCTTCCATCAATGACGAACGGGTCGCAGACGATGGTCTGCAAGCGTTCCAACTTTCCTCCTTGATAAGAGAATACGGTGATTTTGCCGGACAGCTCGCTGATGAGATAGACGAACCTGCCGTTCGGGTGGAAACAGATATGCCGGGGACCACTACCTGCTTCCATTTGTATGTCAATCCTTCCCGCCTCGTCCAACAGAGATTTTGGCTCACCTTTCTTTACCTGTTTGCTGACGGGGACCAAATAGATATGGTCTGTCCCCAAGTCGGTGGCAAGAAGGTATTGCCCGTCCGGGGTAAACTTCACGCAATGCAGATGCGGCATCTTCTGCCGTTTCTCATTGGAGCCTTTTCCGCTGAAAGGTATCAGATGACTGTCGGGAAGAATCCTGCCGTCTTTATCTAAAGCGAACACCGTAATGCTTCCGCCCATATAGTTTGCGGTCAGGACAAAATTCCCGTCCGGGCTGAGTGTGGCATAAATGGGCAGACCTCCCTCCGTAGACTGTGTGTTGAGTAAGGTTAGTTCTCCTTGCTGTCTATCAAACCGGATGGCATTGGCTGCAGGTTTCTTGCCGTCTTCCTCACTCACGGCATAAACCAGTTTGCTATCGGCTGAGAAAGTGAGGAAAGCAGAGTTCGGGATTCCTGCCAGTCCGCTGACATACTCGGCATTGCCGAACTGTTCGTCGATGCGATACACCTTGATTGCTTCCTCGTTGGAAGCGGCATAACTTCCCACTAACAGGAACATCCCGTCAAGCCCTTCCGTTGGAACGTTTTTGTCCTGCCGTGCCTGCACCGCCATTGTCATACCCATACTACACAGCAGGACGATTATTTTCTTTGCTTTCATTAGGTGGCGTATTTATAGGTTCTTCGTGAAGAACTCCACGAGTTTATCAAACGGAATCTTGTCCCGTTGGTCATACAAGTCTACGTGGTTGGCGTCGGGAACGATATACAATTCTTTCGGCTCGTTTGCCTGCTTGTAGGCATCTTCGCTGAAATAGCGCGAGTGCGCATTCTCTCCTGCTACAAACAGCAGAGGTCGAGGCGATATTTCCTTAATTTGAGCAAACGGATAGAAATTGGTCAATGCCGCCATACTCGTATAGCGCGTGCCTTGGTAGCGGGGATGCTGTCCACGTTCGGAATTGCGGTAATAGCCGAAAAATTCTTTCTGTACGGCATTGGCATTTTCCGGAAGCTGTTCGGGCGTGCCGAAACGGATACGGGACTCCGCACCCTCCGCCTCGCGCCAACGCTGGGCTGCAACCTCTGCAAACATGGCTTTTCGCTGTTCATCGGTCATGGCGTCGCCCAGACCATTACGGGTGGCACGTCCCATATCATACATACTGACCGTAGCCAATGCACGGATACGCGGGTCTATCGAAGCGGCGCAGACCGAGAAGCCGCCGCTTCCGCAAATACCGATTACACCGATACGTTCCCGATCGACAAACGGCTGTATGCCCAGCCAATCCACCGAGGCACTGAAATCTTCAACCAAGACATCGGGCGATACCGTATGGCGAGGCGTGCCGCCGCTCTCTCCCTGATAGGACGCATCGAAAGCCAGCGCCACGAACCCCCGTTTCGCCATCTCCTGCGCATAGAGTCCGCTGCACTGTTCTTTGACCGCTCCGAACGGATGACCGACGATAAGGGCGGCATATTGACGTGTGGAATCCATATCTTTCGGAAGATACACATCGGCGCAAAGCGTAATATCATAACGGTTTTTGTAGAAGACCTTGCGGACAGTTATCGCCAGGTCCGCTTGAAAGGTTTTAGACGGCTCCGGCATCCATTCGGCAGCACGGACAAGCGTAACGATTTCATTGACCTGTGCATCGGTCAACCCGTTGTATTTCCCGTGAGCGATATGGACTTTCAGTTCGTTTTCCGTGCCCTCCATCGCAGCGAGCATAGCAATGGTCGCAAGTTCCCTGATCTTCCAATCAAGGTTGTCACGTCCGAATATATCCCCGAAAAGATGCGCTTTGAGGTATTGGTCGAGAGCCGGGGCAAACGAAAGGGCCGCACCCTGCGCGTCACGCCCGAACAGTTTGCGCTGGTTGGCCGCCCCGTATTCTACGCCTCTGCCTGCCTCTTGCGAGGTCGGCAATGCGCCTTCGGCATCATGGATACCCTGTGCCTCGCGCTCTTGCAGAACGCTCATAAAAGTATTCAGTGCACCCATGCTGCAGGGAAAACCGCAATAAGCATAAAGTTGTACAAGTACTTCCTTGATTTCATTTACGGTCAGTCCGGCGTCCAGTCCGGCTGTCAGTGCCGTAGTAAGTCCCTGTTTATCTCCTTTTGCCGCACTGCCGCTGATAGCGGCGATCTGTCTTTCTTTCAGATTTAACATACTTTCATTGTTTTGGGCCTGCACGACACCCGCACAGAGTACCATACAGACAAAGGCTGCAAATAACTTTCTCATAGTTTCTTTTTTATTGAATTTCTTTGTTGCAAAAGTAATGGGCATGAAAGAGTTGCCCGGTATCAATTTTACGGGTAGAAAGACCAATTTCATCGGTTGGCGAACGGGGCGGCTTCGTGTCTGTAAAATTGGTCATACATCAGATGATTCTGATACATATAATGCGATCGAAATCGTTTACTTTTGCTGGAAATAATTAATTTTGTGTTCGTTAAATGACAACTTATGAATAAGATAACGAAACTCGACACCGTACAGCACTATTGCGACCTTTTCGGCATCGCGGCGCTACATCCGCTGATAAGCATAGTGGATTGCGACAAGATGCCGCCGATCCACCATGGACGCAGGCTGTACAATCTGTATGCGGTTCTGCTGAAAGATACCGACTGTGGAACCATGAGTTACGGAAGGAGTATATACGACTATGAAAAGGGAACCGTCCTCTTTGCCGCCCCGGGACAAGTGATGGGAGCCGACGATGACGGCAAGCTTCATCAGCCCGCAGGCTGGGCATTGGTATTCCACCCTGAACTGTTACGGGGAACTCCGTTGGCAAGCATGATGAAAGATTATACCTACTTCTCATACAATGCCAACGAAGCCCTGCACCTGTCGGAACACGAACGTCGGACGATTACGGAATGTATGGAGAAGATACAGGCTGAATTACAATACCCGATCGACAAACACAGCCGGTCGCTCATCGTGGATAATGTCAAACTGCTGCTCGACTACTGTATCCGTTTCTACGACCGTCAGTTCATCACCCGAGAGAATGCCAACCACGATATTCTGACCCGCTTCGAGAACCTGCTGGACGACTATTTCGTATCGGGTACGGCTGCCAAATACGGGATGCCCTCGGTGCAATACTGCGCCGATGCGCTTTGCCTTTCAGCCAACTATTTCAGCGATCTCGTGAAAAAAGAGACCGGAATGTCCGCCCTGAAACACATCCAGCAGAAGATGCTCGACGTGGCGAAAGAACGGGTGTTCGACACTTCGAAATCCATCAGCGAAATATCTTATGAATTGGGATTTCCCTACCCGCAGCATTTCAGCCGCTGGTTCAAGAAGATGGCGGGATGCACGCCGAATGAATACAGAACCGCCAACTGACATTATTTTTCAGATAGGTGCAGAATTTGGACGATAAGCCAGCTTCTCATTACGAGATTCGTCCGGCTCTATTTCCCGACCTGTTTTCTCTGATATAATCGGACGAAAGTCACGACAAATGCCGTTACGATAAAGATTGTTGCGATAATCATCCCGATACGGCATCGCGCCGCCATATCTGAAGCGTCCGCTCCTGCCGCGACCATTACGGATAGGCCGATCGCCCCGCCTATCTGATGGGCGGCGTTCACCAGTCCAGAAGCCGCTCCCGCATCGTTCGGTTCTACATGCTCGATACCCAAATTCGTGAGTGGACTCAATGTCAGTCCATTCCCGATGCCGAGCACGATCATGGGCAGGGCAATCCCTGTAAGATAGGGACTTCCGGCATTGAGCAGGGACAGCCATGCAAAACCGATGAGCATGCACATCAATCCGACTGCCAATACGTGTCTATTCCCGTGTTTGCCGACCAAACGCGGGACCTCGATCGCGGTAAGAAACGTAAATACCGTCATAGGCAGGAAGCCGACACCTGCCAGCAACGGTGTAAAGCCATATACCTCCTGCATGTATTCCGAAATCGTGAAATTGAACCCCATCATCGCACCGACGAACATGGCTCTTGCCGCATATGCCCTCCAACGTGTCGCGCTGCGGAACAACCGCAACGGCATGATCGGTACGGCCGTTCTCGCTTCGACCCGGACAAAGGCGGCCAATGCCGACAGAGCGGCACACGACCATAGCCATACGTTCCGTGCTCCGTTGATGGCATAGACGAAAGCGAAAATTCCGATAACCGACAGCAACGTGCCCCATATATCGAACGGCTCTTTTTTCGTTTCGCCCCGCTGCAACACTCTGGCGGAAACGACCAACATGAAAACGATGAACGGGATATTGACCAGAAAACCGTCGCGCCACGAAAGAAAACTCGTAATCGCCCCGCCGAAGACAAGACCGAAACAAAGGCCCAATCCCGAAATGGAACTGTACCACGCAACGGCCTTGACCCGTTCCGCCCCCTCGAAATAATCCATGATCAAAGCCAGCGAAGTCGGGGCCAATATAGCCGAACCGACGCCTTGAATGAAGCGTGCGGCGATCATTACAGCTGCCGTCCATGCAATACCTGCCAACAGGGAACCGATACCGAACAACATGAGCGAAAGGTTCAGAATCCGTTTACGACCGAACGTGTCGCTCAATCGTCCGCCCAGTAGCATAAAACCTCCCCAAGCCAACACATAGGCGTTCTGCACCCATGAAAGCAAAGAGGGCGACAGGCGCAGATCAGCGGCGATTTTCGTCACCCCCGTGATTACAATCGAACCGTCGATGGCCGTAATGAAGTAGCTCAATAGAATAATTGTCAGTATCAGTTTTTTCTTTGTCTTCATGCTCGTCCGATTTCTTGAACGGGTGCAAAATTACGGGACTTCGCATCCCGGAGCGTTGCGAATACCACGGAAAGAATTGCAATTTTCATCGGTCGGTTCAAGAAAACCATTCGTTATCATAGCAGGTTGAAACCGAATGATTAACTTTGCACGAAGTTGCAGATTATGAGTGAAACGGTAGAGGTAAACGATATTCAGCGCTATTGCGACATGATCGGGGCGCGGACGCAGCATCCGCTTGTCGGTGTCGTGGACTTTTCCGAACTGCCGCCGATCCGTTATACCATTCCCCGCCGCCTGTTCGGTTATTATGCCGTTTATCTGAAGGGGAACAGGCATACCGCCTTGTATTACGGTCGCAGCGAGTACGACTACGAAGAAGGGACGCTCGTGTTCATCGCTCCGGGGCAGGTGGCCGGGGCGGAAGAGGACGGACAGTTACGACAAGTAAAAGGTTATGTGTTGATGTTTCACCCTGATTTCCTACGAGGAACATCGCTTGAACAAATCATAAAGCGATACTCCTATTTCTCATACGATACTCGTGAGGCTTTGCACTTGACGGAACGAGAACGGGTGGTTTTCGTGGAATGCCTGATGCGGATTCGGGACGAGTTGCTGCATTTCGATGAACAGAGCAAGGAGCTTATCATAGATTACATCAAACTGACCCTCGATTACTGTGTCCGGTTCTACGACCGTCAGTTCCAGACCCGTACGGAAGCGAACCACGATATTCTCGCCCGGTTGGAAAAATTGCTCGACGACTATTTCCTGTCTTCCGCACCTATGGAACAAGGATTGCCGAATGTGCAGTACTGCGCCGACCAGTTGTGTCTCTCGACGAATTATTTGAGCGATCTTGTCCGCAAGGAGACCGGAATATCGGCCTTGAAGCATATTCACTGCAAAACGCTGGATGCAGCAAAAGAGCGGCTCGCGGACCGCTCGAAATCGGTCAGTCGTATCGCCGAAGAACTGGGATTCTCTTCATCCTCGCATTTTACCAACTGGTTCAAGAGAATGACCGGCCGCACTCCGCATGAATACCGGACACCGATCTGATCATCGGCGGACGGCATCCCGGATCATCCCGACAGCCCCGTCTATCCCCGTTTTGGAACTGTTCAGCACCAGATCGTAGTTGTCTGCGTCAGCCCACTTCCGTCCCGTATACCGCCAGTAGTGGTTGGAACGTTCCTTATTGATCTTTTCGATCTCCGCTTCGGCATCTTCAGGCGCAATACCGTACTCTTCCACAACCCTTTTCCGTGCCTGCTCCATATCGGCCCGGACGAACACGCGGAAACACTCGGCCCGATTACGCAATACGAAATCGGCGCATCTTCCGATAATGATACAGGAACCTTTTGCCGCCGAATCACGGATAATACGGCTCTCGGTAACGAATATGGCATCGTCTTCGGAAAGTTCCATGTCGGGGAGAACACCGCCGCCTTCCGCGAAAACCATTTCGAGCAGCTGGATCGGGGTCGTGGATTGTTCCCGTTCCATAACGACTTTCGGCGAAAAGCCCAACTCTTCGGCTGTCTTGTCGATGATATTCTTGTCGTAGAGAGGGATTCCGAGTGTCTCTGCAAGTCTTTCGCCGATTTCATGCCCGCCGCTTCCGTACTGGCGGGAAATGGTAATGACCAAAGACGTATTTCCATCAGGGACAGCAGATTTTCCGGTGATCCTTTCGCCCGTCAGCCAACAGTCTAACCAGTGCATGTGTGGGGAGACGCATCTGACGACGATTCCTACATAAAACATGGAAAATAGCGTACCTGCGCCGACCAGGTCCCAACGCCAACGGCCGAACACGATATAGCAGCATATGGCAGCGACGGCAACAAGGAATACATCGAAAGCGATTTTCACTTTACCGAAGTCGATATGAAAAACCCTTGAGATGGTAATGGGCAGTCCCTCGCCGGGAATCAACAGTATGTCGCTGCGTACCTCCCAAACCACGCCTATGCCCAGTATCGCACCGGCCACCGCCAACTGAACCCACCGTGCGGAGTACCCCAACAGCGTATCGCTCCATTGCAACGATTCGGTTAGCCACATACCCAAATCCGAGAAAAAACCGAACAGCAGGCATACGCCGAGTTGCAGTATTTGTATTTTCTGAAAGTCCTTGCGGAGCAGCAGCCATTGTAACAGTACGAAAAAGAACTGCATACAAAAAATCCAACCACCGACGGTAAGAGGCGATGCTGGAATCATACTCAACACGTAAGGCGGACAAGTAATCGGCGAAGAGCCTAAATTAGCCCGGATAGTGAGGGCTACGCCTATACCCAACACAAATAAGGAAAAGACAAACGACAACGTCCGTCTTCCCCATTCGGCGATACTTCTTTGCTCTTTCATCGTATGCTGAATTTTCAATCCAGTTTGTAGTGCAGCAGGAAATCGACCAGTTCCGGATCGTAATGGGAAAAGAAGAGGCTCTCTTCCCGGTCCAGCGTAGCGATGACGGACATATCGTCATCCGAGAGATGAAAATCGAACACCTCTATATTTGCCTTCATGCGTTCGATATGGGTCGATTTCGGAATGACGACCACATTGCGTTGAATCAGGTAACGCAGGGCTGCCTGCGCGGCGGTCTTCCCGTATTTGTGACCGATCGTGAGCAGGGTTTCGTTCGTGAAAAAATTATTGCGGCCCTCTGCAAACGGCCCCCATGACATCAGTTGCGTACCGTAACGGCGCATAAGCTTCTGCGCTTTGATTTGTTGGTTGAACACATGGGTCTCGACCTGATTGACGGCAGGCTTTATTGCCACATGTTCCGCAAGGTCAATAAAACGGTCTGGATAGAAGTTCGACACTCCGATGGCCCGTACTTTTCCGGCTCGATAAGCCCATTCCATCGCCCGCCATGTTCCGTAATAATCGCCGAAGGGCTGATGGATCAGCAGCAGATCAACATAATCGGTCTGCAACTTACGCAACGATTCATCGATAGATGCAGCAGCACGTTCTTCCCCGGCATTGGTGATCCATACTTTGGTCGTGATGAACAGCTCTTCACGCGGCACGCCGCTTTTACGGACGGCATTACCTACTTGTTCTTCGTTGAAATAAGCCTGTGCTGTATCGATCGAACGATAACCGACAGCAATAGCATCCGCGACACAACGTTCGCACTCTTCGGGAGCTACCTGATAAACACCGTAACCCAAAATCGGCATCTCGACGCCATTATTCAATTTTACTGTTTCCATATGCTGTAATTTGCCGCAAAATTACAGCGCCGAAATTAGAACAACGGTACGAATATTACGGATAAAATTGCAAATTTCATCGGTCGCTGTATTTTTGTATTTCGACGCAGAATTTCTATAACATACAGATGCCAAACATTTCTCTGCCTTGAATAGTCTCGTATTCAATCACATTATTGCTAAAAAATCCCTATATTTGAAATTAAAAGGTGACAGAAAGCTCCTAATTTATTTAAGTAAAATACTATTATGGCAAGACGAAGAAGCTCAGAACGGAACTACAAAGTCCAAATGATCAATATTAAGTTGCTATCAAATAATCGTAGCGGGGATAATGCTTATACAGACATTATTACTCAAATTAAAAATCACAAAGTATCTATTTCTGTATATGGAGACACTCATATGATCTTGAGAACTCAGTTCCCTGATATTGTAAAAATCGGAGATAATAATTACAACATACTATACGGCAAAATTGCCAAATACACAGTAATCGATGGCAATGATTGGCTGAATATGAACAACATGGAGGTTGAAGCTGTGGAACTGCCAGAAGGGAGGTTCCCAAATCTCAAAGAGGCTGAATATGTATTTGTACCAGCCGCTCATAGGCTTGCTATACTTCAAACTTCCGATCAAAATATTGGCAGTATCAGTCTCGTCTACAAATTTCTATTGGATGCAGTTAAGACTGTGATTGGCCAAGATGAAGATTTTGAAATATGTATAGAACAATCAGAAGATGTATTTGAAAGAATAATCAATGCTGAAGCAATAAAAAAACTTTTCATCGATATATCTTATAGTAATGCCGATACAGGCGAAGAAGCATTTGCTTTTATGGATGCACAAATTCGTGAAAGTGAAATGAAAAGGCTTAAATTAGAAGCAACCCCCAATCATACCGGTAATATTAAAACGGATTCCACTTTGGTTAAAGGAGCACTAAAAGTTGCTCAAAGTAACGGTTATGCTCGGGCAACAATTGTAGAGAACGGCAGAAGGCAAATAGTCGTGACCAAAGATCATCCTAAAGAGTTACTTTTTAGATGTGAAGAAACAGCCATCAGATTAAATGTTGTCACTCGTATAATAGAGTTATTTAGGCGTTAGTTTAATGGAAACAAATGACGATATAAAAAGGCAGCATCCATTCAGCAGAATCGGCATCTTCAATAAATACACAAAAAAGAAGATGCTAAAATCTCATGCAACTATATATAGCCTAATCTTTTCTTTAATTTTGTGTATCACAATATGGATTACTGGAGACTATGCCACATATTACAATACCTTAATCAAACTAACTGATGTTGCACTATCTCTATTCCCTAATTTTTTAGGGTTTTGCATTGGTGGATATGCATTGATAATAGGCGCAAGCAATATTGAGGTACTAAAAAAGATGTCAAAACCGCTCCCTAATGGTAGCCATCTTAGTTTTTTCCAAGTCTTGAGTAGCATTTTTGCCGCGTCATTAATAATACAATGTGTTACGTTATTCTTTGCATACATATTACAAATATTAGTAAATATGCAATTAGATGCCGTAAGCGATGATATAGGAGTAGTTACCAATTTATTCTTAATATTTATTCTTGTGTTCCTTACATCTATGTCAATATTACTACTGTACTACACTGTCATAAACATTTTTAACTTCGGCCAAGCAGTACATCTAACAATAAGAATAGAAGATAGGGATAATCAAACTATCGAAGAAAAAGCACAAAATCATGATACAGAACGCAATAATTAAGAACATATATTGTCATTATGTTGGCAATAGAGCCACAGAAGAAGGAATTGTACTTTCTTCGAAAGAATTAAATCCAAGTGACAAGATAATGGAAAAATTACTTACATTTTTCCTTATACCATTAAAAATGGATTATCTTAATGTCTTTTATCATGAAGCAGATTTGAACTTGAATGAGGTTTATGCTTATGCTTCAAAGATATTCGAAAATCCTAAAAAGTTAGGAGAACAATCAGTAAATCTCGCAAAACATCTTTACGAGCACAGCAACCATCCTAAGATCAAAGGTGGAGAATTTTATGTAGTCTATTTTGACGAGTGTACTATCAATGGAGAGACCGTTGATGCTGTTGGCTTGTTCAAATCAGAAAATAAAGATACATTTTTGAAAATATATCCATCCGAAGATGGTTTTGAAATTGAGAGTCAACAGGGTGTTGATATCAACAAACTCGATAAAGGATGTCTTATCTTCAACACAGAAAAAGAAAACGGCTATGTCGTTGCTGTTGTCGATAATACGAATAAAGGAGCAGAGGCACACTATTGGATAGATGATTTTCTGCATATTCGGCAACGTAAAGACGAGTATTATAATACTCAGAATATCATAGCAATGACGAAAAATTTTGTAACAAAAGCTCTCCCTCAAGAATTTGAAATATCCAAAGCTGACCAAGCAGACTTAACAAATAGAACTCTAAATTTTTTCAAAGAAAAAGACACCTTTAATATAGATGAGTTCACTAATGAAGTAATTGGGCAGCCAGAAGTAATCGATAGTTTTAATAAATATAGAAATGAGTATCAAAAGGAACAAGATATAGAAATTGCAGATAGTTTTACAATTTCAGATACGGCTGTAAAAAAGCAAGCGCGTGTATTGAAAAGCATTATCAAGCTGGATAAAAATTTTCACATTTACATCCACGGCAACAACCAATACATCAAGAAAGGTTATGACGAAACGACAGGAATGTATTTTTATCAATTATTTTTTAAGGAAGAACTATAGTATTATTCTGTTTTTTTGAATAAATTAGGGGAGTACGACACAACACGACAAAGTTGTATAACCACGTTGTGACCTACGTTAGAAACAAGCAGTAAGTTGAAGCCGAATCAAAAGGAACTAACCACTCGAAAATGCCGCTTATAGCAGCATATAAGCGGCATTTTCAGGAAAACCCCAGACGGATCACAGGGTGATTCCGGCTGGTTCACTTTAGATCCCAGCGGGTTCACGAAACAAGGCTGACAGCCTAATCAAAAGCGATCGCAAGATCGCTTCTTTCGTATATATCCCTCTGCATATCGGCCTGCGGCGACATTTGCTTCCCGAACAGGCATTTCGCCATTCCCCCGCTATCCGTATCCTCCGACTACGGCACAACTGGTCACCGAGAGCCGGCCTGCGACAGCCGCCAGCGTAACCGAATCGGAACCGTCCCGCGACACACTGCGGCAACAGGCTTCGAACCGGATCGTATTTCAAGTATTTGAATTTGCCCCATCCGCTTTATCAGATCGGTATCGGATTCTCCCACCCGTTCGGCCGTCGGTCATTCATTTCTCTTCGGCACTCAATAGAATGAAGAATCCAGCACAAATTCCGGATCTTCTGAACGGAATCCGTGCCTCGCATTTTGATATTTCGAAGATATCGGTTATTTTTGTCCCGACTAATAATAAATGTTTATACATTTATATTCTCTCACGAACCGAAAACTGCAATACGATGAAGATGAAAAGCCTTATGCGGCCGGCGTTCGTCCTGAGCTGCGCCCTGGCCGTACGGACTGCGGCGGCGTCCGATGCGACGATCTGGACGGTGGGCGAACCGGACGGCCGTCCCGACGGGTTCGCCCTTGCGCCCGACGGATTCCGGGACTTCCTGGCCCGGGACTTCGGCTACGAGGACAAATTCTATCTGGTCGGGCACTCCGATCCTTCGACCGATTTTCCCTATGTGCTGCCGGGGCCGGCCGACACGTGGGGCGGAACCTGGCCCACGTCGGGATGGCGCACCCACGAGGTCAATATCCTTTTCGGCCTCGACGAACAGCCCGATGACGACTGCCTGCTGGCGGTCGATCTGGCGGATTACGCCAAGCGGTTCCCGCCACTGGTCAAGGTGAGCGTAAACGGACAGGATGCCTGGTTCCGACTCAACGACCCCGACGATCCGACCGCTGCCGGCCGCCGTTACGGCCAGCAGGAGCCGACTGTCGATACGCTTTCGCTGACCGGACGCTTCGAGCGTGCGACGCCGCGCCGGCTCGAGATGCCGCTCCGGCGCGGCACGCTGCGCAAGGGCGGCAACACGGTGCATGTGACCGTGCTCGAAGGGTCGTGGATACTCTTCGACCGGGTGGCGCTCGAGGGCCCATCGTCCGTACGTCCGACGCAGTCCGAAGGGTTGTTCGTGCGCGACGTGGCGGCGGCTCCGTATGAATCGGACCATGACGGCAAGCGTGTGCAGCCGTTGCTGGTCGATGTCGAGTGGCTCGGAGCGACACCGACGCTGAGCGTCGAGATAGACGGCCGCGAACTCTTCAACCGACGCGTCGAGGCGGGCCGTTCGCGCTTCGAGGTGCCGATGCCTGCCGTGCGCCGCGCCCGGACGAGCTGCTACCGGGTGCTGTGCGACGGACGCGAAGTGGCCTCCGGATGTATCGAACGGGCTCCCCGACCCGAGCAAACCCTGGCCGACTACGTCGATACGCGCATCGGTACGGCCCACTCGCGATGGATGATCGCTCCCGGACCGTGGATGCCTTTCGGCATGGTCAAGCTCTCGCCCGACAACCAGAATGCAGGCTGGCAGGCCGGCTACCAGCCTTCGTTCGAGACGATCGGCTGTTTCAGCCACATTCACGAGTGGACGCTCGGCGGACTGGGTCTCATGGCGACCAACGGCGAGCTGAAGGTCCGGGTCGGAGACGAGCGCAACCCCGACGAGGGCTACCGCTCGCGCATCGACAAACGGACGGAGCAAGCCGGAATCGGCTGCTATGCGGCCGACCTGACCGATTACGGGATCCATGCCGAGGTGACCGCCACGACGCGTTGCGGATTCAGCCGTTTCACCTTCCCGACGGACCGGGGCGAGGGCCGTATCCTCATCGAACTGCACCCGCAGGCCGAATACGACTTCGAGTTGCGCGACGTCTCGGTCCGGCAGGCGGGCGACCGGCGGATCGAGGGCTCGTGCCGCCAATATTCGCGGGGAGTCTGGAGCAACGATGCCGACCAGGACTATACGCTGCATTTCGTCATCGAATTCGACCGGCCGATCAAGCGGCTGGGCAGCTGGTGCGACGATGAACTCCAACAGCAGACAGACGGCCTGTCGTGCGGACCGTGCCGCGAGGCCGGACTCTTCGCCGTCTTCGATCCTGCGGAGGATTCCGTCGTTCAGGTGCGCTCGGGCATCTCGCTCGTGAGCGTCGGGAACGCCTCCGAGAACCTATCCACGGAGATTTCGGTCCCCTTCGGCTGGAACTTCGAGGCCGTGTGCGCCAACCAGCGGGCGACGTGGAACGATCTTTTCTCCCGCGTTCGGGTCCGCTCGGACGACTACCTCGAAAAGCAGCGTTTCTACAACAACATGTACCGCGCGCTTTGCAGTCGCAATACGTGGAGCGACGTCAATGGCGAGTGGGTCTCGACCGACGGCCGGGTACGCTGCGTGGCCGATCCGGCAAACGATGCGATGCTCGGATGCGATGCCTTCTGGAACACCTTCTGGAACCTCAATCCCTTCTGGAACCTCGTGACGCCCGAGTGGTCGGGCCGCTGGGTGCGCTCGCAACTGGCGATGTACGATGCCAACGGATGGCTGGCCAAGGGCCCTGCGGGCCTGAACTACGTCCCGGTGATGGTCGCCGAACACGAGATTCCGCTGATCGTCTCGGCCTGGCAGATGGGCATCCGCGACTTCGACGGACAGAAAGCCCTCGAGGCGGCCGTGAAGATGCAGACGACGCCCGCACGGAAGGTTTTCAACGGCTTTGCCGGCAACCGCGATCTGGCGGCCTACATGCAATACCACTACGTGCCGAGCGACAAGGGCCGCTTCTCGAACACGATGGAGTACTCCTACGACGACTGGACGGTCGGCCAACTGGCCCGCGCCCTCGGCGACGACGAGACGTGGCGGACCTTCAACGACCGCGGCTATTGGTGGCGGAACGTCATCAGCGATGCCGGCTACTGCCATCTGCGCGACAGCGAGGGCCGCTGGGCTGCCCCCTTCGACCCCTTCCGCAGCGGGGCCAACCACCACTATGTCGAGGGCAACGCCTGGCAGCTTACCTTTTTCGTGCCGCAGGATATTCCGGCTTTGGTGCGGAAAATCGGACGCGAGCGCTTCCTCGAGCGTCTGGAATGGGGCTTCGCGCAGGACGAGGCGTGGCGCTACAACGCTCCCAACGATCAGTATTGGGACCACCCCGTCGTGCAGGGCAACCAACAGTCGATGCACTTCGCCTTTCTGTTCAACTACGCCGGCGCCCCGTGGCTGACGCAGCGCTGGAGCCGCTCGATCCTGGACCGCTATTACGGTCGCGGCATCGCCAACGCCTACCTCGGCGACGAGGATCAGGGACAGATGAGCGCCTGGGCCGTTTTGGCCTCGCTCGGACTCTTCCAGACCGACGGAGGCTGCCGCGTGGATCCGGTCTTCGAGATCGCCAGTCCGATTTTCGAAGAGGTGACGATCGACCTCGGCGGACGCTACGGCCGCGGCGAGACCTTCACCATCCGAGCGAAAAACGCTTCGCGCCGCAACATCTACGTGCAGCGTGCAGCGCTCGACGGTAAGCCGCTCCGGAGTTTCCGCTTCCCGGCCGCCGCTCTGCTCGACGGCGGAGAACTGGAGCTGGAAATGGGCCCCGAACCCAACCGGGCATGGGGCGTGGAGTGATTCTTCCCCGGTCCGGACACGAAAGAGCGGCGGCGAAACCCTGCGAGGTTCGCCGCCGCTCCCTTGCTCGGCCCGGGAACGTTGCGTCCGTTTATTTTCCCGTCTCGAAACGGCGCAGCAGGAGGGCGCAGACGGCCAGGTAGGCCATACAGCAACCGATGACGACGAGCGATCCGATCTGACTGCCGGCGAAATCGGCCGAGGCGCCCATCAGCGGCGGGATCACTGCACCGCCGCAGACACCCGTAATCATCAGCCCCGAGATCTCGTTGGCCTTGTCCGGATGGCTCTTGAGCGCCGCCGAATAGATCACCGAGAAGATACTCGAACAGGCGAAGCCGATCAGTCCGACCAGCACCAGCATGCCGGCCGTTGCATGGGTGAACCAGAGTGCGATCATGGCGGCGATGGCGGCGAAAATGTGAATCCGGAAGTAGCGGACATCGCTCATGCGCACGAGCAGGAGCGAACCGAGCAGTGCGCCGACCGTACGGCAGACAAAGTAGACGCTCGATCCGATTCCGGCCTGCTCGACGGCGTATCCGCTGCGCTCGATGAGCAGCTTGGGTGCGACCGTATTCATGCCCACATCGACGCCCACGACGAAGACGATGCCGAGGAAAAGGATCAGCACCGTGCGGTCCTTCAGCAGCGAGAAGGCCGCTCCGACCGACGAAGCAGGCTGCGTTTCGCGCGACTCGCGGATCGGGGTGCAGAGAAGCCAGAGGGCCGACAGCAGCGTGATGGCGGCATAGATCGGGAAGAGGTACTGCCAGTCGCCCAGCTCTCCGGCGGCGAATGCGGCGATGAACGGTCCGCAGAACGACGACACGGCTTTGACCACCTGTCCGGCCGTGAGCGAACTGGTCAGCGTCTCGGGGCGCACGACATTCGTCAGCAGCGGGTTGAGCGACACCTGCAGCAGCGTGTTGCCGATGCCCAGCAGGGCGAAGGCCGCCATGCAGGTGACCAGATTGTAATCGATGAAGGGGATGAGCATGCCGGCGACGGTGACGAGGTTGCTCGCCTGCACCATCTTCTTGCGCCCGATGCGGTTCATGACCAGTGCCGCGGGGATCGAGAGCAGCAGGAACCAGATGAAGACCATCGAGGGAATGAATCCGGCGAGGGTCTCGTTGAGTGCGAAATCTTTCTGCACGTAGCTGGTCGAGATACCCACCACGTCGCAGAATCCCATCACGAAGAAACCGAAGAGGACGGGCAGCAGTTTGCTTACGGAGCGGTTGTCGTTTTTATTCATCGGATCGTTCGGGTTATTTCTCGGCTTCGATACGGTAGGTGAACGAATCGGCACGGTAATAGCCGACGTTGAACTCGACGGGGAATCCCGTGGCATCGAGCACCAGCCGCTTGCGCCTGAGAATCGGATCGCCGACCCTGATGCCGAGTTTGGCGGCCAGCTCCTCGTCGGCCAGCATGGCGCTCACCTCCTCGACCGACTTGTGGACGATGACGCCGTAGCGCTGTTCGAGCATCGTGTAGAGAGGCTGTGTGAAGTCCTCCTCGCCGGTCATCCCGATGGCGGGGTTGAAATAGGAATAGAAATAGACGATCGGCGCCTGCTCGCTGCCGCGCACGCGCGACATGCGCAACATGCGCATGTCGGAAGCCACCCGGAAGAACCGGGTCACCTCGGGAGCGGCCTGTTCCCAACATATATGCAGTTCGTAATTTTTGATCGTGATGCCCAGCGCCTTCATCTCCTGCGAGAAACTCATCCAGTTGCGGGCGTTGCTGCTGGCCCTGCCCAGCGTATTGACCGTGGTGCCCACCCCCTTCTTGCGGATCAGCAGGCCTTCGTTCACCAACCGGTTGATGGCCTGTCTGAGGGTGTTGCGCGATATCTTGAGCTCCTGTGCGAGTTCCACTTCGTTGGGCAGGATGGCTCCCGAACGGTATTTCTCGGTATTGATCATCTGGCGCAGGATATGTTCCGCCTGCACGTGATAGGGCGTCTTGCTCGAAAAATCAATCTGTGCGTTCATCTTCTGTCGGTAGTTGGATTCGCCAGTACAAAGATAATCGTTTTGCACTAATTTTCACGGTTTCTCTGAACATTCCGTCTCTCCGATCCACTCCGTCCGGAACCGGCAGCGCATATCGCCGCCCCGCCGCATGGAAAAGTTCGTGCCCCAGAGGTCGTCGTCGAGGCAAAAATGTACGTCCTGGCGCAGGTCGGGCCGTTCGGTCGAACGGTTCAGGGCGTTGCGTTCTCCCACGACTGCGGGCAGGGCGTCGGGCGAGGCGGTACGCAGCGTGCCGCGGTGAGTGACGAGGTCCACGCAGCGGTCGGCCGATGCCGGGCATAATTGCTGCCGGGTCCTATTGCCTCCGGTCGAGCTCCGCGATGGCGAAGGCGTAGGCCCCCAGTGCGATGGCCCGGCTGGCGCCGAGTTTCGAACGGACGACGGGGGTTTGGCGAACGTGGTGGTAGCGGACGCGCTTTTCGGAGCGGGGAACGGCTACCGGCACCGATTTCTCACGCAAGAATTCCGCGGCCTCCTCCGGTGTGTCGAGGTCGAAGGTCCGCATCTGTAGCCGCGGGAAGCGGTCGCCGGCAAAGGAGCCGATCTCGCCGCGCATCTCCGCGAGCAGAGCGGGCATGAAGTATTCGGCCGCTCCGGTCAGGCCGCCCCCCAACACGACGATGCCGTCGATGATCGTGAGGGCCTGCGAGATGACGTCGCCGGCCACCTCGCCGAACCGGCGGAAGCTCTCTCGTGCGGCATCGCGGTCGCCCTCGCGCCTTCCTTCGGCGATGTCGAAGATGTCGCGCGGGGTGAGCGGAACGGTGTCCGCGCCGGTCAGCTCGCCGTAAACACGGCGGATGGCGCGGATGCTGACGCTCTCCTCGCAGATCATGCCTTCGTGGTGCTTGTTGCGGAATACCCAGACGTCGCCGCCGCATCCGTTGTCGCCGGTCAGCAGCCGGCCGTCGATCACGGCGCCGGCGCCGAATCCCGTACCGAACGTCACGCCGAGCAGATTGCGGTAGCGTTTGGTCGATCCGGAACGTTCGAGCAGGGCGTTCACCTCGGGCAGGGCGCCCGAAATGGCCTCGCCGTAGGCAAACAGGTTGCCGTCGTTGTTGATGAACACCGGGATGCCGAACTTCTGTTCGAGGAAGGGTCCCAGCGCCACACCGCCGCGGAACGACGGGAAGTTGGGCAGGTCGCCGATGATCCCGTGGGCGTAGTCGGCCGGTCCGGGAAAGGCGAAACTGATGGCGACGGGTGCTCCGGGAAGCTGCCGCCGCACGGCTTCGAATCCCTCGACGAGAGTCGAGAGCATGCGGTCGAGATCTTCCGGCTCCGAGTGAAAATGGATCGGGCCGACGATCTCGCGGTTACCGGCGATCGCCGAGAAGACGAGGTTCGTGCCTCCGGCGTCGAGCGTGAGGACGATACGTGGGTCGGTTTCGTACATGGTCGATCGTATATTAGTTGTTGTCAGTGTCGTACATAAGCCTTGACCGTACCGCAGAACGTACCCGGAACGAGCGGCCGGATCGTGTAGCTGCCGATCGAAGCGGGAATGATGAAGGTCTCGGCGTAGTGCACCGTGAAGGGTTCGAACGCTCCCGCAGGGCTCTCGATGACGGCGGCGTCGCCTTCGACCAGGTTGAGCACCTCGACGCCGCCCTGCATCGTGTGGGGCGTGATACCGGTGAACCAGTGGCGGCGGGTTTCGATGAATTCGGCTTCGTGCAGTCCGGTGCGCTCCTCGCGCCAGCCCTCGCCCTCGGCGATCGGTTCGAAGCGGTTGCAGTGGCGGCGGAGTATCTCGTCCGTGTCGCGCGTCCAGTCGATGACGCGGGCTGCGTGGCCGATATTGATCGGGCGGGGTTTGCCGTCGAGCCCCATGCGGCCCCAGTCCCACATTTTGAAAGTGAAGATATTGGGCGTGGCACTGATCTCAAGGACCATGGCGCCGGCTCCCGAGCAGTGGACCGTACCGCCCGGAATCAGGTAGTGGTCGTGCTTGCGGGCCGGGAAGCGGTTCACGAAACGCTCGGCATCGAACGCCGAGTCTCCCCGCCGGGCCGTGCGGAGCGCCGCGAGCATCTCTTCGGGATCGACGCCCCGTTTCACGCCGAGATAGACGCAGGCGCCGGGCTCGGCATCGAGCAGGTAGTAGCTCTCGTCCTGCGTGTAGCGCATGCCGAACGTACGGCGGATGTATTCGTCGGTGGGATGGACCTGGAGGCTGAGGTTGCCTCCGCCGATGGTGTCCAGGAAGTCGAAACGGATCGGGAAGCTCTCGCCGAAACGCCGGCGGTCGGCGGCGCCCAGCAGCTCCTGCGCACGAAGGTAAATGAGGTTCTGAGCCGGCATCTCGAACAATTCGCCATCGACGCGCAGCAGCAGGCTGTTCTCCTCCGGAACGCAGTCGAAGCACCAGCCGAAATTGGCCTGCCTGCGGTCGAGGTCGCAGACCTCCTTCATCCACTGGCCTCCCCACGGCGCAGGGTCGAAGAACGGCACGACCCGGAACGGACGACGCACCGTACGCCCGATACCCTGCATGAAGGTCTCGGCCGCGATCATCAGCGGACGCCCCGGACGGTGCGTGTCGATCCAGTAATCGACGCGGTTGTAGAGGCTCTTCTTGTGGTTGTCCAGCACAGGCCAGTCGTTGAAGTAGCCGCGCTTGTACTGCCGGGCGGGGCTTTCTGCCGAGTTGTCCACACCCAGTCCGTGAATGGCACGGGCGCGGAAACGCCGCTGAATCTCCCAGCGGGCCATGTCGGCGTAGAGCGTCAGGTCGGCATTCGGTGCGACGTAGCCCGCACCGCTGCCATAGACGATCGTCCGGCGTTCACGATGCCGGATCCGTTCCCGGGCCTCGTTCAGGCGTTCGGGGTCGAAGAAGTCGGCCAGGCCGAGCGGCGTGAGATAGCCGAACAACTCGTCGTCGGTCACATAGGGGTCGGTCATGGAGCGGATCTGCCGTTCGTCGCGGAAAAGTTCCTCGGTGCGGATCAGCTCGGCCTCGGGCCATATACGGGCAAGCGCCCCTGTCAACTCCTCGTCGCATACGCCGTGGTAGGTGTCGAACACCACCAGCGGACGCTCGATATCGGTGCATCGTACGAGCTCAGCGCCGATCTCCTCCCAGCCGCGCCAGATGCGGCCTTCCGTTTCCGTCGCCGGAAACTTGTCGTAGTTCGAACGTGTGTGCAGCGATGTATTCATGAATATATGTATGTTTATTTTTTATATGTACAAACATAATGAATCTTTTTTAATTATGCAATTGTTCGCGCGATTTTTCCGGCCTTCGGGCGCTCTTTTCGGAACTTCGGTCGTCGGAGACAAGGCCCGCCGGGCATCCGACAGACCTTGGACAGGGCGTGCACATAGATCAACCGGCCGATGTTCGGCGGTTACCGTCCCGAAGCGCCCCATGCCGACCGGATCGATCGCATCGCCGAACGGCTGGCGTTCCGCGTGCCGAGAAATGCGACGCCTCGGGGCGCGGCTCCCGTCCTGTGCGATCCGCTCTTCGGACCGTTCCAGTACCCTTCGGATCACGGCCGACCGGACCGCGCTGTCGAAGGAGCGCGCCACGGCCCACCCGGACCGTCGAGGTGGCCGATGGGCGGGCATCCCGGCAAAGCCGGGCGACAGCGAGATCATCCGCCCGCTCGACGGGCCGGCCGGGCAGCTCGGCCTCGAGGGTTCGGACAATGCCGACATGAGCGACCACCCGGACAACCGGCATCGGGCTTATCGCAGGTCCTGCCCGTTTATGTACGTACAACAGGTGAAACAGATGATATTTGCATCCGCTTCTCTCCACCGCTTCTCCGCGAGGCGGAAATTATGCCGGAAGCGGGGCTACGGACCTTGCGCCGAACGGCGGAATGCTCCGGACGCGGGCGTCGGGCGGGTCGTACCCGTCGGAGCCCGCTCTCTTTTTAAACGGATCGGCAGAGTTTCCTGCGTCGGTTTTCACTCATACCAAGTCGTCCGGAACCGGAAAACGATGAAAAAATATCCGAAGTATTGCATTTTTGAAAATCTATCTCTATATTTGCGTTGTTCATATATGTATGAACAAATATATATGATTCAAACATAAAAAATCTAACCTAAATGAACTTGTTATGAAGAATCTGTACCAGAATTACGCACGGACCCGTTGGGACGGATCGGGCGGAATCTTCAGAAAGTGCGCGGTCCTTTTGTTGGCGGTCTCGCTGCTGCCCGGAACGTCGGCAGCCGGATCGGAACCGGTCTGGGCCATGCCGCAGACCGAAGTTCCCCCCCCCGCACGGGAACGCACCGTCGGCGGAACGGTCCGCGACGGCAAGGGCGATCCGATTCCCGGAGCGGCCGTGACCGTCGTGGGCGGTTCGCTCGGCGTATCGACCGACGCCTCGGGCGCCTACCGCATCGAAGGGGTCGGAAGCGACGACGAACTGGAATTCAGCTTCCTCGGAATGATGTCGCAGAAGGAAAAGGTCGGGACGCGCACACGAATCGACGTGACGCTGCGCGAGGACATGATCGGTCTGGAAGATGTCGTGGTGACGGGCTATACGGCCATGAAGCGTAAGGACATCACCGGATCGGTGGCTTCGGTATCGGCCGAACAGATCGCCCGCATTCCGGCATACGACCTGACCACCAGCCTGGTCGGTGTGGCCGGCATCCGCATCGACGGAGGTTCGATCCGCATCCGCGGCACGCGTTCGACCAACGCGGGCAACGACCCGCTGATCGTGCTCGACGGTATTCCCTACGACGAGACGCTCACCTCGATCAACCCGGGCGACATCGAGTCGATCGACATTCTGAAGGATGCCTCCTCGACGGCCATCTACGGAGCGAAGGGCGCCAACGGCGTGATCCTCATCACTACGAAACAGGCCAGGAAAGGCGAGACGAAGGTTATCTACGACGGTTTCGTGGGCGTGGGCGTCAATAACCGGGGCACGCTCGACGTGATGGATGCCGACGAGTACATCGCCTTCCAGCGTGAAGCCAGCCGCGCCGCCGGCGCGTGGAACTCGCCCGAGGACGACAGCAAGGCCTTCTTCGGGGCCGAGATCGCCAACATGGGCAAGATGGACACCGACTGGATGGGCCGTTATTTCAACCAGAAACGCCTGTGGCACAGCCACTCGCTGACCATCGCCTCGGGCAACGAGAAGACCCAGTACAAGGTTTCGTTCAATTACAAGAACAACGAGGGCCGCTACGAGGGCGACCGCCGCGACTACTTCTATCTGACCACCGACCTGACGCATCAGGTGCTGCCGTTCCTGAAGGTGGGTATCTCGAACCGTGCTTTCTACAACGTGAGCCACGACAAGCCCGACATGTTCGACACGTTCCTCCACATGTCGCCGCTGACGCCGATCTACAACGAGGACGGCTCCTACAACGAGTATCCGTTCGGCGACCCGTTCGTGAAGAATCCCTACATGAACGAAACGGACGGAGCCTACGAGGACAAGACCGAGGAGTGGAAGATCTACATGCGTTTCTTCGCACAGGTGGACCTCTGCAAGGGACTCACCTTCAACACCAACTTCGCCTACACGCCGGCCTTCTCGTCGCGCGGCTACTACTACGACAACCGCAGCGTGGGCTACACCGACGAGCGCAACGTCGCCGGCATGCACAACAACCGCAAGGCCGACTGGGTATGGAACAACATCCTCAACTACAAGAAGGCCTTCGGCAGGCACGCCATCGACGTGTCGGCCGTCTTCGAGATGCAGAACCGTCAGACGGTGAACTCCTCGATGTCGGGAAAGGACCAGGAATCGCCCGCCTATCTGTGGTATAACATGAACCGTCTGACCGATTCGAAGACGATCGGTTCAGGATTCATCCGCAACCAGATGGTTTCGGTCATCGGCCGCCTGCAATACACCTTCGACGACCGCTACATCGTGACGGCTTCGTTCCGCGAGGACGGCGCCTCGCAGCTCTCGCCGGGCAGCAAGTGGGCCTTCTTCCCCTCGGCCGCCGTGGCATGGCGCATTTCGGAGGAGCGTTTCGTCAAGGACAACGCGGACTGGATCACCAACCTCAAACTGCGCGCCAGCTACGGTATGACGGGCAACTACTCGATCGCGGCCTACGCCACGCTCGGTTCGCTCTACGGCTGCTACGCCAATTTCGGATTCGGCGGCGAGACCCACCTTCCGGGTCTGGAGCCCTCGACGCGCCCGGCGCCCGATCTGGGCTGGGAACGCAACAAAATGCTCGACATCGGTCTGGACTTCGGGTTCCTGAACGGCCGCATCTTCGGTACGGTCGAGTACTACGACTCGAAGAGCTACGACCTGCTCTACCTGAAGGTGCTGCCCTACACCACGGGCTTCAACCAGGCCTGGACGAACATCGGCGACACGCGCAACCGCGGTTGGGAGATTTCGCTCTCGACGGTTCCCATCCAGAAGAAGGACTTCACCCTCAACGTCAATCTCTCCTACTACCGTAACAAGGAGGAGCTGGTGCGTCTGCAGGATCCCGGCATGAAGCAGGACCTGAACAACAACCTTTTCGTGGGCTATCCGGTGAACGGCGTACACTACAACTACAAGCAGGTGGGCATCTGGCAACTCGACGAGGCCGATCTGGCCGCCCTCTACGGGCAGAAGCCCGGCGAAGTAAAGGTGGCCGACCTCGACGGCAACGGCGTGATCGACGGCAACGACCGCACCATTCTCGGCACGACGCGCCCCGACTGGGTCGGCGGACTGTCGATCAGCGGCCAGTGGAAGAACCTCGACTTCTCGGTCGATGTTTACGGTGAGTTCGGCGCCCTGGCCTACGACAGCCGCAGTACGGGCGGCTGGGCCAACCAACTGGGCCGCTGGAACACCTACAAGATCGACTACTGGACGCCCGAGCATCCGACCGACCGCTATCCCCGTCCGGTCGAGGGACAGTCGATCAAGTACCTCGACGCTGCGGGCTACTACGACAACGACTACGTGAACATCCGCAACATCACGGTGGGCTACACGCTGCCGCAGCGGTGGATGGGCCGTATCGTCAAGAAGACGCGCTTCTACTTCACGATGAACGATCCGTGGGGATACAGCCGGTTCCGCGACCAGGGCGGTATTTCGTGGTGGGAATCCTATTACATTTTCGGAGCCAGCGTCCAGTTCTAAACCTAAAACACAACGACCATGAAAAAGACAGCAACGATCCTCGCCTCCGCCGCGCTGCTTGCGGGCGTCACCGGCTGCGAAAGTTTTCTGGAGGAGGAGTCCTACGGATCGACCACCGACATTTTCAACGAGGAGAACGGACTCAAGGCATTCGTGAACCTCTCCTATACGAAGATCAACAACCTCTACGGCGGCGACGGACAGTGGCCGCTGATGACCGAATTGGGCACGGACCTCTTCCTGCGCGGCAAGAATCAGGGCGATACGGGTCTTACGGACTACTACGGTCTGGATGCCAACAACGGCAATGTCTCGTGGCTGTGGAACCACTGCTACAAGGCGCTGGCCAACATCAACATGTTCATGGAGACCATCGACACGACGCCTTTTGCCGACGAGTCCGAGAAACTGCAATGCAAGGCCGAAATGCTTGTGATGCGGTCGATGTTCCTGTGGATCATCACCGAGACATGGGGCGACTCGTACCTGCCCCGCACGACGGACAAGACCGAGGGCATGGAGGCCCGCCGTTCCACGCGCGAGGATTTCTACGAGGAGATCATCGGCGGTCTGGAGCAGGTCGTCAACGAGGGGATGCTGCCCGACGAGCGCACCTCCGAGGCGGGCCGCATCGACATGCCGACGGCCAAGGCATTCCTGGCGCGCATGTACCTCTACCACGAGCAGTTCGAGGACGCCGAACGGCTGGCCTCCGAGGTGATCGACGGGCCTTACGGCTTCGAGCTGACGCCATCGCTCAAGGACCTCTGGGCCGACGACAAGACCAACGACGAGTTCATCTGGACGACGAATTTCACCAACGACGAGTCCTATGCGCAGAGCAACGGCTACTGGCAATGGTACGCCATGTACATCGACCGCTTCCCCGGTGTGCAGACGATGCTCGGGTGGACCGGCTACGGCGGTTGCCAGGCCATCCCGTCGCTCTACTACATCGACAACTTCAACCGCGATGCCGACCTGCGCTGGATTGATCTGCACCAGTGGGTATGGTACTACAACGACCCGGCCGACGACCGTTCGGAGTTCCCCGACAATCGGTGGCGCGAGTACATCGACACGGCGCTCTACTGCTGTCCCGACGTGCTGCCCGAATTCGAGCGCCAACGCATGAAGACCTGCTACACGTTCTTCGACCGCAACGACATGTACGATGCCAAGGGTATTCCGCAGGACCGCTGGACCTTCATCGGCATGACCAAATTCTACGACCACACCCGTCCGGGCAACATGTCCACGCTCTCGGACCGTTCGTACCCGGTGATCCGTCTGGGCGAACTCTACCTGATCCGCGCCGAGGCCAACATCCGCCGCACCGACCCCGATCTGCAAGCCGCCGCCCGGGACATCATGACGCTGCGCGAGCGGGCCATCCGCAAGGATTCGGAGGACCCCGCACAGAATGAGGCGTGGCGCGATGCGATGACCGTCACCGAGAACGACATGAACGTGGACTTCATCCTCGAGGAGCGGGCCCGCGAGCTGGCCGGCGAGTGGCAGCGCCGACTGGACCTGAAGCGTCTGGGCAAACTCGTCGAACGTGTGACACTCTACAACCCCGACGCCGCGGACAACATACGGGATTATCATGCGGTCCGCCCGATTCCGCAGTCGCAGTTCGACGGCATGCCCGACTGGACGACGCTGGGACAGAACGAAGGCTACAATTAACCGAATACATTCCGACCGAAGATAAAACGAGACAATTATGAAAACGATAGTCAAAAGATTGGCGCTGATGCTCTGCTGTGCCGGCCTGTTCCTCGCGTCGTGCAGCGACGATGAGGCGTCGGACGCGCAGCGGACGCTCATGGAGGTGATCCGCGAGGCGGAGACGCTCGTCGCCGAAGTCGAGGAGGGAACCTCCGAGGGCGATATCGCCCCGGGGTCGAAGAAGATCCTGCAGGCATGGATCGACCAGGCCTACTTCATCATGAACAACACCTCGCGCGAGGAGGGTTACGCCAATGCGGCGAAACGGCTCGAAGAGGCCATCGCGGCCTTCAACGCGAATATCGTCAAACCGGGTATCCCGCATTTCGCTCTGGGATCGAAGATGAACCTGGGAGCTTCGTCCGGCTGGGGACTGGAGGATGCCTTCACCGTGGAGATGCGTGTCCGCTTCTCGGAGTTCGCTCCGGGCGACCAGTGCATCGTCTCCAACGAATCGGGCGCCGGCGGCTTCATGGTCCGCAACAACGCCGATCAACTGCAATTCTACATCTACGATGCCGACATCAACAACTGGAACGGCGGCGGATGCTGCACGATCGAACTCGGCACGTGGTACCACATCGCGGCGACCTATGCGGCGGGAGACAAGATGGTCTTCTACCTCGACGGCAAACAGGTGAGCTCCGTAAGTTGCGGCACGCTGGCCGCGTCGGCCTCCGACCTGCAACTGGGAACCTCGCCCTATTACAGCGACCGCTACATGCGCGGCGATATCCAGCATGTCTCGATCTGGGAAGATGCCCGCACGGCCGACGAGGTGGCTTCCGACGTGGAGTGCTCGTTCACCGGCACGGAAGAGGGGCTGACGGCCTATTGGCCGCTGACGCTCAACGTCGGTACGGAAATCACCGACGAGACAGGGTCGTACGTGGCCGCAATGACCGACGTCGCATGGCTCGACGCCGAATAGAACAGGAGAACATTCACGCATAAAAACACACAACGCATGACAAACCGCAGATTTATGTTGCTTTCCGTACTGCTGACACTGATATGGTCGGGTCTCTGGGCCCGCCCGTATCCGGTGCTGCTGTGGCAGATCGGCAAGACCGACGGTTCGTCGTCCGAGTTCGCGCTCGACGGCGACAGCTATTCCGACATTTCGAAACGTTTCCCCGGGTGCACGGCGCTCTACACGGTCGGGCGCAGTTCGGCTTCGGACGTTCCGTTCGTCATCCCGGGGCCCTCCGATGCCTGGGCAGGCAACCCGCAGGGCGGACTGCTGGTCCGCTTCGGCGTCCGTGAGGCCGATCCCGGAGCCGCATTGAGGCTGAGGTTCGACTTCGTCGAGGTGCACAGCGGCTCGGCCCCGCGGCTCGAGATCGCCCTCAACGACTTCCGCACGGAGGTCCAGACCCCCGCAGGCGCCGACCAGAACTACCTCGACACGCGCAAAACCTCGTCGAAGGGCCTTTGCGCCGAGGTCGAAATTCCGGCCGGGACGCTCCGCCCGGGCGACAACATCCTCTCGGTCCGCTCGGTTTCGGGCAGTTGGATGGTGCTTGACGCCGTGACACTCGAGGCTTCGACTCCGGTGGAGAGTGCCCCGGCGAGTACCGGCATTTCGCTCTTCGCGGCCGAGTCCGAACCGGCGCTGATCTACGGCCGGACCCGGGACGAACTGCTCCATCCCGTAACGCTCGACATCGCCAACTGGGACGCGAAGCCCCGCAAGACGGCGTGGAGCTACGACGGAAAAGCGGGCGGCGAATTGAAGCTCGCCCCGGGCCTGAACCGCATGCAGGTCGGTATCCCCGAGGGGTATGACGGCCGCCGGGTGCGCTTCGCGCTCAGGACGCCGGACGGCGACCGTTCGGTCGAGACGGAGATCCTTCCGGCCGAGCGCTGGACGGTTTACCTCGTGCAGCACACCCATACCGACATCGGCTATACGAAGCCGCAGACCGAGATCCTCACCGAACACCTGCGATACATCGACTACGCCATCGAGTACTGCGAGGCGACGGCCGACTATCCCGACGATGCGAAATTCCGCTGGACGTGCGAGGCCTCGTGGGCCGTGCGCGAATGGCTGCGCATCCGCCCCGCCGAGCAGGTCGATCGGTTCCTGCGCTTCGTGAAGAACGGTCAGATCGAAGTGACGGCCATGTTCTTCAACATGTCGGAACTCTCGGGCGAGAACGCCTACAAGACTTTCCTGGCACCGATCGCCCGCTTTCACGAACTGGGCATTCCGGTCGAGACGGCCATGCAGGACGACGTGAACGGCGTGGCGTGGTGCCTGGCCGACTACCTGCCCGATGTCGGGGTCAAGTACCTGTCGATGGGGTCGAACGGCCACCGCGCCCTGATCCCCTTCGACCGTCCGACGCTCTACCGCTGGGAGTCGCCCTCAGGCAAAAGTCTGCTCTCGTTCCGCGCCGACCACTACATGACGGCCAACTTCTGGGGCATCGACCGCGGCGACATGGAGGGAGTCCGCAACGGCGTCTTTTCCTACATCCGCTCACTGCGCCGCAGCGGCTACGACTTCCCGCTCGTCGCGGCGCAGTACTCGGGATACTCCACCGACAATTCGCCTCCGTCGATGCAGGAGTGCGCGCTGATCCGCGACTGGAACGAGCACTATGCATGGCCCAGACTGCGCAGTGCGACCGTGCATGAATTCCTCGAGCAAATCAATACGAAATACGGCGACCGCCTTCCCGTTTACCGTGCGGCCTATCCCGACTGGTGGACCGACGGTTTCGGCTCGGCCGCCCGTGAAACGGCGGCTTCGCGCAAAACGCAGTCCGACATGATCGCCATCGGCGGCATGCTCTCGATGGCCGGCATGGCGGGCGACCGGGGCGTCGAAGGGACGCACGACGAGCTGCGCCGCATCCACGAGAACCTGCTCTTCTACGACGAGCACACGTTCGGAGCTGCGGAGAGCATCAGCGATCCGCAGTGCGAGAACTCGCAGGTGCAGTGGGCCGAGAAGGGCTCCTACGTCTGGGAGGCGCTCAAAAGCGCGCAGATGCTCTACGAAACCTCGATCGGCCGGCTTCAGGGCGACCTGCACCGTTCGGAGCGTCCTACGCTGACCTTCTTCAATCCGCTGGGCTGGGAGCGCTCGGCGCTGACGACCGTCTATATCGACTTCGAGGTGATCCCGCGCGACCGAGCCTTCCGTCTGCTCGACGAACAGGGCCGCGCACTCTCCGTCGAACCGATCCGTTCGCGCAGCGAGGGGCGTTACTACGCCGTCTGGGCCGACCGGATTCCGGCGATGGGTTACAAGACCTACGAGGTGGTGCTCGACGAGGGCCGAGCCGCCGAACCCGAGGCCTTCGAGCCGGCGGATCGTGTGGTCGAGAACGACTTCTACCGGCTGGAATTCGATCCCCTGACGGGCGGCATCCGCTCGCTCGTGGACAAGGAACTGGAGTTGGAGCTGGTCGATGGCGATGCCGAATGGAAACTGGGCGACTTCATCTACGAGTCGCTCGAGGGTGACCGCCACCAGATGGAGCGCAAGGTCTTCGAACGCTACCGCCGTTCGGGGTTGCGCGACGTGCGGTTCACGGGCGCGGCCGCCGGAGACATCTATACGACGGTTTCGTTCCGCGGTACGGCCGAAGGATGCGACCCCGATTTCGGCGTGCGCGTCGAGATGCGCCTCTACAACGACGTCAAGCGCATCGACCTCCACTATACGGCGCGCCGTCTTCCCGAGACCGATCCGTCGGCTCTTTACGTGGCCTTCCCGTTCGCCCTGGACGGCGGCCGGCTGGCATTCGACGTGCCGGGCGGCGTGGTCTATGCCGGCGAGAACCAGATTCCCGGAACCACGGCATCGTGGAATACGGTTCAGAACTTCGTCT
This sequence comes from Alistipes sp. Marseille-P2263, assembly GCF_018101075.1. Taxonomy (NCBI): domain Bacteria; kingdom Pseudomonadati; phylum Bacteroidota; class Bacteroidia; order Bacteroidales; family Rikenellaceae; genus Alistipes; species Alistipes sp. Marseille-P2263. Next base: position 370,127 of record NZ_JAGQEJ010000001.1, read on the forward strand.
CGGTGCGCAACGACCGGGCACAAATCCTCGTGAGCTGCGACGCCATGCCGCTCTTCATGATGGGCGAACTGCTGAACGATCCCTACCGCCAGCCGCGGACCTATGAAAAGCCGCACCTCTTCTCGTGGGTGACGAACAACTACTGGACGACGAATTTCCGCGCCTCGCAGGAGGGCGAGCTCAACTGGAGCTACACGCTCACCTCGTGTGCCGATACGTCGAACGCCGCGGCTTCGGCCTTCGGCTGGAGCAACCGCATTCCGCTCTATGCCCGCGTGATGCCGGCGGCGGGAGCCGACAACGGCAAAGCCCGGTCGAAGTCGTTCTTCCGCACGGGGTGCGACCACGTGCTGATGACCTCGTGCTCGCCGTCGCGGACCGGGCAGGGCGCCGTGCTGGTGAACCTCCGCGAGACCGACGGCCGCCAGGCCGAACTCACGCTGCTCGACGCCGCAGGGAATCCGCTGACGTTCGAGGTGGTGAATGTCCTCGACGAACCGCTGGGCATACGAACCTCATCGCTCACGCTCAAACCCTATGAAAACGTGTTCGTGCGCCTCAGCCGCTGATCCGCACCATATCTAAACACCGATGAACGGCCGGGAAAGGGATGGTCAGACCCTTTCCCGGCCGTTCGCATGGCCAAACCGGGCCCCTCGACCAACGACAGCCATACCAGTCCGGACCTTCCTTGTCATTCGGCGTGACGGCGCGCCGGCCCGGTCCCGGAAAAGACTCCGCCTACCGCCACCGCTTGGTCCGGAAAACGAAGTAGGCCGCAACCCCCACCGCCAGCATCACGCCCCACGCCACGGCATAACCGTGCCGCCACTCCAATTCGGGCATGTGGCGGAAATTCATCCCCCAGACGCCGACCAGAAAGGTCAGCGGAATGAAGATCGTCGAAACGATCGTCAGCCGCTTCATGATGTCGTTCATCCGCATGTCGTTGTTGGCCGTGTAGAGGTCCATGAGCGACGAAAGGGTTTCCCGGCAGCCGTCGATGAGCTGCGAAGCGTTCTGCAAGTGGTCGTTCACGTCATTGAAAAAGGGACGGTTGGCCGCATGGATCAGTCCGGCGTCCGAACGCAGCAGTTTGGTGTACTGGTCCCGGAGCGGCAGCACGACGCGCTTGAGGTCCATATACCGGCGGCGGTGTATCTGCAACCGGCCTCCGATACCGCGGCCGTCGGCCGCCGCGATCAGCTCGGACTCCAGATCCTCCAGATCGTCGCCGATCGACATGGCCACCGAAATATAGTTCGCCGTCAGCTCGTTTATCATCACCGAAAAGAGATAGTCCGACGAACGGGAACGTATCTTCAGCACGTTCCGCCGCAGAGCCTCCGCTACGTCGTCGTAGAACGACGACTCCCCCTCGGTGAAGCTCAGCACGACATTCGGCCCCTGCACGAGCCGGACGCGCACGACCCGTTCGCCGACGAAGACGCTCGAAACCACGAAATTGAAATCGTCGTAAACCTCGACCTTGCTCGGATGCTCCACGTTGAGAATGTCCTGCACGACCAGAAAATCGACCCCGAAACGGGTGCAGACCTCCTGGATGCAGGCGGCGTCTTCCAGCCCGTGAACCCGGACCCAGAGTTTGTCGGAAGGGGCCGCAGCCGTCACGGCGGCCGCGAAGTCGTCGCAGAGGCTCTCCTCGAACCCCGAAGGCGAATAGCGGATCAGGTGGATGTGCGTCTTCGTGCGGCTCTCGCCGTTATAGACGAGCTGTTCGGTCAGCAGGTTGTTTTTCATGACGTGTCGTATTGCGGAATCAGAAGGGATAGCCGATGGCCAGATGGAAACCCAGCCCGTCGCGGAAGCTGGACAGGTTGTAATACCCCCGCTTGTCGGGATCCGGACAGGGCGTATGCAACCCGATCCCCAGATCGGCGCGGATGACCAGATAGCTGATGTCGTACCGCAGGCCGAAGCCGGTTCCCAGGGCGATCTCGTCGAGCAGCCCCTTCCATTTCAGTTCGGCTCCCGGACGCTTGGGGTCCTTTTTCAGCAGCCAGACGTTTCCGGCGTCGAGGAACACGGCCCCGCCCAGCTTGCCCAGAATGGCGAAACGGTATTCTACGTTGGCCTCCAGCTTGAAATCACCCGTCTGGTCCAGATAGCCGTTGCGGTCGCCGGCGGGCGGACGGTAACTTCCCGGGCCGATCGAACGGATCGTGAAGGCCCGGATGCTGTTGGCGCCTCCGATGTAGAATTGCTCGCTGTAAGGCATCACCTCGGAATTGCCGTAGGCATACCCCACCCCGATCAACAGCCGTGCGGCCAGCCAGTTGTTCCGCCGTCCGATGCGGTGGTAGAATTTCAACTCGCTGACCTCCTTGACGAACTGCGAGAAGCGGTTGCCGAACAACTCCTGCGGCTGCTTCTCGCCGAAGGCCCGCAGCACGCCCGCGAGCAGGTTGCCCGCCGACGTGAAGCTGTTCTGCCAGACGAGGCGGCGATTGCCCGCGGCGCCGTAGGTCCGGTCGAAAGTGTAGGTATAGCCGATCGAAGGCACGAACTGGTTGCGGAAACTCATGGCGATGGCCGGATTCTCATCCATCGTGCGGTCGAACTCCTCGGTCGTGTGCAGCAGCTTGTTGTAGGTCAGCTTGAAGAGCGTCAGCGCATGGCGGCTGTACGGCGAGGTCCGGAAGTTGTAGCCCATCGACCCGCTGAACGCCACGAGCCGGAAAAAGTCGGGCCGGTTCATCAGGTCCGCCCCGAGCTGGAAGGAGGTGCTCCCGGGATAGCGCTGCCGGCGCAGCATCGACTGCGGCACGAGCAGCCGCGGGACGTTGAGCGTCGCATTGAGCCCCAGCTCGTAGGAGTTGAGCTGCGAAGAACGGCCGCCCGAACGTTTGTTGCCCGTCTGCCATTCGTACGAACCGTTGAGCGCCACCGACAGCACCTCGCCGCCCCGGAACAGATTGTTGTTGCTGACTTTGAAGGCGATGCCGGGGCCGAGGAAGCTGTTCGACTTGGAGGTGACGTCCGTTTCAAGGGCCGCTTCGAGCGGATAGTCGAAGCGGGCGTCGATTCCGACATCGAGCGTGTCGGAGCCCCGCAGCGAATCGACCGGCGCGACATTCAGCGAGACCGACCGGAAAACGCCCAGCTTGTTCAGATTGGTCAGCGTGCGGTCCTGAGCCCCGACGGTGAACAGCTCTCCGCGTTCGAGCGTCAGCGCCCGGGAGAGCAGCCGGGGCCGGATCCGCATCGGCCGCTGCGCGATGACCTCCGCTCCCCGCAGACGAAGCGTATCGGGTCTGCCGGGTTTCGGGTCGGTCAGCCGGACCGTCACCTTGCCCACACGGTAGGGTTTGAGCGCCACGGCCGGCGCATCGGATTTGAGGTTCAGGCGCAGCGCGACCCCGCGCGGCGAAAGGGTCGTGTCAGCCTGGTATTCGAGGTACTCGGGCCGGAAATAGTAATACCCCCGTTCGCGGAGCGACTGCGCCATCCGCCGGCGTTCGAGCGTCAGCGTATCCAGGTTGTACTGCGCCCCTTCGCGCAACAGCGAAGTGGAGCGAAGGCTGTCGAGGAGCGGTTGCAGCGCACCGCCCGCCGTCGGATAGGCGATCCCCTCGTAATGCCACGGCGGCGCCACGCGGAGACGGTAGCTCACCCGGGCCTTCCGCCCCCGCTTGCGGTAGAGCAGCGTATCCGCGGCCCGGGAGCCGAAATAGCCGTGGTTTTCGAGCGCCTGCTCCGCGACCTTCGCCCGCAGCGAAGGCTGCACCTTCGAAATCAGCACCGGCTCCTTGGCCAACCGCTTGTAGAACCAGTATTTGAAACCCTTCTCCCGAGGCGTGTAGAGGTAATTGTAGGCCCACAGTCCGATCGGCAGCGGCGTCCGCACATAAGGGCTGTAAAGCGGATTGTTCGGAGCTACCGAAAGCGGCTCCCGGGCCGCCGAAGCGGCCGCCGGAGAGACCGTAACGCCCGAGTCGGGTTCGATGCGGATTTTTCCGACGCCCGTGTAGAGCACCTCGTCCGACGCCAGCCGCCGCGTCGTGGAGCAGGCGGCCGCAAACGCGAGGGCCAGCGCCACGGCGGCCGTGCGGAGTATCGGGCGGTCATTCATGCACTGCGGTCTCATCTCGTTTCTCCTCCTTCTTTTTCTCCTTCCGGTTCGCCGGACGGAACAGATCGGTCAGCCGGAGCAGCTTCTTGCGGATGACGAAGCCCACGCCGGTCTCGGTGATCTCCCCTTCGAGAATGCTCTCGTAGCCCGTATGGCGGAACAGGCGGATGAACATGTTGTCACGCCTGGTGAGCATGTATTCGAGCGAAATGTCGTCGATCAGGTTTTCCCGGAGATTCTCCGACGGGTCGTTGCCGGTGCTGAACCGCCCGCCGATGACCGCCCGCACGCGGTCGCTGAACAGACTCTTCGACAGACGGTAGGAGTAGTCCGTGCGCTGTCCGTTGGGATCGTCCTCGCCGTAGGAGTCGATGCCGAACGAAAGGTCCACACCTTTCAGGCTGTTCTGCGCCCACTGATTCAGTTCCTTCTGTATGAACGAGTTGAGCGGATTCTCGGAAGCGACCGTCGCCGACGACCCCGGACCCGAATAAGTGTTGTATATCAACAGGTTCATCGCCTGGCTGGCCCGCTGTTCGGCCGTCAGCGAGTTGAGCTCGTTCTGCATGGCGAGGTCCTCGGGAGCCGCCAGGTCGAAGCTCACCGAAAGGTCCGCGAGCGTGTTGCGTATGCGGATCGAGATGTCGAAATTCACCGGTCGGTTGTTCTGCCCGTCCGACGAGACGCTGGCCCGGACGGTCTCCACGGCCGTCAGGCTGAACGTCGGATCGGCGATGTTCCCCATCCACTCCACATAGCCGCCGGGACGTATTTTGAAGGTTTTCTGCGAAATGACGGGCGGATTGTAGCGCACCATGCCGCCCGAAAGGACATAACGGCCCGCAAGACGCGTATCGCCCAGCGGGTTCATCGTATAGGTCAGACTCCCGCCGCCCTGCAGGTCGATCCGGTTGCTGCCGTCCGCCGAAAGGTCCACGCCGGCCCGCACGTCGTCGTTGATGTCCACGTCCAGATGCACGTCCATCCCGCCGACCGACATCTCCCGCGGCGGCGCCTGCTCCGCCGGCTCCTCGTCCAGTTCGCGGAACGAGACGAACGTAACGACGTTCTGCGGCCGCTCCCTGACCTCCATCGGCGAGTCCTGCATGACATACGAAATGTCCGTGCCTCCCAGCAGGGCGGCGCGGCCGCGGACGACGAGCGCATCGACCGGTCCCTTGGCCGTCACGTCCAGATCGAGAAAGGCCTTGCCATAGACCGCCGTGCGCTCCCGCCGCGCGACATCGACGAACTGGAAGTCGGAAGCCCGGAGCGCGAGGTCGGCCGCGACACGGCCGAAATCCGACAGATCGACCGTTCCGGCGACCGTAAGCGGCTTCCGGTTCGGGCCGGTCAGCGCATAGTCGTCGAACAGCATGCGGCCGTCGCGCAGCCGGATCGTGTCGGAGGCAAGGCGGAACGAAGTCCCGATCATCGGCACGCGCACGTCGGTCGCGGCGAAACGCACCCCGCCGTCGAGTTTCGGCCGTTCCGGAGCGCCTCCCACATGGATTGCGGCCTGCACCTCGCCCGACAGCCGCAACAGATCCGCGGGCAGGAAGACGTCGAGGCGCTGCAACGGGAATCCGGGAACCGTCAGCGTGAGGTCCAGCGGTTCGTCGCGGTCGGGGCGCAGGTCGCCGTGCGCGGCGAACACCTCGCTGCCGTCGAGCGTCACCCGCGCATCGGCCCGCCGGCCCCGGCCCTGCCCGTAGCGCACGCCGAGGGCGACGTCGCCGAACCGCTGCTTCCCGTACGACAGCTCCGTCACCGAGACGTCGCCCCGGACGGCAAGGCTGTCGGAGCGCATCTCCAGCACGACGCCCGCACCCAGCACGCCGTCCACGGGCGGAGGCGCCGGGAGCATCCCGAGCGCCGCTCCGATCCCGACGCCCGCGACATCGAGCCGCAGGGACTCCGCCTCACCGTCGTCGGACGGAACCGAACGAAGAGCGAAGCGCCCCCCGCCGCACCGCATGTCGAGGTCGGCGGCTATGCGGCGGTCGTACCACCCGTATTCGACGTAATTCCCCGCATTGACCTCCCAGGGTTCGGAGCCGAAAAGCGGACGCAGCGGCGTCATGCCCGCACGCACCAGCGAATCGGTCCACTCCACGTCGAACCCGAAGCGGAAACCCTCGCGCCCCGCGCGGTCCCGCTGCCGGAAATTCACCTGCCCCGTATTCCGCACGACATGCCCGTAGAGCGCCGCCTGCGCCACATGGTCCAGGTGCCCCGGGGCGTTCGACACCCCGAGCCGGTACGCGAGCCGCCGCTCCTCTCGCGCGATCCCCAGCGCCACGGTGTCCAGCACGACGCCCCCGGCGTCCAGTCCGTCCACACGCATCCGAAGCGACAAAGGCTCCGCGCCGTCGTTCGCTCCGGCGACATGCAGTCCCCGGAACGAAGCGCCCTTCGTCCGCAAAAAATTGTTGAGTATGTTGTTCCGTCCGGCCTCGGCCTGCAACCGGAAGCGCGGAAGCACGTCCTGCAGCTCCTCCATGTCGAACGCCTGTTCCCGCAACTGCCGCCGCAACGTCTCCGAGGCGCGCGCTGCGGCCGCGAGGAGCGAATCGGGCGACGCGGGGGCCGAGAGCGTCAGTACGAAATCCCCGGACCGGACCGACGCCCGGACCGACGCCGTGTCGGCCCCGACGGCCACGCTCGTGGGACGGATGCGGTCGGTACGGTATCCGTTGCGTATCCCGATACTGTCCAGCGCCAGCGAGGCGGCATAGGTCCCCTCCTGCGAGGCCGAGGCGCGGAAGTCGAGGCCGAAAGCCCCGCCGATCCGGTCCGGCGTCACGCCCAGCGCCGCCAGATCGAACTCCGCGACACGCCCCGCCAGCCGTACCGACTGTCGCTCGCGGGTCACCTCTCCCGAGAGGTCCAGCGCCAGACGCAGCGCCTCGTCGCGATCGGCGATCCGGCCCGAAAGGCGGCCGCCCTCCAGCACGGCGTCGATCCCGATGCCGCCGAAATCGCGTCCGGCATACTCCAGACGCTCCGCTCCGGCGCTCACCGAGACGGTCGTCTGCGGCGCGAAGGGATCGAAACCCGCGCCGCGGGCCTCCGCCGCGAAATCGACCGTCCCGAGCGAATCGGCCGGCAGGAACGCCCCGAGCGGGAAGCCGTCGCACCGCACCCGCGCTTCGTAGGTCTCAGCCGCCGGATCGAGCCGTCCCGCGGCCGAAAGGCTGCCTCCGCCGACCTCAAGCGCCGCATCCGCCGCCACCGCACCGCGGTCCAGCTCCGCCGCGCCGCGCAGAGTCATCCGCGCGGGAATCGCCACGCGGCGGCGCAACGCCGTGTCGGGCAGCAACGCTTCGAGAAACTCCAGTTCGCGGAAATCCCCCTCGAAACGGACCGAAACGGCCGCCGCCCGCCCTTCCGGCAGGTTCTTCGCCCTGCCTTCCGCCCGCAGGCCGCCATGCCCGGGCACGGAGAGCTCCAGCCCGATCCGGCGCAGGTCGGCCAATGTCCCGGCGGCCGTCAGCGACAGGCTCACCTCGCGGTCGCCCAGCGCCTCCGGAACAGGGAACAGCAGCCGCATGTCCCGTGTCGAGAGATCGGCGCGGAGCGCAGCCCCGATCTCCGCTGCGGGAGCCAGTCCGAGCGCCCCGGGGCCCGCCTGCACGTCGGCGTCGATCCGCGACGAAGCCGTGGCGAGACGGAAGCCCTCCAGCGACACGGCCCCGCCGTCCTTCACGAACCGTCCCGAGGCCGAACGCACGGCCAGCCCGCTGCGCTCGGCGAAGTCCAGCCGTTCGATCCGCAGGGCGATGTCGCCTCCCCGGTTATACACCGAATCGAGCGTGAGATTGAGCGCCGAGAGAGAGACCGCCTCCGGATCGAATCCCGCCGCAGGCGCATGCCCCATCGTGCCGTAGGCCGCGCGGTTGTCCGCCAGTTCGACGCGCCCCACGCGGACGGTCCAGGGTTGCGGCGCGCCGGCAGCACCCTCTGCGGCATCTTCCGCAGCATGTCCCGGGCCGGATTTCGCCGCAAATTCCGCGGAGCGCTCCGAAGCGCTCCCCTCTTCCGGTGCAACCTCCCGGGACGGCGCTGCAACGTAGGAGTACACGCCGCGCGTCAGCCGCACGCCGGCCACCTCGACCCGCGCACTGTCCAGTCCGACGCGGCAGTCGTTCACCTCGCCCTCGGCCAGCCGCACGGAAAGCTCCGAGGGGTCGGGCGAGGTCCGCATCCGAAAGGCCGTATTGGCCACCGAAATCCGCCCTACGGCGATCTTCCACGGCAGGGCCGCCGCGCTGTCGGGCCGCTCCTCCGCGGTCTCCCGGACCTCCAGGCCGATCGCCGCATCCCCGTCCGCCAGCGCGACCCGGAAGACATCGGCCGTCCCGGCCTTCAGATCGACCCGGGCGAGATACACCCCGAGCCTTCCGGCCGCAAGACGCATGTCCGTTCCCGCGACGGAATCGCGGTAACGGGCCGCGAAATCCCCGAGTTCGAAATTGCGGATCACCGCCCGGCTGCGAAGCAGCGGCAGCAGGGCGACGTCGAGCGACAGCCGTCCGCAGCGGACAAGCGTGTCCCCGCGCTGTCTCAGCAGCACGTCGTCCGCCGACAGGCGGAGCGGAAAAGCGAGCCGGATGCGGCCGATCGAAAGTTCCATGCCGAGCGACCGGGCGACGGACCGTTCCGCCCGGACGCGCACGAAGTCCTGCACCGCAGGGATATAGAGCGATGCGGGAATCAGGACCAGCGCCGCGACGAGGCCCAGCAGCGTGCGGAGCGTATATTTGACGATTTTTCTCCTGTGCATTTTTCGCGGCGGCGTCCGGAAGCCTCGACGTTCCGAGACCGCCCGTCTAAAACGACTGCAAGTTACGAAAATTCCGGTTCCTGCCCAAAGGCTTTCCGGCACATTCGGCCCGATTCGAGGCATTTATCGTTTTTTCTTCCCGCCGGATGCCCCGGAACGGCGGAAACCGCCCGTTTTTTCCCTCGCAGTCCGGCCGTTCCGAAAAGGCCCCCGCCATGACAGGAACGCCCGCATCGCCGCCGCCAGTCCGCAACGCCGGCAGTCCGCCCCGCCGCGTCACGCAAAAAAATTAGGCCCGGAAGACGGAAATATCCCGGAAAAAGCGTACCTTCGAACAGAAATTCAGCCCTTTCTACGACAATATGCTCTCCCTGCGCGACAAACGCGACTGCTGCGGCTGCGGAGCCTGTGCGCAACGGTGTCCCGCGAAGTGCATCCGCATGACGGAAGACGCCGAAGGGTTCCGCTACCCCGTGGCGGATGCGGACGCCTGCACCGGATGCGGCCTGTGCGAACGCATCTGCCCCGGACTGCATCCCTCCGCACCGCACGACCCGCTGCGGCTCTTCGCGGCACGCAACCGGGACGAGGCGGCACGGGCGGCCGGCTCCTCGGGCGGCGTCTTTTCGCTGCTCGCCCGGCGGACGCTGCGCGAAGGAGGCGTCGTATTCGGCGCGGCCTTCGTCCCGACGTGGGGAGGGGTATCTCACCGCAGGGCAGAAAAAGAGGAGGAGTTGCAGCCGCTGCTCAAATCCAAATACGTGCAGAGCGATACGGGAGGCTGTTACACCGAAGCCGCCGCGCTGCTGCGCGAAGGACGGCGGGTGCTCTTTTCGGGCACGCCCTGCCAGATCGCGGGCCTTCACGCCTTCCTCCGGGGAGAGCGTCCGGAACGACTGCTCACGGTCGAATGCCTCTGCCACGGGGTTCCCTCCCCGGCCGTCTGGCGCCGCTACACGGAAGAAACGGCGGGCGGAAGGCGGATTCTCGGCGTCGATTTCCGCGACAAGAGCCGTTCGGGCTGGCGGCGTTACGACTTCACCGTCCGCACCGACGGCGGCGAACGTCGCGTCCCGGCCCGGGAGGACCTTTACATGCGCGCATTCCTCGCGGAGCTGACGCTGCGCCCGAGCTGTTACGCCTGCCCGTTCAAGTCGGGCCGCAGCGGGAGCGACATCACGCTGGCCGACTTCTGGAACATCCGCGACGTGCTGCCCGCATTCGACGACGACCGCGGCGCGAGCCTCGTGTTGCTCAACACGCCGCAGGGCGTCCGGCATTTCGAAGAGGCCGACGCCGAGTGCCGCCCGCTTCCCTGGGACGACCGGGTGCGCGGCCGCAACGGCGGATTCCTCGAACGCGTCGAACCCCACCCGCGCCGCGAAGAGTTCTTCCGCGAGCTGCCCCGTGCGGCGAGCGTCACGGAATTGCTGAAACGAACCGTAAAACCCACACCCGGGCAACGTCTCGTGCGGAAATTCCGCCGGCTGATCGCCCGCTAACCCGAACCGCCCCATGAAAATCGCCCTGCTGACCCTCCCCCTGCACGCCAACTACGGCGGCGTGCTCCAGGCATTCGCCCTGAAGACCGTCCTCGAACGGCTCGGCCACGAGGTTTGGCTCGTGGACAACCGCCGCCGCGAAAAACCCGTCAGCAACCTCTTCCTGAAGACCGTACTGCGCCGCGCGGTCGAGTCGCTCTTCCACCGCAAGGAGATTTTCGCCGAACTGAACACGGCCCTCACGCAGGATTACAAGAAATCGGAGATCGAGAAATTCATCTACCGCCGCCTCTCGCCGCGCACGGCGCCCGTTTACGATGCCGACGACTACGCCTCGGTCGCCGCCGACGGGGGGGGGTACGACCTCTACATCGTGGGCAGCGACCAGGTGTGGCGGCCGCGTTACGCCAAGGAGCTGGGCCCCTATTTCTTCTCGTTTCTGGAGGGAACAGCGGCCCGGCGGATCGCCTACGCCGCCTCGTTCGGGGCCGCCGAGTGCGAATACACCCGCGAGGAGCGGGAGCGCTGCGCACGGCTGCTGGCCGAGTTCGAGGGCGTCTCCGTGCGGGAACGCACGGGCATCGGACAATGCCGCGACTACTTCGGCCGCGACGATGCACGGCAGGTGCTGGACCCCACCCTGCTGCTCACGGCGGAAGACTATCGCCCGCTGTTCATTCCGGGCATCGCCCCGGCGGAGACGATCCATTGCTACCTGTTCCGGGCCGGTTCCGCCGTCCGGCGGGAGATCGGCCGCACGGCCGCGGCGTGCGGACTGAAGATCGTCCGCATGACCGACCGGACGAACGAATCGGAAGGCAAGATGCCGGGAATCGGGCAATGGCTCTCCGCGCTGCACGACGCCCGCTACGTGGTCACCGATTCGTTCCACGCCTGCGCCTTCTGCATTCTCTTCCACAAGCCCTTCGCCGTCTATATCAACCGCCGCCGCGGCTCGGCGCGCATCCGCTCGCTTCTCGAACAGTTCGGACTCGAAGGACGGATCGCGTCTCCCGGGAAACCGCTCGCGCAGACGCTCGACGCCCCGATCGACTGGGAGGCGGTGGAACGCACGCTGGAAGAGCGCCGCGCCGACTCGCGCGGCTTCCTCGCCCTGCACCTGCAGGAGGCGCCGCCGCTGAGTGCCGCCGCGGGGGAATGAACCGCCCGGCGGCTCACTCCTCCGCCCGGCGGCTGATTTCAGCCACCGTGGCCCCCACGTAGCCGACCAGCGCCCCGGGCGCGAGCCTGAGCTGCAATCCGCGCACCCCGGCGCTGACATAGATGAAGGGCAACCCCTCGGCCGAAGCGTGGACATAGGTCGGAAAAGCCTTCTTCATCCCTATGGGCGAACACCCGCCGCGGACATATCCCGTCACGGGCAGCAGCTCCTTCATCGGAATGAGGTCCGCTTTCTTGTTGCCCGACACCCGGGCCGCCGCCTTGAGATCCACCTCGTGGTCCCCCGGCACGACGCAGACGAAATACCCCGTGCGGTCGCCCCGCAGGACGAGGGTCTTGAACACGGTCGCAATGTCCTCGCCCAGTTGTTCGGCCACATGCGTCGCCGCGAGGTGCTCCCCATCGACACGGTAGGGAACCAGCTCGTAGGCGATCTTCGCCCGGTCGAGCAGCCGCGCGGCGTTCGTCTTTTCAATTTTGGAATGGCTCATATTGTCCTGTTTGTCGTCGTATCTGCCGCAAAAGTAATTTATTTTCGCCGAATGCCGGCGGATTCGCTACTTTTGTTCGTATGACATGCAGGCGAATCATCCTTCTTGCAGCGGCCGCTCTCTGGACGGCCGGAGCCGTCGCGCAGAGCACCCGCGTGCGCGGACGCGTCACCGACGCCTCCACGGGCCTGCCCCTGCAATTCGCCAGCGTCGTCTTCTCGGGCACGACCGTCGGCATCACCACCGACGAACAGGGCATCTACGCCCTCGAGACCCGCGACACGACCGCCCGCATCGAAGTCTCGATCGTGGGCTACGCTCCCCAGTCGCGGCGCGTGGAGCGCGGGACATTCAGCCAGGTAGACTTCGCCCTCGACCCCGTGCGCTTCGACATCGGACAGGTCGTCATCACCCCGGGCGACAACCCGGCCCACCCGATTCTCGAAGAGGTCGTCCGCCGCAGGCCGCAGAACGATCCCGAGCACTACGACACCTACAGTTGCTCGACCTATACCAAGATGGAGCTCGACCTGACGAACCTCCGCCCCTCGTTCCGCAGCAAGCGGTTGCAGCGCAACTTCGGATTCATATTCAGCTACATGGACACCTCGGCGCTCACCGGCGCCGCCTACCTTCCGGCCATGATCTCCGAATCGTCCGCAGAGCTTTACCACAGCCGCTCGCCGCAGTTCACGCGCGAGGTGATCCGCGCCAGCCGCATCTCGGGCGTGGAGAACAGCGAAGCCGTGGCGCAGTTCACGGGCGGCATGCACGGCGACGTGAACTTCTACGACAACTTCATCGACCTGTTCGACGTGCGCTTCGCCAGCCCGCTCGCCTCGGGCGGCAGGACCTACTACGACTATTTCCTGGTGGACAGCCTCGACGTGAAGGGACGCAAAACCTACAAGATACGCTTCCACCCCAAACGGCTCACCACGCCCGTACTCGACGGCGAGATACACATCGACTCGGCCACCTACGCCCTGCAGTCGGCGTCGGTGCGCATGCCGCGGGGCGTCAATGTGAACTGGATCCGCCACCTGCGCATCGACAACGAGAACCGCCTGACAGAAAACGGACGCTGGTTCCGCCTCCGCGACCGCGTATCGGCCGAATTCTCCCTGACGACGGCCGACTCGTCGAAACTCGTGTCGTTCATCGGCACGCGCGAGATCGCCTATTCCGACGTACGGATCGACGAACCGATCCCCGACGAGGTGCTGCGCATGGACAACCGCGTGCAGATCGCCGGCGGAAATCCCAACCGCCGAGACGAAGCCTATTGGGAAGCCGTGCGCCCCTATACGCTCAGCGAACGCGAACGGGGCATCTACGCAATGGTAGATTCCGTGCAGCGGGTCCCCCTCTACCGCAATATCTACACGCTCGTCAATACGATCCTCGTCGGCCACTGGAACACGAAGTACATCGGCATCGGGCCCTACTACAAGATCGCCAGCTTCAACAAACTCGAGGGATTCCGCATGCAACTGGGCGGCCGCACGACCACCGAAGTGAGCCGCCGCGTGCGCCTTTCGGGATACGCCGCCTACGGCACGCGCGACGGACGCTTCAAGGGCGGCGGCAGCATCGAGGCGGTTTTCGGCCGCACGCTGACCCGCAAACTCACCCTCTCGGGGCGTCACGACGTCCTCCAGCTCGGCGCAGGGGACAACGCCCTGACAGAAAGCAACATCCTCTCGTCGATCCTCTCGCGCGGCGACCAGCGCCTCTCGATGGTGAACCGGGGCGAGGCGGACTACGAGCACGAATGGCGACACGGCGTCACGGCCCGCCTCGGCGCCCGCCTGCAACGGGTCTATTCCAACCGTTACGTCCCGATGATCCGCCCGGACGGCACGCCCGCCAACTCCATCTCCGATGCGGCGCTACGCGCCGAACTGCGCTTCGCCAAGGACGAGACCGTTTACCGGATGCCCTTCGACAAACAGTCGCTCGGTTCGAAATACCCCGTCGTGACGCTTTCCGCCGCGATCGGGATTCCCGGACTGCTTCCCGGCGCCAGCGAGTACTACCGCTTCGAGGGCGGCATCCGCTACCGGCCCGAACTGCCGCCGATCGGCTACTCGACGATCACCGTGCGGGGCGGCCACATCGTCGGCACGGTCCCCTACCCGCTGCTCAAGCTCCACGAAGGCAACGGAACCTATTTCTACGACCCCTACGCCTTCTCGTGCATGGACTACTACGAATTCGCCTCCGACAGTTGGGTGGCGTGGTTCTACGAACACCATTTCAACGGTCTGCTGCTGGGCCGCCTGCCGCTCATCAAAAAACTCCGCTGGCGCGAAGTGCTCGTCTTCAAGGGCGTCTGGGGCACGCTCTCGCACCGCAACGACGGGTCACGGCCCGGAAGCGGCGCACCGCTCCTCTTCCCCGCAGGCATGTCCTCGGTCTCGACGCCCTACCTCGAGGCGGGCTTCGGCGTGGAGAACATCTTCCGCCTGCTGCGCATCGACTGCATCTGGCGGCTGACCCACCGGGAACCCGTCGCCGGAGAGGAGGTGCAGCGTTTCGCGGTCAATCTGGGCGTGCAGCTCAAATTCTGATCCGGCGGACGTCCGCGGCGATTTTCGGCGTCCGGAAATTTGGCATTGCGCACGCCTTGCGCTATCTTTGCCGCACGAAAACACCGGAGACAGACTCCGCCGCGAGCCGGTCCCGGGAAAACGAACCGACGATGAAGAAAGCAGCACTGTTCGACATGGACGGAACGCTGGTGGACAACACCCCGGCGCACATCAGGGCCTTCTCGATCTTCTGCGACCGCTACGGCGTCACGGACTGGGCCGAAAAGCTCAGCGGGGTTTACGGCATGGGCAACGACGACATCATGGGCCGCATCCTGCCCGAAGAGGTGATCCGCGAAAAGGGACTCGCCGCGCTCGCCGCCGAAAAGGAGGCGATCTACCGCGAAATCTACGCCCCGGAGATCCGTCCCGTCGAGGGGCTTCGCGAACTGCTCGGACGGCTCCGCACCGCGGGCGTCCGCTGCGCCGTCGGCTCGTCGGGCTGCCGGGCCAACGTCGATTTCGTGCTGGAGAGATGCGGCATCGGCGACTTCTTCGACGCCCGCATTTCGGGCGACACGGTGACACGCTGCAAACCCGATCCGGAGATCTACCTCCGCGCGGCCGCCGCGCTGGGCGCGGACCCGGCCGACTGCGTGGTTTTCGAAGACGCCTTGGCGGGTATCGAATCCGCCCGGCGCGCCGGGGCGGGACGCATCGTCGCACTGGCCACCACCCTGACGCGCGAACAACTGCTGGCCGAAGGGGGCGCCGACGCGGTCGTCGGCTCCTTCGCCGAAGTCACCGACGCCGATCTGAACTGACAAATCCGTTTACGCCATGCTCCGTGGTCTCGCCACCGTATTGCTGCTCGTCGTCTCCAACGCCTTCATGACGCTGGCCTGGTACGGGCATATCGCCTTCAAATCCAAACTCGAACGCTTCGGACTGATGGTCATCGTGCTCTTCAGCTGGTGCATCGCCCTGTTCGAATACTGCTTCCAGGTCCCGGCCAACCGCATCGGATCGGCCGAGTTCGGAGGCCCGTTCTCGATCTGGGAACTGAAAGTGATCCAGGAAGTCGTCTCGCTCTCGGTCTTCACGCTCTTCGCGCTGGTGTTCATGAAATCCGACACGCTGCGCTGGAACCATTTCGCCGGATTCCTCTGCCTCGTACTGGCCGTCTATTTCATCTTCCGCAAGTAGCCGCGCATCCGCCCGAAAAAGCGCAAGTTTCGGATTGTTCCGACGGCGCACGGCGCTTATCTTTGCCGTATCGAACCCGACATTACGACCATGAAAGACACATCACCGGACAACACGGCGGCGAAGTCCGCGGGCACCGTCGTCATTTTCGAAGTCACCCCCCGCAGAGAGGGAGTGAACGAGTATCTCGAGCTGGGGCCGCCCTGCAATCCGAGCTGAGGAAAACACCCGGATTCATCCGCGCGGAGCGGTTCTCCAGCCTGAGCGAAGAGGGCAAACTGCTGAGTGTCTCGTTCTGGGAGAACGAGAAAGCCGCCGCCGCATGGCGCAACCGCCCCGCCCACCGGAACTGCCAGAAAAAGGGCGGCGAAACGCTTTTCGAACGTTATTCGATCACGGTGGCCTCCGTCGTGCGGGGATATACCCGCGACGAACGTGCGCAGGCTCCGCAGGATTCCGAAAAGGCCTTGCGCCGAAAATAAGATGCGATGGAGGAGTATTTCCGCTACGGGGAGACGGAGCTCTCCCACCTCAGAAGACAGGACGAACGGCTGGCCGAAGTGATCGACCGTGTGGGTATGGTGAAACGGCGGGTCATTCCCGACCTTTTCGCCGCACTCGTCCATACCATCGTCGGACAGCAGATTTCGACCCGGGCACACGAAACGATCTGGCAGCGGATACAGGCTGCCATCGGTCCGGTCACCCCGGCCGTCATCGACGCGCTGCCGCCCGAAACGCTGCGAAACCTCGGACTGTCGCTCCGCAAAGTCGGTTACATCCGCTCGGCCGCCCGGAAGATCATCGACGGTGAATTCGATATCGACGCGCTGCGCGACCTGCCCGACGAAGAGGTTTGCGCCCGGCTTTCGGCACTGGAAGGCATCGGCGTATGGAGCGCCGAAATGCTGATGCTTCACTCCCTGCAACGGCCCGACATTCTGAGCTACGGCGATCTGGCGGTCCGGCGGGGATTGCGGATGCTGCACGGCCATCGGGAGATAGACCGCGCACTGTTCGAAAAATACCGGCGCCGCTACTCGCCCTGCGGAAGCGTGGCATGTATCTATCTGTGGGCCGTATCCTCCGGAGCGATCGCGGAACTGAAAGATCACGGACTCAAAAGACAACCGCATGGAAACCCGAAGAAAAGCTGACGCGCGGCGTCCCGCCCTACCCGAAAAGACCGAAACGACGATTCGGGTGCAGACTTACGGCTCGCCCTGCGGCGAACTGCTGCTCGGATCGTTCGGGGAAAGCCTCTGCCTTTGCGACTGGCGGAACGAACGACACCGGGGATTCGTGGACCGGCGCGTACGACGTCTCCTGCGGGCCCGCTTCATCGAAGCCCCGTCGCCTCTGCTCGACGAGGCAGCCCGTCAGTTGGACGAGTACTTCGCCGGATACCGCCGGACATTCGACATTCCCCTGTCGTTCGCCGGTACGGAGTTCCAGAAGACCGTCTGGCGCGCGCTGCTGGCGATCCCGTTCGGTGCGACCGTCTCATACGGGGAGCTGGCCCGCCGCATCGGCCAGCCGAAAGCCGTGCGGGCCGTGGCCAATGCGAACGGCGCGAACCCGCTCTCGATCTTCGTTCCCTGCCACCGCGTCATCGGCAGCGACCGTTCGCTGACGGGCTACGGCGGCGGACTGGCAGCGAAACGATGGCTTCTCGAACTGGAATCGGAACCGCTCCTGCCGTTCCGGGACACTTTCGTGAAATGAATCCGAACGAAAAACGCAACGATACGCCCCATGAAAACCCAGCAGGAACTCGACAGCGAACGGATCGCGGCGGCCATCGAATTTCTGATTCTGCACCGCACCTCGCACACCAGACTCGGCGACGTGGCGGACCACGTGCACCTGAGCCCCTGCCACTTCCAGCGCATGTTCCAACGACGGGTGGGCGTCTCCCCCAAACAGTTCGCCCGCTTCCTGAGTGTCGAATACGCGAAAAAAATCCTGACGGAGACACGCGCCTCGCTGTTCGATGCGGCGAGCGAAGCGGGCCTCTCGACCACGAGCCGCCTGCACGACCTTTTCGTCACGATCGAGGGCATGACGCCCGGCGAATACAAACGCGGCGGAGCCAGCCTCGAAATCGGCTACTCGTTCGCTCCGACACCTTTCGGTGAAGTCATCGTCGCCTCGACCCCCAAGGGCATCTGCCACCTGACCTTCGCCGACGAAGGCCGGGACGAAGCCTTCGAACGGCTGAGAAGCCTCTTTCCGAACGCCTCGTACCACCGGGGAACCGATCCGAACCAGCAACGGGCCCTCTCGATCTTCGGCCGGGACTGGAGCGACACCGAGGCGGTCCGCCTGCATCTGAAGGGAACCGCATTTCAGCTCAAGATATGGAACGCGCTGCTCCAGATTCCGAGCGGCGGACTGACCGCCTACTCCGACCTGGCGCAGAAGGCGGGATACGAAGGGGCGCAGCGTGCGGTCGGCACGGCGCTCGGAAACAATCCCGTCGTGCTTCTCATTCCCTGCCACCGGGTCATCCAGGCCTCGGGCATCATCGGCAACTACCGCTACGGACCGACGCGCAAAAACGCCCTCATCGGCTGGGAGGCGGCCCGGAGGGAACAGGACGGGCGGCGCTGAAAGCCGGCTGCCGATGCAATCCGGACACCGATATCGGACAGACATTTGACCGATTTGAACAAAATTCGTATCTTTGCCCCCGCAATCGGACGGGGACTCCTCCCGCTCCCGGACAAGGCCCTTCGGGCCCGGACGTCCCCACGCCCGGACTTTACCCAAACAATTCACGATGAGCTGGAACAACTGCAAACGGTTCGGTCTTTTTCTGATCTGCCTGCCCGCCGCACTGCCCGCCGCGGCCCAGAGCGACACGCTCTTCCTTCCCGTGGAGCGGCTTTTCGAACTGGGCGTCCGACACAACCTGGCATTGCAAGCCGATGCGCTGGAGGAGCGGAGCGCCCTCGAACGGGAACGGGGCGCCCGGGCCGAACGGCTGCCCGACCTGCAGGTCGGCCTGCGGGGAGGCTACGCCGGCCGGCCGACCGTCTTCCGGCAGGGGCTCGCCGGCGCCTATCATCCCGACGCACCCGACTGGTCGCAGAATTACGCCGTGGACCTCTCGCAGCCGATCTACCGGGGAGGGAAACTGCGCTACGCCGTCCGCAAGGCGGGCATGGAGCGTTCGCTCGCCGCGCTGCGCACCGAAGCGGATGCCGCGGACATCCGTCTGGCCCTTCTGGAGCAATACATGCAGCTTTTCGAACTCTACCGCCGGCAGGAGGTCTTCTCCCGCAACATCGAGGAGTCGGAACGCCGCCTGCACGACATCCGCCGGATGAAGGAGGAAGGGCTCATCACGAACAACGACGTGCTGCGCAGCGAAATGCAACTGACCGACGACCGGCTCTCGCTGCAACGGACGCAGAACGACCTCGTGCTGGCGTCCCAGCACCTGGACATCCTGCTGGGACTGCGGGAAACGCTGCTCATCCGCCCCGACACGGCCATCCTGCACCGCCCGATCGAACTGGAATCCTACGAGACGTATGTCGGAGAGGCCTATGCCGGCGACCCGGACCTGAAACGCCTGCGGATGCAGACCGAACTGGCACGGAACGACGTCGCACTGGCGCGCTCCGCCATCCGGCCCGACGTCTCGCTCTACGCCTCGAACACGCTGGCCCGCCCCGTCGCCCGGACGATGGAGGACCTCTACAACAACAACTGGAACGTCGGACTATCGGTCTCCGTGCCCCTTTTCGCGCTCTACAAGAGCCGCCACAAGGTGCGCGAAAGCCGGCTGGCGGTCGCCCTGAACCGGAACGCCGAAGAGCAGGAGATGCAGCGTCTCCGCCTGCGCGTGCACACGGCCTACCTGCGCCACCGGGAGGCCGTGCAGGAGGTCAAGGCCCTGCGGCTCTCGGCCCGGCAGGCGCAGGAGAACTACCGCATCATGCAGAACCGCTACATGAACCAACTGGCCATCCTGACCGATCTGCTGGACGCGAACAGCGTGCGGCTCGACGTCGAACTGCAACTGACGGCGGCACGCACGCGCGTCGTCTACACCTATTACCAACTGCTGAGAGCCTGCGGGCGTCTCTGACGAATCGTCCGATATGGGAAACTGGAACAGAAAACGACAGGAGCTGCGCAAACACCGCCTGCGCAACATCCTTCTGAACGCGGTATGCGTCCTGCTGGCGGGATCGGGGCTCTGGGCGACGGCCGACTACTTCTGGCGGCACGTCAATTACGTGGTGACCAACGATGCCTTCGTCGATCAGTACGTCGCCCCGCTGAACATCCGCGTCGCGGGATACGTCCGCGAAGTGCGGTTCACCGAACACCGGTTCGTCCGCGAAGGAGACACGCTGCTGATCCTCGACGACCGCGAATACCGGATCCGGGTGAAGGAGGCCGAAGCCGCGCTGCTCGACGCCCGCGGCACGCAGGGAGTGATCCATTCGGGCATCGAGACCTCGCGCACGAACGTCGCGGTGCAGGAGGCCAACATCGCCGAAGCCCGGGCGAAACTCTGGCAGACGGAGCAGGATTTCCGTCGTTTCGAACGGCTGCTGCGCGACGAATCGGTTCCGGGACAGCAGTACGAGCAGGCCAAAGCCGCCTACGAAGCCGCGGAGGCCCGCTACCGGGCGCTCGTGGCGCAGAAGGAGGCAGCCCGGTCGCAGTACGCCGAAGCCAGCAGACGGACGGTAGGCGCCGAAGCCAACATACTCCGCCGCGAGGCCGATCTGGACATGGCGCGCCTGAACCTCTCCTACACGGTGCTGACAGCCCCCTACGACGGCTACATCGGCCGCCGTACGCTGGAACCGGGACAGTTCGTGCAGGCCGGACAGACCGTCTCCTACCTGGTGCGCAACCGGGACAAGTACATCACGGCCAACTACAAGGAGACGCAGATCGCGCACATCCACATCGGTCAAGAGGTCGTCGTCAAGGTGGACGCCTTCCCCGGCCGCCGGTTCCGGGGCCGCGTGACGGCCATTTCGGAGGCGACCGGCTCGAAATACGCACTGGTCCCGACCGACAATTCGGCCGGAAACTTCGTGAAGGTGCAGCAGCGCATTCCTGTCCGCATCGACCTCGAAGGCATTTCGGACGAGGAGATGGACCTGCTGCGGGCCGGCATGATGGTCGAAACCGAAGCCCGCCGCCGATGATTACGGCCGCCGCACTGGAACTGCCCGTCCGCCGATGGGTTCCCGACCGGCTGGCCGTGGCGGGGCTGTTCTCCGTCCTGCTGCCCGTCACCATGCTCAACGGCTCCTACACAGGGAGCATGCTCGAAGTGTCGAACACGCTGGGTTCCAATGCGGAAGACATCACGATGGGCTACTATGCCGCTTCGGCCGGCATGGCCATCGCCTACCCCATCGTGCCGAAGGTCCTCGGCGCGGTCTCCTCCAAAGTGCTGCTGCTGGCGGACCTGACGCTGCAATTCCTCCTCAGTTGGTTCTGCGCCCGTTCCCAAAGCGCCGACACGCTCATCGTGTGCAGCTTCTTCATCGGTTTTCTCAAGGGATTCCTCATGCTGTGGTGCATCCGGCGGATCAAGACCATCTTCAGCCCGAAGGATGTCCGCAGCGAGTTTTACGCCTACTTCTACCCACTGGTCTTCGGCTGCGGCCAGCTCTCCATGATCATCACGGCCGAGCTGGCCTACCACTACGACTGGAAGTACATGTACTACTTCATGATGATCCTCCTGCTCGCGGCCCTGCTCATGGTGGCGATCTGCTTCCGTCACGACCGTCCGCTGCGCCGGATACCGCTGCGCGAGCTGCATGTCCGCGAAATGTTCGTCGCCTCGGCCGGACTGCTGATGCTCATGTACGTACTCTGCTACGGCAAGGTGCTCGACTGGCTGTCATCGCCCCGCATCTGCCTCTACGTCGTGCTCGGCCCCGCGCTGCTCGTCTTTTTCCTCCGCACGCAGCACCGTTCCCGGAACCCCTACGTCGATCTGGCGCCGCTACGCCAGCCCAAGGCGCTCGTGGGTTATCTCTATATGATGATCGTCATGTTCTTCAGCACCTCCACGACGTTGCTGACCAACTACATGACCTCCATCCTGCAGGTGGACGCCACGCACTCCTACACGCTCTACGTCTGGCTGCTGCCCGGCTACGCCCTCGGAGCGTTCGTCTGCTTCTGGTGGTTCCGCTGGCAGCGGTGGCGGTTCCGTTTTCTCATAGCCGGAGGCATGGCCTGCTTCGCACTCTTCTTCGGCCTGCTCTATTTCGGCATCTCGCCCGGGAGCACCTACCAGAGCCTCTTTTTCCCGGTTTTCGTCCGCGGAGCGGGGATGCTGACGCTCATCATCGCCTTCGCACTGTTCGCCGTCGAGGAGTTGAACCCCAAATACCTGATCTGCAACGCCTTTTTCCTAATCGCCTGCCGCTCGGTGCTGGCTCCTGTCATGGCCGCCTCGTTCTACGGCAACGCACTCTACCGCTTGCAGCAGAAATATCTCTGCTCGCTCTCGGAGCACTTCACGCTGACGGACCCGGCCGCCGCAGCGAAATACGCCGCAGCGCTGGACTCCTCGCTGGCACGGGGACACGGATACGCCGAAGCGGCGCAACTGGCGACCGGAGAGCTCTATTCGACCCTCCAACAGCAAAGTCTGCTGCTGGCCCTCAAGGATATTCTGGGGTGGCTGTTCGCCGTTTCGCTGCTCCTCGCCGTCGTTTCGCGGTTCATCCCGTTCCACAAAACCATCCGCGTAAGATACGCCAAGGCCGGCGACGACATGGTGTAATCCTCACCGGCCGAAGGGTCAGCGGCATCCGACCGGTTCGGCGGTCTTTCCGGCGGTCTCTTCCGCGGACCGCTCCCCTTCGCCCTCCTCCCCGGGGTCGCCGAGACTGAACTCCCGGTCGGCGAAGAGCTCGGCGAGTCCCGTGATCTGCTTGAGTCGCAGCAGCTCGTCGCGCCCCATGCCGATATGCCGCATGATCCAGCGGTCGGACATGTTCGCCCGCGTCAGCTCGGCGACGATCTCGCTCATCAGTTCGACGTTGTGCGTGCCGCGCGCCCGGTTGTGACGGATGGTCGAGGCCATGCGGTGCGAGAGGTCCTTCTCGATCACGGCGACGGGCAGCAGCCCCCGCTCGCGCTCGTAGATTCGTTTCGAGGTCTTGAGCACCATGTAACGGTGGTATCCGTCCACCAGCTCATAGACGTCGCGCACCGCATCGTAGTAGCAGACGCACGGCATCGTGTAGCCGTCCTCCCAGATCGACAGCTCCAGCAGTTTCATCTCGGGCGGCGCGACGACGTTGGGATTGTAGCTGTTCGCCACGACCTTCTCCACCGGCACGGCCCGGACGTTGTAAACGGGACTCCGGAAGGTCGCCTCAGTCGGGTATTCGTAAGAGCGATTCATATTTCTCCATGATTTTCTTGCGCCGCTGCCGCTCGCTCTTGTTCGGCGAGAAGCCCATGTACTTGCAGGCGTGGTCGTTTTTGAGGATGCAGATGCAGATGCGCTTGAAGGTCGGCAGGCGGCTGAACTCCGGCAGGTCGATATCGTCCAGGTAATCCATGCGAACCGGACGTTTGTCCGTGCGGTAGGAGCTGCGGTCGCCCACTTCGATCCTGATCCCCGCCTGCCGCAGCTTTCCGATGGTCTCGTCGGAGAGGCAGCCGCCCTTGTCGCGCCAGAAACGGATGCTCACGGAGAGCTTCTCGAGGTAGTTCCGGCGGGTCCGCTCCGGAAGGGTCGCGAGCAGGAAGCGCATGTACCGTTCCCAGGTCATTCCCTTCGGCAGGCGGACCGACTGCCACCCCACGGCGGCCGTCCGACCGTACAGCGCGGCGAAATCGGCACCGTTCACCCGGCCGATCATACGGCCCCACGTGTCGGGGTCGATGGCCTTGTAGAGGTGCAGGCTCGAAATGGCGGGCGAAATGAACGGGCTGGCCACGCGCTGACTGTCCAGCGGCACGCCGGCCCGGTAGAAGAGATCGTAAAGGCGGTTGTAGGGCCAGCCGAACCTCCCGTTCGCCGTCCATACGTCGGTGGTCAGCCAGTCGTAGAGCGGATAGGCATTGCAGATCCCGCCCTCGGCCCACTGGCGGATCCACCGCATGCCGGCGAAACGGTGCAGGTTGCGGTCGCTGTAAATCGTGCGCCAGCGGTTGAAACTCTCCTGCGTGCGGATGCCGATCAGGCAGCAGGTGCGTGCGGCGCCGCACCGGGCATGGAGCCACTCCGCGAAACGGGTCTGGAACTCGTAGTCCCACATCTCGTCGGTAAAGAACGGAAAATCGCTCCGGACAAGGCTTCCCGCGGGCATTTCCCGCACCCAAAGGCTTCGTTTGGATTCCTCCCACGGGCGCCAGTAACGCTGGAACATCGAGGTACAGGTCTGCACCTTGAACGGCACGCAGACCCGATAGACGTCGAGTATGTCGGCATTCGCTGCAAGCGTCCGATTCACGTAATCGACCGTATCGCGGTACTGTATCTCGTAATCCATGTGGAAGACCCCGATCCGGCGGTTCAGCCCGTGCCGCCGGACATAATCAATGCAGAGGTTCAGCAGCACGCCGCTGTCCTTGCCGCCGGAGAAGGAGACATAAATGTTGTCGAAGCACTCGAAGAGTATCTTCAACCGCTGCTGGGTCCGTTCATAGACATTCATGGCCGCCGGCTTTTCCCGTATTCCATCGCCACGTACTCCTTCCACTCCCGGACGGGCGCGAAGCCCTCGGCGCGGAATACCTCCGCGTGGCGGATCAGCGTCACGGAACGGATCGCGTAATCGCGGCCGTAATAGCGGACGATCTCCCGCAGGAACCGCGCGAGCAGTTGCGGATCGTCCCCCGAAACGTAGT
Source organism: Alistipes sp. Marseille-P2263 (assembly GCF_018101075.1). NCBI lineage: Bacteria > Pseudomonadati > Bacteroidota > Bacteroidia > Bacteroidales > Rikenellaceae > Alistipes > Alistipes sp. Marseille-P2263. The sequence goes on from NZ_JAGQEJ010000001.1 coordinate 394,783, forward strand.
AGTTGTTGATCTTGGCGGCCCCGCCGTCGGTGATCTCCACCGGCACGAATCCGAACACGACATCGCCCTCCCACGCCACGAACCACGTGTGCGAACGCGAGGTCCAGAACGGGTAGTTGTTGTTCTGGCGCAACACGCTGCGCCGCATGACCAGCGGGGCGACGAGCGCATAAAGGCGGGGCGAAGTGCCGTCCAGTTTCTCGATTGTCATACTTCCTTCAGGCCGGGCGCGTCCGAATGTTGCATACGTGAATCCAAACGCATCATACAGACGGTATTCCATTACAAATATACGAAATTCCGGCTGTTTTCTCAAATTTTCCGGCCGGAAGCCCCGCCGATTTTCCGTCCTTCGCCCGCGGCGTCTCCGTTCTCCCTCCGCCGTTTCCGCCGCTCGCACCTCCGTCGAGATCCGTCTCTCCGTCCGTCTCCCGCTTTTCCGGCCCCGGACCTTTCCCTTGCGCACGACCTGCCCCGCCGCAGCGCCTCCCGGAACACACCGCAAGCCCTCTGAACGGACCTGTTCCGCTCTCCGCATCCGCACGGAACGGGCGGTTCACACCCGGTTTTCCGTCCGTTCCCGGTCCTTTCGCCAAATCTGGTACGAGTTCACGAAGTTCTGAAAGACGATATACGCCGTCGGGGCCACCGAGGAGATCGGGTCGAGAAACGACTGTGCCATCCACACGGCCAGCACCGTGTTCTTCTGCCCCAGGGACTGTCCTCCGGCCGCAGGATCGCCGTAGCGCCGGCCGATGGCGCGGCCGGTCTTGAACTGCACGAGACAGATCGCGAGCGCCGCAGCGGCCAGCCACAGCTCCGTGGCTGCCGACGCATCGTGCAGGTCGATGAGGAAGGCCGTCGTGCGGCCGATGACGACCGCCAGCGACACGAGCCAGAGGTAGAACGAAATCCGGCTATGGGCGGCGACCCATCCCGCGACGCCGGGCAGCACGGCTCGGCAGCACTGCGCAGCCGCGAAGGGCAGTACGAGCAGCGGCACGATACGGGCCAGCATCCCGGCGAACGAACACGCCCCCGTTCCGGCAAAGGAGAGCACGGCGGGCGCCAGCAGCGCCACGGCCATATTGCACAGGAGGCTGTACGTGGCCATCGTGGCGACATTGGCGCCGAGCATGCCCCCGATCACCACGGCGGCCATCGCCACGGGCGCCAGCACGCAGATCATCGCCCCCTGCGCCACCGTCCGGTCGAGGGGCAGCAGCAGGAAATAGACGCCGACGCAGGCTATGGTCTGAAAGAGCAGAAGCCAGCCGTGCAGCATCGAGAGCCGCATTTCGGAGGGCCGCACGCGGCAGAAGGTGACGAACAGCATGAGGAAGATCAGAACGGGCGTGACCATCCGCCCCGACCAGGTCTCCAGCGCCGTGACCGGGCGGCACAACACCGCCCCCACGAGCATCGCCGACGGCATGGCCACGGTTTTCACATTGCGGTGCAACGATTCGAGTACGTGCATATATCAATTTCGTTAGCGGCATTCCGGATACGACACGGCCGCTTCCCGGACGGATAACGGACGACGGACGACCGCCCTCCGACGGAAAACCGGACCGGCAATCCTCCGCCCCGACACATCCGCTGTCGCAGCGAATCCCTGCGGGCAACCGCGGATCAGGCCAGCAGCTCGCGGACCTTGGCCGAAATGTCCTTGCCGTCGGCACGGCTCGCGAGGCGTTTCGAAGCCAGCCCCATCACCTTGCCCATCTCCCTGAGCGACGAGGCTCCCGTCTCGGCGATAAGCGCCCGTACCTCGGCCGTCAGCTCCTCGGGCGTGAGCTGCCGGGGCAGAAACTCCTGATAGACGGCCACCTGAGCCAGTTCCTCCTGCGCCAGATCGGGGCGGTTCTGCTCCGTGAAGATCGCCGCCGAATCCGTCCCCTGCTTGGCGAGCTTCGAAACGATCTTCAGCACGTCGGCGTCGGGGAGTTCGGCGATCTCCGGTCCCGAGGTCTTGGCCTCGATGATATACTTCTTCGCATTGCGCAGTGCACTCAGGCGCACTGTGTCCTTGGCCTTCATGGCCTCCATGATTCCTTTGGAAATCCGTTGTTCGAGCGACATGGCAGATAAATTTTATAAAATACTATTCAATAATCACATATACGATTCTATCGAAACTCCGGTACGCCGGAATGCCGATCCGTCACCGCCCGGCCCCGGCGTCCGGTCCCGAACGGGATCCGCCGGTCAGAAACCGCAGCGCATCGCGCATCAGCCGGTCGCGCTGCACCTCCGAGACGATCGTCTCGAAGGGGAATCCCACGACGAATCCCCGCCCTCCGGCGGCGAGCCGACCGCCGTCCGCAGCGTCTCCGGCGTTCCCCGCACCGTCGGCAGGTCCGGCGCTCCCGGCGGCTTCCGCGGCCGGACACGGCATCCCGAAAGCCACCCCCGCAACGCCGCCTCCGGCATAGCGCATCACCGGGAACGCTCCGTCGCCCGCAGGCCGCAGCCGGTCGGCCGTCTCGACCCGGTAGCAATCCGGGCCGTAAGCGTCATTGAACCGGTACTCGCCGCGCGAGAAGGCCGCCTCCGGTGTCATCACGCGCACCCGGCCGCGCCGGGCCTCGGGCTGGTCGGCGGAGACCTCCATCCCCGCCGCGACACAGTGCAGCACCTCGCGGGCGAAACGCCGGTCGGCCTCCGAAGCCGTCTCCGCCTCCAGGTCCGAAGCGACATAGCTGCCCGAAACGAACAGGTTGCCGCCCTGCATGAGGTAATCGCTTATCGTATGCTGCAAATCAGCCGGAAACGCCTCGAACTCCTCCCCGCGCACCCCGCGGCCTACCATCGTCCGGCGCTGCTTGCCGAGGATGAGGTCCACGACGGGATACTCCGCCGCATCCCATCCGTCCGTCGCACGCCGCGCCGTCATCGAGCAGAACGAATACCCTGCCGCGGCGACCGAACGCCCGTGCAGGGCGGCATAGTCGAACGTATTGCCGCCGATGACGTCCGCGGCATAATCGCAGCCGCAGGCCCCGAGCGCCAGGCTGTCCACCTCGCAGCGCGCCTGCGCCGGGTCGAAGACCTCCTGCGGCCCGATGAAGGTGATGTCCCGCCGGTCGGGAACCCCGCCGTCGAGGTCCGTGCGGAAACCCGCCAGCGAGTCGCAACGCTGGCTGACGGGACCGCTTACACGGTCGAATCCATTGACGATCAGCACGCACCCCCGTTCATCGAGCACGCGGCACGCCGCGACGATCTCGCTCGGAAAGCTCTCGCCTCCGGCATTGACCGCCGCGATGCGGTAGCTGTAAATCCGCCCCGGCTCCTGCCGTTCGACGAAAAAAGGCTCCGCGGTATAGCGGCCGTTGTCGAACCCGCCGTCGTCGATGCGCGTATAGACGACATAGCCGTCGGGCGCGGCCGTCGCTTCGAGCGAATCCGCGACAGGCGTCCACGACACGCGCACCTCGTCGCCGCCGGCGAACTCCGCCGCGACCTCCCCGACGGGCAGCGGCTGCACGACGTACGGCACGCCGTACTGCGAGGCGAGGTAGCGCAGGATGCCCTTATAGACGGCACGCGCCACGGAGAACCGGAAGCGCGGGTCGCTGCCGTAGCGCATGTCGGCGAAATTCTGGTGCGAGAGCAGTTCGAGCAGCATCGTCGGCACGCCGGGGACGCGGGCTTCGTAGTAGGCCCGGTTCCAAAGTCCGCGGCGGTTCCACTCCGGCTCCCATGCGCGGCGGATGTCCGAGACGATCTGGGTCATCACCAGATCAGTCAGGTCGCGCGAACGGTAGCGGTCGGCGCCGCCCCCGAAGCGGCCCTTATTCTCGCGCGTGAAGAAGATGCCCAGCGTGCCGATCGTCTCGTCGCCGTCGCGAACGCCCGCGTCGGAATGGAACGCCAGCGCCATATCGACCGGAATGCGCAGTCCCGCGGAGTCGGGCATCCGCTCCGAACCGCCCGCAAGAGCATTGACCCAATGCGCACGCGACATGTAGTCGTCCTTGTAGTCGTCCGTCCCGCCTTTCGGAGTATAGACCTCCTCGCCGAACCCGGCCCACTGGAGCCAGTAGCGCGCCCCCTCGCAGAAACGGGGATAGCCGCTCGTCTCCTCGGCATAGGTCCCGCCTCCGATACGCAGCGAGTCGCACACCGTGCGGGCCACGTTGCCGTAGCCGCCGCCGATCTTCACGGCATCGGCCGACACGACGCGCCCCGCCTCGCGCGAACGGTTCGAAAGAGTGACGACGGCCTGTTCGCCGGCGTCGAAGAGGAACCCTCCGAGATAGATCCACGTGCCGCCGCCCATCGTCTGATTCACGGCGAACTTCGTGTCGCCCCCGAGGTGATGCACCGTATATTCCGCATCATCGGCGCTTTCCGGAAGCGACTCATAACTCACATACACGGCGTATTCGCCCCGCTCGGGAATATCGGCGCGCCACACGGCGCTGCCCGTCGCCTCGCCCCGCACGCTCCGCGTCCGGCGCGTCGTGCCGTCGCGGAAGGGGTTCTCGCCCGCCCGATAAACCTGCCGCAGGTGGGCGAAACCCGCGCCGCCCGGCTCCCAGACGCCCGATTCGGCGTACTGTCCAGGGGCATCGTTGTCGGCGAGCACCTCGTGCAACTGCACGTCGCGCTCGCGCGGCAGCACGACGCACGCCCCGGCGTTTTCGAGCATCGGCACGAGGTACGGCAGAACGTATCCCTGCGTATAAAGGTCCTCGCAGGTCTGCCACAACTGCGAACGCTGCCATTTCCAGCGGTTCTTCGGCTGGTCGAAATAGCGTCCGTGGCTCTGCCACAAGGCGATATGCCTGCCCGCAAGCCCCTTCCCGGCCCGCACGGGGGCCGAAAGCCGCTCGACCAGCGGCCGCGCGGAACGGTTGGTGAAGGGAACGAGCCGCCGCCGGGCGACGAGCCTGCGCACCTGATCGGGGTCGCGGTAAGCCATCGGAATCAGTTCGGCGATCTCGCGGCCGTCGGTGTAGAGTTCGATCCGCGCCCTGCGGTATTCGCGGGGCAGCAGCGCCCGGACCGAATCGCGCATGGCCCCGGCGTTCCCTTCGCGAAAGGGGTAATAGGAAAGTCCGACCGAGGCATAGACACGCACCCTGCCGCGGGAGGCATCCACGCCCTGCACCTTCACGTAGCCGCCCGACACTTCGCGGGCGACGATGCGCGAAAGCGTGCGGCCGATGGCCCGCCGCACGGGCATGCCGATCCGCTCGGCGGCAGCGGTCGGGACACAGCTTAAAGCGAAAACCGAAATAAGCAGGTATAAGATTCTATTTTTCATGACGTTTAACCAGCAACAGCATACCGATCACGGTAAACAGCGCATTGTAGATCAACAGTTCGAACCCGATGCGGTAGTCCCATGCCTCGAGCGCCCACCATTGCAGGAAGCCGCTCAGCACGGGAGCCGCGACGGCCACCAGCGGCATCCAGCGGTCGCGGACCCGGAGGCGTGTGAACATGCCGAAGACGAACATACCCAAAATCGGGCCATACGTGTAACTGGCGACCTTATAGACCAGGTTGATCACGCTGTCGTCGGCCAGATAGCCGAAGGCGAGGATCACGAGCGCCATACCCAGCGCCATGGCGACGTGCACCCCCCGGCGGATGCGCGTCAGGCGAGCTTCGCCGTAGCGTTTCGTACCCTCCAGAATATCGACCGTGAAGGAGGTCGTGAGGGCCGTGAGGGCCGACCCGGCGGCCGAATAAGTGCTCGAAATAAGCCCTATGACGAACAGCACGCCGACGACGAGCGGCAATCCGCCCCCGACGGCCACGAGCGAAAAGACCTGGTCCGTCTTTTCGGGCATCGCCAGTCCGCGGTGCTCCATGTAAAGGTAGAGCAGCACGCCCAGCACCAGAAAGAGGAAGATGACGACGATCTGGCTCACGGCCGTCAGCACGATGTTCTTCTGCGAATCGCGCGGGGTGGCGCAGCTCATGTTGCGCTGCATGAGGTCCTGGTCCAGTCCGGTCATGCAGACCAGCAGGACGATGCCCGCGGCGAACATCTTCCAGAAATAACGGTCCGAGGCGGGATCGTCGAAGAAGAAGATCCGCGACATGGGCGACGAGGAGACTTCGCGCACCGTATCCGAAAAGGAGAAATCCAGCCCCCGCATGATGAAGACGATCGACAGGACGAGGCTCGCCACGAGACAGAAGGTCTTGAGCGAATCGGTCCAGATCAGCGACTTGACACCCCCCTGCTGCGTATAGAGCCAGACGAAGGCCATCGTAATCAGCGCATTGAACCAGAAAGGCAGTCCGTAACGGTCGAAAACGAGCAACTGCAGCACGGCACAGACGACATAGACCCGCAGCGCGGCGCCGAGAATTTTCGAGATGAAGAAGAACCATGCGCCGGTGCGGTGCGAGGCGACGCCGAAGCGGTCGTCCAGATACTCGTAGAGCGAGACCACGCGCAGGCGGTAGAAGAGCGGAATGAGCACGAAGGCCACGACGAACTGCCCGACGGTAAAGCCCGCGACCATCTGCATGTAGGAAAAGGAATCGACGGCCACCGATCCGGGCACCGAGATGAAGGTCACGCCCGAAATGGCGGCGCCGATCATGGCGAAGGCGGCCATGTACCACGGCGTGCGGCGGTTGCCGGTGAAGAATCCGGCATTGTCGGCACGGCGGCCCGAAATCCAGGCGACGGCGAAAAGAACGGCGATATAGCCCAAAACGGTGGCGAGTACGGCAGCAGGAGTCATCGAGAGAGTTTTTGTCGGTTCGGGTTAAAAAATTTCAAACATACAAAGGTATAAAAAAACGCGATACGAACCCTTCGCGGCACGCATTTTATACGAAAGTCCGTCCCGGGAGGCGTTCGTAACCGAAAACGGATTAAATTTGTATCGTACAAACCCTTAAAAACACAACGTATCATGGCATTTTTCAAAGAATTCAAGGAGTTCGCGCTCAAAGGCAACGTGATGGACATGGCCGTGGGCGTAATCATCGGCGGAGCGTTCGGCAAGATCGTCTCGTCGCTGGTGAACGACATCCTCATGCCGCCGATCGGCGCGCTGCTCGGCAACACCGACTTCTCGCAACTGCGGCTCGACATTTCGAAAATGCGCGACGTGACGTCGAGCGCCGTGCATTCGGTGGGCAACATCGTCGGAGACGTCACGCCGGAGGCCGTCCAGGCCGCCGAACCGATCTGGTGGAACTACGGCGCATTCATCCAGCAGTGCGTGGACTTCACGATCCTGGCGCTCTGCGTCTTCCTGATGGTCAAGCTGATGAACCGGCTGATGAGGAAAAAGGAGGAGGCGCCCGCCCCGGCGCCGGCACCCGCGCCTTCGAAGGAGGAGCAACTGCTCGCCGAAATCCGCGACCTGCTCAGGGAGCAGCGGAAAGAGTAGCCGCACGCCGACGGCGCAACGGCGGGCCGAAAACGGACAAGGGGTTGCGATTCGATCGCAACCCCTTGTCCGTAGCGGGAGAGAGACTTGAACTCTCGACCTCATGATTATGAATCATGCGCTCTAACCAGCTGAGCTATCCCGCCATTGCTGAAAGCGAGTGCAAAGGTAATAGAAATTTTCGTTCGTGCAAAATCTTTGACCCAAAAAACGCAAAAACACCGCCGGATTTTTTTCGGTCCGGAGCGTGGCACTGATTTTGAACCGGATGCGCGAAAAACGAAACGTCATGCCGCAAACCCTTTTTTCGCAGGACCGGCTCTCCCGGACGCTCGGAGCGGTCAAGGCGCTCGCCGGACTGGCGCTTCTCGCCGCCGTGTCGTGGGAGGTGATCGGCGGCGACCGGCTCCGCTTCTCGCCCCTGTTCCTCGGCGTGCAGTTCATCGTCTGCCTGATCTTCCTCTGCGACTTTTTCGTGCGTTGGGCAGCTGCGGAGCGCAAAGGGCGCTTCTTCTTCCGCAACCTGCCCTTCCTGCTGCTCTCGGTCCCCTACCTGAACCTCATGCTCTGGAGCGGTGCGGAGCCGTCCCGCAGCGTCGGGATGCTCATCGGACTGATGCCGCTTCTGAGGGCCTTCCTGGCCATGGTGATCGTCACGGGATGGCTCGTAGGCAACAAGGTCCGCCGGCTGCTGACGGCCTATGTCTTCACGGTGGTCGTCTTCACCTATATCTCCGCGCTGGTCTTCTACGACTACGAGCTGCCGGTCAATCCCAAACTGCACGGTTTCGGAAACGCCCTCTGGTGGGCCTGGATGAACGTCACGACCGTCGGCGCGGAGATCTTCCCCGTCACGGCCGTCGGCAAGGTCTTCTGCGTGCTGCTGCCGTCGCTGGGAATGATGTTCTTCCCGATCTTCACGACCTACGTCCTGCAGGAATACGCCCCGTCGAAGACGAAAGACGAATAGAGAAGGCCCCTGAAAAAAATTCCGCCCGCAGTACGGCGACTGCGGACGGAACCGAATAATCAAAGGGATGCGGCCCGCGCTATTCGATCTCCATCAGCACGGCGTCCGTGGCGACATTCTCGCCCACTTCGACAAGAATCTGCTTCACCTTGCCGGCGTAGTCGGTCGCAATGGAGTTCTCCATCTTCATGGCTTCGAGCACCAGCACCTCCTGCCCCGCTTTCACCGTGTCGCCCGCCTTCACGTCGATCGACAGGATGCGGCCGGGCAGCGGAGCCGTCACGACATGGCCCGTGATGGCGGCCTGCGGCTTCGCGGCGGCGGGCTGCGGCGCCGCGGCCTTCGGCTCGGCGGGTTTCGACGCCTCGTAGGCTTTCTTCTTCTGTTCGGTAAGGAAAGTCTTGGCCACCATCGGGAAGAGTTCGAGCAGCAGCACCTCCTTCTCGTCGGCGGCGAGCTTCACGCCCCCGGCCTCCGGCAGTTCGGGATTGGGCTGCATCTTGTACTTGGAGGTATCGTAGGGCGTCTCCTCGCGCACGCCGCAGATCTTGAACCGGAACTCGGGGTCGATCTTCACGGGCGTATGGCCGTACTCGCCCTTCACCAGTCCCACGAACTGCGACGACTTGTTGGTGTACATCGGTCGTCCGGCCTTCTCGTCGAGGGCGCAGTTCACGGCCTGCGCGCCGACGATCTGCGACGTCGGGGTCACCAGAGGGGGCAGACCGGCGGCCAGACGCACCGACGGAATCAGTTCCATGGCACGCGGCAGAATCTCCTCGGCCTTGAGCTGCTTGAGCTGGGCCACCATGTTCGAATACATGCCGCCAGGAATCTCGGCCTTCTGCACCAGCTCGTTGGGAGCGGGGAATCCGAAGTAGGCCTCGATCTTGCGGCAGAGGTCGATCGTAGCGGCCTCGTCGTCGCGCTGCGCGGCCTCGATGGCCTTGTCGAACAGGGCCTCGATCTCGGCGGGGAGCTCGTCCGTAAGCGGATTGAAGGGCTTCGGCTCGGGCTTCTCCGTACCGAACACGGACTGGTTCAGCTCCTTGCGGATCTCACGCAACTGAGCGTTGATCTTCGCCACGGCCTCCATGTTCACGCCCGTGTCGATGCCCAGCTTCTTGCAGAAGACATGGACCAGCTCGATGGCCGGGGCGCCCGTTCCGCCGGCGAAGTACCAGCAGTTGGTGTCCACGACATCCACGCCGGCCACGATGGCCGAAAGCACCGACGCCAGGCCGTAGCCCGGGGTGCAGTGGGTGTGGAAATCGACCGGAACCGAGAGGTTTTTCTTGAACAGCCGCACGAGCGTAGCCACGCGGCGCGGCGGAATGAGTCCCGACATGTCCTTGATGGTGATCATGTCGGCGCCGAGAGCCGCCATCTGTCTGGCCTTGTCGAGGAAATAGGCGTCCGTGAAGACCGGCGCGGGATTCTTCTTGCCCGTAAGACGGGCCCAGAAGCCCGGCTCGGGATATTTCGGGTCCACCGTATAGCAAACGGCGCAGTCGGCGATGCCGCCGTACTGCTTGACGTACTTGACCGTCGATTTCACGTTATCCACGTCATTCAGGGCGTCGAAGATACGCATGATGCCCAGACCGCTCCGGATGGCATTGCGGCAGAAACCGTCGATGATCTCGTCCGTATAGGGCGAATAGCCGAACAGATTGCGGCCGCGCGAGAGGGCCGTGAGCTTCGACACGTCGCCGACGGCCCGGTGGATCGTCTCGAGGCGGGTCCACGGGTTTTCGTTCAGGTAGCGCATGACCGAATCGGGCACGGCGCCGCCCCACACCTCCATCGCATAGAAATTCGCATCCTTGTAGAAAGGCAGGCAGCGGTCGATCTGCGCCTGATTCATACGCGTAGCGAACGACGACTGCTGGCCGTCACGCAACGTAAGGTCTCTGATTTTGAGATTTCTTGCCATTGTGATAAGAATTTAGGTTCTTATTCCGAAATTTAGTGTTATTCGAATAACAAAAGTAATAAACCGGTACGAAGATACAACTTTTCTTCCGAATATTTCCAAAAAAAACGTCATTCGAACCACTTTTCGCCAAAAACCGGTGCTGCGGCGTCCCCTACGCCCGGTCGCCGCCGCCAGGCAGGAAAAGCTCGCTGTCGGGTTTGCGGTCGAGGTATTTGCGTTTGAACAGATCGACGCAGAAAACGAACATGGCCAGCAGCAGCGGTCCGAAGATGACACCCATGAACCCGAAGAGCGAAAGGCCGACGAAAACGCCGAAGACGGTGACGAGCGGATGGGTGTCGGCCATGCGTTTCTGCATGACGAACCGCACGACGTTATCGACGTGGGTGACGACGAGCGTGCCGTAGAGCGCCAGCCCGACGGCCGGTCCCCAATTCCCTTCCAGTCCCATGTAGAGCGCCAACGGCAGCCACACGAGTGCCGTGCCGACGATCGGAATGATCGTCGCCAGGCAAGTGAGGACACCCCAGAAGAGCGGGCTCGGCGCTCCGAAGAGCAGGTAGCCCAGATAGGCGACCACGCCCTGCACGGCCGCCAGCAGCGGAATGCCGATGGCGTTCGAGCGGACGATCATGCGGATTTCGTGCAGGGCGTCGCGGCCGACGCTGCGGCTGAAGGGCAGCAGCTCCCGGCAATAGGCCTCCATGCGGAGGCCGCCGACGAGCATGAAATAGAGTACGAAGAGCAGCACGATCAGATTGACGGCGAACGAGGCCAGGCTGCCGACGAGCCGCTGCGCGAGTTTCGGGATTCCGGCCAAAAGCGATTGCAGGTTGCTCTCCTGCCAAAGGTCGTAGCCCGTACGGTCGCGGACGAGTTCGGCCACGTGGCGCACGGAGTCCACGAGCGCCTGCGGATCGAGCGCGACGCCCTGGACCTTGTTCACTACCATCCAGACCAGCAGGGCAATGGGGACGAGGAAACAGCACACGGCCTCGACGGTCAGCAATGCGGCCGCCGCACTGCGCCGCCACCGGTACCGTCCGGCCAGCACGCGCATCTGCCCGCGCAGCAGGACATAGATGGTCGCCGCCCCGAGCAGCCCGCTCAGGAAGGGCGTCAGGCAAAGGAAGACCGTTACGCCCAGCGAGGCGATCAGTACGAAGAGCGAATAACGCCGGTATTGTTCTCGGACCGACAGCATATACGTCCGACCGCGCAAGGAGCGTGCCGCAACGGCGTTCCGGCGGGAAGGGACCGGAAAAACGGAGAATCCGGAGCACAAAATCGCCCGTTCCTTTGCGACATAGGAATATTCGACGTATCTTTGCGGCATGAAAACCCGGGTCGGAAACGTCCACATATCGGTCCGCAACCGCCGCGAGCGATGCAGCGGGGGGGGGTATGACCTGCACCGAGGAGTGCAGCACGGGGAAAACAGGCTCTGAACGCGAGGGGTATTCCGGAGAAGGAATATCCCTCGCCGTTTTTACAATACGATGAAATCGCACGGAAAGCCGTACGGGCTATTCCGGAAGAATTTATATTTGCAGCGGAAAAACGGACAGACAACCTATCGGACGATGACAGGCTCATTTCGGTTCCCCTCCCCGCCGGCTGCGGCCGCCGAGATCCGCACCGCGCGGAGAGACCCGGACGGCTGAAAGCGCCGTCCGGCACACACGCAAAGGGGGCTCGCGCTGAAGCCTTCTGCGGGGAAGCCAATCACCCAATACGAACAAATACCAAACACCCTATTCATTCACTAAAATCCCAAATTGCGTATGAAGAAACTTTTCCTTCTCATGCTCTCGGTCTTCGTCACGGCGGCGGCAAGCGCGCAGGTGACGACGTCGGGAATGAACGGTACGGTGACGGACGAACAGGGGCTGCCGCTCGTCGGCGCCACGGTCATCGCCGTACACACTCCGTCGGGCACGCAGTACGGCGCCGTCACCAACAAGGACGGCCGCTACAATCTGCAGGGACTCCGCGCCGGCGGTCCCTACACGGTGACCTTCTCCTACGTGGGTTACCAGAGCGTCGAATTTCCCGGTCTGGACCTGCCGCTGGGCGAAACGGTGGCACGCAACGCCTACCTCAAGGACAGCCAGACGCTCGAAGCCGTCGTGGTGACGGCCGACGGCCGCAACTCGTCGATGAACATCAACCGTGCGGGCGCCGTAACGAGCGTTTCGTCGGAGCAGATCGAGCTGATGCCCACCGTGAGCCGCAGCATGAACGACATCATGCGCCTCACCCCGCAGGCGTCGAGCACCACGTCGGGGCTGGCCATCGGCGGCGGCAACTACCGCCAGTCGTACGTGACCGTGGACGGCGCGGCATTCAACAACGCCTTCGGCATCGGCGGCAACCTTCCCTCGGGCGGTTCGCCCATCTCGCTCGACGCCCTCGAGCAGATTTCGGTCTCGGTGACCCCCTACGACGTGCGTCAGAGCGGTTTCACGGGCGGCGCGATCAACGCCGTGACCAAGAGCGGTACGAACGACTTCAAAGTCTCGGCCTACAACTACTATAAGAGCGACGCCTTGCAGGGCGCCAAATACGACGGCGGCGAGCTGAAGTTGCAGGAGGAGATGAGCAACACGCTCGGATTCTCGATCGGAGCGCCGATCGTCAAGGACAAGCTCTTCATCTTCACCAATTTCGAGTACGAATGGACCGAGACCCCCGGCACGTCGCGGCTGGCCCGCGAGTCGGAGGACCAGGAGTACGGCGCCGGCACGCAGTACAACCGCCCCACCGTCGCTCAGATGGAGGCGATCAAGTCGTTCCTGCAGCAGAACTTCGGCTACGACCCCGGCCGCTACCAGAACTATTCGGTGAAGATTCCCAACTGGAAACTCATGGCCCGCGTGGACTGGAACATCAACCGCAACCATGCGCTCAACGTGCGCTTCAGCACCACGCGCAACAAGTATTCGTCGTCGCCCTCGAGTTCGACGAACCCCTTCAACTCGAAACTCATCTACGACCGCAACGACCACGGCCGCACCTCGTACGACGCCCTCTATTTCGAGAGCTCGCGCTACTATCAGGAGCAGAACTTCACGTCGGTGGCCGCCGAGCTCAACTCGCGCTTCCTTGACGGCAGTCTGACCAACACGCTGCGATTCACTTACTCGCACCAGTACGAGCCGCGCAGCTACGAGGGACGGCTCTTCCCGACGGTAGATATTCTCGAGAAGACGCCGGAAGGCACCGACGCCGTGCTGACGACATTCGGCCTGGATCCCTTCACCGAAGGCAACCTGCGCGAAGTGGGCACCTACGTCGTCACGGACGAAGTGGGTTACAGCACGGGCATCCACCGCCTGACGGGCGGCCTGCAGTTCGAGCACGACAACACGAAGAACGGCTACATGCAGGGCGGCGCCGGCTACTACATCTACGACTCGTGGTCGGACTTCACGAGCAACGCGGCTCCCGGCGCCTTCGTCATCACCCACGCCAACCGCACGGACCTCAAACAGAGCTATCCGTCGTTCAACTACATGCAGTACTCGATCTACGCGCAGGACGAAATCACCTTCAGCGAGCGCTTCAAGGCCACGCTGGGCCTGCGTCTCGAAATCCCGGTTTACCCCACGATCGCAGGCAACGAGAACAAGGAGTTCACCTCCCTTTTCGCAGGCAACGGCGGCTACAAGACCTCCGACATGCCCAAGGCGCGGCTGAACGTCGCTCCCCGCTTCGGCTTCAACTGGGACATGACCGGCGAGCGCAAGTACATCCTCCGCGGCGGATCGGGCATCTTCACGGGCCGCCTGCCGTTCGTGTGGATCGTCTCGGCCGTGGGCAACAGCAACTGCCTGCAAGCCCAGAGCATCCTCTACAAATCCAACGGCGACAAGATGCCGGGCTTCCACGACAACGTGGGCGACATCCTCGAGGACCTCTACGGAGGCACGTTCCAGCAGCAGGCCCTGCCTGCCCCGACCTCCGCGACGATCATGGACAAAAACCTGAAGATGCCCTCGACGTGGAAGACCTCGCTGGCGTTCGACCTGAAGCTGCCGCGCGACTTCAACCTCAACATCGAAGGAATCTACAACAAGGACATCGACGCCGTGGCTGTCAGCAAGCTCGGCCAGCGCGAAGTGGCCGGCGGCATCCAACTCCCGGGCGAGCCCCGTCCGCGCAAGCTCTGGGAATCGCAGGGCATCAAGAACTCGGACGGCAAGGACGTGACGCCCTACCTGATCCACAACACGGACATCGCAGGCTACTACTATTCGATCTCGGCACAGCTTTCGAAACGCTGGCGGTTCGGCCTCATGGCGTCGGCATCGTACACCTATTCGGAATCGAAGAGCGTGATCGACGGCATCGGCGACCAGGTGACCTCGGCCTACAACACCAACACCTTCTGCACGGACGGCTCGAACACCCCCGAACTGGGCTACTCGTCGTTCGTATCGCCCCACCGCATCCTCATCAACATCGGCTACCGCAAAGAGTACGGCAAGCACTTCGCTTCGAGCGTGGGCCTCTACTACGAGGCGCTGCGGCTGGGTTACGTGGGCAGCAGCTACTCCTATTCGCGCTACTCGTACACGATGACCAACGTAACGAACGACGGCGGCGCGCAGAACCTGCTCTACGTGCCGACGCGCGAACAGTGGGAAACGATGCCCTTCGCCGACATCGTGAACAAGGATACGGGAAAGGTCACCTACAGCGCGGAAGACCAGAAAAACGATTTCTGGGAGTTCATCAACGGGGACGACTACCTCTCCGAGCACAAGGGCGAATACACCAGGCGCGGCGGCGCGGTGATGCCGTGGATGCACATGCTCAACTTCAAGTTCGCACAGGACTTCTACGTGAACATCGGCGGCAAACGCAACACGATCACCGTGGGTATCGACATCAACAACGTCGCCAACCTGCTCAACCGCAACTGGGGCAACGCCCGGCAGATCAGCACGAGCAACCTGCTGACCTTCAAGGACGGCGCATACCAGTTCTCCAAGCCGAAATGGACGAACGTGGCAGGAACGGCCTCGACGTGGTCGGCGCTGTTCAGCGTGCGCTACACCTTCAACTGACGGTGTGAATCCCCCGTCGGCAGCCCCGCGCGGGGCCCGACGTTACGAAAGACCGGAGCCGGCATCGAGCCGGCTCCGGTCTTTTTCGGATAAGGACCATCCAGAATTCCGCAACGCATCCGGAAGAATCTCCCGTTCCGCCCGGAATCTCCCGCCCCGAAGACGGATCGGGATTCGGGGCCGATCGCCCCGACGGCGGAAACGCCGCTACAACAGCATCCGGCGCAGGGCGTCGCACGCCGCGGCGGGATCGCGGTGGTCGAAACCGAATCCGCGGATGCCGAGCGCTTCGGCGGCGGCGACATTGGCCGGACGGTCGTCGATGAAAAGCGTCTCGGCAGGGTCCAGCCCGTAGCGTCCGAGCAGGATTTCGTAGATGCGCGGCTCGGGCTTCACCGTCCCTTCCTCGCAGGAGACCACCTCGCCGTCGAAAAGGGCATAGACCGGAAAGCGGCGCAGGCAGTCGATGAACTCGCGCGACATGTTCGAAAGCACGTAGAGGCGGTATCCCGCCCGTTTGAGCTCGCCGACGAGGCGCTCGGTCGGCGCAACGGGCTCCTGCAGGTCGATCGCCTCCCGCAGCACCCGCTCGCAGACCGCGCGCGGACGGCCCGTCAGGGTGCAGAGGGTATCGGTCACCTCCCCGATCGACGAGGCGCCCCGGTCGTACTCCTCCCAGAAACGCGGCATCTGCGGTGCGCGGAGGAACCCGAAGAACTCCACGATCTCGGGACTGCACTTGCTCTTGTCGCGGGCGAAAAGCACTCCGCCCAGGTCGAAAACGATATTTTTCATGGAGACAAAGATAGCACAAAACCCGGGCAACCGCAAATCCGGCAACGAGCCGGGCCGAGAAACGTCCGGTCCGGCAGGACAATCCCGCCGGACCGGACGAATATTCTGAAAGACGCAGGCGTCAGAAGAGGTGGCACGCCACCGTAAGGCCCGCCATGACGATCGCCACCATCGACATCAGCTTGATGAGGATATTGAGCGACGGACCCGACGTGTCCTTGAAGGGATCGCCCACCGTATCGCCCACGACCGTCGCCTTGTGGCAGTCGGAGCCCTTGCCGCCGAAGTGGCCCTCCTCGATCATCTTCTTGGCGTTGTCCCACGCACCGCCGGCATTGGCCATGAAGACCGCCAGCACGAAGCCCGAACCGAGGCCGCCGACGAGCAGTCCCATCACGCCCGCCACGCCGAAAACGAGGCCCACGGCCACGGGGACGACGATCGCCAGCAGACTCGGAAAGAGCATCTCGCGCTGCGCACCGCGGGTCGAAATCTCGACGCAGCGGGCGTAGTCGGGCGTACCCTCGCCCGTGAGGATACCCCGTATCTCGCGGAACTGCCGCCGCACCTCCTGCACCATACTCTCGGCGGCGCGTCCCACGGCGTTCATCGTCAGGCCGCAGAACAGGAACGACATCATCGCGCCGATGAAGACGCCGACGAGCACCGTGGGATTCATCAGCGAAACGTTGTAGTAGGCCATGAAATCGAGCATCGAAGCCTGTTCGACGAGCCGCGTCGTGCCGTCGGAGAGCGTCAGTTCCGTCACCCCGTTGTGCAAGAGGCCGATCCGTATCTCCTCGACATAGGAGGCCAGCAGCGCCAGCGCCGTCAGCGCCGCGGAACCGATGGCGAAGCCCTTGCCCGTGGCGGCCGTCGTGTTGCCCAGCGCGTCGAGCGCATCGGTGCGTTTGCGGACCTCGGGGCCGAGGCCGCTCATCTCGGCATTGCCGCCCGCATTGTCGGCGATCGGTCCGTAGGCGTCCGTGGCGAGCGTGATGCCCAGCGTCGAAAGCATTCCGACGGCGGCGATGCCGATGCCGTAAAGGCCCTGCGAGAGATTGTGCGGCTGCATCATGTGTTCGATATCGAAGCCCGTAGCGCAGAGATACGCCAGAACGATCGCCGCGCCGATCGTCACCACGGGAATCGCCGTGGAGATCATACCCGAGCCGACGCCGGCGATGATGACCGTCGCAGGACCGGTCTTGGCACTGCCCGCGATCTTCTGCGTGGGTTTGTAGGAGTGCGAGGTGTAGTACTCGGTGGCCTGTCCGATGACGATGCCCGCCGCAAGGCCCGTGATGACCGAGAACGAAAGGCCGAGCCAGTTCTCGATGCCCAGCAGGTAGAGGATGCCGAAGGTGGCCAGCGCGATCAGCGCCGAGCTGAAATTGACGCCCACGCCGAGCGAGCGGAGCAGTTCGCGCATCGAGGCCCCCTCCTTCGTGCGGACGAGGAAGATGCCGACGATCGAGAGCAGGATGCCCACGGCGGCGATCAGCATCGGCGCCAGCACGGCCTTGAGCTGCAACGTCTCGCTGCCGGCCGAAGCGAAGGCCGCGGCTCCGAGCGCGGCGGTGGCCAGCACCGAGCCGCAGTAGCTCTCGTAGAGGTCGGCGCCCATGCCGGCCACGTCGCCCACGTTGTCGCCCACGTTGTCGGCGATCGTCGCGGGATTGCGCGGGTCGTCCTCGGGAATCCCCGCCTCGACCTTGCCCACGAGGTCGGCGCCTACGTCGGCCGCCTTGGTGTAGATGCCGCCGCCGACACGCGCGAAGAGGGCCTGCGTCGAAGCGCCCATGCCGAAGGTCAGCATCGTCGTCGTGATGACGACGAGCTTCTGCGGCCCGGCCACGTCGGTGAAACGGTCCAGAATCAGATACCAGAACGAAATGTCGAGCAGTCCGAGGCCCACGACCACGAGCCCCATGACGGCGCCGCTGCGGAAGGCGACCTTCAGGCCGCGGTCGAGCGACTGCCGCGCGGCGTTGGCCGTACGGGCCGAGGCATAGGTCGCGGTCTTCATGCCGAAGAAGCCAGCCAGGCCCGAGAAGAAGCCGCCCGTGAGGAAGGCGAAGGGAACCCACGGGTTCTGCACGCCCGCGCCGTAAGCCAGGTAGGCGAAGAAGAGCGCCAGGACGAGGAAGACGACGAGGACGACCTTGTACTGCTGGCGCAGGTAGGCCATGGCGCCCTTGCGGACATGCGCGGCGATTTCGCGCATACGCTCCGTGCCCTCGTCCTCGCGCTTCATCCGCGAGTAGAAGATCCACGCCACCGCCAGCGCGACGAGGGAAGCGGCGGGCACGAGCCAGAAAATGGAAGGAGTGTTCATTCGGCAAAAGGATTTTAGATGGTTGAAAAAACGGTCTTTCGAACAAATATAGGAAATTTTCGCAATTCCGAGTAACAAAAGAGCAACAAATAAGCGACGACGACCGAAGACCGGCGACGAATCCCCCCCCCGGAATACGTCCAAACAAAAAATAGGCAAGCAGCTATTGATAACTACTTGCCTATCGTCAGACTGATCTTCGGATCTTACGAACCGAAGTTGTCGTAGAGGATGTTTTCGGGCGGCACGCCGAGCGAGTCGAGCATCTTCACCACCGACGCGATCATCATCGGAGGTCCGCACATGAGGTAGATGCAGTCCTCGGGAGCCTGGTGGTTCTTGAGGTAGTTCTCATAGAGCACGTTGTGCACGAAGCCCACCTTGTAGTCCACGCCTGCGGCATCGGCCTCCGGATCGGGACGGTCGAGACCCAGATGGAACTTGAAGTTGGGGAAATCCTTCTCGATCTGGTGGAAATCGTCCAGATAGGGAGCCTCCTTCAGGGCGCGCGCACCGTACCAGAACGACACGGGACGCTTCGTCTTCTCGGTCTTGAACAGGTGCATGATGTGGCTGCGCATCGGAGCCATGCCCGCGCCGCCGCCGATGAAGATCAGCTCCTGCGTATCGGGCAGGTTGTCGGGCAGGAAGAATTCGCCGTAGGGACCCGAGATGGTCACCTTGTCGCCCGGCTTGCGCGAGAAGATGTACGACGAGCAGATGCCCGGATTCACCTTCATGAAGGTCCCCGCGGCACGGTCGAACGGCGGCGTGGCGATACGGATGTTGAGCATGATGATGTTGCCCTCGGCCGGGTGGTTGGCCATCGAGTAGGCGCGGAACGTCGGCTCGGGATTGGTCGTCACCAAGTCCCACATTTTCATCTTGTCCCAGTCCTCGCGGTAGCGCTCGTCGATGTCCATGTCCGAAAACCTGATGGCATCGTACTTCGGGATGTCGATCTGGATGTAGCCGCCGCTGCGGAACTTGAGGTGCTCGCCTTCGGGCAGCTTCACGACGAACTCCTTGAGGAAGGTCGAGATGTTGCGGTTCGAAACCACGGTGCACTCCCATTTCTTGACGCCCAGCACGGCTTCGGGAACCCGGATTTTGAGGTTCTCCTTCACTTTCACCTGGCAGCCCAGACGCCAGTGATCCTTGGCCAGCTTGCGCGAGATGAAGCCCGTCTCGGTGGGCAGGATGTCGCCGCCGCCCTCCAGCACCTGGCATTTGCACATGCCGCACGAACCGCCGCCGCCGCAGGCCGACGGCAGGAAGACCTTGTTGTCGGCCAGCGTCGAGAGCAGCGTCGAACCGCTCTCGGTGGTGATGACCCGCTCGCCGTTGTTGATGTCGATCGTCACCTCGCCCGACGCGACCAGTTTCGCCTTCGCATAGAGAAGCAGTGCGACCAGTACCAGCGTGATCACCAGAAAGGCTGCGATCGCAATTAAAATCGTTGTAGTCATTTTCCGAATCTCTTTTTAAAGGTTAGAACTGAATGCCCGAGAAGATCATGAAGGCGATACCCATCAGACCGGTGATGATGAAGGCGATACCGGGTCCCCTGAGCGCCGCCGGGATATGCGAATAGGTCGTCTTCTCGCGGATGGCCGCCATCATGACGATCGCCAGCCACCAGCCCAGGCCCGAACCCAGACCGTAAACGATCGTCTGCCAGAGCGACGTCAGCTCGCCGCCGTCCACCTTCTGCTGCATGAAGAGCGAACCGCCCAGGATGGCGCAGTTCACGGCGATCAGCGGCAGGAAGATACCCAACTGGCTGTAAAGCGACGGCGAGAACTTCTCGACGATCATCTCCACGAGCTGCACGAACGCGGCGATCGTGGCGATGAAGACGATGAAGGTGAGGAAGCTCAGATCGACGCCGGCGACCAGCACATCGGCTTTCAGCACGTATTCATACAAGAGGTAATTCAGAGGCACGGTCATCACCATCACGAACGTCACGGCGGCACCCAGCCCGAGGGCCGTCTTCACGCTCTTCGATACGGCGATGTAGGAGCACATGCCGAAGAAGAAGGCGAAGACCATGTTGTCGATAAAGATCGACCGGATAAAGATATTCAATGATTCCATACGTTACCCTCCTATTTTTCCTGTAAGTCCTTGTTGCGCGAGCGATGCACCCAGATGATGCAGCCCACGATGATGAGCGCCATCGGCGGGAAGAGCATCATGCCGCAGTTCGAATAGAATCCGCCCTCGGCCATGTACCAGCTCTCGGGAATGATGCGGAAGCCCAGCAGGCTGCCCGAACCGAGCAGTTCGCGGAAGAAGGCCACCGTGACGAGAATCATGCCGTAGCCCAGGCCGTTGCCGATGCCGTCGAGGAACGAAGCCCACGGCTTGTTGCCCAGAGCGAAGGCCTCGACGCGGCCCATGACGATACAGTTCGTGATGATAAGACCCACATAGACCGACAACTGCTTGGAGACTTCGTAAACGAAGGCCTTGAGCACCTGATCGACGAGAATCACCAGCGCGGCGATCACGACGAGCTGGACGATGATGCGGATCCGGGCCGGCACACCGGTACGGATCAGCGACATCACCAGATTCGAGAATCCGGTGACGACCGTCACGCTGAGCGCCATGACGATGGCCGGCTTCAACTGCACGGTGACGGCCAGCGCCGAGCAGATACCGAGGATCTGCACGATGACCGGGTTGTTCGCGGAGAACGGCCCCGTCAGATATTTCATGTTCTTGGCCGAAAACAAAGGCTCTTTTTCGTTCTTACTCATTGTTTCCTACGTTTTCTTCGTTAGACACTTCCGCTGCGGGGGCCGCCGGCTCCGACGCGGTGCGCTTGGCCTCCAGCAGGGGCAGATAGTTTCTGAGACTGTTTTCGAGCATCAGCGACACGCCGTCGGAAGTCTTCGTACCGCCCGAAATGGCATCCACCTCATGCAGCGGGTCCTTGGCACCGCCCTTGCGGAGTTTCACCGAGACGAATTTGTCGCCGTCGAAAATCTGTTTGCCGACGAACAGCGCCTGGTATTTGGGCGTCGAGATCTCGGCTCCCAGACCCGGCGTCTCGCCCTTGTGGGCCATGATGATACCGGCCACCGTGTTCATATCCTTCTCCAGGGCGAGGTATCCCCACACCGGTCCCCAGAGGCCCATGCCCGTAACGGGAATGACCACGCGGCCGTCGCGGGCCTCGAAGATCGGGAACTTGCCCGCGGCAAAAGCGCCCGGCAGGTCGTTGAGCAGGGCGAAAATATCGCCCGCATCCTCCACCTTCCGCCCCTCGGCATCGACCACATACGCGTCGATGAACTCGTCGTAGGACTCGCCCTGCGCGGCCAGCGAGCCGAGGATGGCCTGCTTCTTCTCGTTGAGCTCGTTCTCCGCCTGACGTTTCTGAAGACCCAGCGCGGCCAACGCCAGCAGCGTGGCCACGACGACGACCATCACCGTCGAATAGAGCACGATATAGGCATTGCTGTTCGTATCGCCGAACAGCCCCTTCTTACCCTTCAGCTCCGTGAATTCCGAGGCGGGAGCGCCGCAGACGGGGCAGGTGTCGGGCGCGGCCGCTCCTTCGTGGACGTAGCCGCAGACGTTGCATTTGAATTGTTTCTTAGCCATATCTCACACCCTATTTTGCAGTTTTAACACGTTTCTTGCGGCGCGAAATGCTGGACTCGACCACGAAGTAGTCCACCAGCGGCGCCAATGCGTTCATGAAGAGGATCGAAAGCATCATGCCCTCGGGATATGCGGGGTTCACGACGCGGATCATCACGGCCAGCGCGCCGGTCATCAGACCCACGATGTACTTGCCCCTGTTGGTCTGCGCCGAGGTGACGGGATCGGTCGCCATGAAGACGGCGCCGAAGGCGAAGCCGCCGACGATCAGATGCCACCAGGCCGGATACTCCGTCACGCCGAGCGCCTGGAACAGGTAGCCCATCGCAAGGCCGCCGACGAACACCGACACCATCGTGCGCCACGAAGCGATGCCCGTGAAGAGGAGAATCGCCGCACCGATAAGGATGGCCAGCGTCGAGGTCTCGCCGAACGATCCGGGGATAAAGCCCAGGAAGGCGTCCGCCGGCGAGAAAGCCATCGTACCCGTCGTCGAAAGCTGTTCGAGCGCCGTGGCGCCCGTGATGCCGTCCACCTTGGCGCCCATCATCGTCCAGTCGGAGAACCATACGGTCTCGCCCGACATGGAAGGCGTGTAGGCGAAGAAGGCGAAGGCGCGGGCCAGCAGCGCCGGGTTGAAGACGTTCATGCCCGTACCGCCGAAGACCTCCTTGCCGAAGACGACGGCGAAGGCCGTGGAGAGTGCCACCATCCAGAGCGGCGTCGAGACGGGGAAGATCATCGGGATCAGCAGACCCGTCACAAGGAAACCTTCGTTCACCTCGTGGCCGCGCGCCTGCGCGAAGCCGAACTCGATGCCCAGACCCACGACATAGGAGACGCAGACCATCGGCAGCACGCGCACCAGACCGTAGAAGAAGGCCTGGAAGCCCGTGAGGCCCACCTGCATACCCGTGTTGAAACAGCCGAACAGGAAGGCCGGCATCAGCGCCAGCACGACGACGATCATCGTACGCTTCATGTCGTTGCAGTCGCGGATGTGCGCACCCTTCGAGGTCGTCGTGTTGGGAACGAAGAGGAAGGTCTCGAACGCATCGAACGTCGATTCCAAGAAGCCCAGCTTTCCGCCCTTGGAGAAGGTGGGCTTGATATTGTCCATGAATTTACGCAATCCCATCGGTTATGCCTCCTTAATCATTAAGTTAATACCGTCGCGAATGATCTGCTGGATCTCGATCTTCGAGGGATCGACGAACTCGCAGAGCGCGAAGTCCTCCTCGGTGACCTCGTAGATGCCGAGGTTCTCCATCTTGTCGATGTCGCCCGCAAGGCAAGCCTTGAGCAGATACATGGGATAAATGTCCATCGGCAGGTACTGCTCGTAGAGCCCCGTCACGACGAACGGACGCTCGCCGCCGTTGAGGTTCGTGTCGAGGTTGTACTCCTTCTTCGGGCAGAGCCACGAGAAGTAGGCGCGCGAGACGGAGAACTTGTTCAGACGCGGCATCGCCCAGCCCAGCAGCTCGTACTTGTCGCCTTCGGGAATGGCCGTGAGCTGGTTGGCGTAGAAGCCCATGAAGCCCTCGGGCGAGGTCTTCGTGCCGGTGAGCACGTTGCCCGAAATGAAGCGGACGCGGTCGCCCTCCTTCTGCGGACGGACGTTGCCCGAGACGAGCGAATCGACGCGCGCACCCGAGACGATGCGGACGTAGTGCGGGTTTTCGATCTCCGAGCCGGTGACGGCGACGATGCGGCGCATGTCCACGCGGCCCTCATTGACCAGGCGGCCGATGATGGCCAGGTCCTGGATGTTCACCGTCCAGACGATGTCGCCCTTGTTGATCGGATCGACATGGTGGATCTGCACGCCGACGTTGCCCACGGGATGTTTGCCCGCGAAGGCGTGCAACTCGACGCCCTGGAGCGACGGCATCCGTCCCTCGGCCTTGGCGCGCACCGACAGGTGCACCTTGCCCGGCGTGAGGCGGCGCATCAGCTCGATGCCCGCCTGCAGGTTCCGCTGCTCGTCCCGCAGGACGAAGTTGTAGTCCGGAGCCAGCGGCGCGGAGTCGAAGGCGGAGATGAAGACCGCCTTCGGCGTGTCGTTCGGGTCGGCGATGACGCCGTAGGGTCGCTGCACGATCATCGGCCAGAGGCCCGAACGCAGCAGCAGTTCGACGATCTGTTCGCGCGAAGCGGTGCGGAGGTCGATCTTGCCGAACTCCTCGTAGCTCTGCCCGCCGTCGGGGGTCACCGTCACCGAGAGCACCTTGCGCTTCTCGCCGCGATTGACCGCCGCCACCGTGCCGCTGACGGGCGACGTGAAGAGGACCCGCTCGTTGTACTTGTTGAAGAACAACGGCGTACCGGCCTTCACCTTATCGCCCACCTTAACCAGCAGCTTGGGTGTCACGCCCTCGAAATCGAGGGGCGAGAGGGCGTACTCCGAAGCCTGAGGCGCATCGGAGAGCGACTCCCGGGGTTTACCCGCCAGATTGATGTCTAAACCCTTGCGTAGTGTAATGATTTTCGACATGGTTAAAGATTTTGATTGTTATGTTTGGTTTTCTTGGGTCTTTTCCGGATTCGTTTCAGGTCCCGTTCGCCATGTGTTAGCCGGCTAACAGCCTGAATCGCGTGCGAAAGTACTAATTTTTTCCCGAAAAAAACTATTTTACGGAGCATTATTTCCCGCCGGAAGCGAAAAAAAGGGGAACGGCCCGTTTTCCCGCTCCGGACGGACGGGCGGAAGCGGGATGCCGGGCGGAAAAATCGGACGAAGCCGCATCGGGAGAGGAATCCGTTTCCCGAAAAATTCCTACATTTGTCCCGTCATGGCCGAATACGTCAATATCCACACCCACCGCCCTGCGGGCCGCGGCATCGAGCTGCGTGCGAAGGGCGTGCATCCGTGGGACGCGGAGCGGGAGGACACGGCGACGCTCGGGCAACGGCTCGGCGACGCGCAGGCTGTCGGCGAGACGGGGCTGGACTTCGTGTGCGGCGTCGCGCGCGAGGCGCAGACGGCGGCGCTCAGGGCCCAGTTGCGGCTGGCCCGCGAACGGGGGCTTCCGGTCGTGCTGCACTGCGTGCGGGCCTTCGAACCGCTGATGCGCGAACTGGCGGCCTGCCCGCCTCCGGCCGCGATTTTCCACGGATTCATCGGATCGCCCGAACAGGCGCGGCAGGCCGTGGCGAAGGGATATTACCTCTCGTTCGGCGAGCGCACCTTCGCCTCGCGCAAGACGCTCGAAGCCCTGCGCGAGGTTCCGTCCGACCGTCTCTTCTTCGAGACGGACGACAGCCCCGCAGCCATCGAAACGATCTACGCCCGGGCCGCGGAGGTGCGGCGAACGACCGTGGAAGAGCTGCGGCGGGCAACGGCGGAGAACTACCGCCGGCTGTTCGGGGAGAAGTGAAGGACGGCGGCGCTGTTCCCGCGCTGCGGTCCGGAGGCCGCACGACGGACGGCGCACAGGAGGGACACGACGGAAACGAACGAAAACGAACTGCATGGACAACTGGCTGGAGAGGACCGAGCTGCTGCTCGGCGAAGAGAAACTCGGCCGCCTCAGACGGGCGCACGTGCTCGTGGTGGGGCTGGGAGGCGTGGGGGCCTACGCCGCGGAGATGATCGCCCGGGCGGGCGTGGGCCGCATGACCGTGGCCGACGCCGACACGGTGAACGGGACGAACATCAACCGCCAGCTCGTGGCGCTGCACTCGACCGTCGGGAGGCCGAAGGCCGAGGTGCTGGCCGAACGGCTGCGCGACATCAACCCGGAAATAGACCTGAGCGTGGTGAACCGCTACATCCGCGACGAGGAGACCTACGCGCTGCTCGACGCGGCGCGGTACGACTACGTGGTGGATGCCATAGACACCCTGTCGCCCAAGCTGGCGCTCATCGCCGCGGCGCTCGAACGCCGCCTGCCGCTGGTCAGTTCGATGGGCGCGGGGGCCAAGACCGACCCCACGCGCATGGAGATCGCCGACATCGCCAAAACCCACCACTGCCCGCTGGCCCACATGCTGCGCAAACGGCTGCACAAGATCGGCATCCGCAGCGGATTCCGCGCCGTCTTCTCCCCCGAGCCGATGCGCGAAGGGGCGATGATCCTCTGTGAGGAGCGGAACAAGAAATCGAACGTCGGGACGATCTCCTACATCCCGCCGCTGTTCGGCATCGGCTGCGCCTCGGTGGTGATCCGCGGCCTGATCGGCGAGCTGGACTGAGGAGCCTTTCGGCACGAAGCACGGCGCGGCCCGGGGCGGAATGCCTCCGGGCCGCGCCGCGACATGCGGCAGGAAGGATGGCGGGAATCGTCCGGCCGCCGTCAGAGCCGCAGTTTCAACCCCGCGCGGATGGTGTCGGGCCGGAAGTTGAACACGGCGTTCATCTCGCCCGCCATGCAGAGCCCGCAGTCGTCGCAGATGCCCAGCCGCTCGCCCGAGCAGTTGGCGCGCGTATGGTCGGCATAGATGAAATTCGTGACCCAGCAGCGGCGCTTGAAGCGGTTGTGCCGCATCAGCTCCAGCCCCGAGACGGAGTTCATCACCGGATAGCCCGCGCGCTTCATCCGGATCACGGTGTCGATCACCCGTTCGCGCTGTTCGCGCGTAATCATCAGGTCGTCGGCATCGGGGAAAGGTGTGTAGAAATTGATCGAAATGCTCTCGATGGCGGGATTCCGCTTCACGTATTCGATCGTCTCGGCCACATGCTCCCAGTTGTACTTGTTCACCACCATATTGACGCTCAGATGCGGATGGCCGCAGGCGGCGATGTTGCGCTCCAGACGCGCGAACGTGCCTTCGCCGCGGATCATTTCGTGGTACTTCCCGCAGCCGTCGAGGCTGACCCAGATGCTGTCGGCATGGCTCCCGGCGAAGGGCAACTGGGCGTTGGTGGTGATCGTCACGGAGAAGAAACCCACCTCGCGGGCCAGGTCGATCACGTCGTCGATCCGCTTGTCGCCGTCGCGCCAGATCATCACCTCGCCCCCCTCCAGATCGACGAAGCGCGAACCGAGGCGGTAGGAGTATTCCAGCTCGCGGCGGATCTCCTCGAAGGTCATCTCGTCGGGCGTAGCCCGCGAATAGACCGAGCAGTGCCTGCAACGGAGGTTGCATCGGTTCGAGATGAACAGCACGGTCTGCAACGGCCGTTTGCGGCCGAGAACCCGGGCTCCGAAGAACCACCAGCCGAGATAGAGCAACCGCTTTATTTTCTTCATAATCACTCCATTATTTCGAGTACGGTATAAACGACGAGCAGGATGAGCGCGAAGAACGAGACGAGGTTCCGCGCCAGCAGCCACCGCAGCATGAACCAGCCGATCCCCATGTCGCAGTATCTCTTGAAATCGCCCATGGGGCCCATCCACGGGGCCGTGCGCAGGGCGACGGGACGATCGAGAACATAGCTGCGCAGCGAACGCCACAGGAACGCGGCCATGGGCAGGAGCACGAACGTCGCAAGGGCCGCCGCGGGGAGCATCCCGCAGCCGGCGCCCGCGGCGACCAGTACGAACGGCGCGAAGCAGAAGAGGCCCGATGCGGCGATCATCGCCCGCGGCGTGCCGAGCAGGTGGGCCAGCGTGCGTTTGCCCATTCGGGAGTCGGCATGGCGGTCGAGCACGGAATGGGTGTAGAGGATGTTCGTGACGAGCAGTCCGACGGCCGCGCCGACCAGCAGGACCGGACCGTCCAGCACGCCGCACGCCGCATACTGCACGCCGGCCATCAGCAGCGGACCGAACAACAGCCCGACGACCGGTTCGCCCAGCCCGCGATAGCCCAGGCGGAGCGGCCCGCCCGAATAGGAGATGCCGAGCACCGCCCCGATACCGGCGAGGGCCAGCGGCACGACGCCCCGGCAGGCGACGACGACGGCCCCGGCTCCGGCGGCCAGTCCCAGAAACACGCAGACCGCCACGACGAGCTCCCGCACGGAGGCGGCCCCCGAACTGAGGTAAGGGTACTTCGCCACACGGGCACGGATACCGTCCGAAGCCAGCCGCGTGCGCTTCTCGGCGCTCCCCTCGCGGTAATCGAAATAGTCGTCGGCGAGGTTCATGCCCAGGTGGGCGCACCCCACGCCGAAAGCGGCGACGAGGGCCAGCCAGAGGGAAAAACCGTCGTGACGCAGCGACATGCCGACGGCCAGCAGCACGGGCAGCATGCTCTGCGGCAGGGAGACCTGCCGCGCGTTCTTCATCCAGAAACCGATTCCGTTCATCACGCCGCAAAGGTAGCGTTTCCGGCAGAGAATAGCAACTCCGGACGGCGAATTTGCGGCGGAGCGGCCGTTGGACCATGCGCCGGGCCGCCTCCGGAACGGGTCGGAGCGAGGTGCGAAGAGGGTCCGGCCATGCCCGGGATTCCGCCTTCGGCGGCGAAAACAGCGAAAAACGGCGGCACGGAAGCGCACGGAACCGAAAAAGCCGCTATCTTTGCGTGAAAGGGACGCGCCGAAAGCCGGCGTTCCGATTCATAAAAACAAGGAAGATGAAACCGAAAATCGTATTTCTCGACGAATACAGCCTCGGCGGCGCCGACCTCTCGGCGATCCGCGCGCTGGGCGACTACACGGGTTACGCGACCACGCGCCGCGAGGAGACAGCCGAACGCTGCCGCGACGCGGAGGTGGCGATCACGAACAAGGTGCCCATGCGCCGCGATACGCTCGAACGGCTGCCCCGCCTGCGGCTGATCTGCGTGGCGGCGACGGGCATGAACCACATCGACCTCGAAGCCGCCGCCGAACGGGGCATCGCCGTGCGCAACGCCGTGGGGTACTCGACCCACTCGGTGACCGAAACCACGATCGGCGCGGCGATCGCCCTGCTGCGGCAGACGGTCTATTACGACCGCTACGTGAAGAGCGAATACGCCGGATCGCCGCTGCAATACCACTTCGGACGCACGACCCGGCAACTGTACGGATCGCGCTGGGGTATCGTCGGGCTGGGAAACATCGGCCGCAACGTGGCGCGGGTAGCCCGCGCGCTGGGCTGCGAAGTGGCCTACACCTCCACTTCGGGCGTCGTGCGCGAGGAGGAGTACCCCGCCCTGCCGCTCGACGAGCTGCTCGGCTGGGCCGACGTGGTGTCGATCCATGCGCCGCTCAACGAACGCACGCGCGGGCTGATCGGCGCCCGCGAGCTGGCGCGGATGAAACCCTCGGCCATACTCATCAACGTCGCCCGCGGCGGCATCGTGGACGAGGCGGCGCTGGCCGCGGCGCTCGACCGCGGAGAGCTGGCCGGCGCGGGGCTGGACGTCTTCGCGCACGAACCGATCGAAGAGGGCAATCCCCTGCTCTCGGTCCGCGAACCGGACCGGCTGCTGCTCTCGCCCCACAATGCCTGGTCGCCCGTCGAGGCGGTCGGCGTGCTCGTGGAGTGCATCGCCCGGAACATCCGCGGATTTTACGGCATCGGATAGTCATGGAGCCGACGGCAGCAACCGCCCCGCTCACGCCCGACCGGCGGCGGCAACGGGTGTTCGACTTCCTCGACGCCCACGGCATCCGCTACACGTGGTACGAACATCCGGAGGCCCCGACCTGCGAAATCGCCCTGCGCTACTGCCGCGGCGACGGCGCGAAGCACTGCAAGAACCTCTTTTTCCGCAACCACAAGGGCGACCGGCACTACCTGGTATGCTTCGACGCCGAACAACGGCTGGCGATCCGCGACCTCGAACAGCGGCTGCACCAGGGCAAGCTCTCGTTCGCCTCGGAACAACGCATGGAACGGTGGCTCGGACTGCGCCCCGGATCGGTCTCGGCATTCGGGCTGATAAACGACACGGCGAACCACGTGCACCTGTTCCTCGACTCCCGGATGCGCGAGTGGCCCCGCTACGCCTTCCACCCGAACGACAACCGCGCCACGGTGCTGCTCGAGCACGACGAGTTCATGCGCTACCTCGCCGCCGCGGGCAACGGATACGAGTTTCTGGAACTGTACTGACGCACACCGGGGCGTCTCCGAAGGCGGATATTTTCTGAAATGGATCGAAGAAAATGAATCTCAGGCTCTTCCGGAACGTTCGACCATCGACCGGATACGGGAGTTGAAATCGGTCTGCGCCAGAAGTTCCTCGAGCGACAGCGGCATCCTGTACCGCCAATAATGGCGGGGATTCGACGGCACGTTAATCCGTTCGCCGTGCGGATCCGGAGCACGCAACGCCGGATCCGTCGCAAGCCAGTCCTGCAAGGGGAAAACGGCCAGCATCGCAGGCGACGAAAGATGCTGTTCGAGGATGCGCCGGCAGATCTGCGGCGTGCAGACATCCGGGGCGTCGCCTTCCATCCCGAGCACATCGCGGTAAAACCGCTCCGTAAGCGCCCGGTCCTCCTCCCACCAGGCCCGCAGGGGGTTCATGTCGTGCGTCGAGGTGGTGCATACCGAGAGATAGGGATAACGCGACGGATCGGCAAAAAGCTCCCCGACCGACTTGGGCATCCGCTGTATTTCGAGCGAAAGGATTCCGAGGCGGCGCATCACCTCCGGAACACAATCCGGAATCATGCCCAGATCCTCTCCGCAGGCCATCATTTCGGTAGAGGCGAGCAGCGGAGGCAGCTTGCTCATCGCCGAATCCCTCCAGCATGCGTTGTGGCGGCGGTAAAAGAATTCGTCGTACAACGCATCGAAACTCCTGCGCGAGGCATCGTCGAGCGAACGATACGCATAAGTGGCATGGGCCGCGATCCGCGGATGATAAAACCCTCTCTTGCGGGGATCCTCCACGAACAGCACCTCTTCGGTAAGCCGCATGAGACCCTCCGAGAGGATTCGGTCGTGCTCGTCGTCCGCACGGAACCGCGCCGCAATCTTTCTCTGGGTCGAGCAGGAGGCCGCCAGACGGCCCTCCCTGACATATTTCGACTGCACCTCCTGCGCATACGCCCCGAAGATCTCGTCCAGCATGCGCTCCGAAACGCAGGGCGTCACGAACCGGCCCCCGGAGAGATCGAATCCCCGGCTTTTCAGTTCTTCGGACGAGTACGGCAACGCAGGGCTGAAATGCCCCAAAAGACCGCGCACGGAATCCACGGGGATCTCCCAGATTCTGAAAAACCCCAGAATGTGGTCGATTCTGAAGGCATCGAAATACTCCGACATCTTCGCCAGGCGGGATTTCCACCATCCGAAAGAGTCCCCGGCCATCCGTTTCCAGTCGTAGGTCGGAAATCCCCAGTTCTGGCCGAAAGCCGAAAAGGCATCGGGCGGAGCGCCGGCCTGCGAATCCATGTTGAACAGCCGCGGGGCGAACCACGCGTCGGCACTCGTGGGACTCACGCCGATCGGCAGGTCCCCCTTGAGGATCACGCCCCTGGAATGGGCATAGGCACAGGCGTCGGAGAGCTGAAGATGGAGGTGATATTGGACAAAGCAATGGAAATCCACCTCCCGGCGGTGTTTCCCGCGGTACTCCTCCAGGACTTTCCTGTCGTACTTCGCATATTTTCCCCAACGGGTGAAATCCGCCGTGGCGTATTCGTCGCGCAGGGTGCAAAAGAGCGCATACGGCAGCAGCCAGTGCTCGTTAAGGCTCAGAAACTCCCTGAACGGTTTCTTCGAGAGGATTTCCGCGCCTTCGTTCTCGAAAGTCTTCCGCAAAAGACGCAGTTTCTCCCTATTGACCCGCTCATAATCGACCTGCGGAAGGGCATTCAGCTCCTGCCGAAGCCTCAGATACTCCCCGTCGGCCGGAACCCCCGCGGCCGGAAGGTTCATAAACTGGGGATGGAGAGCGAAGGAGGAGTTGGCGTTGTAGGGATAAGAATCCGTCCAGGTCCCCGTCATCGTCGTATCGTTTATCGGAAGCAGTTGGATGACATGCTGCCCCGTCGCCACCGCCCAATCGACCATCTTCTTCAGATCCGCGAACTCTCCCGTACCGAAGTCGTCTTCGCTCCGCAGGGAAAAGACCGGAACGGCGGTGCCCGCACCGCGCCAGCGCCGTCCCTGGAAATTCGGAACGTCGGATGCGAGGACCCTCGCCCTCGCTGGCGTCGCGGCACATGCGAAGACCCGGTTCTCCCCCTCCTCCCAGCGCAGCGGAGCGAGCGTTTTCCGATCGACGATCAGGTATTTATAGAGGAACGGACCGTCGATGCGCAGCGCGAGTCTCCAGTATGGAAACGCCGCGTCGTCCAGAGGAACGGGCTTCGTCCACGCCCCGAGTTCGGGAATATCGCCCGCGATGGCGAGTGTCTCATCGGGACGGACGTCGGCGAAGGCCGTGCAAACGAAGAGATTTTCATCGCCGACGGGCCGCGAAGCCGCCGTGTACCGGCCCCGGGCGAAAATGCCCTGAGAGAATGCCGAAGAGTACAAAGGCGCATCCGAAGGCGTGTCGTTCCACCGGTCGGAAACGTCCGCGGAAGCGGCCGTGCAATTTTCGGGAAGCACGACCCGGTGTCCCTTCCACTCCCGACGGACGCACTTCCCGTCCCGAACCACCTCGTAGGAATATTCCCGGCCGGGAAGGTACCGAGCGATACACCCTCTCCATCTCCCCTCTCCGCAGTACTCCATCGGCAGGCGTCTGTTTCCGGGAGAGACGACAACGAGACGCTCTCCCCAACGGGTATTGTAGGTTATTTGAAGCAGCAGTTTCATATTCGGGGCCATCGGCGCTATGGTTGGCCGTACAAATATAGGCAAGTTTTCCATTCCCCGGCAACAGCGGACAACCAAAAAACGCACGGACGGGCTCCGCATTCACCCTGCGGCAATATTTTCCGGCCCGCCCCGCCCATCGGCCGGCCGGAATACCGAGAACGCCTCCGACCGCCGTCACGCCGACAGCGTACGGAACCGGTCGCCCCCCCCTCGGCCCGGGCGGCCGGTTCTCCTTCCGAACGACACCCCGGCCTTGCACAGGCCGGGGTGTCGAATAGAACGGAACCGGAACGCACGCCCGCACCGGACATGCGCATCGGTATATCGGGTATGGCTACGTATCGGTCCGTCCAACCCTATCGCCGCACGGCGGCATCAAAACTCGACGAGTGCCTCGCCCGTCATTTCGGCGGGTTGTTCGAGCCCCATGAGTTTCAGCACCGTGGGGGCCACGTCGGCCAGAATGCCGTTGCGCACCGACTTCACGCGGTCCGACACCACCACGATGGGCACGGGGTTGAGCGAATGGGCCGTATTGGGCGTACCGTCGGCATTGAGCGCATTGTCGGCATTGCCGTGGTCGGCGATCATCACCACCTCGTAACCGTTGGCCTTGGCGGCCTCCACGACCTTCTCCACGCAGCCGTCCACGGCCTTCACGGCCTTCACGATGGCGTCGTAAACGCCCGTATGGCCCACCATGTCGCCGTTGGCGAAGTTCAGGCAGATGAAGTCGAATTTCCGCTCGCCGAGGGCGGCGACCAGCTTGTCGGCCACCTCGGGGGCCGACATCTCGGGCTGGAGGTCGTACGTGGCCACCTTGGGCGACGCCACGAGGATACGCTCCTCGCCCTCGAACTTCTCCTCGCGGCCGCCGTTGAGGAAGAACGTCACGTGGGCGTACTTCTCGGTCTCGGCGATGCGCAGTTGGCGGAGCCCCTGCTTCGAGACCCACTCGCCGATGGTGTCGGGCACGTTCTCCTTGTCGAAGAGGATGTGTAGCCCCGTGAACTTGGCGTCGTAGGGGGTCATGCAGCAGTAGTAGAGCGGCAACGTGTGCATCCCCTCGGCGGGCATATCCTCCTGCGTGAGGACGATCGTCAGCTCCTTGGCGCGGTCGTTGCGGTAGTTGAAGAAAACGACCAGATCGTTCGGACGAATCAGACCGACAGGCTGTCCCTGCGCATCGACGCGCACAACGGGCTTGATGAACTCGTCGGTGACCTCCGCATCGTAGGATTTCTGAACGGCTCCGGCCATGTCCGTCGCCGCCTCGCCGACGCCCTTGACCAGCGCATCGTAGGCGACCTTCACGCGTTCCCAGCGCTTGTCGCGGTCCATGGCGTAGTAGCGGCCGACGATCGTGGCGATCCGGCCGCCCGTCGAGGCGAGATGCCGTTCGAGCTGCTCGATGAAGCCCTTGCCGCTGCGCGGGTCGGTGTCGCGGCCGTCCATGAAGCAGTGCACGAAGGTCCGCTCCGAAACGCCGTACTCCCGGGCGATGTCGCAGAGTTTGAAAAGATGCTCGAACGAGGAGTGCACGCCGCCGTCCGAAGCGAGACCCATGAAATGCACGTTCGCGCCCTGTGCCCTGGCGTATTCGAACGCCTTGACGATCTCGGGATTCCGCAGGATCGAGTTGTCGCGGCAGGCGCGGTTGATCTTCACGAGGTCCTGATAGACCACGCGGCCGGCGCCGATATTGAGGTGACCGACCTCCGAATTGCCCATCTGACCGTCGGGCAGGCCGACGTTCTCGCCGTCGGTGCGCAGCTCGGCATGGGGATATTTTTCGGTCATGGCCGAAATGTAGGCGGGATGGACCGTAGAAATGACGTCCGCCTTGTCGTGACGGCCGTTGCCCCAGCCGTCGAGAATCATAAGAAGAACCTTGTTATTCATAATCGTATGTCTTTAATATTGTTCCACAATATTCCATTCCGCACTCCCGCTTGAAGCGGACAAAACGACGCGAGGCCGAACGCCGGGAAACGGGACGGCGCCCGCAAATCCGCGAAGCGGTCCGTTTCCGTGAAGCCGGACGTCGTTCCCGTAAAAAACGACATGCGGAGCTTTGGGCCGTACCTTCCGGCAGCGAAAGGCACTAAAACTATTTCACCTGCGCGGCAATCAGCTCCACGGCCTTGTCGATGGCGGCCTGCAACCCGTCGGGGTTCTTGCCGCCCGCCGTGGCGAAGAAGGCCTGACCGCCGCCGCCGCCCTGCATGAGCTTCGCGGCCTCGCGGACCACCGCACCGGCATTCACGCCGCGGGAGGCGATCTCGTCGCCGAGCATCACCGTCAGCGTCGGCTTGCCGTCGCAGAGCGAGCCGACGACGAAGACCAGCCGCGGCGAACGGGCCCGCAGGCTGTACGCCAGATCCTTCACGAAGTCGGGCCGGCGGTCGGTCTGCGTGGCGAAGAGATGCATTCCGTCGCGCTCGGGCGTCGAGGCGGCGATCTTCTCGGCCCACTGCGCCACCTGCTCGCGGCGCATGGCCTCGACCTCTTTCGAGAGGGTCTCGTTGCTTTCGAGCATCTTCTTCACGGCCTGCAGGACCTGCGGGTTGTTCAGGTACTCGCCCACATTGCGCAGCGTGTCCTCCGCAGCGTAGATCACCTTCTCGGCTTGCTCGCCCGTGACGGCCTCGATACGCCGTACGCCGGCCGAAATGGCGCTTTCCGAGAGAATCTTGAAGAATCCGATCGTACCCGTCGAACGGGTGTGCGTTCCGCCGCACAACTCGACCGAATCGCCGAAGCGGACCATGCGGACGCGGTCGCCGTACTTCTCGCCGAAGAGCATCATCGCACCGGCGGCAGCGGCCTCCTCCTTCGTGGCGCTGCGGTTCTCCTCGAGCGGATAATCGGCACGCACGGCGCGGTTCACCAACTGCTCCACCTCGCGCAGCTCGGCGGGCGTCACCTTCTGGAAATGCGAGAAGTCGAAACGCAGCACCTCGGGCGTCACGAGCGACCCCTTCTGCTCGACATGCGTGCCGAGCACCTGCCGCAGGGCGGCGTGCATCAGGTGCGTCGCCGTATGGTTGTTGGCCGCCGACTGCCGCTTCCCGGCATCCACGACGGCACGGAAAGAGGCCCCGGGATTCTCGGGGAGCTCGGCGGCGATATGGATGATGAGCCCGTTCTCCTTTTCGGTCGAAACGATCCCGATGCGCTCGTCGGCGCTCTCGATATACCCCACGTCGCCGATCTGGCCGCCCGAATTGCCGTAGAACGGCGTGCGGTCGAATACCAGCTGGTAGGTCGTGCGGCCCTTCGACACGACGCGGCGGTAACGCGCGATGCGGACCTCGTCGGTCAGCGTATCGTAGCCCGTAAAGACACTCTCGCGGATGGGCAGCAGCTCCACCCAGTCGTCGGTCGAGACGGCCGCGGCGTTGCGCGAACGCGCCTTCTGGGCCTGCAACTCCTCCTCGAAGGCCGCCAGGTCCACGCCGACGCCCTGCTCGCGGGCGATCAGCTCCGTGAGGTCGATCGGGAAACCGAACGTGTCGTAGAGCTCGAAGGCATCCCGGCCCGAAATCAGCCCGCGGCCCTCGCGCTTCGTGCGCTCAATGACGCCGTCGAGCAGGTTGATACCCGTAGCCAGCGTGCGCAGGAAGGAGGACTCCTCCTCCTCGATGACCTTCTCGATGAGCGTCTGCTGGGCCTTCAGCTCGGGGAACTGCCCGCCCATCTGCTCCACCAGCCCCGCGACGAGCCGGCACAGCGTGGGCTCCGTGAAGCCGAGGTAGGTGTAGCCGTAGCGCACGGCGCGGCGCAGGATGCGGCGGATGACGTAGCCCGCCTTGACGTTCGAGGGCAACTGCCCGTCGGCGATCGAGAAGGCGATGGCGCGCAGGTGGTCGGCCATGACGCGCATGGCCACGTCGCACTTCTCGTCCTGACCGTAGCGCTTGCCCGAAAGGGCCGCGATGCGGCCGATGGTGGGCTGGAAAACGTCCGTGTCGTAGTTGGACTTCTTGCCCTGCAGAATCATGCAGAGGCGCTCGAAGCCCATGCCCGTATCGACATTGCGCGCCGGCAGCTCCTCGAGCGAACCGTTGGCCTTGCGGTTGAACTGCATGAAGACCAGGTTCCATATCTCGATCACCTGCGGATGGCCCGCATTGACCATCTCGCGGCCCGGACGGGCGGCGATCTCCGCCTCGTCCCGCAGGTCGAAATGAATCTCGGAGCAGGGACCGCAGGGCCCCGTCTCGCCCATCTCCCAGAAATTGTCGTGCTTGTTCCCGCGGATGATATGGTCCTCGGGAAGGAACCGCTTCCAGAAGCCGTAGGCCTCCTCGTCGAACGGCACGCCGTCCTCCTCCGAACCCTCGAAGACCGTGGCGTACATCCGCTCGGCGGGCAGCTTGTAAACGTCGTGCAGCAGCTCCCACGCCCACTCGATCGCCTCGCGCTTGAAGTAGTCGCCGTAGGACCAGTTGCCCAGCATCTCGAACATCGTGTGGTGGTAGGTGTCGTGTCCCACCTCCTCCAGGTCGTTGTGCTTGCCCGAGACGCGCAGGCATTTCTGCGTATCGGCCGCCCGCGGATACTTGCGGGGCGCGTTGCCCAGGAAAATATCCTTGAACTGGTTCATGCCCGCATTGGTGAACATGAGCGTGGGGTCGCCCTTGACGACCATCGGAGCCGACGGCACGATCACGTGACCCTTCGAAGCGAAGAAGTCGAGAAAGGCGCGGCGAATTTCATTCGATTCCATTTGCAAGATATACTTTTTTCCGAATTTGCCCGTTTGATTTCGGGTTGCAAAATTACACAATTAAAGTTAAATTTGCACCTTGCAAAGGGCAGTTTTTTCCGCGATGAAGCAAAAAGAGGAGGGATTCGGCACGCAGCGCTTCGCCCGCGAAGCGCAGGCGCTCACGCACGAGGCGACGGCGCTCACGCGCGAAGTCGTCACGGCGCCGTTCCGTCTGAGGACCTACCGGCTGATCCGCAAAATCCTCATCGGATTCATTCTCGTCTCGATCGCCAACGTCCTCTTCTCCTACTTCTTCTACACGCCCAAGATGTACCGCATCCTGAGCGACAACCGCGAAATCGTCATCCGCTACCGCATCCTGCAGGACCGCATCCGCACGGCGCAGCGGAAAGTGGACGAAATCCGCCACCGCGACAACCACGTTTACCGTGCGCTCTTCTCGACCGACACGCTCTCGATTCCCGGGGTGTGGCAGCCCTACCCCGATTCGAAATACGCCCCGCTGGCCGGCGACGACTACGCCCCCCTGATGATTCCCGCGTGGAAGGAGCTGGACGCACTGGCCCGCACGATCTACCTCGAATCGGTCTCCTTCGACGAATTGCAGCGGCTCTCGAAGAACAAGGAGCAACTGTCGGCGGCCGTGCCGGCCATCTGGCCCATCGACCGCGCGGCGCTCCACGGCAACCACATCGGCGCTTTCTCGCCGCGCCGTTTCCACCCCGTGCTGCACCGCGTGGTGGCCCACACGGGCATCGACCTGGGATGCGACCGCGGTACGCCGGTTTACGCCACGGGCGATGCCGTGGTGGAGCTGGCCGCGGCGGCCGGCTACAACGGAGGCTACGGCAAGCAGGTGCTGCTCGACCACCAGTTCGGATACAAGACCCGCTACGCCCACCTGAGCGAGGTGCTCGTCCGGCCGGGCGACCGCGTCCGGCGCGGGCAGCTCATCGCCCGCACGGGCAACACGGGCCGTTCGACCGGTCCGCACCTCCACTACGAGGTGATCCACAAGGGCGTACCCGTCAATCCGATCAACTATTTCAACCGCAACATGACCGCCGAGGAGTACGAACGCCTCATGGAAAGTCTGCGCGAAACCAATTTCGAAACGCTCTGAGATGACCGGGAAGAAGGATCTGGCACGCCTGCGCAAGCGCCGCCGCCGCAAACAGCGCATCATCCGCACGACGGTCCACCTGTTCGTGTGGCTGGGAGCCGCCGTACTCTACTACATCGGCTTCTCGCTCTTCTTCGACACGCCGCTCGAATACGAGATGAAGCACTCGACGGACCGACTGCGCAGCGAATACGCGGCGCTCACGCAGCGTTACGACTCGCTGCAAACGGTCATGGAGAACCTCGCGGCGCGCGACCGCAGCGTGTTCCGCATTCTTTTCGAGTCGGACCCCTACGACTTCGACTCGGAGTACGAACGGCAGCAGAGCCTGACCTACGAGAAGATCGTGGACCGCTCGACACGCCGCCTCAAGCGCGAACTGCGCGACCGCGTGGCCGACATGGAGCGACAGCTCGGACAGCTCAACGACACCTATCTCGCCCTGCAGGAGCGCATCGACTCGGCCGGACGCGACTGTGACCGGATTCCCTCGATACAGCCCGTCATCAACAAGCAGCTCACGCTGCTCACGGCCTCCTACGGAATGCGCATCCACCCCTTCTACAAGACGCTGCAATCGCATCAGGGCGTCGATTACACCATTCCCGAAGGGTCCCGCGTCTTCGCCACGGCCGACGGCGTGGTACGCGACGTGGCCACGCGCAACTCGACACAGGGGCGGACCGTAGTGATCGACCACGGCAACGGCTACGAAACCTCGTACAGTCACCTTTCGCGCATCAACGTCCGCCGCGGGCAGCAAGTCCGCCGCGGCGACATCATCGCCCTTTCGGGCGACACGGGCCTCTCGCTCTCGCCGCACCTCCATTACGAAGTGCGCTACAACGGCATGCGCGTGGACCCGGTCCATTACTTCTTCATGGAGCTGTCCCCCTCGGAATACCAACGGCTCATCCGCATCGCCCAGTCGGGGATGCAGGCTTTCGACTGACCTCCGCGCCATGACCGATTCCCGGATCAGACTTCTGCTGCTCGACTTCGACGGCACGCTGGCAGACACGCGGCGCGCCAACACGCTCGCCTATGTCGAAACGCTGCACGAAGCGGGCTACGCCCTGACCGAGGAGGAGTATGCGGCCCGCTATTTCGGGATGCGCTGCGAGGAGTTCCTCACGCGGATCGGCGTCGCCGATCCCGCGGAACGCGAGCGGCTGCGGCTGCGCAAGATCGCGCTCTATCCCCGCTATTTCGACACCGTGCGGCTCAACCGGCCGCTATGGGAATTCTGCCGGCAGTTCCGCGCGCAAGGGGGCCGCGTGTGGATCGTCTCGACGGGCAGCCGCGCCAACATCGGGAACGTCATGCGTCATCTGGGCATCGGAGGTCCCGCCGCAGGACCGGACGAAGCGCCCCTGGGCCGGGTGGACGGAGTGCTTTCCGGCGCGGACGTCGCACGCAGCAAGCCCCACCCCGACTGTTTCCTGGAGGCCATGCGCCGCGAAGGATGCTCGCCGCACGAAACGCTTATCTTCGAGGATTCGGCCATCGGCATCGAGGCCGCCCGCCGCAGCGGAGCGGGCTATGTCGTCGTCAGACTCTGAACTCTTCACAAATGCCGGATGACCCGGCAGGGATTGCCGACAGCCACGACACCGGAAGGAATCGAATGCGTAACGACGCTGCCTGCACCGATCGTCGTGCCATTCCCGACGGTCACGCCCGGAAGGATCACACTCCGTCCGCCGATCCACACGTCGTCGCCGATGACTACGGGAGCCGTGGATGAATTCCAGAAAGCGGCGTTTTCGTTCCGCCGCTCCGCCGGATTCGTCGGATGGAAAACCGTGTAAATATGCACGCCGGGACCGATGCCCGAATAGTTCCCGATCGTTATCCGATTGCAGTCGAGGAAGACACAGTTCATATTGATCTCCACGTGATGACCGATATGGATGTTTTCCCCGTAATCCACAAAGAACGGAGCCGAGATCCAGACATGCTCTCCGTATGAACCCAGAAGAAGATCCAGCAAGGCCGACAAATGCCCGGTATCGGTCATCGGCGTGTTATTGTACTCGGACTGCAACCGCTTCGCCAGTTGCCAGCGTTCCCACAATTCCGGAGAGGTGGCATCGTAGTTCTCTCCGGCCAGCATTTTCTCCTTTTCGGTTCTCATACGGGCTCTTATCCTCGTTTGCAAATCACGTTGAAATCGCAGTAGCGGCAGGTGTCCGCATCCGCGCACTGACGGAACGGCACGGCGGGATCGTACATTTCGGCGAGGGTCTCGCGCACCAGCTCCTCGAAGCGTTCGGCGTAGAGCGAATAGCGCGCCCCGCGCAGCGACAGCTCCCTGTCGTCGAGCAGCGGCGAATAGTCCGGGCGGTTCATCGCCCGCACGTAGTAGAGCGCCGGCGTGGCGTCGCTCCCCTCCGAACGGTAGAGCATCATGGCGTAGAGCAGCGTCTGGACGATATTCGACAGGCGCTGTCTGCCCTCGCCGCGGAAAAGGCTTCCGATACCGGCGAACTCCAGATGCGGCGAGCCGGTCTTGTAGTCCACCACGCGCAGCGACCCGTCGTCCAGGCGGTCGATGCGGTCGGCGATTCCCGAGAACTTCATCCGCCGCGGCCCCCCGGCCGTCGCGAAGTCGAAGCCGTAGTCCACCCTCCGCTCGAGCCCTTCGACCCGGAAGCCGTCGTGCGCCGCATCGTAGGGCATCACTCCGCCGCGCAGGTAACGCACCACGATATCCTTCACCAGCACCAGATTGCCCGTATAGTCGGCCGCCGTGGCCTTCGGGTCCTTCAGGTAGTGTTCGCCGATCGCCGCCTCGACCGCCGCGGCGACCTCGCCCGTGCGGATCAGC
This sequence comes from Alistipes sp. Marseille-P2263, assembly GCF_018101075.1. Classification (NCBI taxonomy): domain Bacteria; kingdom Pseudomonadati; phylum Bacteroidota; class Bacteroidia; order Bacteroidales; family Rikenellaceae; genus Alistipes; species Alistipes sp. Marseille-P2263. Next base: position 436,186 of record NZ_JAGQEJ010000001.1, read on the forward strand.
GCCCGCAGCGTTCCGCCGGGGTGCGCCTCGCCTTCGATCGGGGCATAGAGCCGCTGTACGGCGGCGTGGAGGATCGTGCCGAACATCGGGGCGTCCACCTCCTCGGAAATCTCGTCGCCGGCGTCGAGCCGCGCCACGGAGTGAAAGTAGAACCGCAGGGGGCAGGCCACGTAGCGGAAGAAGGCCGTGGGCGAAAGCGTGGCCTTCGATCCGGGATCGGTGAAGCGCTCCAGCCGCCGCATCACGCCCTCGTCCTTCCGGACCTCGATCGGCGCGGTCTCCGCCAGATTGACGTCCACGCCCACCTCGATCCGCCGCAGCGGGGAACCGCTCTCGTAACCCAACTGGTAGATATAGCGGCTCGGCTCGCCCGTGGACTTGTCGTCGGCATGGGCGCAGTAGAGCATCCACACGCGGCGGGCGCGCTGCACGAGGCGGTAGAAATAGTAAGCATAGACGCCCTCGTGGTGCTCGGGCGTGGGCAGCGAATAGGCCGCGCGGAGGTTGTAGGGAATGAACGACGCCTGCGCCATGCGGTTGCCCGGGAAGTTGTCGTCGTTCATCGAGAGGATCACGACGTTCTCGAAGTCGAGGTTGCGCGTTTCGAGGATGCCCATGACCTGCACCCCTTCGAGCGGCTCGCCCTCGTAGGGGATGCGCAACGTCTGCAAGTGACGGCGCAACAGCGAGGCATAGACCTCCGGCGCAGGCTCTATACCGCATTCGTCCAACGAGTTGCCGAGCCGGGCGATCTCCCCGGCGATGACTGCCAGGAATTCCGTCCGCCGGCGGGCGTCGTCGTCCGGGCAGGGTATCCGCACGACCGCCGCCACGACCTCCGACAGCCAGGCCGAGAGCGCCCGCCAGCCGGCGGCCGGGGAGAAGACGAGCCGCAGCAGGTCGTTACGCCCCAGCCACGAGGCTTCGACCGAAATGCGCCGCTCGCGCATGATCTCCTCCTGCAAGCGGCGCGTCAACTCCGCGTCGCACCCGGCGACATAGGGGTGCGCGAGCAGCCCCGTGACGTCGGCGTGGTAGAAAGTGCAATCCGCACCCTTCGTCCGGCGGCGGGCCTGCAACTCCACGAGGCGCTCGACGAAGGTGTAGGCCAGACTGGCACGCAGCGGATAGCCCATCGTGACGTTGACCGGCCCGACCTCGGGCGGCATGGCGCAGAGCAACGGCAGCAGCAGGTTCTCGTCCGTCAGCACCACGGCGGTCTCCTTGCCCAGCCGGCCGCCGGCCGCCAACCCGCGGAGGATCGTCGCCACGTACTTGCACTGCACGGCGTTCGACACGGCGGCCACCGAGGTCAGCTCCTTGGGCCGCGACATGCCGTCGTGCGAGAGTTCGGCACGGGGCGGGAAGCGCACGACGTTTTCGCGCACGAACATTCCGGCCTCCTGCTCCGGATCGTCCTTATAATAGGAGTCGTAGTCCCAGTAGAAATCGGTTTCCGCGGCAGAGGAGAGAAAGCGGAACAGCTCCTTCTCGCACTCGGAGAGGGCGTTGAATCCCGCCACGACGAAGCGCCGGGGCGTCGCGAAGGCGAACTCGCCGCTGCGCAGGCGGTCGGCGGCGGCGCGCTGCACCATGCCGCCGTAGGCGATACCCAGCTCCGAAAGCCGCTCGCGGAAGCGGCGATAGACCGGTCCCAGCGTCCGCCATATCGCCAGAAAGCGCCGTTTCTCCTCCGAAAGGTCGGCCTCGGCGCCGAGCGACGACCAGAAGGCGACGATCCGCAGTTGCGCGGGGGTGAGGTAGGAAATGTCGGCCTCGATCTCCCGGATCTCCTCGATATTGCGGAAAAGCATCGCGGCGTCGATCCGGTATTTGTCGATCGTGTCGAAATCGGCGAGGAGCATGTCGCCCCAGAAGTAGAATTTGTCGAACGGTTCGGCGTGGTACTCCGAATAGATTCCGTACAGCTCCGTGATGAGCCGCAGGCGGTCGCCCGTCCGGAGGCCCGATATTTCGGACATCAGTTCGTCGATCGTGGTCCACGACGGCTGCCACATCGGCCGCCGGGCGATCCGCGCGAGGGCGTCGGTGAAGAACAGCCGTGCACGGCGCGACGGAAAGAGCACGGCGCGCTGCGACAACTCCTCGCCGTAGCGCGCATAGAGATCCGCCGCGACTTCGCCCAGGAAACTCTCCATCGTCCCTCGGCGGCCGTTTACTCCGCCTCCCCGATGCGGGCGATGCTGCCGCCCATGAACTTCTCGCTGACACGCAGCACCGCAGGCTCGCCCTTGTAGGCGATCCTGCCGCCCGTGGAGGTCTTGGCTTCGAAACGGTCGGTGACCCACAGCGTCGCGCTGCCCGAAGAGGTTACGTTCACCTGCGCCGACATCGTCTCCAGTTCCGGAGCCTCGACAGCGCCCGTGGAGACGAAGAGCGTCAGGTAGCGCACCGCCCCCGAAAGCGCGGCCGAGCTATGGCCCGAGAGCTCCATGCGGAGGTCCTTCACGTCCAGATCGGCCGTCAGCTTCGCCGCACCGCCCACCGTGAGATCGAGCAGCGTGGCCGAAAAGCGGCCTTCGAACGTCGCTGCGGCATCCGAAACCGAAATCCGCTCCAGCGTATTGTAGCACACCGTGACGGTCGTGCGCTCGGGCCGGCGGGCGTCGCGCCGCTCGGTGATCCGCAACACGCGGTCGCGTACCTCGGCGCGGAACCGGGTCGTATAGGAGCCCTTCGTATCGTAGATGATCCGCGGAGCCTCCGTATCGGGAACCTGCACGAAGCGGATATCGACCGGCGCGGCGACCTCGACGGCCGTGAACGACGGCAGCCACTCGCTGCGCTCCCCTCCGGACGTGTCGGAAGCCGCCGCGACCGGCGCGGAAACGGGAGCAGCAGGCATCGCCCCGCTCACCGTATCGGCGGCGGGAAGCCCCGGTGTGCGGGCCGGGACACCGACGGAAACCCCTGCCAGAAGGGCCGTCAGAATCAGTCGCTTCATCTGTTTTTTCATGGTCCGAAGTCGTAATTGTTCCCGCTAAAGTACTAAAAATATTGCGAAATCCGGGATTTATTCCGTACTTTTACTTTCGAAAACCGACTTTTCGAAGAGTGAGAGCGAAGATTCTGAATGCGAGCGCCGGATCGGGAAAGACCTACCAACTGGCCTACAAATTCGTCCGCGACGTCGTCGGACGGCCCGACCTCTACCGCCATATCCTCGCCGTGACCTTTACGAACAAGGCCACCGAAGAGATGAAGTCGCGCATCCTCAAGGAGATTCATGCACTGGCCTCGGGAGCCGGAAGCGCCTACCTCGACAGCCTCTGCCGCGAGCTGCGGCTCGACGAGCAGACCGTCCGCAAACGGGCCGCCGAGGCGCGTTCGAGAATCCTGCACGACTACTCGCGCTTCACGGTGCTGACCATCGACACCTTCTTCCAGCGCATCCTCAGAGCCTTCATCAAGGAGCTGGGACTGGACCTCAACTACAACGTCGAGATCGAGACGGCCTCGGTGCTCTCGAAGAGCGCCGACTCGCTCATCGACCGGATCACCGACGACCCCGCCCTCGGACGGTGGCTCACGGCATTCGTGCAGGAGCGCATCGACGAGGGGCGCAAATGGGACGTCCGCGACGGCATCCTTTCGCTGGCCGGAGAGCTTTTCAAGGAAAGGAACAAGGCGACGCTCGCCCAGGCGCGTCCGAAGGAGGAGCTGGGCGAAATCGTGGCACGCGCCACGGCGCAGGCGGCGGCCTCGCGCGAGGAGATGCGCCGGACGGCTTCCGAAGCCGTCGGGGCGATCGCGGCCGCAGGGCTCGCGGCGGCCGACTTCGCGGGCAAGAGCCGCAGCTTCGCAGGCTATTTCTACGCCGTGGCCGGAGGCGAGCTCAAAGCCCCCACGGAAACCGTCCGCAAGCGGGCGGCGGCACCGGAGGGATGGGCGGCGAAGGGTTCGCCCGCAGAGCGCCTCGTACCGCAGTTGCGACCCCTGCTGCAAAAGCTCTGCACGCTCTACGACGAGAATATCCGGCTGTGGAACACCTGCGACCTGCTGCGCGAGAATTACCGCAGCTTCGCGCTGCTGTCGGACCTCTACGCCCGCGTGCAGCAGCTCTGCGCCGAGCAGAGCACGATGCTGCTCTCCGAAACCAAATACCTCCTCTCGGAGTTCATCGGCCGCAACGACGCTCCGTTCATCTACGAAAAGGTGGGCAACCGCTACGAACGCTTCATGATCGACGAGTTCCAGGACACCTCCTCGCGCGAATGGGAGAACTTCCTGCCGCTGTTGCAGAACGCCATGGCGCAGTCGGAGGAGACCTCGGTGTTCATCGTGGGCGACATCAAACAGTCGATCTACCGCTGGCGGGGCGGCGACTGGCGGCTGCTGCACGACGAGGCGCAACGGGCGCTCGGCACGGAGAACACACGGGTCGAGGTGCTCCGGGAGAACTGGCGCAGCCTGCCGTGCGTCGTGGAATTCAACAACGCGGCGATCGACCGCATCGTCTCGGCGGACAACCTCGCGCTCAACACCCGCCTCGACGAAGCCGCCGGGCGCGGCGACATCGGCGCGGAGGAGGCCGCCGCACTGCGAGACACGCTCGCCGACGCCTACCGCGAACAGGCGCAGACGCCCCGGCGCCGGGGCGAGCACCCGGGGTATGTCTCGATCGAGACCTTCGCCGAGCGGCCGCCCGTGGTGGAGCGCATCTGCGAGCTGATCGACCGGGGATTCCGCCCGGCGGACATCATGGTGCTGGTGCGCAGTGCCACGGACGGCGCGAAGGTCGCCGCCGAGCTGCTGGAGTTCAAGCGCCGCAACGAGGAGCCGCGCTACCGGTTCGACGTGATGACGCAGGAGGCGCTCATCGTGGGCAACGCCCCCGTGAGCTCGTTCATCGCCGCCGCGCTGCGGCTGGCGCTCGACCCCGACGACACGCTCAACCGCGCCGTCTACAACCACTACCTCGGCCGCGATTTCGACCGGGAGCTCCCGGACGGGGAGCGGAGCTTCTTCCGCTCGATCCGCCTGCTGTCGCCCGAAGAGGCGTTCGAACGGATCGTCATGCGCCACGACCTGCAGGGCGACCGGCGGCAGATCGCCTACTTACAAGCCATCCACGAACAGATCATCGCCTTCTCGGCGGCGAAGATCGCCGACATCGCACTGTTTCTCCGCTGGTGGGATGAGCAGGGACGGAACCGCTCGCTGAGCGTCGAACAGAGCGCCACGACCGTCGAAATAACCACCGTCCACAAGGCCAAAGGGCTCGAAAAACGGGCCGTCATCATCCCCTACTGCTCCTGGCAGCTCGACCCCAAGTCGGGCGGCAACGTGCAGAACATCGTCTGGGCGGAGGCCCGCGACGGCGAAGCGGCTGCGATAGGCCGCTTCCCGGTGCGTTACAAACGGGCGATGGCCGAATCGGGTTTCTCGGCCGAATACTACCGCGAACTGGTATACGCCCACGTTGACAACGTGAACCTGCTGTACGTGGCCCTGACGCGCGCGGCCGAATCGCTGCACGTCTTCGTGCCGCAGAAGGGCGGCGCGCCGAACGTCGGCGGGCTGCTGCTGCAAAGCATCCGCGTCGAGGGCGACCGGGCGACGGTCGGCACGCTCGAAGGGCGCTACACGGCCGACGAGCGGGGCGAGCACTACGTCTTCGGGGAGTTCGCAGGCCCCGTGGCGGGCGGCACGAAAGACGCCGAAGCGGAGCACGTTCTGCTCGAAGAGTACCCCACGGCACAGGCCGCACTCCGGCTGCGGCTCCCCTCGCAGCGCTATTTCGAGGAGGGCGGCGAGACCGAGCTGGCGCCCCGCAACTTCGGAATCCTGATGCACAGGGCCTTCGAGCAGGCCGAGGACGAGCGGCAGATCCGCGAGGCCGTGGACGCCATGCGTGCCGACGGCACGCTGACGGACGACCAGGCCGCCCGGCTCGGAAAAGCCATCGACCGGGCGCTGGAGCTGCCCGAGGTCCGCGAATGGTTCGGCGGCGGATGGCAGGAGGTGCGCAACGAGCAGGAGATCATCCTTCCCCGCCCGGCAGACGGCGCCGGTTGTCTCCCCGGCGTCCCGAACGACACCGACGACCGCTCCGGCGCCCCGAACGGCACGACACGGAGGCCCGACCGCGTGATGATCGCCGGCGACAGGGCCGTGGTCGTGGACTACAAATTCGGCGACCGCGACGCCGAACGCTACCGCCGCCAGATCGGCGGCTACTGCACCCTGCTGCGCGGAATGGGCTACGCCCGCGTCGAAGGCTACCTGTGGTATGTCCGGCGGGGCGAGGTGGAGCGGGTGGTATAACCGTGTCCGCCGAAGACATTGACTTCTCCTCCGGAGAACGCCCCTTGTGCCTGCTACCCCGAAAATAACGAAACACCCGGCTACCACTGCGGTAACCGGGTGTTTCATTCGTATCATACGGCCGAAATTCCGGCAGGATCGTCTTCCGGCAGGCCCAAAGGCTCTCCGGATACGCTCCCTCCCCCGTCGGCCGACGGAGGTTACTCGCCCAGCGCGAAGCGCTTGTAGGCGATCACCGTGGCCTCCTTGTCGGCCTTGCGGATATACTCGGCGATGGTCTCCTTCTCGCCTACGACGAGCTGGTTGAGCAGCGTGTTCTCCTCGAAGAATTTGCGCATCTTACCCTCGGCGATCTTCTCCAGAATGGCCTCGGGCTTGTTGGCGTTCTTCGGGTCCTGCTTCATGGCCTCCACGGCGATCTTACGCTCGTGCTCGATGACCTCTGCGGGGCAGTCGGCCTCCGAGATCGAAACGGGAGCCATGGCCGTAGCCTGCATGGCGACGGTGTGGGCCACCTCGGCGGGAACCTCCTTGTTGAAACCCAGCACCGTGCCGAGTTTCTTGTTGAAGTGCACGTAAGCGGCGCAGTAGGGAGCCTCGATACGGGCATAGTATGCCAGTTCGATCTTCTCGCCCGTCTGTCCCGACTTCTCGGTGACCATCTCCTCGACGGTGCGGCCCTCATCGTTCTTCGTAGCCATCAGCGCGTCGCGGTCGGCGGCGTCGTTCTTCACGGCCACCTCCAGCATCGCGTTGGCCGAAGCCGAATACTCGGCGTTCTGAGCCACGAAGTCCGTCTCGCAGGCCAGGCAGAGGATATAGGCCTTCTGGCCCACGATCTTCGTCACGACCACACCCTCGGTAGCGGTACGGTCGGCACGCTTGGCCACGACGAGCTTGCCCTTCTCGCGGATAATGTCCTGAGCACGCGCAAAATCGCCTTCCGCCTCCATGAGGGCCTTCTTGCAGTCCATCATGCCGGCACCGGTCATCTTGCGGAGCTTCATCACATCAGCAGCTTTGATTTCCATAGTCGTATCTGTTTTTTTCGTTATTGTTCGGATTACTCGGCCTTCTGCTCCGCCTCGGCAGCGGGAGCGGTTTCAGCGGCGGCGGGAGCAGCCTCGACGGCAACCGGCTCCTCGAAGGGGGTCTCCACGGCGGCCACGACCTCGGCAACGGCAGCCTCCTCGGCGTCCACCGTAGCCTTCACGGCCTTCTTGATGCGGGGCTTGCCCTCCTTCTTCACGGCGCCTTCGGCCTCGGCCTCCTGCGCCTCCTTCTCCTTCTCGAGCTTGCGCTCCTCCGAACCTTCGGCGATAGCGGCGCACATGGCCTCTACGACCACGGCGATCGACTTGGCGGCATCGTCATTTGCAGGTATAACGTAATCAATGTCGGTCGGATCACAACAAGTGTCTACCATGGCAAATACGGGGATGCTCAGCCGCTTGGCCTCCTTCACGGCGTTGGCCTCCTTCTGCACGTCCACGACGAACAGTGCGGCGGGAAGACGCGTCAGGTCGGCGATCGAACCGAGGTTCTTCTCGAGCTTCGCGCGCTGACGGGCGATCTGAAGCTTCTCGCGCTTGGAGAAATTATCGAAAGTGCCGTCGTTGGTCATCTTGTCGATGGTGGCCATCTTCTTGACGGCTTTACGTATGGTGGGGAAGTTTGTCAGCATGCCGCCGGCCCAGCGCTCGGTGACGTAGGGCATTCCGACGGCTGCCACCTTTTCGGCAACGATCTCCTTGGCCTGCTTCTTCGTGGCGACGAACAGCACGCGGCGGCCGCTCTTGGCGATCTGCTTGATGGCGGCGGCGGCCTCGTCGATCTTCAGCACGGTCTTGTGCAGGTCGATGATGTGGATGCCGTTCTTCTCCATGAAGATATACGGAGCCATTTTGGGGTTCCATTTGCGCTTCAGATGACCGAAGTGCGCACCGGCTTCCAGTAATGTATTAAAATCTGTACGTGACATTTCAATTCGTTTCGTTGGTTAATTTTAATTCTCTTTTCCTCAACCCTCCGGGTAGCAGCTTCGCTGGTCCCGATGGGTTTTCCGCGGCGCGGCAACCGGGCGGTAATACATATAATATAAATAGGTAGTCCTTCCGATTTGGAACCGACGCCGTGCTTGCCGAAATTTCCGGTCGTGCGTGCGGATTAACGCTTGCTGAACTGGAACTTGCGACGTGCTCCGGGCTGACCGGGCTTCTTACGCTCAACCTCGCGGGGATCGCGCGTGAGGAATCCGGCCTTCTTGAGCACCGGACGCATCTCGGCGTCGATCTCGCACAGTGCGCGTGCGATACCCAGACGAGCGGCTTCGGCCTGTCCCTTGATACCGCCTCCGTCGAGGTTGATCGTGATGTCGAAATTCTCGGCGGTGTTGGTGGCCAGCAGCGGCTGCTTCACCTGGAACTGGAGAATCTCGAGCGGGAAATAGGCTGCAAGCTCCTTGCGGTTGATTGTAATCTGACCCTTACCCGGCTTCACGAATACGCGAGCCACAGCGGCCTTACGACGACCTACGGTGTTTACAACTTCCATAACTCTTACTTAATCTCGTTTAACTTAATGGGCTTCGGGTTCTGGGCGGCGTGCGGATGCTCGGCGCCGGCGTAAACCTTCAGGTTCGTGAGCAGCTTGTCGCCCAGACGGGTCTTGGGGAGCATACCCTTTACGGCTTTCTCGATGAGGAAAGTCGGTTTCTTGGCCAGATAGTCGGCGGGGGTGGCGAAACGCTGGCCGCCCGGATATCCGGTGTGACGCGTGTAAACCTTATCGGTCATTTTGTTGCCCGTGAGCTTCACCTTCTCCGCGTTGATGACGATGACGTAGTCGCCGCAGTCCACGTGGGGCGTGTAGCTGGGCTTGTTCTTGCCTCGGAGGATCTTCGCGATCTGCGATGCAAGACGTCCCAATACCTCGTTCGTAGCGTCGATGACGACCCACTCCTTGGTCACCGTCGATGCATTGGCCGAGATAGTCTTGTAGCTTAATGAATCCACTGTGTTTTACGTTTAAATTTAACTTGTTGTAATCCTATCCCGCACATTGCGGGTGCGCAAAGGTACGAAAAATATTTCACACTACAAGCCAAGTCGCAGAAAATTACGACGCAAGGCCGAAAAACGGAACCGCCGGCACGCGCCATCGGGCACGCCCTCCGTCCGACGCCGCGGGATCGGAGGCCGGGGTCACCGGATTCCGGCCCGGAACGCCTTGGGCGACATCCCCGTATGACGCCGGAAGAACCGGGTCAGATAGGACTGGTCGGCGAATCCCAACTGCTCGGCGATCTCCGTCACCGAGAGGTGGGGATCGCTCAGCAGCACCTTGACCTCGGCCAGCCGCTGCTCGTCGATGAGCTGCTTGGGTGTCCTGCCGCCCTGACACTCGACGGTCACCTCGTAGAGGTAGCGCGGGGAGATGCACATCCGGTCGGCATAGAACGACACGGCGTGCTCGCGCGTGGCATATTCGCGGAGCAGGCCGACGAACTGGTGGCTCAACGCCTGTTTGCGGGTGTACTGCTGCGTGCCCCCGATCTTCTCCTGAATGGTGTTGAACACCCACATCAGGAGGCTCCGCAGGAAGTTGAGCTCCTGCTGCCGCCGGAACTGCGTGCCGCCCTCCGCGAAGAGCATCCGCGCCACGTCCATCCAGAGGAGAATCTCCCGCCAGGTCTTCTGGCTGCGCTCGTCCTGCGTATGGCGGTAGCCGGGATGTTCGTGCGTATAGTCCAGATAGGGGGAGTCGATCGGCAGCACGGCCTCCAGGAAGAGCTCGCGCGAGAAGGTCACCATCCGCACCCGGAAGTCGCCGCTCGCCTCCACCACCTGCATCAGCGAACCCTGCAGGAAGATCAGCTCCGACTGCTCCCCGATCCGGTAGTGCTGGATGCCCGTCGAGACGACGGCGCTCCCGCGGACGCAGACCAGATAGACACCGCAGCGGAAATGCACCGGGGCCCTCCTCAGGGCGGACAGATCGCCCTCTTCGTATCGTATGGCATCCGGCGGCCGGACGAAGGGTTCTTCCATCGTTTATGCTGTTTTTACCCCGCAAAAATAGCCATAATCCGCCGATTCGGGCGCATCAGTTCCTAAAATGAAATGTTTTCCGCAAATTAATGCACGGCGGATTTCCCGCCGATGCGGTACTTTTGCACCCCGGAAAACGACTGCGAACGATGAAACGGAAACACAATTCGGAACTATTCCTGCTGCTCTACCTGGGCATACTGAGCGCTTTCGGGCCTTTCGTCATGGACATGTACCTGCCGGCGTTTCCCGTGCTCACGGAGTTTTTCGGAGCCTCCTCGTCGATGGTGCAGTTGAGCCTGACCGCGAGCACGATCGGCCTGGCCGCGGGACAACTGTTCTTCGGCACGGTCAGCGACAAATACGGCCGGCGGCCGGCGCTGCTGACGGCGCTCGGGCTGTTCATGCTGGCCACGGGGGGCTGTCTGCTGGCCGGAACCATCCTCGACTTCATCGCCTTCCGGTTCATTCAGGGGCTGGCCGCGGCCGGAGGCATCGTCCTCTCGCGGTCGATCGCCACCGACCGCTACGCCATCGGCAAACTCGCGCGGATGCTGGCCCTCATAGGCGCCGTGAACGGCGTGGCCACGGTTCTGTCGCCCGTCGGCGGCGGCATCCTGTCGGAATACGGGGACGGGTGGCACGGCATCTTCTGGTTCCTGCTGCTCTTCGGAGGCATCCTGCTGCTCGGAACGTTCCGATTCCGCGAATCGCTCCCGAAACCGCGTCGGAAAGCGACCGGGTGGCGCGACGTGGGCCGCAACTTCCGGGAGGTGCTGCACAACCGCGCCTTCCTCTGCCATACCCTGCAATACGGCTTCGCCATGAGCGTGCTGTTCGTCAATCTGGCTTCGGCGCCGTTCATCATGCAGGAACACTACGGACTCACCCCGTCGCAGTTCAGCCTCTTCTTCGGGCTCAATGCGGTCGCCATGGCCGCCGCCTCGGCCGCAGTCGTCAGGTTCCCGACGATGGAGCAGGCCGTGCGGGCCGGCAATGCGGGAATGCTGCTGTTCTCCGCCCTGCTCTGCGTCGCATTCGGCATGCACGCACCGTTCTGGGCCTACGAGGCGCTGATCTTCGGCATCTGCGGAGCCATCGGAATCGTGTTCACCGCCTCGAACACGCTGGCCATGGACAGCGAACGGCAGAACGCGGGGGTCGCCTCCGCCCTGCTGGGAGCCTCGGCCTACGTCTTCGGCGGACTGGCCTCGCCGATGGTCGGAATCGGCGACCTGCTGACCTCCACGGCCGTCCTGTTCTTCGCCGGCTCCCTCTGCTCGAATCTCTGCCTGCCGGTTCTCTTCCACGGCTCGGCCTGCCGCCCTTCCTGCCGGTAGAACCCGCTCCCGGAAGGCCGGGCGCGGAATACCTATTCCGCCGCAAGGTCCGTCAGGTCACGCCGGCCTCTTTCCGGGCCGACACGCCGGCTCTTTTCCCGCGGAAACCGCGCAAATCCTTCCCTTCCTCCCCTTCTTCGGCCGCTGCGCGAAAACAGCCGGAACCGATACGCAGGGGCTTCCCGGGCCGGAGTCCCCACCTCTTTCCGACAGCCGGTCCCTCCGCAAAAAAATACGGCGCCGCAACCCGCAGGTTACGACGCCGTATGAAAAACAGGATCTTGCGAATGCCGCAATCCTATCCGAGGAACGAAAGCAGAATGCCCGCAGCCACGGCCGAGCCGACCACACCGGCCACGTTGGGTCCCATGGCATGCATGAGCAGGTAGTTGCCCGGATCTTCCTTCTGACCCTCCACCTGCGAAACGCGGGCGGCCATAGGCACGGCCGACACGCCGGCCGAACCGATCAGCGGGTTGATCTTGTTGCCCTCCTTCGAGAAAAGATTCATCAGCTTGGCGAGCAACACGCCGCCGGCCGTACCCAGTCCGAAGGCCACGACGCCCAGCACGAGGATACCCAGCGTGCGGAAGTTCAGGAACGCCTCGGCGGTGGCCGTAGCGCCCACCGTCAGACCGAGGAAGATCACCACGATGTTCATCAGCTCGTTCTGCACGGTCTTCGACAGACGGTCCACCACGCCGCACTCCTTCATCAGGTTGCCCAGCATGAGGCAGCCGATCAGCGGTGCGGCGCTCGGCAGCAACAACGCGATGATGACGGCGATGACGATCGGGAAGAGGATGCGTTCCAACTTCGACACGGGACGCAGCGTCCGCATCCGGATGGCACGCTCTTTCCTGGTGGTCAGCGCACGCATGATGGGCGGCTGGATCACCGGCACGAGAGCCATGTAGGAGTAGGCGGCCACGGCGATCGGGCCGAGCAGCTCGGGCGAAAGCATCGACGTCAGGTAGATGGCCGTCGGGCCGTCGGCGCCGCCGATGATACCGATCGAACCGGCCTGCGCGGGTGTGAAACCGAGGGCATAGGCGCCCAGGAACGTGGCGAAAATGCCGATCTGCGCGGCAGCGCCGAGCAGGAAGCTCTTGGGATTGGCGATCAGCGGACCGAAGTCGGTCATGGCCCCCACGCCCACGAAGATCAGACAGGGATAGATGCCGAGCTTCACGCCCAGATAGAGGTAGTCGAGCAGACCCGCATTGGCGACGAAGATGTCCCAATGCACGTGTCCGCCCTCGAAGAGTTCGGTGTGGTAGAGGTTCGCATCCGGAAGATTCGTGAGCAGCATGCCGAAAGCGATGGTGAAAAGCAGCAGCGGCTCGAACTTATGCCGGATGGCCAGATAGAGCAGGAAGAACGCGACGAGGATCATCGCCACGTTGCCCCAGCCCATTTCGGCGAAGAAGCCCGCGATGCCGGTGGAACCCGCGAAGTCGCGGAGGCTGTTCCACACGAAATCGGAGCCCGAGGTCAGCAGCGTACACATGGTTATTCGATGACGATTAAGTTATCACCCTCCATGACCGTGGCGCCCTGCTGCACGAGCACCTGCTTGACGACACCGGCGCGGTCCGCGTCGATGTTGTTCTCCATCTTCATCGCCTCGAGCACCACGAGCGTCTGTCCGCGCGAAACGGTGTCGCCCACGGCGACCTTGACCGACAGCACCGTGCCGGGCAGCGGGCACTTCACCGCATATCCCGCGCTGGGAGCCACGGCTGCCAGACGGGGCGAAGGAGCCGCCGTCGCGGGCGTGATCATCGCGCTGTTCGCGCCTTTGGCCGCGGGAGCGACCTGAGGCTTCTTCGAAGCGGCGGTCTGGGCCCCTCCGATCTCCACCTCGTAGGAGACGCCGTTGACGACGACATGGGCCAGCGTCGAGGCCTCATTGACGTCGTCGATCTGCACGTCGTAATTATGTCCGTTGATTTTCAAAGAGTAATCTTTCATTGTTTTAGCTATTTTCTGTCAGGCATCTGGGTTAAACCGTGAATTTTGGAATTCCAGGGCGAATAGGCGCGCTTGATGCTCAGGATGGTCAGCACCTCCGACTCCCGGTCGTGCAGCTCGCTGCGGAACATTTTGAGCGCCGTGGCGATCGCGGCGATCTCCTCGTCGTGCAACTGAGCCTGGGCGGCTTCCGGATTCTTGGCGTTGCGGCGCGAGAAAGCGGCTCCGAAGCCCTTCATCACCCACACCAGCAACAGCAGGACGAAGAAGACCAGGCAGATGCTGATGAGCGCCACCCACAGCATCTCCGACCAGCCCCAATCCATAACCGTTAATATTCTCATAGTCGTGCGGATTTATTACAGGGGAATGTTGGAATGCTTCTTGGGCGGGTTCTGCAGACGCTTGGTAGCCAGCGACTGCAACGCGCGGATGATGCGGAAACGCGTGTTGCGCGGTTCGATCACGTCGTCGATATAGCCGTAGCGGGCGGCGTTGTAGGGGTTCGAGAACTTGTCGTTGTACTCCTTCTCCTTCTCGGCCACGAACTTGGCGCGCTCCTCGGGCTTGTCGGCCAGCTCCTTGAGCTCCTTGCCGTAGAGCACCTCCACGGCGCCGCTGGCACCCATCACGGCGATCTCGGCCGTCGGCCATGCGTAGTTGATGTCGCCGCGGATATGCTTCGACGACATGACGATGTAGGCGCCTCCGTAAGCCTTGCGCAGCGTGACGGTGATCTTCGGAACCGTGGCCTCGCAGTAGGCGAACAGCAGCTTCGCGCCGTGCGTGATGACGCCGCCGTACTCCTGGGTCGTGCCCGGCAGGAAGCCCGGAACGTCCACCAGCGTCACGATCGGAATGTTGAACGCATCGCAGAAGCGCACGAAACGCGCCGCCTTGCGGCTGGCGTTGATGTCCAGCACGCCGGCCATGAATTTGGGCTGGTTGGCGATGATGCCCACCGACTGGCCGTTGAAGCGGGCGAAGCAGGTGATGATGTTCTTCGCATAGCCCGCGGCCGACTCCAGGTACTCGCCGTTATCGACGATCGCGCGAATCACCTCCGCCATGTCATAGGGTTTGTTGGCGCTGTCGGGGATGATCTCGTTGAGCGAATCCTCCAGCCGGTCGATGCGGTCCGTGCAGATGGCCAGCGGAGCGTCCTCCATGTTGTTCTGCGGCATGTAGGAGATGAGCTTCTTGATCAGTTCGATGCCCTCCTCCTCGGTATCGACGGCGAACTGCGCCACGCCCGACTTGGTGGTGTGCATCACGGCGCCGCCCAGTTGCTCCTGCGTCACGTCCTCGCCCGTGACGGTCTTGACGACCTTCGGACCCGTGAGGAACATATTCGAGGTCTCCTTCTTCATGATGATGAAGTCGGTCAGCGCGGGCGAATAGACCGCACCGCCGGCGCAGGGGCCGAAGATGGCCGAGATCTGCGGAATGACGCCCGACGACATCACGTTGCGCTGGAAAATGTTGGCATAGCCGGCCAGCGCATTGACACCCTCCTGGATACGCGCGCCGCCCGAGTCGTTCATGCCGATGCAGGGAGCGCCGTTGCGCAGGGCCATGTCCATGACCTTGCAGATCTTGTCGGACATCGACAGCGACAGCGAACCGGCCGTCACGGTGAAATCCTGTGCGAAGACATATACCAGACGTCCGCCGATCGTGCCGTAGCCGGTCACCACGCCGTCGCCGAAGGTGTGCTTCTTCTCCATGCCGAAATCGTAGCAGCGGTGCGTCACGAACATGTCGAACTCCTCGAACGAGCCTTCGTCCAGCAGCATCTGGATACGCTCGCGCGCCGTGTACTTGCCCTTTTCGTGTTGCTTGTCGATCGCCTTCTGACCGCCGCCCATGCGCGCCGTCTCGCGGTTCTCGATCAACTTGCTGATCTTGTCCTGAATATCGCTCATAATATGTGATGGATTATTTATTCTTGTTCTCGCAAAGTTCGGTCAGAATGCCCTGGGTCGATTTCGGGTGCAGGAAGGCGATGGTCATGCCCTCGGCGCCCTTGCGCGGCGTCTTGTCGATCAGACGGATGCCCTTGGCCTCGGCGTCGGCGAGCTGCTCCTCGATATTCTCGCAGGCGAGGGCCATGTGGTGGATGCCGATGCCGCGGTTCTCGATATACTTGGCGATCGTCGAATCCTCCGACGTGGGCTCCAGCAGCTCGATCTTCGTCTGGCCCAGCATGAAGAAGGCCGTGCGCACCTTCTGGTCGGCGACCTCCTCGATCGCATAGCACTTCAGGCCCAATACGTTCTCCCAGTAGGGAATGGCTTCATCCAGGCTCTTTACAGCGATGCCGAGATGCTCGATATGAGAAACTTTCATAACAAAAATGATTTAAGTTAAAAGACTGTTATTTCCGGATCAATGCGTCGTAATTTTTTTGCGCACACAAAGATAGAAGAATTCTTCGGGATTCGCCAAAATTCGACCGACTTTTTTTGGCGATTCCTTCGCCCCGAAATTCGCGGAAAATGTCCGGAAAGGCGACACCGGGGGCGGAAGCGGCGGCACGCAGATGCCCCCTCCGGCGGCGGGTCGGGAACGCACGGAGCAAATCGGAGCGGAAATTTGCGGACGATCCCGAAAAAAATCGCTATCTTTCGGCGTCGGACGCCCCGCGGGACGGGGAGCGACCGGAGGAAGCGGACGGGAAACGGAAAGGGAACACGCAGCCGGCCGACAAGGGAAACACACGGAAAACGATATGAAAAGCCTATGTCATTCACGAAGATAAACCACTACGAAAAGGAGTATGCGGACACGCACCACGACACGGCGCTCAACGTCTCGGAAGGCGTCGGGGACCAGCCGATCGTAAGCCCCTACTTCACGCGGCGCCGCAAGCGCGCGCTCTCGACCGACGAGTACGTCGAGGGCATCCTCGCGGGCAACATCACCACCCTCTCGCAGGCCATCACGCTCGTCGAGTCGGCCAATCCGGCCCACTACGCCCAGGCGCAGGAGATCATCGAGCGCTGCCTGCCCCACGCCGGGCATTCGGTGCGCATCGGCATCACGGGCGTCCCGGGAGCCGGCAAATCGACCTTCATCGAGGCCGTGGGCAACATGGTCACCTCGCTGCGCCACAAGCTCGCGGTGCTGGCCATCGACCCCTCGTCGGAGCGCAGCGGAGGCTCGATCCTCGGCGACAAGACCCGCATGGAGAGCATCTGTCACAACCCCGACGTCTTCATCCGCCCCTCGCCCTCGGCCGGATCGCTCGGCGGCGTGGCGCGCAAGACGCGCGAGACGATCGTGCTGTGCGAAGCCGCCGGCTTCGACGTCATCTTCATCGAGACGGTGGGCGTCGGACAGTCCGAGACGGCCGTGCATTCGATGGTGGACATGTTCATGCTGCTGCAGATCTCCGGCGCCGGAGACGAATTGCAGGGCATCAAGCGCGGCATCATGGAGATGGCCGACACGATGGTCATCACGAAGGCCGACGGCGAGAACGTCCGCAAGGCCGAGCTGGCCCGCACGCAGTTCCAGGGAGCGCTGCGGCTTTTCCCGCTGCCCGAATCGGGCTGGCGGCCCAAGGTCTATACCTGTTCGGCCGTGGCCGGAACGGGTCTCGAGGAGGTCTGGAAAGGCGTGGAGGAGTTTCTCGACCACATTCACGCCAACGGTTATTTCCAGCACAACCGCAACCGGCAGAACAAGTACTGGATGTACGAGACGATCAACGAAGCGCTGCGCGGCAGTTTCTACCGCGATCCGGCCGTCGAGGCCCGTATCGGGGAGTACGAGAAACGGGTGCTCGAGGACCGCATTTCGTCGTTCGTCGCCGCCAAGGAGCTGCTGGAACTCTACTTCAAGGAGCTGAAATAAAGGCATTCGCCCGACGAGGGAAACCCCGTCCGCCGAAAGAAGCGGCAGACGGGGTTTTCCGTGCATGTCCGCACGCACGGCGGCCCGCTACGCATCCCAGTTCTGCCTGAGTGTCGGCAGGCGCAGCCCGAAGCGCACGGCGACGATCCGCACGGCGATCACGCTCAGCGCCGTGACGATCTGGAGCGTGGCCCCCGAAAGTCCCGCCGCCAGACCGCCGCCGTAAACCAGTCCGCCGAACACGCAGGCCAGCGCATAGATCTCCTTGCGGAAAATCAGCGGCTCCTCGTTGATGAGAATGTCGCGCAGCACGCCGCCCGCAGCGCCCGTAATCGTGCCCATGATGACCGCCACCCAGAGCGGGAATCCGGCGCCGAGCGTCTTCTCGACGCCGACGACCGTGAACAGCCCCAGACCGATGGCGTCGAAAATGAAGAAGGTGTTGTTGAGCCGGATCAGGTAACGGCCGTACACGACCACGATGCCCAGCGCGAAAGCCGTGACCACGAGGTAGGAGCTGTCGAGCATCCAGAACGGGGTCAGCGAAAGCATCAGATCGCGCAGCGTACCGCCCCCGATGGCCGTGGTGAACCCCACGACATAGGCCCCGAACCAGTCGAAGCGCTTGGCCGAAGCCAGCCGGATACCGCTGATGGCGAAGGCCAGCGTACCCAGGATTTCGATAAATGTGAAGAGTGTCATCGTCGGTTCCTCCGAAGCGGAAATTCCGCCCGCCCGGAGGGCTGCAAAGATAGCGCAAAATTCGACAATATCCATCCCACGGCCGCGAATCGCACCCGCGGGAGCATCCGCCGATCCGCCCCGTCCGCGGAACTGCCATCCGCAAGGTCCGCGGAGGCCTCCGCACGGCCCGGACCGCGCAGACTACCCGCGCATGCCGCGCAGCAGCTCCCCGACCAGCTCGGGAACGCCCTCGGCCGCCCGCTTGCGGATGACGGTGAGCGGATTGCGGATGCCCGCCGTGTCGGGACGGCCGGGATCGACGAGCCAGATCGGCGCCGCAGGCGGCAGGCAACGCACCAGCGAGGCCGCAGGATAGACCGCCAGCGACGTGCCGACGACGATCATCGCGTCGGCCGACGCGGCGATCCGGGCCGCACGTTCGAACATCGGGACCGCCTCGCCGAAGAAGACGATATGCGGCCGCAGCAGCGCCCCGTCCGGCGCCGTGGCGTCGAGCGGCTGCTCCCAGCCGTCGAGGGGCACGACGAGTTCGGGATCGCGCGACGAACGGAGCTTGCGCAGCTCGCCGTGCAGGTGCGTCACGCGCGTCGATCCGGCCCGCTCGTGCAGGTCATCGACGTTCTGCGTCACCACCTCGACCTCGCAGGCCCGCTCCAGCCGCGCGATGGCCTCGTGCGCGGCGTTCGGCCGGGCGGCGAGCATCTCGCGGCGGCGCTCGTTGTAAAACCCGACCACCAGCGCACGGTTGCGGGCCAGCGCCTCGGGCGTGCAGACCTCCTCGATCCGGTAATCGGCCCAGAGCCCGTCCGCATCGCGGAAGGTCGCAAGGCCGCTGTCGGCGCTCACTCCGGCGCCGGTAAAAACGACGATTTTCTTCATATCCAGCACTTTCCGCCGTCCGGCCGCGCCGCATTCCTCCGCGCCGCGGCCGGGCGGCCTGACAAAACTACCCTCTTTGCGGGAGAATCGCAAGCCTCCGGGGCAAAACTTTTCCCCGCCGGACGCGCATGGCATAGTTCGTGCAACGACGGGAACGGCAATACGAACCAAAAAAATCTTTTACGGTATGAATCAACAAAGACATCCCCGCGAGGACACCCTGACCGACATCTTCGGCACGCAGGAAATGCGCTGTCCCGCACCCACGGAATTTATTCCCAAAGGCAAGACGGCCCCCGAAGTGGCCTACCAACTGGTCAAGGACGAGACCTACCCGCAGACGCAGCCGCGCCTGAACCTGGCCACCTTCGTGACGACCTACATGGACGACTACGCCACGCGTCTGATGAACGAGGCGATCAACGTCAATTACATCGACGAGACGGAGTATCCGCGCGTGGCCGTCATGTGCGGCCGCTGCCTGAACATCATCGCCAACCTGTGGAATTCGCCCGAGAAGGCCGAATGGAAGACCGGCGCGCTGGGAATCGGCTCCTCGGAGGCGTGCATGCTGGGCGGCGTGGCCGCATGGCTGCGCTGGAGAGCCCGCCGCAAGGCCGCCGGAAAACCCTTCGACAAGCCGAACCTGGTGATGAGCTCGGCGTTCCAGGTCGTCTGGGAGAAGTTCTGCCAGCTCTGGCAGATCGAGCTGCGCACCGTGCCCCTCGACGAACAGCACCCCACGCTCGACATCGACGCCGCGCTGAAGGCGTGCGACGAGAACACCATCTGCATCGTGCCGATCGCCGGCGTGACGTGGACCGGACTCGACGACGACATCGAGGCGCTCGACAAGGCCCTCGACGCCTACAACGCCCGGACCGGCTACGAAATTCCGATCCACGTGGACGCGGCTTCGGGCGGATTCATCCTGCCGTTCCTCAAGCCCGAGAAGCGATGGGACTTCCGGCTGCGGTGGGTGCTGTCGATCTCCACGTCGGGCCACAAGTACGGGCTGGTCTATCCGGGTCTGGGCTGGGTCGTCTGGAAGGACAAGAAGTACCTGCCCGACGAAATGTCGTTCTCGGTCAATTACCTCGGCGCCAACATCACGCAGGTCGGCCTGAACTTCTCGCGTCCGGCGGCTCAGATTCTCGGCCAGTACTACAACTTCATCCGGCTGGGATTCGAGGGCTACAAGGAGATCCAGCAGAACTCGATGGACATAGCCGCCTACTGCCACCGTGCCATCGGCGAGATGACCTGCTTCCGGAATTTCGCCAAAGAGGTGGTCAATCCGCTCTTCATCTGGTCGATGGACCCGGCCTACGAGAAAACGGCCAAATGGACGCTCTTCGACTTGCAGGCCAAACTGCAACAGAGCGGCTGGATGGTCCCCGCCTACACGATGCCCGCGAACATCGAACAACTGATCGTCATGCGCATCGTGGTGCGGCAGGGCATGTCGCGCGACATGGCCGACATGCTCATGGGCGACATCCGCAACGCCGTGGAGGAGTTCGAGAAGCTCCGTTACCCCACGCAGTCGCGCCTCCTGTTCGAGAAAAACGAGAAACAGAAGGGCAAGGTTTACACGCACTGACGCGGCCCGCACAGCCCGCACGCCCCGGTGCGCGGGTGCAGCCTCCGCGCCGCCCCGGCGGGCGTCTTCCCGCGGCCGGCATCGCCGGAACGCCACGCGGCACGCGCCTCTCCCGGGCGGCAGCGCCCCGGACGGTCTTCGCTTCCTTTCGGAAACGGAGGCCGTCTCCGTTTTCCGCTCCGGACGAATCGGCCCCGTTTCCGGACGAAACAGACAAGCGGCCAGGACCGGAGGACTTGCCCGGACCGGAAAAAAACACTACCTTTACCGTGTTTATCCGCCGGGAATACCCGGGCCGCCTATGAAAGAGAGTTTCGACATTTTCCTTATCGTCATGGCCGTCGCGGCGCTCGGGGTGTTCGTGGCGCTGCACTTCTTCGAAGCCGGCTACGGCTACCTGTTCGACCGCCGCTACGGACCACCCGTCCCGAACCGCATCGGATGGGTGGTGATGGAATCCCCGGTATTCATCCTCATGTGCGTGCTCTGGGCCTGCTCCGACCGCATGTGGCAGGCCGGACCGCTCGCGCTGTTCGCCCTCTTCCAGACGCACTACCTCCAGCGGGCCTTCATCTTCCCGCTGCTCATCCGCGGGAAGTCGAAAATGCCGCTCGGCATCGTCCTCATGGGTATGGTCTTCAACACGCTCAACGCCCTGATGCAGGGCGGCTGGATCTTCTACGTCTCCCCGGCGGACTACTACGCCGGGTGGTTCTCGCAGCCCTTCATCTACGCCGGCGGCGCGCTGTTCCTCGCCGGGATGGCCGTGAACATCCATTCGGACAGCATCATCCGCCGCCTCCGCCGCCCCGGCGACACGAGGCACTACATTCCCCGCGGCGGCATGTTCCGCTACGTCTCGTCGGCCAACTACTTCGGCGAGCTGCTCGAATGGACCGGCTTCGCCGTCGCCTCGTGGTCGTGGTCCGGGGCGGTCTTCGCCTGGTGGACCTTCGCCAACCTCGCGCCCCGCGCCGCCTCGCTGCGCCGCCGCTACGAACAGGAGTTCGGCGAGGAGTTCACCTCGCTCCGCAGGAAGCGCATCATACCCTTTATCTATTAACCCATGTCCGCACTTTTCACCCCTTACCAACTGGGCCCCGTGACGCTGCGCAACCGCACGATCCGTTCGGCGGCCTTCGAGTCGATGGGCCGGGCGTTCGGTCCCACCGAACAGCTCAAGGAGTACCACGTCGCGGTGGCCCGCGGCGGCATCGGCATGACGACGCTGGCCTATGCCGCCGTCTCGCGCAGCGGCCTCTCGTTCGACAAACAGCTCTGGCTGCGCCCGGCCATCGTGCCGGGGCTGCGCGACATCACCGACGCCGTCCACCGCGAAGGAGCCGCCGCGGCCATCCAGATCGGCCACTGCGGCAACATGACCCACTACTCCACCGCCGGACAGATTCCGATCGGCGCCTCGTCGGGTTTCAACCTGTACGCCTACACCCCGGTGCGGGGCATGCGGCGGAGCGAGATCGCAGAGGTGGCGCGCGACTTCGGCCGCGCCGTCCGCACGGCCCGCGACGCCGGGTTCGACTCGGTGGAGGTGCACGCCGGGCACGGCTACCTCATTTCGCAGTTCCTCTCGCCCTACACCAACCGCCGCCGCGACGAATACGGCGGATCGCTCGAAAACCGGATGCGCTTCATGCGCATGTGTCTGGAGGAAGCCGTCGGGGCGGCCCGGTCCTGCGGCATGGCCGTCACCGTCAAACACAACATGTACGACGGATTCCGGGGCGGAATCGAAATTCCCGAGAGCCTCGAAATCGCCCGCGAGATCGAACGCTTCGGCGTGGACGGCATCGTGCTCTCAGGCGGATTCGTTTCGAAGGCCCCGATGGCCGTCATGCGGGGGCTGATCCCGATTTACACGATGAGCTATTACTCGCCGTGGTGGCTCCGCTACTTCATCCGCTGGTGCGGCCCGTGGATGATCCGGCAATACCCGTTCGAGGAGTGCTACTTCCTGGAGGACGCCAAAAAGTTCCGCGCGGCGCTCAAATGCCCGCTCATCTACGTCGGAGGGCTCGTGAGCCGCGAAGGGATCGACCGCGCGCTCGACGCCGGGTTCGAGCTGGTGCAGATGGCCCGCGCGCTGGTGAACGACCCGGCCTTCGTGGAGAAGCTCCGCACGGGCGACGCCTCGACGCGCAGCGCCTGCGACCACCGCAACTACTGCATCGCCCGCATGTATTCCGTGGACATGAAGTGCTGCAAGCACTGCCCCGACCTGCCGCGGAAGATCGTCGAAGAACTCGAACGCCTGCCATGAACGCCCGACGCAACGACACGCGCCGGCGGCGCGGAGAGGTCGCGCCCGGCAGCGCCTGGGCCCTCGTGACGGGCGCCGGATCGGGCATCGGCCGCTGCTATGCCCTGCGGCTGGCGGCGGCTGGCTACGACCTCGTGCTGGCGGGCGACCGCCGCGAACCGCTGGAGGCCGTCCGGCGGGAGATCGGAACCACCGTCCGTGCCGCCGCCGAGGTCCGCATCGCGGAGATCGACCTGGCCCGGACCGGAGCCGCCGAAGAGCTGCACGCATTCACCGAGCGGGAGGGAATCGCCGTTGACGTGCTCATCAACAACGCCGGAATCTTCTCGTTCCTCGACATCCTCCGCACGCCCGCCGAGCGCATCGAGCGGATCATCCTCCTGCACGACCTGACGAACACGCAGCTCTGCCGCCTCTACGCCGCCGACATGGCACGCCGCGGGCGGGGCGGGCACATCCTCAACATGTCCTCCTATTCGCTGTGGATGCCCTTCCCCGGGCTGTCGCTCTACAGCGCTTCGAAAGCCTACCTGCGCGCCTTCTCCGTGGCCTTCGCCAAGGAGGTCCGCGACGAAGGCATCCGCGTCACGGCGGTCTGCCCCGCAGGCGTGGCCACCGACCTCTACGGACTGACACCCCGCTGGCAGCGCATCGGGCTCCGGCTCGGAGTGCTGATCTCGGCCGACTCCTGCGCCCGGCGGGGACTGCGCGCCCTGTGGCGGGGCCGCCGCACGATCGTCCCCGACTGGTGGAACCGCATCTGGATTCCCCTCTGCAAACTCCTGCCCATGTGGGCGATCCGTCCGCTGCGGCGTTTCACGATGCGGTTCCAGAGGTAGCCCGGACCGGCACGGCCCCGCCCGAAGGCCACACCTCCGGCCTGTCCTCCACCCGTCCGGCCGACGCCCCGCAATGTCCGATCGACACCTCGCCTCCCCGTATATGCGGCAGGTGTTCCCTTCCGTATCACGACAGACGCCTCCCGCACCGCTTTCCGCATGCGCCCCCGCCGGAAAAATGCGTCCTGCGCAGGCAGAATACCGTCCGCACTGAAAGACCGGAGCGCCGGAACGCAAAATTTCGTATCTTTGTGCCGCCGGACCCGACCGCTCCGGCTCCGGAAACCATGGAAAAGATCAAAAACGTAGTATTCGACCTCGGGGGCGTCCTCGTGGACCTCGACCTGAATCGCTGCATCGCGGCGTTCCGCACGCTCGGCATGGACGCCGTGGCGGAACTCATCAACCCCTACTACCCCGCCGAGATGATCGGCCGCCTCGAACACGGCGACATCACCTTCCACGAGGCGTGCGAGGAGATGCGTCGCCTCTCGGGTACGCCCGACATCCCGGACGAACGGATCGCGTGGGCCTACGGGGAGTTTCTGGTGACGATCCCCGTCGCGAAACTCCGCCAGATCGAGGCGCTCCGCCGCCGGGGTATCCGGACCTACGTGCTCTCGAACAACAACCCGGCCTCGATGGAGTTCGTCCGGCGCATGTTCACGGCCGACGGGCACGACATGGAGTACTATTTCGACGCCGTTTACCTCTCCTACCGGATGCACGAGCTGAAGCCCTCCGAGGCGATTTTCCGGAAAATGATCGCCGCGAGCGGTCTGGAACCCGCCGAAACGCTCTTCATCGACGACGGCAGCAGGAACGTCGATACGGCACAGGCGCTCGGCTTCTCGATCTACATGCCCGCCCCGCAGGAGGACTTCGGCCACCTGCTCGAATCGGTGGGACGAAGCTGAACCGGCACGTCCCGCCGCCCGCCGCACCGCATGAAACACGGAAAAAGCCTTTCAGATTTCTGAAAGGCTTTTCCGTAAAGTCGGGGTAACAGGATTCGAACCTGTGACCCCCTGCTCCCAAAGCAGGTGCGCTAACCGGACTGCGCTACACCCCGAATCGTCCGGGCGGCATCCGCGGCGGCATACCGGAATATCCGCCCCGGGCCCGATGCCCGGCAAATAAAAAAAGCAGACCCCCTGCGGGCGGTCTGCCGATTTGTCGGGGAGACTGGATTCGAACCAGCGACCTCCAACTCCCGAAGCTGGCGCGCTAACCGGACTGCGCTACACCCCGAACAAACGCCCTTATCGTTTTAAGAGCGCACAAAGATAAGCCTAAAATCCGAAAAGACAAAATAAATTCGCAAAAAAATAGCTTTTCGTCTCTCTCCGCCGGCAAGCGGTCCGGCAAAACCGCCGCGGCGCGGCGCGCCCGGATCGGAAAGGCCGGAGGCGGATCGGACGACGGCTCAGCGGGCATTCACAACCGGTTGTAATGGCAGCAGAGCAATTCGCCGTCGTCGTCGCGCAGATGCATCCCGCCGCCCCGGCAGAAGCGGAAAACCCCGCAGCCGGCACACACGCCGCGGCGCATCCACTCCCGGTCGCGGAAGCGTTCGAAACGCGACTGCCACACCTCCCAGAAGCGGTCGCGGTAGATATTGCCCTGATGGAAATTCGCACGGATCGACGTGCAGCCCGAAATCGAGCCGTCCACCCGCACCGAAGCCACGGAGACCCCGGCGGCGCATTGGTAGAAATAGTCGCGCACCTCCGCCTCGTACCCTCCCAGAAAGCCCTCGCAGGCATAGCTGGCGTCGATGCGCCCTTCGCGGCGCGTACGGCGGATGAAGTCGAGCAGCGTGCGGAAACCGGCATCGGTCAGGCGGAGCGTTCCGTCGCCTTTGGCGCGTCCCGCAGGGAAGATCGAGAAGAGCCGCCAATGGCGCACCCCCTCGGCGACGAGCCGGTCGCGGAAGGCTTCGAGCTGCGGGACGAGCGGTTCCGTGACGCAGGTCACGACATCAAAAGCCAACTCCGGCTCGCGCACGATATGCCGCACGGCGTCCATCGCCCGGGCGAAACTCGCCGGATTGCGCCGGATGCGGTTGTGTTCCCGCTCGAATCCGTCGAGGCTCACCGAAATCGTCCGCAACCCGGCACGAATCAGACCGTGCAGCCGTTCCGGCGTCAGCGCCAGGCCGTTGGTCACCATCCCCCACGGGTAGCCGCGGCGGGCGATCTCCGAACCGATCCGTTCCAGATCGTCGCGCACGAGCACCTCGCCGCCCGAGAGGATGACGAGCACCCCGGCGGGATCGACGTGCGGCGTCACCTCCTCGTCCAGCACCCGCAGGAAATCCTCCGCCGGCATGTCCTTCACGCCGGGATCCGTGCGGCAGTCGCTCCCGCAATGCCTGCATGCGAGGTTGCACCGCAGCGTACACTCCCAGAAGAGCGTATCGAGACGGTGTTCGCGCACCTTGTCCGCATAGAGACCGGAGAAGAGTTCGAGGGCCAGCCGTTTACGCGGCCCGATACGGCGTCCGGGCATCGTCACCGTCCTCCCGCCGTGGATTCAACAGATTCGGCGGATTCCGCCGGAACAGCCGATACGGGCGCTCCGCTGCGCACGGCCGCGCTGTCCGCCGGAGCGGCACTCCCGCCGTCCTGCCGCGGAACGGACTGCACGGGATGCGGCGGCCGCACGCCGTACATGAGGACGATCCGCGGCGGAATCTTCCGTTCCACGGAATCCGGAGCCGGAGCCTCGTCGCTCCCGCACGCCTTCCCGTCCCGGCGCGGCGAATCCTTCACCGTCGAGCAGGCCGTCGAAAAGCCCAGCAGGGCCAGAATCGCCAATTTCACTCGTCTGTTCATATCGTTGTCCGAATTTTCGGTTCTTCTTAAGATTCCAGAAACAGGGGCCTCTCCGCTCCGGCCGCCTCTCCCGGGCCATCTGCCGAACCGTGCCCGGATCCCGCCCCGAGACGCATCACGCGGACCGGACGGACACGACGGACAGAACCGCCCCCACAAAGATAACTTTTTTCCCGCAGACCCGAAAAAAAACGGTAAAAAGTTTTGAAAGCCAATGTTTTTTGCGTTACTTTGTCAGACATTAACACTTTTAACACTTTTTTTATGACAGGTAAAGTAAAATGGTTCGATAGCAAGAAAGGCTACGGATTCATTACGGCGGAGAACGGCAAGGAGATTTTCGTGCACTTCTCGGGAATTGCAACGGACGGTTTCAAGTCGCTCAACGAAGGTCAGTCGGTCCAGTTCGAGGTAGGCTCGGGAGCCAAAGGCGAGCAGGCCATCAACGTAACTGTAGTTGAGTAAACTATAATTACCGATTTTCAGAGGGGGCTTTCGGCGACGGAAGCCCCCTTTTTCTTGCCCGTTTGAAAAATATGTCGTATTTTTGGGCGGCCAAAATCCGAAACGGAAGGTTCAACAAAATACCATAAACCGAACAGAATCATGAAAGAAGCAATCGCAATCCTGACCGGCGGCGGACCGGCCCCCGGCATGAATACCGTGGTGGGCAGCGTCGCCAAGACGTTCCTGCGCAAAGGTTACCGCGTAATCGGCCTGCACGAGGGCTATACGGGCCTGTTCAACCCCTCGCCCCGCACCGTGGACATCGACTACCCGATGGCCGACGGCATCTTCAACCAGGGCGGTTCGTTCCTGCAGATGAGCCGTTTCAAACCGACGGACGCCGATTTCGAAAACAACTTCAACCTCAAGTTCTTCACCGACAACAACGTGAAACTGCTCGTGACGGTCGGCGGCGACGACACGGCCTCGACGGCCAACCGCATCGCCAAGTTCCTCGAGGCGAAGAAATACCCCATCGCCAACATCCACGTGCCGAAGACCATCGACAACGACCTGCCGCTGCCGAAAGGCACGCCGACGTTCGGCTACGAGTCGGCCAAGGACAAGGGTGCGGTCATCGCCCGCGCCGTCTATGTAGATGCACGCACGAGCGGCAACTGGTTCGTGCTGGCAGCCATGGGACGTTCGGCCGGTCACCTGGCATTCGGCATCGGCGAGGCGTGCCACTACCCGATGATCGTCATTCCCGAAATGTTCGACAAGACGGAGATCACCGTCGAGAAGATCGTGAACCTGGTCATCTCGTCGATCATCAAGCGTAAGATCATGGGCATGGACTACGGCGCCGCCGTCATTTCGGAGGGCGTGTTCCACGCGCTGTCGGACGAGGAGATCCGCAAGAGCGGCGTGCACTTCACCTACGACGAGCACGGACATCCCGAGCTGGGCAAGGTGTCGAAGGCACACATCTTCAACGAGATGATCGAGAAGAAGCTCAAGGAGCTGGGCATCAAGGTCAAGAGCCGCCCCGTGGAGCTGGGCTACGAAATCCGCTGCCAGACCCCGATCGCCTACGACCTCACGTACTGCTCGGAGCTGGGTATCGGCGTGCACAAGCTCTTCGCCGAGGGCAAGACGGGCTGCATGGTTTACGTGGATTCGGAGGGCAACGTCTCGCCGCTCTACCTCAAGGACCTGCAAGACCCCGCGACGGGCAAGATTCCGCCCCGTCTGGTGGACATCAACTCGGACAAGTTCACCTCGGTGGTGGAGAACATCCTCAACGCCGTCACGCCGGCCGACTACGAGGCCGCCAAGCAGTATGTGGCCAACCCCGAGGAGTACGACTTCCACAAGATCCTCAACTGGAAATAATCCGGCGACGGATTTCACCGAACGCCCGGCGGGTCTTTCCGAGACCTGCCGGGTGTTTTTTTGCCCGCACCCGAACCGCCCCGCACGCTCAGAACAGCGCCGGCTGCACGGGGCGGATCGCAAGGCCGCCGCCCGAAGGGTGGAGATTCCACACCTCGCGGCCGCGGGCCAGGGCCCGGCGCAGGGTGTAGCGCGTGCCGCCCGGCGAACCGTCGTACCATGCCACGACGAGCGCGGCCCGATCAACCAGGAAATCGTTGCGCACGACGTAACATCCCCGGCGATATCCCCCGGCGAGCACCTCCACCTCGTCGGCCGCGGCGACCGCACGGAGGAAACGCACCCGGTCGGCCGGAGAGAAGCGCTCCTCCTGCCCGCGGAAAGGAACGACGGCGACCAGCCGCACGTCGGAATGCGCCGCACGCAGCGTCAGCACGGCCTCGGCCGCCGCAAGGTCGAACCCCACGGCCATTCCCGAAAGAAACGTGCGGAACCCGCGTCCGTACAACCGCTCCACTGCGGCGGAGAGGCTCTCCGCCGCAGTCCCGTCGTACGTACGGTGCCCCGTGAAGGCGACCGATCTGCCGGAGTCTGCGATCATATCCCAAAGATAGGGCTTTGGCCCGGACTTTGCAAGCGATAAGGGCGTATCAAAACTCAATCATCATGAAAAACACAGCCACTATCATCGCATCCATGCTAGGCGGCATGGTCATCGGAGCCACGCTGGCCATGCTGCTCACGCCTCAGTCGGGACCCGAACTGCGCCGACAGATCAAGGACTTCGCCAACGACGAACTCGACAAGGCGAAAGCCGCCGCCCGGAAAGCCCAGGGAAAGGCGGAAGAAAAGATCGAGGAGGTGCGCGGCAAGGCCGAAGGCAAATAGCCGCACATACGCTCATGGAAAACAAACCCTCCGGAGGACGGTTCCTCGTGGCGCTGCTCGCCTTCGCGCTGACGGCAGCCACGGGGATCGTGCTGCTGCTCACGACGCTGGTCGTCTGGCTCTCGGCGCTCACCGGATCGCTCGTCACGGCGACGCTGATCGTCAGCGGCCTCTGCTTCCTCCTCGCCGCCGCGATCTATGCGCTGGCGCTGCGTGCGCCGATCGACCGCATACAGGATCAGGTCGAGACGGTTTACGACGTGGCCCACGCCGCCAAAACGGGTTACGAATGGCTCTCCGGAAAGCTGCAACTCTTTCTCGCCGTGCGCGAGGAGCTGCGCAAGGAGTGATACGGAAAATCCGGATGCCAGCAGGCATCCGGATTTTCCATGCGTCCCGGTCCCGAAAGGACGGCCCGCATCAGCTCAGAAACTCCACGAACACGTTCGTATAGCTCTCGCCGATGCGCAGCGTCAGTCCGAATCTCTGCCCCGGATAGGGCCAGTCGGTCAGCGCGAAGACCAGTTTCCGGCCCCGCTTCTCGCATCCGATCTGTCCCTCCCCGTCGAGAACGAACTCGAAATCCTCGGTCGGCAACGTATAGACCACCTCCTGCCCGAGGTGGTCGTAATTTTCGATCGTCAGCACCGTATCGCCCCACTCGGGAAGCCCGTGCCGCTGCGGCTGCGCCGTGACGAACTTGACGACGGCCCCCTTGGAGCCGTTCTCCCCGTCGGGCAGGGACGAAACGACGTAGAACTTGAGCAGGTTCGCACCGCTGCCGTCCAACGGCAACGCCACGCACTGCGACGGGAACTGCATCGCGGCGGCGGAACAGACTGCCGCATAACCCTGTCCCGGCGATACGGCGGCTTCCGGAACCGGATTCCTCAGCGACGCGATCCGGACTGCCCCCAACCCCGATGCCTCGCCCAGCATGAAGAGCGAGCAATCGCCCCCGCTGACGAAGTTTCCGGCATCGTTGATATAGATGTCCGAATCGTCCAGCAGCGTCCTGCCGTTGTGCTCGTCGAGCATGTTGAGCATGACGGTTCCGGCGGGATCGCCCGGCGTATCGTCGTCGGAACAGGAGGCGACCCCGAAGGCCAGCGCCGCACAGACGAGCGGCAGAAGAAAGCGTTTCATATCGTTCGTTTTTTACGGATTCGTGTAACCGGAGCCAAAGATAGGAAAAAATCGCGCACCCATACCGTTCCGGCACGAAAAAAGAGCGGCGCCCTTGCGGGAGCCGCTCCTGCCTGAACCGGTTACGGTTCGGATTATTTGCCGAAGTAGCGCTTGTACAACCCCTCGAAACCCTTGCCGTGACGGGCCTCGTCCTTGGCCATCTCGTGCACCGTGTCGTGTACGGCGTCGAGGTTCTCCTCCTTGGCCAGACGCGCCAGACGCATCTTGTCCTCGCAGGCGCCGCACTCGGCGTTCATGCGCTTGAAGAGGTTGGTCTTCGTGTCCCATACCACTTCGCCGATCAGCTCGGCGAACTTCGAAGCGTGCTCGGCCTCCTCCCATGCGTAACGCTTGTAGGCCTCGGCGATCTCGGGATAGCCCTCGCGGTCGGCCTGACGGCTCATCGCCAGGTACATGCCCACCTCGGTGCACTCGCCCATGAAGTGATTCTGCAATCCTTCCCACAGCTCCTTGCTCGCGCCCTTGCCGTCGCCGAGCTTGTGGACGGTCACGAAGTCGAGGTCGCCCTCCTGCTCCACCACTTCGACGAATTTCTCCTTGCCGACCTTGCACATCGGGCACTGCTCGGGAGCCTCCGGACCTTCATGAATGTACCCGCATACGGTACAACGCCATTTCTTTGCCATAATTTCAGAATGTTTGTGTGTTACTATTTGTGTGTAGCGTGTGTTCGCACTGCAAAGGTAACGATTCGCCGCGAAGTGGAGGCACAAAACCGATCGGCTTTTTTTATGGCCCGATAAGGCGAACCTATACCCGCCGCTGCCCGGACCGTCCGCCCCGTCGCAGCGGCACGTATTTCCCGCCCCGGCCCGGACGCTCCGCACCCTGAATCCGCCGCAGACGCTATCCCCTGCGGTCGATCGCCTCCTCGATCGCGGGCACGTCCGTCGAATCCTTCACCAGCACGCGCTTGTCCCGATCGAAGAGGTAGAGCGCCGGGATGGCGTGGAAATCGTAAAGCCCCTGCTCGCGGATCACGCACCCGCGGTCGTAGGCATTGATCCACGAGGCCGGCATCCGCTCGCGGTACTCGCGCCACGCCGCGAGGTCCTCGTCCGGATAGAGCGCCAGCACGCGGAGCCGGCCGCGCTCGATCATCTCCGAGAGCATCGGCGACGAGGCGATCTCCTCGCGCAGCCGGCGGCACATCGGGCAGCCGGGATTATTGACGAAGAGCAGCACGTACTCGGCCTCCAGCCCGTACAGCGTTCCTCCGGCTCCCGAAGCGAGCGTATAGCGGAAATCGCTGGCACGCTGCCCGACACGGTTCTGCATCGCCATCCTCAGGTCGTACTCCGGCGCGATGCGCTCGTACTCGTCGTACCAGGGCGCAGCCAGTTGCGCCCGAAGGACGGGAATGTAGAATTCGTCGTTGCGCAGCGGCGAATTGGGATCGTGCAGCACCCCGTCGGCCAGCATCGAGAAGTAGTCGAGCATCGGGCGCGACACGGCGGCGCGGCGCATGAGCGAGTCCATCGGCGCAGGGTCCGCCGGACGGTCCGACAGCACCATGACGTACCGCGCGAAGGTCTCGAACATGCCGGACGTATCGGCCCGGGCGAGGAAGAGCGTGTCGGCGAAGTCGAAGCCGTCCCAATAGTGCAGACGGAGGTAGTCGCGCCGTCCTTCGGGCGTGAGCTGCGCCGGAGGCTCGGGCGGCAGGTAAACGCGCGGCAGGTCCGCGGCCTCCGTCCCGGCATCGACCGTCCGCGCCGGACGGGAGCCGCATGCGGCCAGACAGCACGCCGCGGCGAGAATCAACACAATGCGTCGCATAGCGAATCGGTATTCGGGTGTCGGAAACAAAGATACGAAATTCCGGCGACAAATCCTCCGTCCCGGCGCGGAAAGACGGCAGAACCGTTTTGCACGGTCCTTGCAGCCGTCGCATCGTTCAAAACCAATCAACAGATTATGGATGCAAAAAAAACTACCACAAGCACGGGGTTCAAACTGAGCGTCATGACCCTGGCGATCATGAACGTCACGGCCGTCGTCAGTCTGCGCGGTCTGCCCGCCGAGGCGGTCTATGGCCTATCCTCGGCCTTCTATTACCTGTTCGCAGCCATCGTGTTCCTCATTCCGACGGCCATGGTCGCCGCCGAGCTGGCCGCCATGTTCTCCGACAAGCAGGGCGGCGTGTTCCGCTGGGTCGGCGAGGCCTACGGAGCGCGCACGGGTTTTCTGGCCATCTGGCTGCAATGGATCGAATCGACGATCTGGTATCCCACCGTCCTGACCTTCGGAGCCGTGTCGATCGCCTTCATCGGCATGAACGAGGCGCATGACATGACGCTGGCCTCGAACAAGGCCTTCACGCTCGTCGTGGTGCTGGTCATCTACTGGGTCGCCACCTTCATTGCGCTCAAGGGACTGGACTGGGTCGGCAAGATCAGCAAATGGGGCGGCATGATCGGCACGATCATCCCCGCCGGACTGCTCATCGTACTGGGCGCGATCTACCTGGCCACCGGAGGCCACAACCACATGGACCTTTCGCAGGGTTTCTTCCCCGATCTCTCGAAATTTGACAACCTGGTGCTCGCCAGCAGCATCTTCCTCTTCTACGCCGGCATGGAGATGATGGGCATACACGTCATGGACGTCAAAAACCCGGGCCGCAACTACCCCCGGGCCATCATCATCGGCTCGCTCGTCACGGTCTGCATCTTCGTTCTGGGAACCTTCGCGCTGGGGTTCATCATCCCGGCGGGGGACATCAGCCTCACGCAATCGCTGCTTATCGGCTTCGACAACTACTTCAGCTACCTGCATCTTTCGTGGGCTTCGCCCGTGATCGCCGTGGCGCTCATGTTCGGCGTGCTGGCCGGTGTGCTGACCTGGGTCTCGGGCCCCTCGAAGGGCATCTTCACCGTCGGCAAGGCGGGCTACCTGCCTCCGTTCTTCCAAAAGACCAACCGCAACGGCGTGCAGCGCAACATTCTCCTCGTGCAGGGAGGCGTCGTGACGCTGCTCGCACTGCTCTTCGTGGTGATGCCCTCCGTGCAGTCGTTCTATCAGATTCTCTCGCAGCTCACCGTACTGCTCTACCTGATTATGTATATGCTCATGTTCTCGGCAGCGATCGTGCTGCGCTACAAGATGAAGTCCGCGCCCCGCCCCTTCCGGCTCGGCAAAGGCAACGGCCTCATGTGGCTGCTCGGCTGCCTGGGCTTCTGCGGGGCGCTGCTGGCCTTCGTTCTGAGCTTCGTGCCTCCCGGACAGATCGCCACAGGCAGCAACACGGTCTGGTATTCGGTGCTCGTCATCGGCTGTCTGGCGGTCGTGGGCGCCCCCTTCGTGATCTACGCCCTGCGCAAGCCTTCGTGGCGCGACCCGCAGGCCGCCGCCGACTTCGCCCCCTTCCATTGGGAACGGACCGAAACCGCGGCAGGTACAGCGGCGAAACCCGCGGCAGCGGCAAAATCCGCGCGAAAATCGAACGAAGGCGAATAACATCAGACATCCGCAAAACCTTACCATCATGATTCAGAAAATCGACAAACAAACGGTCCGGGCGGCCGTCGAAGCCGCCTACGACCGCTGCAAGGAGGAGCAGGGCGGCAAGAACGCCGACTACATCCCCTACCTGGCCGGCGTGCCTTCGACGCTCTTCGGCATCGCGGCCTGTCTGCCCGACGGCGACGTCGTGGCGGTCGGCGACACGGACTACGTCTTCGGCATCGAATCGGTGTCGAAGGTCCCCACGGCGATTCTCGCCATGAACCAGTACGGAGCGAAGGAGATCCTCGACCGGATCGGCGCCGACGCCACGGGGCTGCCCTTCAACTCGATCATGGCGCTGCTGCTCGAAAAAGAGCATCCCTCGACCCCGCTCGTGAACGCCGGAGCCATCTCGGCCTGCTCGATGATCCGCCCCACGGGCGACGCCGACGGCAAGTGGCGAGCCATCGTCTCGTTCGTCGCCGATCTGACGGGCTCGGAGGTCGAAGTGATAGACGAACTCTACCGGTCGGAGACGGCGACCAACTTCAACAACAAGTCGATCGCCTGGCTGCTGAAAAACTATGCCCGCATCTACGACGATCCGGAGCTGTCGCTCGACCTCTACACGCGGCAATGCTCGCTCGGCGTGACGGCCCGCCAACTGGCCGTCATGGCCGCCACGATCGCCTCCGGGGGCGTGAATCCCCTGACCCGCAAGGAGGTCTTCAAACCCGGGCTGGCGCCGAAGATCACGTCGATGATGGCCACGGTCGGATTTTACGAACACACGGGCGACTGGCTCTTCACAACGGGCCTTCCGGCCAAAACGGGGGTCGGCGGCGGCATCATGGGAGTCGTGCCCGGCGTGATGGGCCTCGCGGCCTTCGCCCCGCCGCTCGACGAAGCCGGCAATTCGGTCAAGGCGCAGCAGGCGCTGGCCTACATCGCCGGACGCCTCAACCTCGGCGTCTTCGGTACGACGCGCTGCGTCATGGCCGAACCGGAACCCGCCCCGCAGGCGTAGCTCCTCCGGACAGACGGGACACCGGAACGGCCGCCCAAAAGACGCGACTCTTTCGTGCGGACTGGACACCGAGCAGCCGTCCAAAAGACGGCGGAACGGTCGGCATGTCCCCGAAAAGCCGCCCGGCAACCCCGCTTTCTTACGACTTCACCCCTGCCGGAACAAGTTCCGACAGGGGTGATCTTATCTCCGGAGGTTCGCCGGAATCTCCCGGCATCCGCCGGGGCGATAACTCCGCGCACCGGCCTCCGGACGCGCTTCCCGGGAAAAGCCGCCGGCATGCTCCGGAACGATCCGCCCGTCCTCTCCGTAGGCGGAATCCGTCCGCCGATACCCCCGGCCGCGGCCGTCGTCAGAAACTGTAACGCAGACCGACGAGGAGCGAACCCGAGGCACCGACGCCCGCTTCGGCATAGGCCGCGAGGCGCCCGCCGACAGTGACGCCCACGGGCGACACCTGATAGGCGAAGCGGGTCGCATGCTCGCTCTCGCCGCCGGATTCCGCCTCGGAGAAGACGGCTCCGACGGCCGCCCGGGAGTAGAGCGACACGATCTTCAGGTTGAGCCACGTCCACTTCACATTGGGCATGACGGCCCAGTAGCGGTTCCTGATCTCGGTGTTCGTGACCTTGATTTTCTGCTCGTTGGTCGAGCAGACCACCTGCGCGCCGATGCTCAGCGGCCCCAGCAGGCGGAGGTTGTACCCCACGGTCACGGCTCCCCAACCCGAGATGTCGGTCTTCGCGTCCGATACCAGATCCTTGATCGCACTGAACGAATCGCTCCAGTTCGACGTGGGCGCATAGCCGTACGATACGGTGATTTCACTGCGTTGCGCCTGCACGCAAAGCGGTGCGGAAAGCAGCGCGACGGCTGCCAGAAGCAAAATTCTCTTCATACCGAATCCATTTATTGTCAATACGTTCCCCTGCAAAGGCCGTGCAGGCCCGACGCCGCGCCGGATTCGCCCGGTCCGCACGCCCGCCGCCGGCCCGGCAGGGGGTTATTCGGAGACAAATATAGCAAAAATCCATGCGGCGTCAAATCCTCCGTTCCGGCCGGGCCCCGCCGCGCGAAAAAAAGGAGCGTCCGGGAAACAACCCCCGGACGCTCCTTTCGATGCGGGACACGAGCGCTGCGCGCTACTCCTGCCGCTCCACGTCGCGGAACAGCCCGACGTCCTCCGTCGGGGAGTTCATCACATAGGTATAGGCTTCGGCGATCTTGCCCTCGGCCAGCTTCGAGAAGATGCGTGCCGACGGGGCGTACTCCTCCGACTCCCCGGCCTGACGTGCCAGCAGATAGGAGATGATGATATGTCCGGCGGTCTCCACCAGACGGCGGGCATGGAAGTCCTTGAACCCGGCGCACTCCTTGTCGCCGGCCTCGACGCGGGCCACCATCTCCGAGAATTTCACCGTCAGCTCCCTGAGCTTGGCCACGACCGGCCGCATCGTCTCCGCATACTCCCCGGCGGCGTAGCGCTCGATCTGCTCCATGAACGTCCCCTTCGTCACGGCGTTGATGGCCGCCACGACCTGCAACTGCGAGGTTCCCTCGTAGATATTCATGATGCGGGCGTCGCGGTAGAGCCGCTCGCAGGGGTAATCCTTCATGAAGCCCGAACCGCCGTGAATCTGGACGGCGTCGTAGGCCAACTGGTTGGCGTATTCCGACGAGAAGAGTTTCACGAGGGGCGTGAAACCGTCCGCCAGCCGGTTGTAGAACTTCATCTCCTGACGCTCCTCCGGCTCCAGCGAACGCTCGTGCGAAATGTGCGTGTACTGCTTGTAGATCTCCACGAAGCGCGTCGTCTCGTACAGCAGCGCACGGGCGCCCTGCAACTTGGCCTTCATGTTCGAGAGCATCTCCGAAACGGCGGCGAAACGGATGATCGGCTTGCCGAACTGCTCGCGCTCCTGCGCATACTTGAGCGCCTCGCGGTAGGCGGCCTCGCACAAGCCCACCGACTGCGCGCCGATGCCCAGACGGGCGGCGTTCATCAGCGACATCACGTATTTGATAAGCCCCATCTTGCGGTCGCCCACGAGTTGCGCGGGGGCGTTCGTGAAGACCAGCTCGCACGTCGGCGATCCCTTGATGCCCAGCTTGTTCTCAATACGGCGCACCTTCACCCCGCCGTCGCGCTTGTCGTAA
This sequence comes from Alistipes sp. Marseille-P2263, assembly GCF_018101075.1. Taxonomy (NCBI): domain Bacteria; kingdom Pseudomonadati; phylum Bacteroidota; class Bacteroidia; order Bacteroidales; family Rikenellaceae; genus Alistipes; species Alistipes sp. Marseille-P2263. The sequence goes on from NZ_JAGQEJ010000001.1 coordinate 473,406, forward strand.
ACGAGCATCGACAGGCCGCGCGCGTCGGTCGTACCCTCCTCGGTGCGCGCCAGCACGAGCGACACGTCGCCGTCGCCGTTGGTGATGAAACGCTTCACGCCGTTGAGCAGCCACGTCTGCCGCTCCTCGGACCACGTGGCCTTGAGCATCACGGCCCCCAGGTCCGAACCGGCGTCCGGCTCCGTGAGGTCCATGGCGCACGTCGCGCCGGCCGACACCCACGGCAGGAACTTCTGCTTGATCTCCTCCGAGGCGAACTCGTTGAGCGTCTCGGCGCAGTCCTGCAAGCCCCAGATATTCTCGAAGCCGGCATCGGCCCGGGCCACCATCTCGTTGGCCATGACAAAGCAGACGAGCGGGAAATTCAGACCGTCGTACTTGCGCGGAAGCGTCAGACCGCTCAGTCCGGCATCGACGATCGCCTTCATGTTGCGCACCGTGCCCGAGGCGTACTCCACGTGGTCGTTCACCACGCGCGGACCCTCGTGGTCCACCTCCTCGGCATTCGGGGCGATCACGTCGCCGCACACCTCTCCGGCGATCTCCAGCACGCGGCGGTAGCTGTCCATCGCGTCGTCGAAATCCTGCGGCGCGTAGTCGTAGAGGTCCTTCTCCGCGAAGCCGCGCTCCTTCAGCTCCACGATCCTGCGCATCATCGGATGCCCCAGGTGGAACTGCAAATCCTTGTTATCTGAAAAGAAATTAGCCATTACTTCGAGTTTTGCTTGTAGTACTTGATCATCTTGGGAATCACCTCGTTCACGTCGCCCGTGATGGCGTAGTCGGCGATCCTGGCGATCGGCGCGTCGGGATCGGTGTTGATCGAAATGACCATCGACGACTGGTCCATGCCGGCCGTGTGCTGAATCTGGCCCGAAATGCCGCAGGCGATGTAGAGTTTCGGACGCACCGTGACGCCCGTCTGGCCGACCTGGCGCGCGTGCTCCGTGAAACCCGCATCGACCGCCGCACGGCTGGCGCCCACCTCGGCGCCCAGCACGTCGGCCAGTTCGTGCACGAGGCGGAAGTTCTCCTTCGACCCCATGCCGTAGCCTCCGGCCACGATGATCGGGGCGCCCTTGATGTCGATCCGGCGCTCCTCGATCTGGCGGTCGATGATCCGCACCGCCAGGTCCGTATCCTTCACGAAGCGCTGCCAGTCGATCCGCTTCACCTCCCCGGCGGCAGGCACGGCGGCGTACTCCTTGCGCATCACGCCCTCGCGGACGGTGGCCATCTGCGGCCGGTGGTCGGGATTGACGATCGTGGCGATGATGTTGCCGCCGAACGCCGGACGGATCTGGTACAGCAGGTCCTTGTACTCCCGGCCCGTCTTGGCGTCCCTGTGGTCGCCGATCTCGAGCTGCGTGCAGTCGGCCGTGAGGCCGCTATGCAGCGCCGACGAAACGCGCGGCGCGAAGTCGCGGCCCACGGGTGTCGCACCGAACAATGCGATCTGGGGCTTTTCCTGCTCGATCAGCCCGCACATCACGGCCGTGTGGGGCAGCGTGCGGAAGGGATTGAAAATCTTGTCGTCGGCCACCCACACCGTGTCGGCGCCGTAGCGGGCCAGCTCCTTTTCGATACCGTCGAGCGACTCGCCCAGCGCCACGGCTTCGGTCTTCACGCCGAGCGCGGCGGCCAGCTCGCGGCCTTTGGTCAGCAGTTCGAGACTCACGTCGGCGATCCGGCCGCCCTCCATCTCGATATATACGAATACGTTGTTCATCTCTAAAGCGCTTTAACCGAGCGTGTGGCTCGCGATAAGTTCAACCATCAGTGATTCGATCTCGGCATCGGCGGCCGTGAGGCGCTTGGCCTCCTTGGCGGCGAACACCACGTTTTCGATCTTCTTGACCTTCGTGGGCGAACCCTGCAGGCCGAGCTGCGTCTCGTCGGGATCGACGTCGGCGGCCGCCCACTCCACGATCTGCAGGTAGGGCGTCGCGGCGGCGCGCTCCGCAGCGGGCGATCCGGCGGCCGCGGCGATCTCCGATCCGGCCAGCGCATACTTGTACTTCATCACACGTTTGGCGTTGCGCGGACGGCACTCGGCGGCCGAGGCATTGACCGTCACCACGGCGGGCAGCGGACACTCGACCGTCTCGACGCCGTGCTCCAGCCGACGTTTCACGACCAGCGACCCTTCGCGGATCTCGAGCACCTCCTCGGCATAGGTCACCTGCGGCAGGCCGAGCTTCTCGGCCACCTGCGGACCCACCTGCGCCGTGTCGCCGTCGATGGCCTGACGGCCCGCAACGATCAGGTCGGGGGCGATCCGGCGCAGCGCGCACGAGAGGGCGTAGGAGGTGGCCAGCGTGTCCGAACCGGCGAACTTGCGGTCCGAGAGCAGATAGCCTCCGTCGGCGCCGCGGAACATCGCGTCGCGGATGATGTCGGCGGCGCGCTGCGGCCCCATCGTCAGAATATGTACCGTGGACCCCTCGACGGCGTCCTTGAGCCGCAGGGCGGCCTCCAGCGCATTGAGGTCCTCGGGATTGAAGATGGCCGGCAGCGCCGCGCGATTGACCGTCCCTTCGGGCGTCATCGCATCCTTGCCCACATTGCGGGTGTCGGGCACCTGCTTGGCCAATACGACAATTTTCAACGGTTTTTTCATAGCAGTTATTTAGGTATTGAACTATCTTTCGATCGTCTCGCCGCGGTCGGGACCCACGGAGATGATTTTCACGGGCACGCCCGTCTCGCGTTCGATGAACTCCACGTAGCGGCGGAACGCCTCGGGGAAATCCTCGTAACGGCGGCAGGCCCGCAGATCGCACCGCCACCCCTCGAAGTCGGTGTAGATGGGCTTCACGCCCTCCGAAATCGTATAGGGGAACTCCGTCGTGCGCCGTCCGTCGATTTCGTAGGCCGTGGCCACGCGGATCGTCTCGAAGTCGTTCATCACGTCCGACTTCATCATGATGAGCTGCGTCACGCCATCGACCATGATGGCGTACCTGAGCGCCACCAGGTCCAGCCACCCGCAGCGGCGCTTGCGTCCCGTGACGGCGCCGAACTCGTGGCCGAGCCGGCACAGCCGCTCGCCCGTCTCGTCGAAGAGCTCCGTGGGGAACGGACCGCTGCCGACGCGCGTGCAGTAGGCCTTGAAGATGCCGTACACCTCGCCGATGCGGTTCGGGGCCACGCCCAGACCGGTGCAGACGCCCGCCGTCACGGTGTTCGACGACGTGACGAAGGGATACGACCCGAAGTCCACGTCGAGCAGCGTGCCCTGCGCCCCTTCGGCCAGCACCGACTTCTCCTGCGCGAGGCAGCCGTTGATGAAATATTCGCTGTCGATGATGCGGAACCGCCTGAGGTATTCCACGGCCTCGAACCACCGGGCCTCCAGCTCCGCGATGTCGTACCGGTAATCCAGATCGCGGAGAATCCGCTCGTGGCGGGCCTTGGCCTTCGCGTAGATCTCCCGGAAATCGGGGCTCAGCAGGTCGCCGACGCGCATGCCGTTGCGGCTCACCTTGTCCGTATAGGTCGGACCGATGCCCTTGCCCGTCGTGCCGATCCGCGCGCTGCCCTTCGCGGCTTCGTAGGCCGCATCGAGCATCCGGTGCGTGGGCAGGATCAGATGGGCCTTCTTCGAGATGGCCAGTTGCCGCGTCAGGTCGTGCCCGCTGGCTGCGAGCGCCTCGGCCTCCTCGCGGAACAGGATGGCATCGATCACCACGCCGTTGCCGATGACATTGGTCTTTCCGCCCTGAAAAATGCCGGAAGGGATCGAACGCAGAACATATTTCTCACCGCCGAACTCCAACGTGTGACCGGCATTGGGACCGCCCTGGAACCGGGCCACCACCTCGTAACGGGGCGTCAGCACATCCACGACCTTTCCCTTGCCCTCGTCCCCCCATTGCAGGCCGAGGATTACGTCTACTTTTTTCATTGTAACCGGTAAAAGTTTAGTGCAAAAGACATTTTTTGCATCCAAAGGTACGAAATATTCTCCGAAAAGCCGCATCGGACACGGGGACTTTTCAACAAAATGTTAAAGCTGCGTCCTGCGGGAAAGCCGCCGTGCGCATACCGCCGCACGGCCCTACCGTTCGACCACCTTCGTCGGCCCGTCGAACCGCAGCGCGCCGAACCGCTGCCCGGACGCCACGTACAGGAGCGCGAGCGACGGACAGCCGCGCACGTCGGCCAGCTCCATCCAGCGGGCGCACTGCGAGAGGTCGAGCGTTCCGAAGCCGCAGCCGCGGCCGCCGAAACGCATGAGCGAGGCGTTGGTCGAGAGGTTCAGCTGCCGCAGCGGGTTGCCTCCGCAGTCGAGCGATACGAGCGCGCGCAGCCCCTCGACGTCGAGCGACGCGAGGCGGTTCTCCGAACAGTCGAGCCGTTCGAGCCGCGCGAGGGCGCTCACGTCCAGCCGCACGAGGTCGTTGCCGCGGCAGTCCAGCTCCCGCAGATTGGCGAATTCGGCCACGTCCGCCAGCGACGCGATGCCCCGCCCGGAGCAGTCGATCCGCACGACGCGCTGCGCCTCGTAACGCGAGATGCGCCCGTTGCCGTCGAGATCGAACTCCCCGAGGCAGTAGGCCTCGAAGGTCTTGTCGGAAAAAGTCGGATAGATGTATTTGTTCTCCTCGTCGCGCTCGTCGTCGGCCAGACCGCAGGCCGTGACCGACACCAGGACGAGTGCGGGGAGCAGGCGTTTCATGGCCGTCGTCAGATGTCCACGTCGTCGTCGGAGCGGTCGGCGCTTTCGGCCCCGTCGTCCTCGCCCTGGAGGTCGTCCGCCCCCTTGATGTCGTCGTCGTAGAAGTCCTTGTCGTCGTCGTCCTGCGAGTGGTCGTCGATCTTCACGTCGATCTTCACCAGATAGGACACCTCGTCCGTTTCGAACGGAACGGCATAAAAAAAGTCTCCGTTGGGTTTGTCCACCCGCATCATCGCGTCGGTGAATCCCAGGGGATACTTCTCCTTGACCGCATCCTGCAGTTCAGCACTCAAATTGTGAAAACTCGTTACGATATGTTTCTTCGCCGTATTCTGTTTAGCCATACTGATAGTGCTTCGAAATTTTCTGCAATTATAAGCAAAATTTGCATATCGCACCGCATCCGCAATTTTTTTATTGCATTTTTTTTGTTTTCGCCCCATCTTACGGACAAATTGCGTACCTTTACGCAGGTTATATTCGCACGATCGCAACGCCGCGCCCGTACCGGCGGCCGTTTCGGCAGGCCCGGACCTCCGGGAAAGGGAGCAGAGGGTACGTCCGGGAATGCGACCGTCCCTATACAATGATTTCGATGATACGCCAACGGATCGAGGAGCTGCGCCGGCAGCTCGACTACCACAACCATAAATACTATGTCGAAAACGCGCCCGAAATCTCCGATTTCGACTTCGACGCGATGATGCGCGAACTCCAGGAGCTCGAACGCGAACATCCCGAATACGCCGACCCCGCGTCGCCCACGCTGCGCGTGGGCAGCGACCTCGGGGCCGAGTTCCGCACCGTGCGCCACCGCTACCCCATGCTCTCGCTGGGCAACACCTACTCGCTCAACGAGCTGCACGAGTTCCTCGGACGCATCGAACGCGAGGCAGGCGCGACGGACTACGTATGCGAGCTGAAGTTCGACGGCACGGCCATTTCGCTCACCTACGAACACGGGCGGCTCGTGCAGGCCCTCACGCGCGGCGACGGCGTCGAGGGCGACGACGTGACGGCCAACGTCCGCACGGTGCGCTCCGTGCCGCTGCGGCTGCGCGGCGAAGGGTGGCCCGAACTGTTCGAGATCCGCGGCGAGGTGCTGATGCCCTACGCCTCGTTCGACCGCCTCAACGCCGAGCGCGAAGCCAACGGCGAACAGCTCTTCGCCAACCCGCGCAACGCCGCCGCCGGAACGCTCAAGCAGCAGCAGTCGGCCGTCGTGGCGCGCCGCGGGCTGGACTGCACGCTCTACCAGCTCACGGGCGACGACCTGCCCTTCGCGACCCATTGGGAGAGCCTCGAAAAGGCCCGCGAATGGGGCTTCAAGGTCTCCGGCGAGGCGCGCATCTGCCGCAGCGTCGCCGAGATCGACGCCTTCATCGCCCATTGGGACGAGGCGCGGCGGCAACTGCCCTTCCCCACCGACGGCGTGGTCGTCAAGGTGAACGACTTCGCCGTGCGGCGGCAACTGGGCTTCACGGCCAAGGCTCCGAAATGGGCCGTGGCCTACAAGTTCAAGGCCGAGCAGGCCCTGACACGCCTCGAAAGCGTCTCCTTCCAGGTGGGCCGCACGGGCGCCGTCACCCCCGTGGCGAACCTCGATCCGGTGCTGCTGGCCGGAACCACCGTGCGCCGCGCGACGCTGCACAACGCCGAACAGATGGCCCTGCTGGACATCCGCCCGGGCGACATGGTCTACGTGGAGAAGGGCGGCGAGATCATCCCCAAGATCACGGGCGTGGAGCTTTCGGAGCGTCCGGCCGACAGCCGGCCGTTCAGCTACATCGACCGTTGCCCCGAGTGCGGCACGCCGCTGGTGCGCTACGAAGGCGAGGCGAAACACTACTGCCCCAACCAGAGCGGCTGCCGCCCCCAGATCATCGGACGCATCCTCCACTTCATACGCCGCAAGGCCATGGACATCGAGGGCTTGGGCGAGGAGACCGTCGAACTGCTGTACGACAACGCCCTGCTGCACGACATCGCCGACCTGTACGACCTGCGTGCCGAGCAGCTCGCGCCGCTGCCGCGGCTGGGCGAGAAGTCGGCCGACAACATCATCCGGTCGATCCGCCGCTCGGCCGAAGTCCCGTTCCGGCGCGTGCTGTTCGGACTGGGCATCCGCTTCGTGGGCGAAACCACGGCCAAATACCTCGCCGAGCACTTCCGCTCGCTGGAGGCCGTGATGCACGCCTCGCGCGAGGAGCTGGTCGAGGCGGACGAGGTGGGCGGGAAGATCGCCGACGCCATTCTCGAATACTTCGCCGACGCCGGGAACCTGCGGATCATCGACCGCCTGCGCCGTGCCGGCGTGCAGTTCGAGGCCGCGGCGCGCGAGCTGGCCTCGGAGTCGCTCGCCGGGAAGAGCCTCGTGGTCTCGGGACGCTTCTCGCGCAGCCGCGACGAGATGAAGGAGCTGATCGAACGGCACGGCGGGCGCAATCTCGCGGCCGTGTCGGGCAGCGTCGATTACCTCGTCGCCGGGGAGAAGACGGGCCCCGCGAAGCTCAAGAAGGCCGAGAAGCTGGGCATCCGCATCCTCTCCGAGGAGGAGTTTCTGCGCCTCGTCGCCGAAGGCCCCTCGGCCGCGGACGACGGCATGCCCCGCCCGGCGGACGGCAATGCAGCCGGCTCCGCGCCGGAAGACGGCGGAGGAACGGCCCCGGACACGAGCGGCGAATCCGCACCCGGAAGTTCTCCGGCAGCCGACCCCGCACCGGAGGACGGGAAGGACGCGACCCGCCCCGGAACCGTCCCGACGGATAGCGGCGAAGCCGCCGCTACGGAGGACAATGCCGGAAAGACTCCGGCCGCGACCCGGCAGGGCGAACTGTTTTAGAAACCGAAAAAACGAGAATACCATGCAAGAATCCAAACTCTCCGGCGTGGGGGCCGCAATGATCACCCCCTTCACCCCCGACGGCCGCGTGGACTACGAAGCGCTGGCCCGCATGATCGACTACGTGATCGACGGCGGCGTGGACTACATCGTGGCGCTGGGCACGACGGCCGAAACCCCCACCCTCTACATGCCCGAACGGGCCGTGATCGCCATGTTCATCACCAACCAGATCGCCGGCCGCGTGCCGCTGGTGATGGGTTGCGGCGGCAACTCCACCTCCGAAGTGCTCGACCAACTGCGCGAGTTCGACCTGCGGGGAGCCGATGCCATCCTCAGCGTCACGCCCTACTATAACAAGCCCTCGCAGGAGGGGCTGTACCAGCACTTCCGCACCGTCTCGGAGCACTCGCCGCTGCCCGTGATCCTCTACAACATCCCGGGCCGCTCGGGGGTGAACATGACCGCCGGAACGACGCTGCGCATCGCCCGCGACTTTCCGAACGTCATCGGCATCAAGGAGGCGTCGGGGCGGATCGACCAGATCGAGCAGATCCTCCGCGAACGCCCCGAGGGGTTCCTCGTGCTCTCGGGCGACGACGGCATGACCCTCGACGTGATGCAGCGCGGCGGCGACGGCGTGATTTCGGTGGCGGCCAACGCCTTCCCGCACCGGTTCATGCGGTGCGTGAACCTGGCCAAGACGGGCGATTTCGACGCGGCCCGCAGCGAATACGCTGCGCTGGACGAGGCGGTGAAGGCCCTCTTCGAGGAGGGCAACCCCGTGGGGGTGAAATGCGCTTTGGCCGAAATGGGGAAAATCGGCCCCACGATGCGCCTGCCGCTGGTCGAAGGCTCCCCCGCGCTGCGCGAAAAATTCCGGAATCTGATCCGCAGGTACGATTTGTGCTGAAAAATACGTTCGTACCGGGAACCAATACGACGCATACGATGAAACGACTCCTGTCATTCGCCCTGCTGCTGCCGGCACTGGCCGTGGCCAAAGTCCCCGTCGAGGAGGACATCCTCGACCGGATCACGGACACCTCGTCCCCGTACTACTACACGGGGCTGATGATGCGCTACAACGCGGGCGACGAGACCCTCACCGACGAGGACTACCATTACCTCTACTACGGCTACGCCTATCAGGACGCCTACAAGCCGCTCAACACCAATCCCGATCTGGACCGGGTGCTGCTCCTGGCCTCGGGGCTGGACCCCGACGCGCCCGACGTCGGGACGCTCGAGGCGATCATCTCGGCCGGGACCGACGCCCTCGCGCGCGACCCGTTCAGCCCCAAGCTGCTCAACCTGATGTCCTACGCCTACGGCGCGCTGGGCGACAAGGAGCGCGAACGGGCCTACTCGAACCGCATGAACGGCATCGTCCGCACGATACTCTCGTCGGGCGACGGTTTCACGCAGAAGACCCCGCGCCACATCCTCATGTTCGACCACGCGCTCGACGTGCTGACCGTCGAAGGGTTCTCCTACGACAAGTCGCGCGTCATCAGCCGCACGGTGGAGTTCGTGCCCCTCACGTCGCCCTACGTCGTGGAGGGCAAAAAGCGCCGCGGCTTCTACTTCGACTTCAGCCGCATCTACCGCAACAAACCCGAGGGCTACACCTACAAGCGCGACCGCACGTGGCAGTTCAACAACCTCAAACCCCGCACCTACAAATGACCCGCACGCTCCGCCGGTTCTGCGTTCTGCTCGCTGCCGCGGCCCTGACGCCCGCCTGCTCCGACAAGGAGGAACCGGGCTACACGCCGCCCGAGACGGCCGCGCAGACCCACCTGATGTATATGCCCTGGTCGGGCAACCTCACCTCCTACTTCCGCACCAACATCGAGGACATGGCACGTGTCGTGGCCGAAGGCATTCCCGCCGACGTGCGTGTGCTGGTTTACTTCATGGAGTCTCCCGACGAAGCGTCGCTGTTCGAACTCTACCGCAGGGGCGGCCGGTGCGAACGCCTCACGCTCCGCACCTACGACCCCGCGCCCGACTTCACCGCGGCCGAGGGCATCGCCTCGGTCCTCGGCGACGTGAAACGCGAGGCCCCCGCCCTCCGCTACTCCATGAGCATCGGATCGCACGGCATGGCATGGCTTCCGGCCGTCTCCTCCGTCCCGGGGCGCGCCGCCGCCCCGGCCCGCCGGGAATACTGGGAGCACGCCGCTCCGGACCGCCCGCTGACCCGCTGGTTCGGCGGAACCTCCCCCGATCACCGGACCGAAATCGCCACGCTGGCCGAAGCCCTCGCCCGGACGGGGCTGCACATGGAGTACATCCTCTTCGACGACTGCTACATGTCGTCGGTCGAGGTGGCCTACGAGCTGCGCGGGGTCACGGACTACCTCATCGGTTCCACGTCGGAGATCATGGCCTACGGATTCCCCTACGCCTCGGCGGGCCGCCACATGCTCGGCGAGGTGGACTACGAGGGCATCTGCGACGCCTTCCACGCCTTTTACAGCACCTATACCTATCCCTACGGCACGATCGGCGTCACGCGCTGCGCCGGGCTGGAGAAGCTCGCCGACATCATGCGGCGCATCAACGCCGCGCACGCATTCGATCCCGGCAGGCTCGGCGACCTCCAGCGGCTCGACGGCTACACCCCGACGCTCTTCTTCGATCTGGAGGACTACGTGCGCCGCCTCTGCTCCGACGACGACGCCCTGCTCGCGGAGTTCGAGAAGCAACTGGACGCGACCGTCCCCTGGCACCGCCATACGGAGGAGTACTACTCGATGGCCAACGGCGTCAATCCGATCCGGACCTTCTCGGGCATCACGACCTCCGATCCGAGCGCAGATCCCGAAGCGGCGATCGACCGGCAGCAGACCGCCTGGTGGCGCGCCACGCACTGAGGCGGCGGCGCCCGGATGCACGACGAGCGGCCCTTCCCGACGGAAAGGCCGCTCGTTATCGTAACATGCACGCACGTGCGCGCTATTCGTACTGTCCGGACTTGAGGCGCTCGACCTCCTCGCGCGTCAGGAAACGCCATGCGCCGCGCTTGAGGTTCTTCTTCGTCAGACCCGCATAATAGACGCGGTCGAGTTTGGTGACCGTATAGCCCAGCGACTCGAAGATACGGCGCACGATGCGGTTGCGGCCCGAGTGAATCTCGATTCCCACCTCCTGCTTGTTCTCCTTCACATAGGAGATTTCGTCGGCGTGGATCTCGCCGTCCTCGAGCGTCACGCCCTCGGCGATCCGGTCCATGTCGGCGCGCGTCAGGGGCTTGTCGAGCGACACCTGATAGATCTTCTTCTTGCGGTACGACGGGTGCGTGAGCTGCTTGGTCATGTCGCCGTCGTTGGTGAAGAGCAGCAGCCCGAGGCTGTTCTTGTCCAGACGCCCCACAGGGTAGATCCGCTCCGTGCAGGCTCCGCGGACCAGGTCCATCACCGTCTTCGCGGCATGGGGGTCGTCGAGCGAGGTGACATAGCCCTTGGGCTTGTTCAGCACCAGATAGACCTTCTTCTCGCCCTGCACGCGGCTGTCGTTGAAACGCACCTCGTCCGTGGGCATCACCTTCGTACCCAGCTCCGTGACGATTTTGCCGTTCACCGAGACGAGCCCCGCCGTGATGAAGTCGTCGGCCTCGCGGCGCGAGCAGATGCCCGACTGGGCGAGGAAACGGTTCAGGCGCATCTCGCCCGTCTGTTTCGCAGGGTCGTATTTCGGATAGGAGGCAGGCGCCCCTTCCCGGCGGGCGGCCGGTTTGCCGAAACCCGGCCTGCGATCGCCGGCGGACTTCCGGTCGCCGGATTTCCCGCGGAACCGGTCACCGGACGGATGCTCCCCGTGCGGTCTGTCGCCGAAGGTGCGATCGCCGGGCTTCCCGCCGAAACGCTTCGCACCGAATGCGGGTTTCCCGCCCGGCGTGCGCGGCTTGTCGCCGAACGAACGGTGCGGGTGCTCCCCGTCCTGCCGGGAACGCTCGCCGAAGGCATGCGGCTTCGCGCCGAACGCACGGCGCGGACGCTCCTCTCCCGAACGGGCCCGGTCGTCGTCGAATGCCCGGCGGGGCCGTTCGCCGGAATCGCGCTGCGGACGCCCGTCACGCGGCCTGTCGAACGCCGGACGGTTGTCCGCCGTGAAGTGGGGGTTGTAGGAGGCCCGTCCGGCGGGCTGCTCCCGGTACGGCTGCTCCGAATCGGCAGCGTCACGCTGCGAACGCGGGCGACGCTCGACGCGTTCCGCCGTAGCCTTCACCGTGCGCACGCGCTTGTCGCGTCCGAAGCGCGCGAGCACCGGGGTCGAGTCGTTTTTCTGATCTTTCATCTTTCCATTCGATTAGTTGGAACCTCCGGCCTGCGAAACCGCACCCCGGCCGTCCCGGGCCCAGCCCGGACGACCGGAGCGGCCTCCGCCGCGACCTTCGGTCTGTCAGGAGGCAAAGGTAATCCATTTTTCCGGATTGCGGCACATCGCGTGCCTCATTTAAGATAAAAACCCCGCAAGGCCGCAATATCCGCTCTTTTGCCTTATCTTTGCATCCGGATATGAACATGAACCGCGAAATACTGCGCATCGCGCTGCCGAACATCGTCTCGAACATCACCGTGCCGCTCATGGGCATCGTCTCGACAGCCATCGCGGGACACTGGGGCGACGACTCGGCGGCGGCCATCGGCGCGCTGGCCATCGGGGTTTCGATCTTCAACTTCATCTACTGGAACTGTTCGTTCGTGCGGATGGGCACGAGCGGCCTCACGGCGCAGGCGTTCGGTGCGGGCCGTTTCGGCGAGTGCGCCAACATGCTGGCCCGCGCGCTGGCCGCGGCGGGCGCGATGGGACTGCTGATGGTCGCGCTCCAGTACCCCGTGGGCGAGCTGGCGCTCTGGGCCATGCACGGCGGCGAGATGACCCGCGACTACTTCTATGCGCGTATCTGGGCCGTGCCGGCGGGCATCCTGCTCTTCGGCTTCAACGGCTGGTACACGGGAATGCAGAACGCCGTGTTCCCCATGTGCACGGCCATCACCGTGAACGTCGTCCACACCCTTTGCAGCCTCTGGTTCGCCTTCGGCATGGATCTGGGCATCGTGGGCATCGCCTACGCCTCGGTCGTCGCCCAATGGACGGGCGTGGCGCTCGCCTCGGTATTGCTCGTGGCGAAATACCGCCCCGTTCTCCGGCTGATCGACTGGTCGCAGGTGCTCGATCTGCGGCCGCTGAAGACCTATTTCTCGATCAACCGCGACATCATCCTGCGCACGTTCTGCATCGTGGCGGTCTATACCTTCTTCACCGGCTCGTCGGCACGGCTGGGCAACCAGGAACTGCTGGCCGTGAACGCCCTGCTGCTCGAACTCTTCACGCTGTTCTCCTACATGAACGACGGCTTCGCCTACGCCGCCGAAGCGCTCACGGGCCGCTTCATCGGCGCCCGCGACGGAGGGGCGCTGCGCCGCTGCCTGAAAGGCTGTCTCGCGTGGGGGACACTCATCTCGGCGCTGTTCGTCGTCATCTACATCATCTGGTGGCGCGATCTGGTGGGGCTGTTCGTCAGCTCCACGGCCGCCAATGCCGAGGCGCTCGTCGCAACGGCCGGGGAGTACATCGTCTGGATCATCATCATCCCGATCGCCAGCGCCATGCCCTTCATCATGGACGGCATCATGGTCGGCGCCACCGAGACACGCGTCATGCGCAACTCCATGTTCTTCGCCACGGCCGCCTATTTCGGCATCTACTACGCACTCCATCCGCTGATCGGCAACAACGCCCTCTGGCTCGCCTTCACGCTCTACATGTTCCTGCGCGGCGTGCTGCAATACTTCATGACCCGCCGTCTGAGCGCCATCCTCGCCAAAGCGACGGACCGCGCCTGAGAAATGCCCGGCCCTCCCGCCGGGTTCCCCGCCTCATCCGTTCCCGCCGCTCCGGAAACGACGACCCCCGAAGGCCGGGAGCCTCCGGGGGTCGGTCGCCCGATGCGGGAGCAGGGGATCACTCCCCGCCCTGCACCTGCTTGTAAAGCTCGTTGTACTTGTTGTACTTGTCCATCATGCCCTCCTCGTCGCGCAGACGGAAGCAGATCGACTTGAGCAGCTCCAGCGAGCTGGGATCGTTCTCCTTCAGCTCGAGCGCCTTCTCCAGATAGGGAATGGCCTCCATGTAGATCACGTTCACCTTCTCCAGATCGGCGTCGTAGGCAGCCTGGCTGCTGTACTGTTTCGCATTGATCTCCTTGTTCACCTCGTCGCCCTTGATCGTGTAGAATACGCCGAGATAGTAGTTGCCCTCGTAGAGGTCGGGCTTGAGCTCCACGACCTTCTTGAACGAGTCGATGCTCTGGTCGTAATCCTTCAGCGCATAGAAGATACGGCCGCGACCGAACCACAGGTCCACGCTCGAAGGATTGTTCTCGATAGCCTTGTCGATCAGACCGATCAGGTCGGCCGGGTCGCCCACGTTATCCTCGGGCGAAGTATAGAGCTGCACCAGACCGTCGATGATGCGGTCGTTCTTCGGGAACTTCTCGATACCCGTCAGCAGGGCCTGCTTGGCCTTCTCGAGGAAAGCCTTGTCCTGCGCCTTCTGTCCGTAGTAGCAGTGGAAGAGGTAGTAGTAGATATTGCCCTCCTCGTCGGCATAGCCCATGTCGAGCGCCTTCGAGAGGTACTCGCCGCCCTGCACGAACGATGCGGGATTGTTCGAACCGTCCACCGTGCGCAGATAACCGGCATAGTAGAGCAGCGCGGGATCGGGCTTGCCCTCGTAGGCGGGCTTGGACTGTGCGGCGAAAGCCAGTACATAGGCATCGGCGGCGCCGATGAAGTCGCCCGTGTCGAGGCCCGCATTACCCACCTGCGAGCAGAAGTCGCTGATCTGCTGCAACCCGTCCTTCACCTTCGAGGCGCTCTTGGGGTCGATCTCGCAGGCTTTGTCATAGGACTCCAGCGCCTTCTCGATCGCGCCGTCGTAAACCGTCTGCGTCTGCTTCCAAGTCTTCACCTTGTCGTCCAGCAGATAGGCCGTGTAGTAGGGATACACCCAGGCGTCGTACTCCACGCCGTTCACCGTCTCCTTGCCCACGGAGGTAGGATCGCCGTCCGCCAGCTTGAGCATCATCGACTCCAGGCCGACGAAGAGGCTCTTCGTCGGAGCCACGGCAGCGTCGTAGTAGGCCTTGCCGCGGCTGATCCACGTGGCGGCCTTGGCGCCCTTCTTGGCGTCGGCCACGGCCTCGTCGCTCTTCTCGATCTTCGACAGGAGCGCGTCCTTGTTCACTTTCTGGGCCTGCACCGCCGGAATCGCCAGAAGCAGCGCGGCGGCAGCCGTCAAAATCGTTCTTTTCATACGTGTTTGAAATTTAGTTTTTCAGTTTGTCCGAATTCGTTTCACATTTCCTCCGCACCTCCGGAAACCGCGCCCCGCATCCCGGGACGCCGCCTCTTCGCCGGCCGCAGCGCTACTGTTCCGCCGGAGCGGTCCCCGCCTCCGGGTTTTCGCCCCCGGCGGTCGTCCCCTCCGCGCTCTCCGCATCTTCCTCGACCCCGGCGGCCGGCACGGCCATCACCGAAGCAATGGCATCGCCTTCGCGGAGGTTGATGATACGCACGCCCTGCGTGGCGCGGCCCGCCAGACGGATCTGCGACACGGCCGTGCGTATGGTGAGTCCCGAACGGTTGATGATCATCAGGTCGTTCTCGTCCGTCACGGCCTGTATCGAAATGAGTTTGCCTGTCTTTTCCGTAATGTTGATGGTCTTCACGCCCTTTCCGCCGCGGTTGGTGATGCGGTACTCGTCCAGGTCGGTGCGCTTGCCGTAGCCGTTCTCGCTCAGCACGAGCACGTCCTGCTTCGACGAGGGTTCCACACAGATCATGCCGATCACCTCGTCCTCCTCCTCGATCGAGATGCCGCGCACACCGGCGCCGACGCGCCCGATCGGACGCACCGTGTTCTCGTTGAAGCGGATGGCCTTGCCTTCGCGCGCGGCGATCATCACCTCGGCCTCGCCGCTGGTGAGCTTGGCCTCGATGAGCTGGTCGCCCTCGCGGATCACGATGGCGTTCACGCCGTTCTGACGCGGCCGCGAGTAGGCTTCGAGCTTCGTCTTCTTGATCGTGCCGTCCTTCGTGCACATGATGATGTAGTTGCTGTTCACGTACTCGGCATCGTTCAGGTTCTTCACGTTGATATAGGCGCGCACCTTGTCGTCCGGCTCGATCTGGATGACGTTCTGGATGGCACGGCCCTTCGACGAGCGGGCGCCCTCCGGAATTTCATAGACCTTGAGCCAGTAGCAGCGGCCCTTCTCGGTGAAGAAGAGCATCGTGTTATGCATCGACGCCACGTAGATATGCTCGATGAAGTCCTCGTCGCGCGTGGCGCTGCCCTTGGCCCCCACGCCGCCGCGGTTCTGCGTGCGGTATTCGGCCAGCGGCGTGCGCTTGATGTAGCCCATGTGCGAAATGGTTATCACCATGTCGTCGTCGGCGTAGAAATCCTCGGGATTGAACTCCTCCGAGGCATAGACGATCTCCGAGCGGCGTTCGTCGCCGTACTTCTCCTTCATCTCGAGCAGTTCGTCCTTGATGATCTGCATCTGCATCGGAACGTTCTCGAGCACCTCCGTGAGGTGGGCGATGAGCTTCATCAGCTCGTCCCGCTCGGCCACGAGCTTGCCGTGCTCCAGTCCCGTGAGGGCGCGCAGACGCATCTCGATAATGGCCGAAGCCTGGATGTCGTCCAGTTCGAAACGCGCCATCATCGTCTGCTTTGCCTCGTCGGGCGTCTTCGACGAGCGGATGATCCGCACGATCTCGTCGATATTGTCCTGCGCGATGAGCAGACCCAGCACGATGTGCAGCCGCTCCTCGGCCTTGCGCTTGTCGAAACGCGTGCGGCGCACCACCACGTCGTGGCGGTGTTCGATGAAATACCGGATCAGGTCGCGCATCGACAGCAACTGCGGCCGCCCGTTCACCAGCGCGATGTTGTTCACGGCGAACGACGTCTGCAGGGGCGTATTCTTAAACAGCGTGTTGAGCACTACGCTCGCCACGGCATCGTGCTTGAGGATGATGATGATCCGCAGGCCGTTGCGGTCCGACTCGTCGTTGATGTAGGAGATGCCGTCGATCTTCTTGTCGTTGATCATGTCGGCGATCTTCCGGATCATTTCGGCCTTGTTGATCATGTAGGGAATCTCCGTTATCACGATGCACTCGCGGCCCGACGGAGTGTGCTCGATTTCGGTCTTGGCACGCATGACCACGCGGCCGCGGCCGGTGAGCATCGCCTCCCTGACGCCCTCGTAGCCGTAGATGATGCCGCCCGTGGGGAAGTCGGGGCCCTTGACGTAGTGCAGCAGCTCCTCGCCCGTGATCTCCGGGTTATCGACATAGGCACAGCAGGCGTCCACCACCTCCGAGAGGTTGTGCGGGGCCATGTTCGTCGCCATGCCGACGGCGATGCCGCTCGCGCCGTTCACGATCAGCAGCGGAATCTTCGTCGGCAGCACCGTGGGTTCGGGGATCGTATCGTCGAAGTTGAGCGTCCAGTCCACCGTCTCCTTGTCGATGTCGGCCATCACCTCGTCGGTGATCTTCTTCATGCGCGCCTCGGTGTAACGCATCGCGGCCGGCGAGTCGCCGTCCATCGAGCCGAAGTTACCCTGCCCGTCCACGAGCGGGTAGCGCATCGACCACTCCTGCGCCAGACGCACCATCGCGTCGTAAACCGACAAGTCGCCGTGGGGATGGAACTTACCCAGCACGTCGCCGACGATACGCGCCGACTTACGGGTGGGCTTGTCCGAATAGAGGTTGAGCTCCGCGCTCATATCGTAGAGGATGCGTCGGTGCACGGGTTTCAGGCCGTCGCGCACGTCGGGCAGCGCACGCGAGACGATGACCGACATCGAGTAGTCGATATAGGCCGACTTCATCTGCTCTTCGATATTGATGGGGATGATCCGCCCCATCAGACCGGCATTCTTTTCTTCTTCTGTTAGCATCTATAATCTCTTAAAACCAAATTCCTTATTTCCGGCCGTCTCCGACGCCGCGCCTTCGTCCGGCCGAAGGGAGCGTCCGGACGTACTTTTTAACGAACAAAAATAGTAATTTCTTGCGATCTGAGCAACTTTGCGCACGAAAATAGCGCGCGCCCGCACGATATTTCCCCCGGGGAGGCCGTTTTCGGCCCTTTTCCGCCGATCTGACGGCACAAAAAAATTCTCCCGCCTTCCTGTCGGGAGAAACGCCGCATCCGGGGCGCGGGTCCGGAGGTCCTGCGCCCCGTGCCGACGGAAATTCCGTCTCATGCACCGGTCATCTGCCGCGCTGCGCCGCGTCCGCGAGCGCATCGAGGCGCGCGCTGACCCAGATCGTGGAAATCATGCTGAGGAACACGCACGAAAGCCCGCAGCAGGCCGCCAGCTCTTCGGAGAACGCCGCATCCACGACCGCATTGCAGAAAAAGCCGCAAAGCCACAGTCCCGCGGCGGCCAGCACCGGCACGAACCATGCGATCGCCAGCTTCAGCCGGACGATCCGGGCATCGACCCCGCGCGCCCGCAGACGGGGCCGCACCAGATGCGCCACGACCGGAAAGATCAAAGGCGCGAAGACGATCAGCACGACCGCCGGCGGAACCGTCCGCGCGGCAGCGTTCCACCTCCGGCCCTCGAGCACGGCAAACAGAATCCCTGCCGCATAGGTCAGCAGGTAGCAGACGACGAATCCCCGCAGCGAAAAATCCAATCCATCCATAATCACGAATCTTGAAGGTTTCCACTCTTTTCCGCACTCAGCTCATAAGCGGACTCCCGGGACCGCACCAGGGCGGAATGTCCCGGCGATCCGCATCCGGACCCTTACCGGAAGTCGATGAACTCGTAGCCGCCGTAGGCCTGCCGGTCGAAGGTCCTGAAATGTCCGGCCTGCGGCTCGATTCCCGTCACTCGGATCCCGACCCGCTCCCCGTCGTAATCGTAGGCCAGCGACACGGGCCGCATCGAGGAGGTATCGACCACGAGCGTCACCACGCCCGCCGAAGTGTCGTTCTCCGCCGTCGGCACAAGCCGCACCGTGGCGCGGCCGCCGCTCTCCCCTTCGAGCGAAAAATCGTACTCGCTGCCGAGGAAGTCGAACGCCCGCACGGGGTTGTCGAGGATATTGCGGCTCGCACGGTTCACCTCCGTCACGGTCACCTCGCGGCGGCGGTTGTCCACCTCGTAGCGGAGCCGTCCGTCGGAATAGACCTCGGCATCGTCGCCCAGACGGAGGTAATAGCTTCCGCCGCGCACGGCATAGCTTCCCGGGGTCCGGTATTCGTCCGCCGCGACCTCGAAGCGCACCGTGTAGTCCTTCATCGCGCGAAACCCCTCGGCCACACGGCCCAGAATCTCCTCCGCGCGTCCTGCGGCCGAAGCCTCGCACACCCCCGCGAGGAGGGCCGCCACATACAATATCCGTCGTATCATCGTTTGTCTCCGTTTTTTCAGTTCCCTTATTTCCGCGCCGCGCCGACCTGCCGGCCCGCCGAGGCATCCCGCCCCGTCAGAACAGCCCGAGCTCCTGCAGTCTGGCCTCGAGCGACGGCAGGTCGTGATAGAGGATGTCGCGCGGCTTGGCGCCCTGCTGACGGCCCACGATGCCCGCCCGCTCGAGCTGCATCATGATGCGTCCCGCGCGGTTGAAGCCCACCTCGTAGTTGCGCTGGATCATCGAGGTCGAAATCTGCCCGCCCGACACGGCGTCGCGGGCGATCTCGGCGAAGAGCGAGTCGTACTTCACCGGCGCCGAGGACTCCTCGCTGCCCAGACCGCCCCCTTCGCCGCTCTCGGGCGTGTAGTCGGGCAGCGTGTAGGCCGACGTATAGCCCTGCTGCTTCGAAATGTAGTCCACGATGCGCTCCACCTCCTTGGTCTCGACCAGCGCGCACTGGATACGGGTCAGCTCGCCGTCCTTCGAGATGAGCATGTCGCCGCGGCCGATCAACTGGTCGGCACCCGGACGGTCCAGAATCGTGCGCGAGTCGATCATCTGCATCACGCGGAACGCGATGCGGGCCGGGAAGTTGGCCTTGATCTTGCCGGTGATGACATCGACCGAGGGACGCTGCGTGGCGATGATGAGGTGAATGCCGATCGCGCGGGCCTTCTGCGCCAGCCGCGTCACGGGCGTCTCGACCTCCTTGGCCGTCATGATCAGGTCGGCGAACTCGTCGATCACCACGACGATGTAGGGCATGTAGCGGTGGCCGTTCATCGGGTTGAGCCGCCGCGCGGTGAACTTCTCGTTGTACTCGGCGATATTGCGCGCTCCGGCCTTCTTGCACAGCTCCAGCCGGTTGTCCATCTCCGTGCAGAGCGAGTTGAGCGTATAGACCGCCTTCTTGGGATCGGTGATGATCGCCTCCTCCTCGGATTCCATCTTGGCCAGGAAGTGCCGCTCGACCTTGGCGTAGAGCGAGAATTCGACCATCTTGGGGTCGATCATCACGAACTTGAGCTGCGCGGGATGCTTGCGGTAGAGCAGCGACGTGATGATGGCGTTCAGTCCGACGGACTTGCCCTGTCCCGTGGCTCCGGCCACGAGCAGGTGGGGCATCTTCGCCAGGTCGAAGACGAAATTCTCGTTCTGGATCGTGCGGCCGATCACCACCGGCAGCTCGGCCTTCGACTCCTGGAAGCGCAGCGACCGGACGGCCGAGTACATCGACACGACCTGCTTGCTGCGGTTCGGGACCTCGATGCCGATCGTTCCGCGGCCCGGAATCGGCGCGATGATGCGGATGCCCGATTCGGCCTTGAGGCTCTGGGCTATGTCGTTCTGGAGGCCCTGTATCTTGGCGATCTTGACCCCCTGTTTCTGCACGATCTCGTACAGCGTCACCGTCGGGCCGACCGTGGCCTTGATACGCTGGATCGGGATGCCGAAATTCCGGAGCGTCTCCTCGATCCGGGTCTTGTTCTCGAAAATCTCCTCGTCCGAAACCTCCGAATCGGAAACGTAGTCCTCGAGCAGCGTCACGGGCGGCCTGCGGTAGTTCACCAGGTCCTTCAGCGGATCGTAGGCCTCCGTCGGAATCCGCCGTTCATCGACCAGCCGCGCCTCGCGGGCCTCGACCGTCACCACGACCCCTTCCGTCCGCTGCGCACCGCCCGGAACCGTTTGGCCCGATGCCGGAGCTCCCGGCACAACACTTCCGGCCGCCGCCGTTTCCGGCCTCGTCCCCGGCATTCCGCCCTCCGGCGCCGCACCGGACGGGACGGTCCCGTCCGCGCTTCCCGCGCCGCCTTCCGGACGGGCCGCCGCGTATCCCCCGGCTTCCGGCTCCGCAATGTCCGGGCCTCCGGCTCCGGGGGCCCCCGCACGGTGCGGTTCCTCCCCTCCGGCGGGCATGCCGGCATCTTCGGTCCCCGCCACGGACAGCTCCTCGAACACGGGCCGCGCGGCGTCGCGCCGCGCTCCGGCACGTTCGGCCACGATCCGCTCCGCAAGGGTGCGCAGATCTTCCGCAGGAGCCTCTCCGCCGCCTACGGTGATCTCGGTGAAAGGTCCGTCCGACACGGTCTCCCGCCGCACGGCCGGGCGCTCCAGCTCCACGAGCCCTCCGCGGCCCATCACCAAGCGCCCATCGGGACGCGACAGGTCCACCTCGGTAAACTCCTCCTCCGCAGCAGGAGGAACGGCCGGAGCCGCCTTTTCCGGCACGAGCGGCTCGCCGTCGGGCGTCAGCTCGACGAACGGACTCTCCTCCTCCCCGGCAGGACGCAAAATCCGCACTTCGGAGGCCCCTTCCGGCCCGGCAGTCCGCCGGACCGCCTCCGGTTCCGCCGCGGCACGCTCCACAGCGAACGGCTCCGACGGACGATGCTCCGCCGCCGTTCCGCCGCTATGGGACTGCGGCGTCGTGCGCGCCGCTCCGGCCGCACTCCACGCCCGCCGCTCCGCTTCGGCGATCTCCTCTTCGCCGGCATCCGGCGACTCATTCTCCCGGAGAGCGGACGCACCGCGCTCCCGCACCGCCTTTTCCGCCCCCGACGAATGCGCTCCGGACGGTTCCGAAGGCTCCGCGGCCGCAGGTTCCGTCCCGCGGAACTCCTCGCCTCCGAGCGGCTCGTCGAGCGGCATGCGTCCCGCCACCCTGCGGCGCACGGTCTCCACGATGCGCCCGCTCCGGTCCACCATCGCGTTGCCCGCCCGATTGACTTTATTGATGAAGTTGCGGTTGATGAACACGCCGGTCAGAATCCAGCCGCCGAACAGCAGGATCAACGTTCCGAAGACCCCGATACGGGCATGCAGCACCGCCGCGACCTCGATGCCGAACGCCCCGCCCCAACCCGTCGAGCAGCAGATGCTCCAGTTGTCACCGAAGGCGAATCCCAAGGTCAGCGACCCGAGAATCAGGATGAGGAACAGCGAGAGGAGCGAATGGTTCACCAGCAGCGGACGCTGACGGATGATCCGCAGCCCCACGAGCGCCACCATCACGGGAATCAGTATGCCGAACACCCCGAACGAATCGTCCACCAGCAGACGCCCCAGCCGAGCCCCCGTCTCGCCGCAGAGGTTCTCCACCTCGTTGCCGAGCAGCTCGCGCTCCTCGGCCGGCTTCTGCAAGATGCTCTGGTCCACATCCCAACTGACGAACGAGAAGAGGACCGACGCGACGGCGAATAGTCCCGCGAAGAGGAGCAGCAAGCCTCCGATCCAGCGGATGCTGTCGCCGTTGGTCCGTTCGGCAGTCGGCCTCCGGCCGGAGGCCGGCGACGTATTATTCGTGCTGTTTTTGGATGCCATGTCGTCTAACGCTTGATAATATCAAGCGAAGATACGGAATAATTTGCGGAATTAAAAACGCAGCGGAAAAAATCGCACCGACCCGAACACGCAACGCAATAGACGACAGCGCAGTAGGTCCGGTCATATCTCATTTCGCATCATATACGGGGCGAAACATCCCGGGAACCCGGACATTCAACCGTATCCACACGGCAGAGCATCCCGGGAAACCGGACATTCATCCGTATCCCGGCCATGCGACCCGGCCCGGCTCCCCCCCCCGGTCAGCCGAGGGCTTTCCGCACGAGCCGCAGACGATAGGCTTCGTCGGCGAAGGTGATGAATTCGTAGCGGGGAAGGTGGTCCGGCGCGGCGCGCAGTCCGCCGCGGTCGAGCAGCTCCGCCACCCGACGCGCGACGGCGGGCGACGGATCGACGATCCGCACGTCGCGTCCCGCCACGATGCGGTCGAGCACGGGCCGCAGAAAGGGATAGTGCGTGCAGCCGAGCACGATCTGATCGGCGCCCCGCTCCAGCATCGGCTCCACGACGGCACGCACGCAGACTTCGGCCTCGGGCGTATCCTCCCGGTCGCCCTCCACCAGTTCCACGAAGCCCCGTCCCGGAACGGTCAGCACCTCGATGCCACCGCCGTATTTCGCGGCGGTGCGGCGGAACAGCTCGCCGTCGAGGCTCCGCTCGGTGGCCAGCACCCCCACCACCCCGCTGCGGGTGGCCAGGCAGGCGGGTTTCACGGCCGGCTCCATCCCCACGATCGGCAGCGGGGCATATCCGGAGCGCAGGCTATCGATCGCGGCGGCCGTGGCCGTGTTGCAGGCCACGACGACCAGCTTGCACCCCGCCTCCGCGAGCCGTCCGACGGCCGCATCGGCCAGCCGCCGCACCTCCTCGCGCGGCCGCGACCCGTAGGGACAGTTCGCGCCGTCGCCCAGATAGACGAGCGACTCGGCGGGCAGCGCACGGCGGATCTCGCGCCAGACGGTCAGCCCGCCCAGCCCGGAATCGTACACCCCGACGGGGGCGTTATCGTACTTCGCATTCACGCAGGAAAGTCAGAATCCGTTCCACGATTTCGTCGTCCGTGCAGGCGCCGCACTCGACGGTCAGCGCAGCCTGCGCATAGAAAGGTTCGCGGGAGGCCATGTCGCGCGTCATGAAGTCCACCAGCTCCCCGTCGCCGAGACCCCGCAGGCGGGGCCGCTTCTGCCGTCCGTAGGGGCTGAGCCGCCGGGCGATCTGCTCTGCCGTCCGGCGCAGATAGACCGTCCGCCCCGCGCGGTTCATATACGCCATGTTGTCGCCCCAGACGGGCAGGCCGCCGCCCGTGGAGACGACGGCGGCTTCGCCCGCCCCGACCGTCTCCTCCAGCACCTCGCGCTCGATCCGGCGGAAACACGCCTCGCCCTCGTAACGGAAGACGTCGGCCACGGAAGCGCCTTCGCGCCGCTCGACGAGCGCATCCGTATCGGCGAAGGGGACGCCGAGCCGCCGGGCCAGCTTGCGGCCGAGCGTGCTCTTGCCGCAACCCATGTATCCCACCAGAAACAACGGCTTCATCTTCAGAAAAGGTTTAACTGCTCGGGGTCAATCACCTCGTCCGCATCGCCTTTCGCCCGTTCGATCTCGAACTCCACGCCCCCTGCGACCGTGCCCGACTGAGGCAGTCCGTGCGTCGCCGCCACCGGCTTCGCGGCGGCGGGTTTCCCGGTCCGGCTTACGGCATCCCGGCCGGCCGCTCCGGGGACATTCCCGGCAGGGTCTTCCGGATTCCCGGGAACCGCGCCGTTTCCCGCATGTCCGTCACACCCGGCATGTTCGCCGTTTCCGGAGGCGTTCCCGGCATTGCCGGCGTCCTCGCCCCCGACCGCGGCGCCGTTAGCGGCGGCCGCCGGATTTCCTTCGCCGAAGGCTCCGTCCGGATCCCCGTCCGAGGGGACTTCCTCCCCGTCCGGCTCGGGCGGCAGTTCGGGTTCGACGAAGCGAAGCGCGGCCACGTCGTAAGTCGTCAGGCGCTTGCCCTTGGCCCGGTGGCTCTTCACGCCCACGAACTCGTCCACATCCACCAGATCGGCCGGACGCGTGGCATGCGCCCCCTTGTAGGTGATCTCGAGCTGCGCGCCACGGCAATCGGTGACGCAGACGAAATCGGCATCCTCGTCGAGGAACGCTTGCAGGCGGTCGCTCGTCTCGGCCGTGAAACGCTTCATGTAGTAGTACCGCTGTCCCCGGTCGTAGTAGCAGAGGCTGTAAATCCGGTCGGGATCGTAGCGGTCCACGCGCACCGTCTCGTCGGGGAAGTGCTGCCCGAGGTCGTATCCCGTGATATAGTATTGATTCTTAGAGGTCCACACGATCAGCTTGTCGTCCCCCTTGAACTCGCCGAGCCACTTGCCGCGGCCGTCCGAATTGAGACGCCGCACGTCCTCGTCGAACCAGACGTTCAGCCCGCCGAGCGTCGAGGCGCCGCGCTCCTTGAGCACGATCTTGTGGATGCCGTACCGCGAAAAGAGGTTGCCCTGGCTCTGGCGGCCCTTGATGGCGAGCGTCGAGAAGTCGAGGTCCACGATCACCTTCTTCAGGCGCGGACGCGGCTTGAAGTAAACCTTCAGCACTTCGGCCTCACCGTTCGGATTGACAGACATATAGAGAATCTCGCTCTTGGGCGTGCCTTTCGTGATGTCGTACTCCTTGTCGCGCGTGACGCCCTTGATGGCGCACCGCTTCATCATCAGTGGACCGTTCTTGCCGTCGCGGTAGAGGACATTGTAGATCGTACGCTCGTCGTTGCGCTTGAAGACACCGATGTAGTAGATGCCCTTCTGGAAAAAGGCTTTGTCCGAAACCTTCGTAATGACATAGCGCCCCTCCTTCGTGAAGACGATCACGTCGTCGATGTCCGAGCAGTCGCAGACCGGTTCGGCGTCCTTCATCGACTTGCCGATGCCGAAGAAACCCTCGGCGCGGTCCACGTAGAGCCGGGCGTTGGTGACGGCCACCTTCGTCGCCTCGATCGAGTCGAACTCGCGCAGTTCGGTGCGGCGTTCGCGCCCCTTGCCGTACTTGTCGCGGATGCGCTCGTACCAGGCGACGGCGTACTCCGTCAGGTGCGCCAGATGGTACTGCGTCGAGCGGATATCCTCCTCGATCTGGCGGATTTCGTTGTCGGCCTTCTCCGTGTCGTAGCGCGAAATACGGATGAACTTCAGCTCGGTGAGCTTCTGCACGTCCTCCGTCGTCACTTCGCGCCGCAACTGTTTCTTGAAGGGCTCCAGCCCCTTATCGACAGCCGCATAGGCCTCTTCGCGCGTCTTGCAGCCCTCGATGAGCTGATAGAGCCTGTGCTCGATGAAGATGCGCTCGAGCGACGCGGCGTGCCACGCCTCCTGCAACTCGCCGAGGCGGATCTCCAGCTCGCGGCCCAGCAGGTATTTCGTATGTTCGGCCGAACGCCGCAGAATCTCCTTCACGCCCAGGAAATGCGGCTTCTCGTCCCAGATGACGCAGGCGTTCGGAGCGATCGACACCTCGCAGTCGGTGAAGGCGTAGAGGGCGTCGATGGTCTTGTCCGACGACTCGTCGGGGGCGACCTGGATCACGATCTCGACCTTGTCGGCCGTGTTGTCGTCCACCTTGCGGATCTTGATCTTGCCCTTGTCGTTGGCCTTGATGATCGACTCCTTGATCGACTCGGTGGTGGTGGTATAGGGAATTTCGGTGATGGCCAGCGTGCGCTTGTCGATCTTCGAAATCTTCGCGCGCACCTTCACCGTGCCGCCGCGCAGACCGTCGTTGTAACGGCTCACGTCGGCCATGCCGCCCGTCGGGAAGTCGGGATAGAGCTGGAAATCGCGCCCTTCGAGGTGGGCGATGGCGGCGTTGATGAGCTCCACGAAGTTGTGGGGCAGAATCTTCGACGCCAGTCCCACGGCGATGCCGTCCGATCCCTGGGCCAGCAGCAGCGGGAATTTGATCGGAAGGGTCACCGGCTCGTCGTTGCGGCCGTCGTAGGAGCGCATCCACTCGGTAGTCTTCCGGTTGAAAACCACGTCGAGCGCGAATTTCGACAGACGCGCCTCGATGTACCGGCCTGCGGCGGCCTCGTCGCCCGTCAGGATATTGCCCCAGTTGCCCTGGCAGTCGATCAGCAGGTCCTTCTGCCCGAGCTGCACCAGCGCGTCCTTGATCGAGGCGTCGCCGTGCGGGTGGTATTTCATCGTTTCGCCGACGATGCCCGCCACCTTGTTGTAGCGGCCGTCGTCCACGGTCTTCATGGCGTGGAGGATACGCCGCTGCACGGGTTTCAGGCCGTCCTCGACGTGCGGCACGGCACGCTCCAGAATCACGTAGGAGGCATAGTCGAGGAACCAGTTGCGGTACATGCCCGTCAGTTTGCGCACCCCTTCGTCCTGCGTCAGGCGGCCGAACCGGCCCGGACGGGCCGGAGTCGCCTCCTCCCCTGCGGCCTCCGCCGGGGCGGCGGCGCTGCCGGAAGCTCCGGAAGATGCCGGTGCGGCGGAATCGCCGGAAAGCTCCGAACCCTTCCCCGGAGCGGCGGGTGTTCCGGAAGCGGCGGATGTTCCGGCGGGCATGTCGGCGCCGGGCGTGCCGGGCATGTCGGGCGCATCGCCGGAGAGCGGACTGCGTGTATCTTTGTCGTTTTCTGCCATAGTCGTCAGCTGATTTTCAGATCCTGCTCGACGAGGTCCTCCTCGATGCGCAGGTTGTCGATGATGAAGCCCTGCCGCTCGAAGGTGTTCTTGCCCATGTAGAACTCCAGCAGGTCGTGGATCGGGTCGTCCTTCGTCAGACGCACCCGGTCGAGGCGCATGTTCTCGCCGATGAACTCCTTGAACTCCACGGAGGAGATCTCGCCCAAACCTTTGAAACGGGTGATCTCCACGCCGGCGCCGCACTCGGCGATGGCCCGCTGACGTTCCTCGTCGGAGTAGCAGTAGAAGGTCTTCTTCCGGTTGCGGACGCGGAACAGCGGCGTCTGGAGAATGTAGAGGTGGCCCGTGCGGATCACGTCGGGGAAGAACTGCAGGAAAAACGAGGTAAGCAACAGGCGGATGTGCATGCCGTCCACGTCGGCGTCGGTGGCGATGATGACCTTGTTGTAACGCAGGTTCTCCATATCCTCCTCGATGTTGAGCGCCGCCTGCAGGAGGTTGAACTCCTCGTTCTCGTAAACCACCTTCTTCGTGAGCCCGTAGCAGTTGAGCGGCTTGCCGCGCAGCGAGAAGACGGCCTGCGTGCGCACGTCGCGCGAGGCGGTGATCGACCCCGAAGCCGAGTCGCCCTCCGTGATGAAGATCATCGACTGTTCGGCCAGCTCGCTGCGGTCGGTGAAGTGAATCTTGCAGTCGCGCAGCTTGCGGTTGTTGAGCGACACCTTCTTGGCCGTCTCGCGGGCCTTTTTCTGAATGCCCGAGATGGCCTTGCGCTCCTTCTCGTTCTCGACGATCTTCTTCTGCAACGTCTGGGCCGTTTCGGGATGCTTGTGCAGGTAGTCGTCGAGGTGCTTGCCGAGGAAGTCCATGACGAAGTTGCGCATCGAGACGCCCGGTTCGATCTCCTTCGAGCCGAGCTTGATCTTGGTCTGCGACTCGAAGACCGGGTCGGTGACCTTGACCGAAATGGCGGCGATGACCGACGTGCGGATGTCCGACGGGTCGTAGTCCTTGTGGAAGAACTCCTTGACGGTCTTGGCGATGGCCTCGCGGAAGGCCGCCTGGTGCGTGCCGCCCTGCGAGGTGTACTGCCCGTTCACGAACGAGAAATAACTCTCGCCGTAGCCCGTGCCGTGGGTGATCGCCACCTCGATGTCGTCGCCCGAGAGGTGGATCGGCGCATAGAGCGGCTCCTCGGTCAGATTCTCGCCCAGCAGGTCCAGCAGGCCGTTCTTCGAGACATAGTTCCGCCCGTTGAGACAGAACGTCAGCCCGAGGTTCAGGTAGGTGTAGTTCTTCACCATCTGCTCGACGTATTCGAGGTTGTAGGCATACTGCCCGAAAACCTCCTCGTCCACACGGAACGAAATCAGCGTGCCGTTCTTCTCCGCGACGCCCGACTCCCAGCGGTCGCTCTGCTCCAGTCCCTTGGCGAAGGTCACCGTGCGGGCCTCGCCGTCGCGGACCGAGCGGGCCGTAAACTCGCTCGAGAGCATATTGACGGCCTTGACGCCCACGCCGTTCAGGCCCACGGTCTTCTTGAAGGCCGAGCCGCCGTACTTGCCGCCGGTGTTCATCTCCGAGACGGCCGCCGCGAGCGACTTGAGGGGAATGCCGCGGCCGTAGTCGCGCACCGTCACGACGTTCTGCTCGACGGTGATCTCGACCCGGTGGCCGGCTCCCATGATAAATTCGTCCACCGAGTTATCGACCACCTCCTTGATGAGCACGTAGATGCCGTCGTCGGCCTGCGAGCCGTCGCCCAGCTTGCCGATATACATGCCCGGACGCAGCCGGATATGCTCCCGCGGCGAGAGGGTCACGATGGCGTCGTCGCCGTAGGTGTCGTTGGGATTCGTATTGAGTAAATCTGCCATAGTCTAACGGTTGTTGCGGATGTCGGCCAGCGCGGCACACATGTCGTCGTGCACGCGCCGCATCAGCTCGTGCGTATCCGCCGAGGCCACCTCGCCGGCCGGCACGGGCGGCAGCACGCGGATCGTGATGCGGTTGCGCCAGTCGAAGAGGCCCTTCGGACCGATCAGGCTCTTCGTGCCGTCGAGCACCACGGGAAGGATGTCCGCGCCGGCCTCCTTCGCCAGCGTGAAGGCCCCGGCCTTGAAGCGGTGGATCTCGCCGTCCTTCGAACGCGTGCCCTCGGGGAAGACGGCCACGGAGGCTCCGCGGGCGATCCACATGCGGCCCTCGCGGAGCAACTGCTCCATCGCCTCCGCGGCACGGCCGCGGTCGATGCAGATGTCGCCGTGCAGGAAGAGGAACTGCCCGAAGAAGGGGACCTTATAGACCTCGCGCTTGGAGACCCAGCGGAAATTGAGCGGCAGGTAGTAGAGCGCCGGGATGTCGATCACCGTGTTGTGGTTCACGACGATGACGTAGGGCCGGCGGCGGTCGATCCGCCCGAGCCCCTCGACCCGCTGCCGCCAGAAGGGAGGCACGGCGAAGAAAATCCGCACCAGCACGCGCGAGAGGAAATGCACGACACGGCGCGCGCGGTCGAACGGCCAACAGACCACCAGCGCGACGGCCGAAAGCAACATGAAAAAGGTGCACAACAGCACCAAAAACAGGTAATAGAGGGCACTCAGCATAATCTCGGTTCGGAAAGGAACGCTCCGCACGGCGCGGCTTTCGGAGGCGCCGGGAGCCGATACACCATATTAATCAATCCAAGCAGCAAAGATAGCGATTTTTTCCGGGATTCCTAACTCCGCCGCCCTGCCGTTTCATAAATCGGCAACGGTCGGCGTCCGCAATCCGGGAACGCACCTGCGGATCCGCCCCATCGCGCACCGGGCGGAGGTCCGGCAGGGATTCGGCAGGGTTCCCGGAATGCCGGGGCGGACAAGAAGGAACCAACCGCCCATGACACAGCGAAATATGCGGTCCGGACCGGAAGAAGGAATATTTTTTCCGATATTTTCTTAGTACTATGTATTGCAAACTATTATTATTTTTACATATATTTGTAGAGCAATATAGAAATCGAGGCACACTACAATTAAACACATAATATTATGAAAAAACTGATTACCCTGATCGTCATGCTGGTTTTCGTCGCCGGAGAGCTCTCCGCGGCACGTCTATGCCCCTCGAAAGGGCGCGTGGTGGACGAACGGGGCGGAGCCGTGGAATACGCCACGGTCGTCCTGCTCCGGGATTCGGCGCAGGTGACGGGAACAGCCACCGACGCCGAGGGGCGCTTCACGCTGAAAGCCCCTGCGGGAGACTACACGCTCCGGATTCAATACCTGGGCTACGACCCGCTGACGCGGCAGGTGCATGTGGCGGCGGAGAGCGACCTGGGGGACTTCGTACTGCGCAGCTCGGCCACGCAGATCGAAGGGGTCGTGGTGAAGGCCCGGATCGTCCGGCGCGAGGCCGACCGCTTCGTGGTGGACGTGGCCGATGCGCCGGCGGCGGCAGGGCGCGACGGCGCGGAGCTGCTCGAACGCGCTCCCGGCGTATGGATGGACGGCGAGAAAATCTTGATCAACGGCAAAGGCGGCACGAAGGTGTTCGTGAACGACCGCGAGCTGCGCATGGAACCCGCGCAGCTCATGGCCTACCTCCGATCGCTGCGCGCCGAGGAAATCCAGCGGATCGAGATCGTCCCCACGGCCGGCGCGGACCACGACGCCGATGCGGCGGGCGGCATCGTCCTCATCACGCTCCGCAAACGGCGCGAGGACGGCTTGCAGGGCTCGCTCTCGCTGCGCACGGAACAGAGCGGACTGATACATCGCTACGGCCCCGGAGGCAACGTCTCGATCCACAGCGGACGGCTCGACCTCAACGTCTCGGCCTGGGGACAGCTCGGCTCATCGGAAATGGACAGCCAGGAGGAGACCTCCTACACCGCAGGGCGGAAACGGCTGAGCGCCGCATCATCGATGAACGACGACGACTACAACGGCGGCGCGACATTGGGGGCCGTTTACGAGTTCGACGGAAGAAACAGCCTCGGAGCCGAATTCTCGTACCTGCACCTCAACACGCAGACGACGACCGGAACCTCGACGGACATGACGTCCGGAAGCGTGACGAACACCGCGAGCCGCTATGCGGGCGGGAACGCCGCAAACGGCTACGAGGGGACGTTCAACTACGTCCGGAAGATCGACACGCTGGGTTCGACCTTCAAGGTGCTGGGCGACTACGCACACCGCAACACGTCGCTCCGCAACGATAACCGCAGCCGTATCGCCCCGCCCGCGCCCGCTCCGGCCGTCGATTCGCTCTACCGCGACCGCACGCGCAGCAGCTACGACGTGGCGGCGCTGACGCTCGCACTCGACAAGCGTTTCTCGGAGCGCTGGAGACTCAGGACCGGGATCAAATACACGCGTAACGAAATGCGCAACGACGCCCGTTACGAATACCTCCGCGGAGAGGCATGGACGCGCAACGAGGCGCAGAGCTTCGAAATCAACTACACGGAACATATCGCAGCGGCGTACGGCGTCGTGACGGCTTCACTGGGCCGCTGGAGCGCGGTGGCCGGCCTACGCGGAGAATATACCCACACCTACGGACGCGGCGACGTCGGGCAAGATTACTTCTCGCTCTTCCCGAACGCGAACCTCTCCTGCCGTCTCTCGGAGGACGGCGCCTATTCGCTCGTCGCCCAATACGCCCGCACGATCGAACGGCCGCGGTTCTGGACGCTCACACCCCAGCGGATGCAGATTTCGGACTACACCTACCAGACCGGAAACCCGCTGCTCGACCCCGCCTACAAGCAGGACGTGAGCCTGACGCTGGTGCTGGCGCACAAATACACGCTCACGGGCGGCGTCATCCTCCAGCGGGACGAAATCAACCAGACCACCGCGGCCGATGCGGACAATCCGGACATGCTCGGCATCCTCTGGGTCAATTACGACGACACGAAGACGTGGTATGCGGCGGCAAACCTGCCCATACAACCGACCGAATGGTTACAGATCAACATGGGAGCCAACTATATGCGGCGCGGCCAGCGTGTCGAACAGCATGCCCCCGAGACCTTCCAGCATATCCTGCTGGCCAATGTCTCGGCGACGATCGAACTGCCGGCGAACTTCTATGTGGACCTCTCCTACCGCTACCAAAGCCGCATGACATTCGGCAATGCGACAGTCGAACCGATGCAGTTCCTCAACGCAGAGGTAAAGAAGCGTTTCGGCAGGCGGTTCACGCTCTCGTTCTCGGCGCGCAGCCTGCTCGACGAGGGGCAGGAGATCACGGCACAGGGCGACGGATTCGTGCGCCGGGTCATCACGCGGCAGCCGTGGTGCGCCCGCAGCTATCAGATCGGAATCACCTGCAACTTCAAGTCAGGCAAGGCCTTCCGAAAAAAATCCGTGGAGGCGGGAGCCTCCGAGGACAAAGGACGCATGTAACGGCGCGCGGCCCGAAACGGAAAGCGGTCCGGCTCCGGAGAGCGGACCGCTTTTTCATTTCGCCCCGTGCCGCAGGCGCGGCAGCGGCAGACGGCGCAGCCAGGCGAGGGTCCAGTGCGGCAGGCGGGGCCGCGAAAGCCAGTGCGCGAGGTGCGTCGCGGCGGTCGGGATGCGGAGCGACTTGCCGGCGATGATGAGCGTCACGGCGGCAAGAATCAGCGCTACACCCGTGAGAATGCGCGGCGTGAGCCGTTCGCCGAAGACCAGCACGCCGAAAAAGAGCGCCGTGACGGGTTCCAGCGCCCCGAGAATCGCCGTGGGCGTGGAGCCGATGCGGCGGATGGCGCCGGCCATCGTGACGAGCGAGACGATCGTGGGAAACAGCGCCAGCGAGACGGCATTGATCCAAAGCAGCGGCGAAGGGATCATCTGCAAACCGGCGACGCCCCGCAGACGGACCAGATAGACGCTCAGGCCGAAGAGCAGCGAATAGAAAGTCAGCTTCTCGGTCGAAAGGTCGCGCAGCGAAGAGCGATTGACCCCCACGATATAAACGGCGTAGCAGAGCGACGAGAGGAAGACCAGCGCAACGCCCGCAAGGCTCAGCGTGGCTCCGTCGCCGCCCTTGTAGAGCAGCGCGATGCCGCCCAAAGCCAGCAGAATCGAAAGCACGGTGGAGGCGGTGACCCGCTCGCCGAAGCAGGCCGACATGATGACGGCCACCATCACGGGATAGAGGAACAGGATCGTCGAGGCGATGCCCGCGTCCATGTAGTTGTAGCTGGCGAACAGGCACAGCGACGAGAAGGAAAAAAGCAGTCCCATGACCGCCAGCGGCAGGATGTCGCGCCGTGTGAGCGCGAAGGACTGCCGCCGGAAGATCATCAGCGAACCGAGCATGACGACAGCCAGCAGATAGCGGTAGAAAAGGACCGAATCCGGACCCAGCCCCGCCCCGTAGAGGGGCAGCGCGAAGAGCGGATTGAGTCCGTAACTGGCGGCGGCCACGGCGCCCAGTACGTAGCCGCGGGTCTTTTCGCCGGGCATCTCAGAACTTCACCTCGGGAGCCGCGTCGGTCCCTTCGGCCGACTCGAAATAGGGCTTCTGCGCGAAGCCGAACAGCCCGGCGACCAGATTGGCCGGGAAGCGGCGCACGGCGACGTTGTAATGCCGCGCGGCATCGTTGAACTCCTTGCGCGCCACGGCGATGCGGTTCTCCGTACCTTCGATCTGGGCTTGCAGCTCCAGGAAATTCTGATTGGCCTTCAGGTCGGGATAACTCTCCGCCACGGCGATAAGCCGCCCCAGGGCCGAACGCACCCCGGCCTGCGCCTCCTGGAACTCAGCCAGCTTCGCGGGTGTCAGCTCGCCGGCCGAAAGGCTGATCGAGGCGGCGCGGGCACGCGCATCGGTCACGGCGCCGAGCGTCTCCGACTCGTGGGCGGCATAGCCCTTTACCGTATTGACCAGATTGGGAATGAGGTCGGAACGGCGCTGGTACTGCGTCTCCACGTTCGACCATGCGCTGTTGAGCCCCTCCTCCTTCGTGACGAAGCCGTTGTAGGTGGCGTAAAAGAAAATCGCGACGACGGCGACGAGGCCGATCCAAATCCACTTTTTCATATTGTCTTGCTTTTTACCTTATTATACATTTGCCGATTCCGAAAACTCCCCGCACGGCCGTCACCACTTCGATCCGGCGCCGCCGCCCCCGAACGATCCGCCGCCGAAACCGCCGCCGAGGCTCCCGCCTCCGCCCAGTCCGCCGAAGCCGCCTCCGCCGATAATCATACCGCCGCCCGAACCGCCGCCGAAGCCGTTGCCGCGCGACTGGCGGGAACGCCGCGTCACCACGGCGCCGCAATGACGGCAAACGTAGGTGTACTCCACCTCGCGGTAGGAGGGCGTCGTCCCGAGCACCCGCTGCGAGTCGCACTGCAACGCGAACCTGCGGCAGCGGGGACAACGGCGCGAAAGGTAGAGGACGGCCAGTCCCGCAGCCAGCGGCAGAAAGACGAAGCCGGCGACGATCAGCAGAATCGCCCCGAGCGAAAGCCCTTCCTCCTCCCCCAGGTCGGGATCGCCTCCTTCGAGCAGTTGCGCCGCGGCCTCCACGCCTGCGACCATGCCCGCGTCGTAATTCCCCTCCCGGAAAGCAGGAAGCATGTATCTGAGCTGGATGCGCTTGCAGAGGGCGTCGGGCAGCACGCCCTCGACCCCGCCGCCCGTGACGAAGCGGATCTCGCGCAGGTCTTTCACCAGCAGGATGCCCAGCCCGTTGTCGCTCTCCGCGCCGCCCACGCCCCAGCGGCCGAACAGCTCGACGGCGAAGGAGAACGTGTCGCCGCCGGCAATGTCGTCCACGGCGACGACGGCCACCTGGGCCAGCCCCCGCTCGCGGAGCGAGGCGCACACGGCGTCGATGCGCGCCACGGCCTCCGGGGAGAGAATCCCGTCGGGATTCGAGACGTAGCGGCGGCGGTCGGCGCGCTGGACATGGGGAATCTCCTCCACGCGGTAGGTCCCGGCGGCGGCAGGAAGCGCGGCCGCCAGAAAAAGCAGGCAGAAAAGCAGCGATCGTTTCATCGGGGGCAAAGATACGAAAAATCCGCAGAACCGCTACCGGGTCAGAATCCGGTAGCTCCACGGTCCCATCGGCTCCACGACGTGCCCCCGCAGTTCGCTGGGGCGGCCCGTCAGGGCGTCGGTGTACATGCCGGCGTAGATGCCCGTATAGTAATCGGTCTCGATCGCGTAGGGCGAAAGGTTCATCACGGCGACGACCTGGTTGCCGGGAACCTCGCGCACGAAGGTCATCAGGCAATCCTCGGCGTTGTTGCTGATCTCGACCATGTCGCCGCCCCGCCCGCCCGCCGCGAGGGCCGGATTGGCATGGCGCAGCTCCGTCAGGCGGCGGTAGAACTCCGTGTAGGCGTTGGCCCGGTAGGATTCCGCAGGAATCGGGTCGCGGTCGAAGAAGGCGAACGAATGGTCGTAGCCCACCTCCTGCCCGGTATAGATCAGCGGCAGGCCGCCCGGAACGACGAAGGTGAACGCCGCCATGATGCCCCGCGCGGCCCCCATGCGGGCGAACTCCGAACCGTTCCACGAATTCTCGTCGTGGTTCGAGGTGAAGGCCAGCCGCATGGCCGAGCGGGGATAGCGGCCGCGGTCGGCGCGGAGCCAGTCGCGCAGCGCCGTGACCCGCACGCGCTGCTGCGCCACGTCGTTGAGCAGGTGATGCATCTCCCACCCGTAGCAGGCGTCGAACACGCCGTCGTCGAAGAGGTTCCGCTGTTCGGCCTCGGCCAGCAGGAACAGGTCGGGCTTCACGCGGCGCAGACGCGCGGCGGCGTACTGCCAAAACCCGATCGGCACGAGCATCGCCATATCGCAGCGGAAGCCGTCCACGGCGTGCCGCGCGATCCAGAACTCCATGGCCGCGGCCTGGGCCTCCCATACGTCGCGGTTCGCATAGTCGAGCTTGGCCGTATCGGTCCAGTCCCACGGCACGGCGGGCTCGCCCGAGGCGTCGCGCTCGTACCACGAGGCGGGCTTCCCGGCGATCCACCGCGCATCGCGCGAAGTGTGGTTGGCCACCCAGTCCATGAGCACCTTCATGCCGAGGCGGTGCGCTTCGGCCACGAAGTCGTCGAAATCGTCCATCGTGCCCAGCTCGGGATTGACGGCGCAGTAGTCGCGGATCGAATAGTAGGAGCCGAGCGTGCCCTTGCGGTTCTTCTCCCCGATCGGGTAGATGGGCATGAGCCACACGGCATCGACGCCCAGATCGCGCAGGAATTCCAGCCGCGCGGCGGCGGCGCGCAACGTGCCTTCGGGCGTGAGCTGGCGCACGTTCATTTCATAGAGCACGGCCCCGTAGCTCCATTCGGGATGCTGATTCATCGGCATTGCGTTTTGGGGGAATCCCGGTTCGGGTCCGGATTCCGGAGGCCAAAGATACG
The DNA here is from genome assembly GCF_018101075.1 of Alistipes sp. Marseille-P2263. Classification (NCBI taxonomy): domain Bacteria; kingdom Pseudomonadati; phylum Bacteroidota; class Bacteroidia; order Bacteroidales; family Rikenellaceae; genus Alistipes; species Alistipes sp. Marseille-P2263. Next base: position 509,762 of record NZ_JAGQEJ010000001.1, read on the forward strand.
ATTTTTTCCGAAAAAAATCCGGACCGCTCCGCGCAGGAGACGGTCCGGAGATTTCGCGCGCCGCGGCAGGAACCCTCCGGCACGACGGCGCGGGAAGTCACTTCCACAGATCGCGCGGGTAACGGCCCTCGGCGATCATCCGCTCGATGGCGGCCATGAGCGCCGGCTTGTCCTCCTTGTAGGTGACGCCGTGCCACTGGGCCGCGGAGCGCAGCACGCGCAGCGAAGCCGTACCGTCGCCGATGAGCCTGTTCACCACCGTGGGGATGTAGAACTCGGCCTTCGGATTGGACCGGTTGGCCTCGAACCACACCGGGAAATACTCCTGCGAATAGGCGAAATAGTCGGGCGTGAACCCGAAGAGGTTCATCGACACGGGGGTGTTCTCCGCCAGCGGCTCGTCGGCTCCGCCGTCGTGAAAGACGATGCGGCCGTCGGGCATCCGCTCGATCTGCGTACGCTCGACCATCGAAACGAGGTTGCCCTCGGCATCGACGCCGCAGACGCCGCGCGAGACGGTTCCGTTGTCCGAAAGCGTCCGGTCGAGATCGTAGGCCACCATGCAGTAGCGGTTGCGGCTGTCGCCCAGCTGCGAGAGGTAGTCGCCGATGGTGCGGTAGGCTTCGGCGCCGTAGAAGTCGTCGGCGTTGATGACGGCGAACGGTTCGCGGATGACCCCGGAGGCCATCATCACGGCGTGGTTCGTGCCCCACGGCTTCACGCGGCCTTCGGGGACCGTCAGCCCTTCGGGCAGGCTGTCCAGCTCCTGAAAGACATACTCCACGGCGATGCGGCCGCCGAAGCGGTCGGCCGAGAAGACCTCGCGGAACTCGTCGGCGAAGGAGTGGCGGATGACGAAGACTACCTTGCCGAAGCCGGCGCGGATGGCGTCATAGACCGAATAGTCGATGATGGCCTCGCGGTTGGGGCCCACGCCGTCCATCTGTTTGAGCGACCCGTAGCGGGAACCCATGCCCGCGGCGAGTACGAGAAGTGCAGGTTTTACCATACTTTTATCGTTAGTTTCGACGTTGATTCGAAGTCGGATCATGCAAAGATAGGAAAAATAGCGGGACCTGCAAACGAATCCGTCCGCAGGAGCGGCGGGAAGAAATAAATTTGGCAGTCCGCACGGCTTATACTATATTTGTGGGATTGAACGCAAAGGTTTCCGAACGATGAAAACGATAAAATCCGTCCGGGCATGGTGGCGCGGACTGTTCCGCAAACGCCGCTTCAACATGCTCAACGCCACGGACAACAGCGAGGAGTGGCACGTGCACGTCTCCCCGGCCAGCCTGCTGGCCGGACTGGTGGCCTTCGTGCTGGTGCTCTTCATCCTCACGCTCTCGCTGGTGGCCTATTCGCCCGTGCTGGAGTTCCTGCCCGGCTACCGGACCGAGGCGGACCGTTCGCGCGAGAGCCTCATCCAGAACATCATCCGTCTGGACTCGATGGAGCGCATGATGAACGACATGATGACCTACAACGAGAATATCGCCATGATTCTGGAGGGCAACACCCCCGTAGCGCGGACCCTGCCGGGAAGCGACAGCACGCGCGCGAGCAAGGTGCTCGTGATGCCGTCGGCCGAGGATTCGCTCCTGCGCGCCCAGATGGAGGGCGACGGCCCCTACTCGCTCGCGGGGCGGGGCAGCGACTCGCGGCGCAGGATACGCGAAGCGATCGAGCTGGCGAAACCCGTCGAGGGGATCATCACCGAGCGTTTCGACATCTCGCAGGGCCGTTTCGGGGTGAAGATCGCCGCGGCGGCCTCCGACCGCATCGCGGCCGTGGACGGCGGGACGGTGGTGCAGAGCCTCTGGACCCCCGAGCGGGGCTACACGGTCATCATGCAGCACCGCGGCGGCCTGCTGTCGGTCTATCGCAACCTTTCGCAGTCGCTCGCGGCTCCGGGGCAGACGCTCCGCCCGGGCGAGCTGGTGGGTTACAACTCCGAAGCCGAGAACGGCGAGGTGCGCATGTTCGAATTCGAATTGTGGAGCGACGGGAAACCGGTCGATCCGGAGAGTTATATCGTATTCTGAAGACCATGAGACAACGACTTGCCATTCTGGGTTCGACCGGCTCGATCGGCGAACAGACGCTCGACATCGTGCGGGAGAATCCCGAACGGTTCGAAGCCCGCGTACTGACGGCCCGCAGCCGCTGGGAGCGGCTCGCCGAGCAGGCCCGGGAGTTCGACGCCGACGCCGTGGCGATAGCCGACGAGCGGCACTATGCGCCGCTGCGCGACGCGCTCGCCGGCACCGACACGAAGGTGTATGCCGGCGAGGAGGCCGTGGCGCAGCTGGCCGCCGCGGGGGACACGGAGGTCGTGGTGAACGCGCTGGTGGGATACGCCGGACTGGCGCCCACGGTGGCCGCCATCGGAGCGGGCAAGAAGCTGGCGCTGGCCAACAAGGAGTCGCTCGTGGTGGGCGGCGCCTGCGTGATGCCGCTGGCACGGAAACACCGCGCGCCGATCGTCCCGATCGACTCGGAGCACTCGGCCATATTCCAGTGTCTCGCGGGCGAACGCGCCCCGGTGCGGCGGCTGATCGTCACGTGCAGCGGCGGGGCGTTCCGCGACCTCAGACGCGAGGAGCTGGCCGGCGTCACCGTGGAACAGGCGCTGCGCCATCCCCAATGGCGGATGGGCGCGAAGATCACGATCGACTCCTCGACGCTCGTGAACAAGGGCTTCGAGGTGATCGAGGCCCACTGGCTCTTCGGCACGCCCGCCGAGCGGATCGACGTGGTGCTGCACCCGCAGTCGATCGTCCACTCGATGGTCGAGTTCGAGGACGGTGCGATCAAGGCGCAGCTCGGAACGCCCGACATGCGCATGCCCATCAGCTACGCCCTCATGTACCCCGACCGGGCCGCACGGCCGGGCGAGCGCTTCGACTTCCTGGCCCACCCGCAGCTCACCTTCGCGGCGGTGGACCGCGAGAAGTACCCGGCGCTGGAGATCGCCTACGACTGCCTGCGCCGCGGCGGCACGGCGGCGTGCACGATGAACGGCGCGAACGAAACGGCCGTGGGAGCCTTCCTCGCGCGGCGGTGCGCCTGGCTCGACATCGTGCGGGCGATCCGCCATGCGCTCGAACACGCCTCGTTCGTCGCCTCCCCCACGCTCGACGACTACGCCGCGGCCGATGCCGAAGCCCGCGCGCTGGCCGCCGAATTTCTCGAACTGTAACCGATACGCACAATGGACATAGCAATCAAGATTCTTCAGTTTTTCCTCTGTTTCACCATCCTCGTGGGCATTCACGAGCTGGGGCATTTCATCATGGCGCGCGTGTTCCGGATCCGCGTCGAAAAGTTCTACATCTTCTTCGACCCGTGGTTCTCGCTCTTCAAATTCAAACGCGGAAACACCGAATACGGACTGGGCTGGCTGCCGCTGGGCGGCTACGTCAAGATCGCCGGCATGATCGACGAGTCGATGGACAAGGAGCAGATGAAACGCCCCGTGCAGCAGGACGAGTTCCGCGCCAAACCCGCATGGCAGCGCTTCCTGGTGATGATCGCCGGCGTGGTGATGAACGTCGTGCTGGCCGTGGCGATCTACTGCGGCATCTGCTACACGTGGGGCGACACCTACTTCTCGAACAAAGACGCCCGCTGGGGCTACGACTTCAACGAGGCGGGGCACGAGCTGGGATTCCGCGACGGAGACCGCATCCTCTCGATCGACGGGAGGCCGGTGGACAACGTGCAGGAGATCATCTCCTCGCTGCTCATCACCGAGGGCGACCGCCGCGTGGAGGTGGAGCGCGACGGCCGGGCGGTGACGCTGAACCTGCCGCTCGACGACCTGATCGCCATGCGGCAGAAAAAGGGTTACGAGGGATTCCTCGCCCTGCGCTTCCCGTTCATCGTGGACAGCACGGTGTCGGCGGCGGCCTCCGCGGTCCTGAAGAAGGGCGACGAAATCCTGGCCGTGGACGACCTCCGCGGAGTGGAGTTTCCCGACTACCAGCGGTATATCCGCTCGCGCGCCGGGGACTCGGTGCGGATCGAGGCGCTGCGCGAAGGGGACATGGTGCTGACCATGACGCTGCCCGTATCGGAGGAGGGGCTGATCGGCGTCGCGCCGCGGCAGGACCTCTACACCCCGCGCACGCAGGAGTACACCCTCCGGGAGTCCATCCCGGCGGGCATCCGCAAAACGGGAGAGGTGATCTCCTCCTACTGGGAACAACTGAAACTGATCGTGCAGCCCAAAACGAAGATGTACGAGGAGCTGGGCGGATTCATCGCCATCGGGAGCATCTTCCCCGCGGCGTGGGACTGGCAGGATTTCTGGATGAAGACCGCGTTCCTGTCGATCATCCTCGCGGTGATGAACATTCTGCCCATCCCGGGGCTGGACGGCGGACACGCCCTGTTCACCTTCTGGGAAATGATCTCCGGACGCAAGGTGAGCGACAAGGTGCTCGAAGCGGCGCAGTACGTCGGCATGATCGTCCTGCTCATGCTGCTGCTCTACGCCAACGGCAACGACATATACCGGTTCTTCATCAAATAGGAACGACATCATGACCGAAATGGAAAAGATGCTCGCAGGCGAGCCGTTCGATTTCACAGCACCCGATGTGGCAGAAAGCCTTCGCCGAAGGCGGGTGAACCAGGCACATTTCAACGCCGTGTCATTCGACGACGGCAAAGCCTACGACGAAGCGCTCTCAGCGCTAATCCCCCATCGCCATCCCACTGCCCGGATCATGCCGCCGTTCTACTGCGACCACGGTCATCGGATTCAATTGGGCGAAGGCGTCTTTATCAACGCCGGCTGCACGTTTCTCGACTGCGGCGGCATCACGATCGGCGACCACACGCTCATCGGCCCCGGCTGCCGTATCTGCACGCCGCAGCATCCGATAGACTTCGAAGAGCGCCGCAAACCCGTCGAAACGGGCCTCCCGATCACGATCGGCGAGGATTGCTGGCTGGGAGCCGGCGTCACGGTCTGCCCGGGCGTCCGGATCGGCGCCCGCTCGATCATCGGCGCAGGGAGCGTCGTCGTGCACGACATTCCCGAGGACTCGCTGGCCGCGGGAAATCCGGCGGTCGTGAAGCGGAAACTGCGCTGAAGACAAACGGAAGGTTCACACGACGACACACAAAGCAAAACACGATGCAGACGAACCAGACGACAAAGACGGAACGAAACGATACGGCGGACCGGACGGCACGGCTCGCACGCTGCGCCGAAGCGCTGCGCCGCCACGGCTTCGAAGCGGTCGTGACGAAGGACGCGCAGGAGGCGTTCGAAAGGCTGCGCGCAGCGGTCGAGGCCGAGATGCCGGAACTCGTATCGTTCGGCGATTCGATGACGATGCGCGACACGGGAATCGTAGAATGGCTGCGCCGGGACGGGCGGTGGAGGCTGCTCGACGGATTCGACGCCTCGATGCCCCGGCCCGAAAGACTCGAAATCCGGCGGCAGGCCCTGCTGTCGGACCTTTTCGTGACGGGAATCAACGCCGTGACCGAAGAGGGCACGCTCCATTGGCTCGACATGGTGGGCAACCGCATCGCCCCGGTGGCGTTCGGCCCCCGCAAGGTGCTCCTCGTGGCGGGACGCAACAAAATCGTGGCCGACCGCAGAGAGGCCGAAGAACGCATCCGGCGCATCGCCGCGCCGCAAAACATAGCCCGCCACCCCGGATTCCGCACACCGTGCGCCAAAACCGGGGTCTGCATGGACTGCAACTCCCCCGACCGCATCTGCAATACCCGGATGGAGATGCTGCGCTGCCACCCGGCAGGGCGCGTGCTGGTGGTGCTGATCGACGAAGACCGGGGATTATGAAAAACAGAAACGCATGAAACGGCAGTTCTATCTATTGTGCGCCCTGTGCGCGGCGCTGCTCACGGCAGCGTGCGGAGAATCCCGGACCGGCGTATTCTACACGGCCCGCTACCCCGTCACCCGGATCGAAGCCGACGTCGCCCTGACCGAAAACTCCGATCCCGGCACGGGAGAGGAGGGAGACGGCTCCGGGGATAACTCCGGCGGCGGAGAGACCGGAGACGGCAACGAAGACGAAACCGGAGACAATACCGGGACCGGCGATGATACCGGGACGGGGGACAGCGACGGAACCGGAGCGGCCGGAGGCGGGAATCCGGACGACGGCGGCGACGAAGGCGGCGAAGGGACCGGCGAAGGCGACAGCGAAGAAGACGGCGGCAGCGGGGAGAATCCGCTGGTCGTGCAGATCGAGACCGAGATCGTGTCGGCGGCCCCCGTGCAGGCGGGAGGCGGCTACACGCTGCACTTCTCGCAATACAACGGCGGACGGGCCGAAATCAGGACCGCGCCCGACACGGAACCCGTGACGGGACTGTTCGGCAAGGAGCCGGGCAAGGAGCAGTTCGAGGTTCTCTTCGGCGAGGAGGACTACGTATGTTCGCCCGCATCGTACACCGACGAGGAGGGCGAGCGGAAAATCGTGCTGGAGGTGGACCTCACGGAACAGTACCAGGCCCTCTACCCCGCGGCCGGCATCACGCGGGCCGTGCGCAAGGAGTACACCTCGGCTAACGCATACTGAACAGGATGGCAAAGGTAAAAAAAGCCTTCTTCTGCAAAAACTGCGGATTCGAAGCCCCCAAATGGCTGGGGAAATGTCCCTCGTGCGGGGAATGGAACACCTTCGCGGAAGAGATCGTGGCGCGCGAGAGCGGCTCCGTACCGGCCGTCGCCGCAGGGTCGCTGCCGGCGGCGAAACCCCAGCGGGTGCGTGACATCCGCGAGAGCGAACACCGGCGGCTCGATCTGGGCAACGCCGAGGTGAACCGCGTGCTGGGCGGCGGCATGGTCCCCGGATCGCTCGTGCTGCTGGGCGGCGAGCCGGGCATCGGCAAATCGACCCTTTCGCTCCAGATCGCCCTGGCCGCGAACGGGCTGAAGACCCTCTACGTCTCGGGCGAGGAGTCGGCCGAGCAGATCAAGATGCGCGCCATGCGGCTCGGGATCGGCAACGAGGAGTGCATGATCTACCCCGAGACGCTGCTGGAGAACATCGTGGCGCAAATCGCCGAGCAGAAGCCCGACCTGGTCGTCATCGACTCGATACAGACCATCTACACCGAGCTGATGGATTCGTCGGCCGGAAGCGTGTCGCAGATCCGCGAATGCGCCGCGACGCTGCTCAAATACGCCAAATCGACCGCCACGTCGATCGTCATCATCGGCCACATCACCAAGGACGGGACCATCGCCGGACCGAAGATCCTCGAACACATCGTGGACGTCGTCCTGCAATTCGAGGGCGACAGCAACAACATATACCGCATCCTGCGCGGCATCAAGAACCGCTTCGGCGCGACGTTCGAAATCGGCGTGTTCGAAATGCTGGACACCGGACTGCGGGGCGTGGACAATCCGTCGGAGATCCTGCTCACGCACTACGAGGAGCCGCTGAGCGGCATCGCCGTGGGCGCTGCGGCCGACGGCGTGAGACCCTACCTGATCGAAGTGCAGGCGCTGGTGAGCGGCGCGGCCTACGGCACGCCCCAGCGCACGGCCACGGGATTCGACACGCGGCGGATGAACATGCTGCTGGCGGTGCTCGAAAAGCGCGTCGGGATGAAGATGTTCCAGAAGGACGTCTTCCTGAACTTCGCCGGAGGGTTCAAGGTCGCCGACCCGGGGCTGGACCTGGCCGTCGTGGCGGCGGTGATCTCCTCCTACTACGACCGTCCCGTGGGAGAGGGCGTCTGCTGCGCGGGCGAAATCGGGCTGTCGGGCGAGGTGCGCCCTGCCCCGCGCACCGAACAGCGCATCAGCGAAGCCGCCCGGCTGGGATTCCGGCGGATCGTCGTCTCGGGATACCTCGCCAAAGGAGCCAAACATCCCAAAGGCATCGAAATCGTGCGGATAAACAGCATCGACCAGCTGCCCCGGGCGCTCTTTCTGGAATAGAATTTGCTGCTCCCCCGGAAAAACGCGGAGGACGCGGCGAACGGCCGCCTCTTCCGAAAGGAGCGACTATGAAAGACTTCGACAAAATCATCTGGAGGGACGCGGTGACGCTCGCGGACTTCTTCGCCACCTGGTGCGGACCGTGCCAGGCAATGGTTTCCGTAATCGACAGATTCCAAACGGAAATGAACGGCCGTGCGGACGTTTACCGGATCGACGTGGACGACCCCGACATGCTGGAGATCGTGCGGCGTTACAACATCTCCTCGGTTCCGACTCTGGTGATCTTCCGCCGCGGCGAAGTGCTCTGGCGCCGAAGCGGTCTCATAGGCTACACGGAACTCAGGGAGGCTTTCGACACGATCGAACAGCGCGAACACGCCGTACATCACTGAACTTCCAACCGCCAGGCCAGCTCCTCGTGGACGTAGTCTTCGGCACGGAGCCGGCCCAGAGAGCCGGCTTTGCGGAGCACCGCCTGCCGGCTCTCCCCGTTTCGGGACCCGACAGCCGCGAGCAGCGCCACCGCCCCCTGTGCGACAAGGAGCGCAGCGGCGGGAGTGCACACGGAGCAGGCGGCGGAAGAGGTCGCGGATACGGAAAAACCGCTTCCCGGGGAGGCGGACGCTGCGGGACCGGTCCCGGCAACGACGGCAGCAACGGGTGCGGCAGAAACAAGGCCTCCTTCGGAAGCTGCAACGTCCGGAGGCGCGGTTTCGGCGGCCACGGCAGCCCTGCGGACCGCTTCGACGGCGGAATCGACCCACCCGGAGTCGGGCGGCACGACGCGGGAAGCGGCCATCAGCGCCGCATACTGCAACGGCCACGGCATACCGGCCGCCGTCCACGTCCGGAACAAGGCGGGAAAGTCCCCGATACGCGGCAACAGGGCGAAGGCGGCCTCCTCGGCCAGCTCGTGATTGACGATGCCGGAGGCCCAGAACGGAAATTCGCCGGGCGTAAGGCCGGCCGGATCGGCAATGTGGTAGGCCGCAAGGCGCAGTTCGCGCACATCCTGCAACGAGAGGAACTTCGCAAATGCATAATCGGGCTTTTCGGCACGCGCCAGACGGCGCAACGTCGGGAGGCTCACGCCGTAATTCAGCCCGTAGGGCGCGCCGACGAGGCGCATGGCATCGGCCACGGCCCCGTTGCGCTCACGGCGCAGCTCGCCGAGCAGCGCCGTCATGCGGGAGGTATGGTTCATATACGTCTGCTATCTGCGACGCGGAAGAGCCACCTGGACCGTGCGGCCGAATTCGAACAGCGGCACGACGGCACGGGCGTATTCGCGGCCGGAGGCGATCACCGTGCAGGTCGAAGGATCGGCCATGCGGCACTTCACCGTACCTTGCTCTTTCGGACCGGCCTCGATCGGACACTCCGTGTCGCCCGACGGCTCGATCTGCAACACCACCATATCGCCCGAGAGATCGCTCTCGGGAAGCAGCCCGGCGGCCGGGCTGAAGCGGCAGAAGACATACTGTTTCCGGTCGGCGGAGGGATAGACCAGGTAGCGCTGCGTCCGGGTCGAAACGATCTGCTTGCCGAGGAACAGCTCCAGGTAGCTCTGCTCGAGCCGTTCGATCTCGGCCAGCGCGGCTTTCAGCCCCTCGCCGAAGACATTCTCGCCGGCTTCGCCCGTAATCAGTTCCAGGCGGTGACGGCGCAGGGAGAAAATCTGCTCGGCGGCCATGCGCGCGGCATCCTCGAGCGAATAGACCGTCGCCGAGGTCTTGTCGGGTTGCAGAGCCGCGAAAGCCTCGTCCGAAGCCGCATGGGAAACGACGCGGGAGGCATCGGCCGCGGGTGCGGCTGCCCCGAACGCGTCATCGCCGGCCAGCGCGATCCGCGCCCCCGCGATGCTCCATGTCGTCTTGTCGGTCAGCGGAGCGCGCACACCGAGGTATTTCTGCGCATAGCGGGCATAAGGTCCGCAGAGGACGGTGCTGCACTCGACCGAAAAATCGACGGCCAGCACCGAACGGGGCATGCTGACGGCGATCCCCGCAGCGCTTTCGGCGGCGCCTTCGAAGGCGATATAGGGATTTTGGGCCGTGGCGGCAGCGCCGCAACACAACAGGGCCAGGGTCAAAAGACGGAATTTCATAGTGCACGAAGTTTGGATACCATCTACAAATGTAACTTTTTTTCGCGTGCCATCAAAATTTCAGGTAAAAATCGCGCGTAAGGGCCCGGTATTCGGGAGTATAGGATTCGTGTCCGCCCGTGCCGACCACCAGTTCGTCGCGCAGCGGGACGACGGGCCGCCCGGTCTCCTCCGGCAGGGCTGCGGAAACGGACGGGACGGCGACGGCAGCACCGGGAACGTTCAAGGGAGAAGCGACAAGACCGGAAGGGGCGGAAGCGGAAGCCCCGGCCGAAACGGCGGGACCGGCCAAAGCGGAAGCTCCGGCCGTCAGTTGCCGGAGAAGAAGCGGAGCCCCGGCCGGGCGGGTCAGGCAGAGCAGGGCGCGCTTCGCTTCGCGGCGCGGCGTGGTGCGCACGTCGGTACGGCGCACGAGGGTCAGGGCGTCCCGGCAAACGGCGAGGAAGCGTTCGGCCTCGGATGAGGGAAGGATCAGCGCGAAACGGCCTCCGGGTGCGAGCAGCCGCAGCACGGCGTCGCGCAGCGCCTCGAAAGGCAGATGGACGGCATGGCGCGCGGCGGTGCGGCCCGCATCGGGGCAGGTGAGCGAACCGACGAAATAGGGCGGATTGGAGACGATGAGATCGAACGCTCCGCCGGCGGCGAACTCCTGCACGGGGCAGCGGTGAAATTCGAGGCGTGCGCCCCACGGCGAGGCGTCGGCATTCTCGCGGGCCTGCGAAACGTCGTCGATGTCCACCCCCGCGATCCGTGCCTGCGGCATGCGCTGGGCCATCATCAGGGCGATCAGTCCCGTGCCCGTGCCGATGTCGAGCACCCGGCGGTCGGAAGGCAGCACCGGGGCCCAGGCCCCGAGGAGCACGCCGTCCGTGCCGACCTTCATCGGGCAGCGGTCCTGCCGCACGGCAAACTGCTTGAAACGGAACATGGATCAATCCTTCAGATAACCGCCGATGCCGGCGCCGAACAACGAAAAATCGTACCGCACGGGATCGTCGGCATCGAAGGTGCGGAGCGCGGCGGTGACCTCCTCGACGGCTCGCCAGTCGTTCTGACGGCGCGAGAGCAACCCCAATGCGCGGGCCATGTCGCCGGCATGGACGTCGAGCGGCAGCCGCAGGGCCGAAGCGGGAATGGTGCGCCACTCCCCGAAGTCCACGCCCCGGTCGTCGCGGCGGACCATCCACCGCAGGTACATGCACAGGCGTTTGCACGCCGCGCCGCGCTCGACGGAAGAGAGGTGTTTCTCGCAGCGCGGCGCATGGTCGGCGGCGAAAAATTCGCGGCGGAAATCGGCGAAGACCGCCGGAAGGTCGCCCACGGCGGCGTAGCGGCTCTCGAAAAAGGCCCCGATGCCGCCGTAGAGCGTTTCGATGCGGCGCAGGGCCAGCACGAAATCGCGGGCGTCGCCCCCGTTGAAGGTGCGGTGGACGAAGGCGCCGAGTCCCGCCAGCTCGCGCTCCGAGGCGTTGCGCACGAAATCGGCCGGAGCATCGTCCATGTAGCGCATCAGGCGGTGGCCGTTACGGACGATCGTGGGACGGCTGCCCCAGGCGATGGTGGCGGCGAAGAAGCCGGCGATCTCCCGGTCGGCACGGCCCGTGTAGCGGTGCGGCACGGCGACGGGGTCGTCCGGAATGAACTCCGGGCGGTTGTACCGGTCGTGGAGCCGCTCGAGCAGCTCGCGCAACGCCCCGCGATCAGAGAATCCGGCCATCGGACATGGTGATTTTCCGGTCGGCCATCGCGGCGAGGCGCTCGTCGTGGGTGACGATCACCACGGTCTGCCCCAGTTCGTCGCGCAGGTCGAAGAACAGACGGTGGATCTCTTCGCGATTGCGGGTGTCGAGGTTACCCGAAGGCTCGTCGGCCAGCAGCACGGCAGGCGCATTGACGATGGCCCGGGCGATGGCCACGCGCTGCTGCTCGCCGCCCGACAACTGGCCGGGCTTGTGGTCGCGGCGGGCGGTGAGACCCACCAGCGCGAGCAGCTCCGCAGCACGGCGCTCGACCTCGGCGCGGGGCCGCCGGCCGATCAGCCCCGGAATGCAGACATTCTCGAAGGCCGAGAACTCGGGCAGCAGGTGGTGGAACTGGAAAACGAAGCCGATGCGGTCGTTGCGGAAACGCGACAGCGCCTTGTCGCCCAGCGCGAAGGGGTCTTCGCCGCCGATCTCCACCCGGCCCGCGTCGGGACGCGAAAGCGTGCCCATGATTTGCAGGAGCGTCGTCTTGCCGGCGCCGCTGGCCCCGACGACGGAGACCACCTCGCCCTGCCGGACCCCGAGCGAGACGCCCTTGAGCACCTCCAGCTCGCCGAAGCGTTTGCGTATGTCTGTAAGTCGTATCATAGCGAAACCTGTCGTTCGTACATTCCGAAAAGCCGCACCGTATCGACGGCCTCGCGCACGTCGTGCACGCGGAGAATCGCCGCACCCTGGCGCAGGCACTCCCATCCCAGCGCGACCGACCCGGCGAGCGAACAGGAGGGCGTCGTGCCGAGCACCTTATAGATCATCGACTTGCGCGAAAGCCCCGCGAGTACCGGGTAGCCCAGCGCACAGAGCTCGTGCAGCCCGGCGAGCAGGCGGTAGTTCTGCTCCGCGGTCTTGGCGAATCCGAAACCGGGATCGAGGACGATCCGTTCGCGGCGGATACCGGCGGCGAGCATCCGTTCGACACGGCGGCGGAAATAGGCGACCACCTCGGAAACGATGTCCCGGCGGTAGTCGGTGAGCGACTGCATCGTCTGCGGGTCGCCCTTCATGTGCATGGCGACATAGGGCACGTCGTAACGGGCGGCGACGGCGAACATGGCAGGGTCCAGCTCGCCGGCCGAAATGTCGTTTATCATCAGCGGACCGAAGGTCTCGATGGCCCGGGCGGCGATGCCGCTGCGGAACGTATCGACCGAAACGGCCGTATCGGGAGCCAGCCGCCGCACGGCCTCCACGCCCAGCGCCACGCGCCGCCACTCCTCGTCGGGCGGAACCTCGTCGGCCCCGGGACGCGAGGAATAGCCCCCGACGTCGATGATCGAGGCGCCCTCCCCCACGGCTTCGAGGACACGGCGTTCGACCTCTCCGGCCGAAGGGGTCCGGCTCCCGGCGTAGAACGAGTCGGGAGTGACATTCAGAATGGCCATCACGCACGGGGCGGACGGAAACGGATCAACGGTGCTGTGCTTCATAACGGAAACGGCGGTCGAGGGCCGCCACGGCGGGTTCGAGCTCCTCTTCGAGGATATTGACAAGGGTGAAATCGGCTGCGGCGCAGAGCGTGTCGTCGTCGGCCTGGGCCGCGATCCGGCGGCGGACGGCTTCGACGTCGCAACCGTCGCGGCGGCAGGTGCGTTCGATACGGAGTTCCAGCGGGGCCAGCACGGCGACCGTGCGATCGACCGCCCCGCGCAGTCCGGCCTCGAAGAGGATGGCGCTCTCCAGAATCACGTAATCACCCGCCTGCCGTTCGGTCCAGGCGGCGAAATCGGCCACGACGGCGGGATGCACCAGCGCATTGAGATCGGCCAGCGCCGCCCCGTCGGAGAAGACCATCCCGGCCAGACGGGCGCGGTCGAGCGCACCGCCGCGGTAGATGTCGGCGCCGAAGCGCGCCGCGATCGCCTGCCGCAACTCCGCGGAACCGGTCATCAGCCGCCGGGCCTCGGTATCGGAGTCATAGACCGCGACACCCCGCGCCGCGAACAAACGGCAGACGGTGCTTTTGCCGCTGCCGATGCCGCCCGTGATTCCGACTTTCATCATGGCGTCACTCCTTTACGGGGTCGTCGATCTCGGGGATCGCACCGATAGAGATGATCTTGATGTCGCTGAAGCGTACCGAAATCGCGTGCTGCAACGACTGCGGGTCGATGACGAGCTTGCCCTCGTGGCCCTCCCCGGTCGCCCGGCGCGTCTTGAGCTCGGCGAGGGGAATGCGCAGCGTCTTGTTCATATAGACCCTGTAACCGAACAGGTTGGTCCCCACCCCTTCGACCACGCAGGTAATTTCGACGGGCTGGCCGTCGATGCTCAGCCGGATGGTCTGTTCGGTGGTATACATATAAGTCAGTTTGGCCAGATACCACAAGATGAACGAGGCGACGAGCAGCGCCAGAAAGACCGGCGAGACGTAGCGGCGCATCCACTTCAGCAGATTTTCCATGTGTCCTACAAAAAAATAGCCACTCCGGCATCGAAGGCGCCGCAACCCGTGGCGGGATGCGGCCCTACGGCCGAAAAGCGATCCGATATGCAAAGATAAGGCAAGATGCGCGCAACGCCAAATTTATTTGCCGCCGCCCGACGAAAAAGGACCGTATCGCGGAGATACGGTCCTTTCGCTATTTATAAAATCAGATATACGCGGGGATTATTTCTCCTCGCCGGCCTTCGCGGCGCGCCGGATCATCAGATCGTAGGCGATCGGCGTGGCGATGAAGATCGTGGCGGCCGTACCGACCACGACGCCGATGATGAGCGCGAAGATGAAGCCGCGGATCGTCTCGCCGCCGAAGAAGAAGATCGCCAGCAGCGTCACGAGCGTCGTGCCCGAAGTGTTGATCGTACGCGACAGCGTCGAGTTGATGGCGCCGTTCACCAGCTCCTTGAGATTGCGCTTCGGGTAGAGGCCCAGATACTCACGGATTCGGTCGAAGACCACCACCGTGTCGTTGATGGCGTAACCGATGATGGTCAGAATGGCGGCGATGAAGGCCTGGTTCACCTCGAGGTTGAAGGGCAGCAGCCCGTAGAACATCGAGAAGATACCGATGATGAGCAGGGCGTTGAACGCCAGTGCGGCCGTGGCTCCCGTAGCCCACTGCCAGCGCTTGAAGCGGAAGGTGATGTAGAGACCGATGGCGATGAGCGAGAAGAGCACCGAGTAGATGGCGTTCCACGTCATGTCCTGAGCGATCGAAGGACCGATCTTGTCGGCGGTGAGAATACCGTTCAGGTCGGTCTGCGTGTTGCGGAACTGTTCGAAGGTGATGGCATAGGAGTAGAGCGGGCTCAACGCGTCATAGACGATCTTCTCGACCTCGGCCGTAGCCTCGTCCGACGTGTCGTCGTAACGGTACTGCGTCACGATGCGCATCTGGTTCTCGTTGCCGTACTGCTTCACCTCGAAGCTCACGGACGAAGCGTCGGCGTCAGCGATCCGGGAGAAGGCCTTGTCGAGGTTCTCGCGGACATCCTCGGCCGATACGGGCTTGTCGAAGCGGACCACGTAGGCGCGGCCGCCGGTGAACTCGGCTCCGAGGTTCAGTCCGCGGACGGCGAACGAAACGCACGAGAGCGCCATCAGCGCCACGGCCAGTACGTAGGCGACCTTGCGCTTGCCGATGAAATCGACGTGCGTGTTGCTGAGGAACGCCTCGGACCACTTGTAGGAGAACGAAATGGAACCCCATTTCGCAACGATCCACTCGATCATCAGGCGCGTGATGAAGATGGCGCAGAAGACCGAGGTGACGATACCGATGATGAGCGTCGTAGCGAAGCCCTGCACGGGACCCGTACCGAAGACGAAGAGGACGATACCCGTGATGATGGTGGTCAGCTGACCGTCGATGATGGCCGAGTAGGCCTTCGAGAAACCGTCCTTGATGGCCAGCGAAATGCCCTTGCCGCCGCGGAGCTCCTCCTTGATGCGTTCGTAGATGATGACGTTGGCATCGACGGCCATACCCATCGTCAGCACGATACCGGCGATACCCGGAAGGGTCAGCACGGCGCCGAACGACACGAGCACGCCCATCAGCAGGAAGACGTTGGTCAGCAGCGCGATGTCGGCCATCCAGCCCGCCGTCTTATAGAAGAGGCCCATGTAGAGGAGTACGAGGATGAAGGCGATCACGAACGAAAGCATACCGGCGTTGATCGACTCCTGGCCCAGCGAAGGACCGACGACCGTATCCTGAATGATCTTCGCGGGAGCGGGGACCTTGCCCGAGTTGAGCACGTTGGCCAGGTCCTTGGCCTCCTGAATCGTGAAATCGCCCGTGATCGAGGACTGGCCCTTGTCGATCTTGCCGTTCACACGGGGCGCCGAATAGACGTAGCCGTCGAGCACGATGGCGATGCACTTGCCGATGTTCTCGCCCGTCATGCGCGCCCACTCCTGCGTACCCTCGGCGTTCATCGTCATCGAGACTTCGGCCGTGGCGCCGCGCTGGGCGTACTGCTCGGTGGCCTCCGTGACGACCGAACCGTCGAGCGGAGCCTTGCCGTCGGGAGTGGAGACGCGGATGGCGTAGAGGTAGTAGCGGCCGTCGATATGGTCGTCGCCCTTGACGCCCCACTTGAAAAGGATGTCGGCCGGGAAGAGCTCGCGCACGGCAGGCTGGGCCAGGTAGGCGTTCACGGCGGCCATGTCGGCCTTGTAGGCGGCGCCGATGGCGGCTCCGCCGGCGAACGACGGGTCGAGCACGGCGAAGAGCGGATTCTCCTCACGGTCGTAGTTGCCCGTGCGGGCCGACTCGGCCACCGACGCGGAATCGGCGCCCACCTCGGCGATCAGGCCCGAAGTCTCACCGGCGGCGGGAGCCGTCGAAGCGGCCTCCGCCGAAACCTCCGCCTCCCCGGCAGCAGGCTGAGCGGACTGCTCGGAACGGATGAACTTGTCGGCCGAAACCAGAATCGGCAGCACTTCGCGGGCGTCGTAGGTGGTCCAGAACTCGAGCGAGGCGGTTCCCTGCAACAGGTCGCGGACGCGCTGCGGCTCCTTCACGCCCGGCAGCTCGACCAGAATGCGGTGCGAGTTGGGCAGACGCATGATGTTGGGCTGCGTCACGCCGAAGTGGTCGATACGGCTGCGGAGCACGTTGAACGAAGCGGCGATGGCGGCTTCGGTCTCGCGCTTGAGGATCTTCTCCACATCGGCGTCGGAGCTCTCGAGCGTGATGTCCTTGCGGTCGGGGCTGACGAAGATCCCGGCGATCGGCCGGCCGCCCGAGAGGCGCTCGTAGGCCTTGACGAAATCGGCGATATAGTCGTTCGAGGAGCCCCGCTTCATGGCCTCGTTGGCCTCGGCGATGGCCTCGACGAAGGCCGGATCGTTCTGGCTGTCACCGGCGAGGGCCTTCACGACGTCCTCGACCTGCACCTCCAGCATGACGTTCATGCCGCCCTTCAGGTCCAGACCCAGATTCAGCTCCTTCTCCTTGCACTCCTTGTAGGTGAACTTGCGCAGCCCCATGTTATAGACCGGCAGGTTCTGCACCGAGTCGAGATAGTGCTGCTCGGCCCCGGGCTGTTCCTCGAGCGGGAACTGCGCGGCGTACTCGGCCGCTTTCTTCTCCACGCTACGTGTCTTGAACGTAAACGAGAGTTGATAAACGCACGCGAGCGCCAGCAGCACCGCGATGAGTTTAATAAAACCTTTACTTTGCATCTGCTTGAAAAAAATTTGTTATTATTTGTTGTTATTCAGTCATTACGCACAATAGCACGCAAAGATAAAAAAAAAGAATGGAAAATATGTATCCCGGCTGAAAAATCTCTATTTTTGGAGCCGTATGGCACGTTTGTCCGAATACAGATACCATTTGGCGGCGCTCTTCACCGTCTCGGTATGGGGCGCAACGTTCGTTTCGACCAAGGCGCTGATCGCCGCGGGACTCACCCCGGCGGAGATTTTCCTCATGCGTTTCGCGTTGGGATACCTCTGCATCCTGCCGCTGGCGCCCCGCCGGCTCCGGGCGGAAAACCGGCGCGACGAGGCGGCGTTCGCCGCGGCGGGCGTCTGCGGCGGATCGCTCTATTTCCTGCTGGAGAACGTCGCGCTGGAGTACGCCCCGGCGTCGAACGTTTCGCTGCTGGTCTGCACGGCGCCCGTCTGGACGGCCCTCGCGGCCGGACGCGCCGACCGCAGCGAACGCATGACGCGGCGTCAGGCCGCCGGAGCCGCGCTGGCGGCGGCTGGCATGGCGCTGGTGGTGCTCAACGGACGTTTCGTGCTGCACATCTCGCCGGCGGGCGACCTGCTGGCACTGGCCGCCGCGCTGTCGTGGATGGGCTATTCGCTGGTCATCAAACGGCTGGGGGCGCGTTATCCGGCGTCATTCATCGCCCGGAAGGTCTTCTTCTACGGCATGGCGACGATCCTGCCGGTCTTCGCATTCCGCCCGTTCGCCGCGACCGGGGAGCTGCTCGCGCGCCCCGTCGTATGGGCCAACCTGCTGTTCCTGGGCGTCGTGGCCTCGGGATTCTGCTACGCCCTCTGGAACGCCGTGATGCGCCGGCTGGGAGCCGTCCGGGCGACCAACTACATCTTCTTCAACCCGCTGGTGACGATGCTCACGGCGGCGCTCTGCATCGGCGAGCGCATCACGGCGCCGGCTCTCGCGGGTGCGGCGATGATCCTCTGCGGCATGTGGCACGCGGAGCGACGGTGAGCCGATCGCGGGACTTTCCGGTCCGCAGCAAACGACGGACCGGTTAGCAAGAAGCCGCCGGAGGCGGCATGCGGAAATTCCGGAAATTTTCACTATATTTGGAAATCTCAACCCGAAAAACGCCATGAAAAAACTGCTGCTTTGCTGCTGCGCCGCGCTGTTCGCCGCGAACGCGTCCGCACAACCCGCCTACGAGCCGTCGCCCGAGAACCTCGCCGCACGGCAACGATTCGCCGATGGAAGGTTCGGCATCTTCCTCCACTGGGGTCTCTACGCCCTGCTCGGACAGGGCGAATGGGTGATGACCAACCAGGACATCGACTACCGCGAATACGAGAAGCTCGCCGGGGCGTTCTGTCCGGCGGCATTCGACGCAAAGGCGTGGGTGACGGCCTTCCGCGAGGCAGGAGCCCGCTACGTCTGCTTCACGACGCGCCACCACGACGGATTCTCGATGTTCCGCACGGCGCAGTCGCCCTACAACGTCGCGGACGCCACGCCGTTCGGACGCGACGTGGTGAAGGAGCTGGCCGAAGAGTGCCGCCGGCAGGGTCTGGGCATCCACTTCTACTATTCGCTCATCGACTGGTGGCGGGAGGATGCACCGCGCGGCCGCACGGGGCGCGGCACGGGACGTCCGGCCGAAAAGGAGGATGCGGAGGCCTATTTCGACTTCATGAAGGCGCAGCTCACCGAGCTGCTCACGCAATACGGCCCGGTGGGGGCGATCTGGTTCGACGGCGTGTGGGACCAGGACGAAAATCCCGGGTTTGACTGGCGCCTGGACGAACTGTACGGACTGATCCACACGCTGCAACCGGCCTGTCTGGTAGTGAACAACCACCACCTCACGCCGTTCGAGGGCGAGGACGTGCAGACCTTCGAACGCGACCTGCCGGGCGAGAACACGGCGGGACTCTCGGGGCAGGCCGTGAGCCGCCTGCCGCTCGAAACGTGCCAGACGATGAACGGCTCGTGGGGATACCGGATCACGGACCTGAGCTACAAACCGACGGACGAACTCGTCCGCTACCTCGCGGGGGCTGCGGGACGCGGAGGGAATCTGCTGCTCAATATCGGCCCGCAGCCCGACGGGGCGCTGCCCGCGGCGGCTTTGGAACGCCTCGCGGGAATCGGCGCCTGGCTGCGGGAGAACGGCGAGACGATCTACGGCACGCAGGCCGGGCCCGTGACGCCGCGCGCATGGGGCGTCACGACCCGCCGGGGCGACAAGATCTACGTCCACGTGCTCGACTGGCCCGACGCGGAGCTGTTCGTGCCCATCCGCGGAGAACGGGTGCGCGAAGCGAAAGCCTTCGCAGACGGCCGCAGGCTGGAGTTCCGGCAGGACGAGGAGGGCGTGACGCTCCGTCTGGGCGAACGTCCGGCAGGACCGGATCACATCGTCGAACTGACGATGGGGAAATAGGCCGGGAACCCGCCCGCACGGCGGAGCGGTCCGCCGTTCAGGCCGGACAAGACCCGACAAGGCCTGATAGCCCCGACAGGACAGGACAAGGCCCGGCAGGACCCGACCGAACATGCGATGCTGCGAGCCTGCAAGCTCTCGCCGGGAATACGGGACAGTCCGGAAAGGATCGGACAATCCGAAAACGGCCGGAAAATCCGGGGGTGCACGGTGTCCGGGATACCCTCGCCGGGCATACGATACCGGACATACGATATATTCCGCGTCCGAAAAGCCGGGCCAGCAAATCGAGAGAAGACGAAAAAAGCGGGGAAGTGGATGTCCACTTCCCCGCTTTCGTTTTCGGATACCGGCCCGTTCCGCGATCGCCGCCCGGGCCGGAAGCCGGTGCATTATTTCACCTCCTCGAATTCGACGTCCTCGGGCTGCGAGCCGCCCTCGGACCGGGCGCCGCCCGCATCGGCCTGCGACTGCTGGCCGGCTCCGGCGTTCTGCTGCGCCCCCTGGGCCTGCTGCTGCGCGTAGATGTCCTGCGAAGCGGCCTGCCATGCGGCGTTCAGCTCGGCGATGGCCGTGTCGATGGCGGCCACGTCGGCGTTCTTGTGCGCCTCCTTCAGCTTGCCGAGCGCCGTCTCGATGGCGGTCTTCTTGTCGGCCGGCAGCTTGTCGCCGTACTCCTTGAGCTGCTTCTCGGTGGCGAAGATGTTCGAATCGGCGGCGTTGATCTTGTCGATACGCTCCTTCTCGGCCTTGTCCTTCGCCTCGTTGGCCTTCGCCTCGTCGCGCATGCGCTGGATCTCCTGCTCGGTCAGACCCGACGAAGCCTCGATACGGATCTTCTGCTCCTTGCCCGTGCCCTTGTCCTTGGCCGAGACGTTCAGGATGCCGTTGGCGTCGATATCGAACGTCACCTCGATCTGCGGCACGCCGCGCGGCGCGGCCGGAATGCCGTCGAGGTGGAAGCGGCCGATCGACTTGTTGTCGCGCGCCAGCGGACGTTCGCCCTGGCAGACGTTGATCTCCACCGAAGGCTGGTTGTCGGCGGCCGTCGAGAAGACCTCCGACTTGCGCGTCGGGATCGTCGTGTTGGCGTCGATGAGCTTGGTCATCACGCCGCCCAGCGTCTCGATGCCCAGCGACAGCGGCGTGACGTCGAGCAGCAGCACGTCCTTCACCTCGCCCGTCAGCACGCCGCCCTGGATGGCCGCACCGATGGCAACGACCTCGTCGGGGTTCACCGACTTGTTGGGAGCCTTGCCGAAGAACTCCTGCACGATCTTCTGGATGGCGGGAATACGCGTCGAACCGCCCACGAGAATCACCTCGTCGATCTGCGAAGCCTCGAGACCCGCGTCGCGCAGCGCCAGCTTGCACGGCTCGACGGTCTTGCGGATCAGATGGTCGCACAGTTGCTCGAACTTGGCGCGCGTCAGCGTCATCACGAGGTGCTGCGGAATGCCGTTCACCGGCATGATGTAGGGCAGGTTGATCTCCGTCGTGGTCGAGGACGAAAGCTCGATCTTCGCCTTCTCGGCAGCCTCCTTCAGACGCTGCAGGGCCATCGCATCCTCACGCAGGTCGATGCCGTGCTCGGCTTTGAAGGCCTCGGCCATGTAGTCGATCAGCACGTGGTCGAAGTCGTCGCCTCCCAGGTGCGTGTCGCCGTTGGTGGACTTCACCTCGAAGACACCGTCGCCCAGCTCCAGAATCGAAATATCGAACGTACCGCCGCCCAGGTCGTACACGGCGATCTTCATGTCGTTCTGCTTCTTGTCCAGACCGTAGGCCAGCGCGGCGGCCGTAGGCTCGTTGATGATACGGCGCACCTTGAGGCCCGCGATCTCGCCCGCCTCCTTCGTGGCCTGGCGCTGCGAATCGGAGAAATAGGCCGGAACGGTGATGACGGCCTCCGTGACCTCCTGGCCCAGATAGTCCTCGGCCGTCTTCTTCATCTTCTGCAAAATGATGGCCGAGATCTCCTGCGGCGTATAGAGGCGTCCGTCGATATCGACGCGCGGCGTGTTGTTGTCGCCCCGGACGATCGAATAGGGAGCGCGCGCGATGTCGGCGGTCACCTTGTCGTAGGTCTCGCCCATGAAACGCTTGATCGAGAAGACCGTGCGCTTGGGATTCGTAATGGCCTGACGCTTCGCCGGATCGCCGACCTTGCGCTCGCCGTCGGCGGTGAACGCCACGACCGAAGGGGTCGTGCGGTGTCCCTCCGAGTTGGGGATGACCACGGGCTCGTTGCCCTCCATCACTGCCACGCAGGAGTTCGTAGTTCCTAAATCAATACCAATAATCTTTGCCATAATCGTAAATATGTTTTAATTGTTTTTCCGTCTTTTCCGTGCCTGCGGTTTCCGGCCTTCGGGCATCCGCCGCAGGACACGTCCGTTTTCCGAACAAAGGTTGTACCAAACGGCAATCCCTGCCAAATTGTCAGACGAATGGCAGGAAGAGCGGTTCCGGAGCGCCCCGCGCACGGCATTTTGGCAGGAACGGTCAAAAGGCGCCCCGGCGGAACGGAGCGAAAAGGGACGGACGGCGCAGGGCGACGGCGCAAACGGACCGGGACGGAACCCGGCATGCGAAAGGCCGGATCCGCACGGAATCCGGCCTTCGGCCCGGCACACGGCCGGACAAAATATCGTAAGCTCTTACTGCTGTTCGCTCAGGATACGCATCGCCACGTCGAGAATCGTCGTGTCGTCCAGCGTCACGACACCGCCGTCGGGACCCGGTTCGAAGTGCACGCCGACACACTCCTTGGCCTCGTGTTTGCCTCCGAAATAGTTGCGGACGGTTTCTACGTCTATTCCCAGTTCATCTGCGATACGTTGCGAACTGCCGCTCGGCAGCCGGTCCTTGATACGACGCAACTCGTTAAATGTGATAATCATATCTGTTGAATTTTAGGTGTTGCACTTCTGCACAACTAAATTAATACATTTTTACGGAATTACAAAATTTCTGCCTGAAAAAGTAGCGGGAAACAGGAAAAACGGATTGCGGGACGAGAAAAACGAAAGCGGAGCGAAATGATCCGGAATCTTCGGCCGCAGTCCGGCAGGCATTCCGGACGAACCGCTCCCGGAAAAACGGGATGCGGGGCGCCCGCGGAAACCGGGAAGGCCGGGTCGGGAGAGCCGTGAAACCCGGAAAAAACGCATCAAGACCGGGAGTCTCTGACAAAGAGGGTTCCGAAAGAGCGGGACGTGCGAAAACGAACCGCTCCCGCGAAAGCAATTTTTCGCGGGAGCGACGGTCGCAGACGACGCCCCGGGGGAGGCTACTCTTCTTCCTCGGGTTCGATGTAGAGTTCGTAAATCAGCGGCGAGAAGGGCGGAATCTCCGTGCTGACGGTCGTCACGCTCTCCGAATCGTCGGAATCGCTGCCGTAACCGTAGCCGTAGCCATAGCCGTAATAGGGATTGTAATAACCGCCGTAATAGCCGCCGTAGCCGTAGTAGCCGCCGTAATAGGGATTATAATAGCCGTTGTTGCCGTAATAGCTGTTGTAATAGTTCAGATAATTGAGATAATCGTAATAATCCGAGGAGGAATATCCCTCCGAAGAGGTGGTTCCGCCCGAACGGCCCGTCGAACCGTAACCGTTGGTCGAGGTGGCGACGACGGCCGCCCACTGCCCGTACTTGAGATTGGGAATCGAATAGTACCACATGGTAACGGCTCCGCCCTCCTTGGGAGTGTATTCGTAGGCTTCGCCCTCCGAAACCACCTCGCCGTAAATCAGCTCCTTCACCTCGTCGATATTCGTATCGAAAATGAAACCGTCGAGGAAACGGCCGATATACCACACCTTAGCCGTGCCGTCGAGCTTCACCGAGTCGGCTTCCAGTTTCTTGATATCGGTCGGATAAGGATTGTCCTCGTCGGGATGGAAGCGTTTGACGAGCGCTTCGTTGATCTTCGTCTCGAGCGTCTCCATCGACGACGCCTCGGCATAGGGCAGGAAGCCCGAAAAATAGGGATCGGGGAATTTCAGTCCCTTCTTCGCCGGGTTGAACCGGTAGTTGATATAGACCTGCGGAATGGTGTCGTTGGCGCTCACCCACTCCTCGGTGACATTGTAGGGGTGGTTCTCGTCCTCGGGATCGGAAGGCAGCGGCCCGATGTCGGCCGTATCGTCGTCCTTGTCGTACATTTTCAGGCCGCCGTTATGCGTCTTGCAGAACTCGTCAACCTCGCGGCCTTCGTGCTCGAGCGGATTCTTGACCGTGTCGCAGATCGTCATCGTGACGATGAACGGCCGCCGCGCATCGAGCGTATAGCCGCTCTGCCCTTCGTAGCCGCCGTCGCCCGAAACGCCGCCGGACCCCACGACGCGCGAAGGCATGTAGAGCACCACCTGCGACCCCTCGCGGAGCCGGAGCTCGGTAGGAAGGTTCCGCTCGGGATGCGCCGCCACGTAGTCGGGATCGAGATGCAGCGTGTTGCGCATGGCCAGGTAGGTCCCCTCGATCAACGATCCCGAGAAGCGCTCGCCGCAATAGCGGTAATAGGGCACGTAACGGGTGTATTTGGTGAACGACCCTACCTGATGGGCCTCGTCCGCACGGCGCGTGAGGATGATGTTGCCGCTCAGGTCGCGGCCCGAAAAGTCGAACGACACCCAGCAGACCGTGTCGCTGATCGGAGCCGCCTTCATATCGCCGGCATCGAGGACGTCCACGTAATAGCCGCCGTCGGACTGGTAGTTTTTCAGCAGCTCGGGGCGATGCTGCTGCATCCACGCTTCGAGCGCCATATCCTCGAACTTGTCGAACGATTCGGCCTCCTCCTTCGCGCAGGAACCGAGCAGCAGCAGACCGGCCGCCGCAAGGCACAGGGTACGCAATTTCATATTTCGTCGCATTCTCATTCTTTTTCAATCGGTTGCCGGCTCCGGACCTATTCGACGCTCTCGACCGTGAAGAACCACGCAATAGGACTCTCCCGGGGGATCGTGCCGAAATTCCGGTCGCCGAAGGCCATGTTGTAGGTCATATACGCCTCCACCTCGTCGCCCGCGCGACAACCCAACAACGCGAGACGAAGCCCTTTTAGTATGTCGCCGCGCATGTCGAGCGTCAGCGGTTCGAACGACCAGGCCCCGGGGGTCAGCCCCGCCTCGAGGTAGGCCTGCTCCAGCAGCGGATCGTTCGAATAGAACGGAAAGGTGCTGTCGGTGATGTTCGAATAGGTGAACTCGTAGGCCCGGAAGGTGATCGTCACCTTCGACGAGGAGGTTACCTCCGCACGGCTCTCCCGCCCGGGAGCATAGTAGGTCTCGATATAGCGGTAAACCGTGCTGCCCGAAAGGGAATAGAACGGCTGCCGGGCCTCCTTGTCGGCCTCCGACTCCTCGACGAGCGCCGGGGCGTGGGACGATTCGAGATAGGAGACCAGCTTCTCCCGCTGCTGGGGCAGCACCTCCTCCTCGTTCGAGCAGGCACAGCACAGCGCGACGAGCGCGGCAAGGGCGTATATCACTCTTTTCATCGGCATATAATCGTGCAAATTTACAAAAACAATCCGATTTCCGCACAACAAACGCAAAAAAACGCCTCCGCAGCATGCCGCCGAAGAAAAAAAGAGAACGGAAAGGCGAAGACCGGAAGGCGCAGCCGCGCTTCCGGAGGAGAGGGAAGGCCGGAAAGGAAACGGACCGGGAAAGCGGGGGGGGGTAACCCAAAGGGCGAAGCCCCCGAAGGCCGGTTACGGAAAATGCAGCGGCGGACCGCAGTGCGGAAGCAGCCGGAAAATGCGGAGACGGTCCGGGAGAACACGGGAAACAGGACGGGGAAACACAGGGAACGGAACGGCTGCGGGAGCGGCCGCCGGCGCCGGAGGCGTAAGGGCCGGCCGTCAAAGACGTTTGAGAGCCATGCGCACCAGCTCCTCGACCGAGGCCGACGGAGATTCGCGGACGACGGCGCGCAGCACCTTTTCGGCCGCCGAGCGGGCGAAGCCGAGCATGACCAGCGCCGAGAGGGCCTCGTCGATCTCCCCGCCGCCGGCAGCGGCGGCCAACGGCGCACCCTCCCCGGCGCCCAGCGCGGTGAGCTTGCCCGTAAGCTCCACGATGATCTTCTGAGCCGTCTTGAGCCCCAGCCCCTTCACGTTCTTCAGCAGCACGGCGTTGCCCGACGAGATGATCCCCTGCAATTCGCGCGGCGAATAGGTCGAGAGAATCATCCGCGCCGTATTGCCGCCCACGCCCGAAACGCCGATCAGAAGCCGGAACAGCTCGCGCTCCACGCGCGTCGAGAAGCCGTAGAGCAACTGCGCATCCTCGCGCACGACGTAGTGCACGAAGAGCTTCGCGCGCTCGGCGTGTTCGATCGCCGAATAGGTTTCGAGCGAGATATTGAGGTAGTACCCTACCCCGCCGACGTCGATGACGGCATAGGCGGGAGCCGCCTCGGCCACGACGCCGCTGATATATTCGTACATAAAAGACAAAATTTAGACGCGGACGGGCAAAAATAAAGAAATTTTCCTACCTTTGTGTCTCAAATACGGAATAATTACCAAAAACCGAAAAAAACGATATGAAAAAAACTCTCTTTCCGGTGCTGGCTGCAGCGCTCGTAATGACCGCCTGCGGCACGAAAACGACGGAACAGACCGCTCAGACGGCCCAGACCGAAACGACGGCCCGGGTCGGCGCGAGCGATATCGCCTACGTGCAGGTCGAAGCCGTGCTGGCGCAGTGCGACCTCTTCCTGACCGAAGGCAAGGCCCTGCAGGAGAAGACCGAGAAGGCGCAGAAGAGCTGGGCGCAGCGCGAGCAGAACCTCCAGGCCGAGGTGGCGCAGTTGCAGGAGAAGTTCCAGAAGGGGCTCATCACCTCGCGCGACGCGCAGGCACAGCAGGAGAGCCTCCAGAAACGGGCGGCATCCTATCAGAACAACGCCCAGAAGGAGGCCCAGTCGCTCGACGAGGAGAACTACGTCTTCACGAACCGGGCGCAGGACCTGCTCAACCGCGCCGTGCAGCAGATCAACGCCGACAGGAAGTACAAGCTCATCATCAACGCCTCGGCGCTCATCGACGCCGATACGACGCTCAACATCACGCCCGCCGTGTTGCAGAAGGTCAATGAGCTGTACGCCGCCGACAAAAAGGCCGAGAAGAAGTAAAACGGCCGGACAAAAGGCAAAAAAGCGGTTTCCACGACAGCGGGGAAGCCGTTTTTTTCATACATTTGCAGGAAAACTGACAACGGATTAATTTTTCGAAGCAATGGGATTCGTTCCGTTCACATTCATCGACTTCATGGACATCATCCTGGTCGCCGCGATCATGTACTGGATCTACCGCATGACCAAGGGAACCAACGCCCCCTACATCCTTTCGGGGATCATCGCCATCTACCTGCTGTGGGTGATCGTGCGGGCGCTGAACATGGAGTTGCTCTCGACCATTCTCGGACAGTTGATCTCGGTGGGCGCCATCGCCCTGATTATCGTCTTCCAGCCCGAGCTGCGGAGGTTCCTGCAGATGATCGGGATGCGTCAGAAACAGTTCAACTTCATCACCCGCATCTTTTCCTCGGGCGAAGACCGCGTGCAGACGAACGTCGTGCCGATCGTCACGGCCTGCCGCGAAATGGCCGAGACGAAGACCGGAGCGCTGATCGTCATCGGACAGCGGAGCGACCTGCGGCTCATCGCCGAAGGCGGCATCGCCCTCGACGCCAAGGTTTCGACGCCGCTGCTGAAGAACATCTTCTTCAAGAACGCCCCGCTGCACGACGGCGCCGCACTGATCGAAGGCGACCGCATCGTGGCGGCCAAGTGCATCCTCCCGGTGACGCAGAGCGCCGTG
Organism: Alistipes sp. Marseille-P2263; assembly: GCF_018101075.1. Taxonomy (NCBI): domain Bacteria; kingdom Pseudomonadati; phylum Bacteroidota; class Bacteroidia; order Bacteroidales; family Rikenellaceae; genus Alistipes; species Alistipes sp. Marseille-P2263. The sequence continues at coordinate 537,480 of NZ_JAGQEJ010000001.1, forward strand.
CCCAAGTCCTACGGCACGCGCCACCGTGCGGCGATCGGCATGAGCGAAATCTCGGATGCCATCATCGTCGTCGTGTCGGAGGAGACGGGCGGCATCTCGATCGCCCAGAACGGCGAAATCCGCCGCAACATAGACCCCGTGCATTTGCAACAGACCCTCCAACGCTACCTGACGATCAATTCGCGCAAGCAGTCGAAAGGCGAGGTGGCGGAGTGAGCGGACCGCCGCACGGAGAGAAGCGGACGGAGAAGCTGCCCGACGAGTTCGGGCCTTACGATTTCACCCCTGTCGGAGATCGCGCCGACAGGGGCGATTCTTATTTGCAGAGACGTGCCGGACAGCAGGCTCCGGACGAAACGGCGAACGCGAAGGCCCCGAAAGCCAGCGGAGACCGGACGGCACAGCCGCCGAAGTCTCCCCTAACCCGGAGACAACGGGAACCGGACACGGATGCGGGAGAAAAACAGAAGCCGGAGGGGCAAATGCCAGGCCCCAAAAGGACGGGAAACGGCAAAGGGCAGAAAGCCCCGAGAAAGCCTCGGAGAGCCAAGCGGAAGAGACCGGGAACGGCGGGAAACCCGGCGAGGTATAAACCGAAATTCCGCGAGGAGTGAATCCCCGCGGAACGAAAAGGTTATTTCCCCCGGTCGCCGGATTACTCGGCGGGAGTCTCGGCAGGCTGTGCGGGCTGCTCGGCCGGAATCTCGGCCTGCGGCATCGCGGGAGCGGCCTCGGTGTCGAGCAGTTGCTCCTGCAACGCCTTGGCGTCCTTCGAAATCTCCGAATTGCTCTGGGCGACGAGGCCCTTGTCCATGGCCAGCGTGGCCACGAGGCTCAGCACCACGATGGCGATGGCCATCGTCCAGGTGAACTTCTCCAGGAAGTTCGTCGTTTCACGCACACCCATCACCTGGTTCGACGCGCCGAAATTGGCGGCCATGCCGCTCTTGGGGTTCTGCACCAGTACCGCGAGAATGACCAGAACGCTCGCAATGAGAATCAGGGCAATGCAAATCGTGTATAACATATCCTCAATTATTAATTATTTTTATTGTTCTTCAATTTTGCCGATAAGTTCGGCAAAGTAAACACTTTTTTCGGGATTTAGCAAACTTAATTTGCGATAAATCGCTATGGCTTCGCGGCGAAGCCCCTGCGAAAGGTAGATCGCCGCCAGCTCCTCGCTCACGATCTCGTCCTCGTCGTCCAGCTCGGGAGCGGTGCGCACCTCGCAGTCGGGCGCCCCGTCGTCGGCCACGATACGCAGATCCTCCTCGCGCAGGAACCGGTCGATGACCTCCTCCGAAGAGAGCCGCGTGAGGGCCTCCGCATCCACCGCCGCACGACGCAGGGAACTCTCCCCGCGCCACGGAGCGAAGAGCGCCAACTGCGGATCGGCATCGCCCGTTTGCAGTTCGCGCATCACGCGAACCGGCGCGAACCATCCGTAACGTCCGACGGCGGCGGCGATCTCCCCGGCCGGAGGGAGCGACGCTCCGGCGGGCGATGCGAAAAACGCTTTCAGAGAGTCCATATCGCCGTTTACCAGTTGGAGGCCGAAGCCTGGAAGATGTCCGTGACGAGCTTATCGACGATCAGCGGAATGAGCGTTCCCTCGACCTCGGTGAGCAACTGCGTCGATTCGTAGTCCTCGAAGGCCGTGAAGGTGCGGTTGAACGACATGCTCTCGTCGAGCGCGTTCGTGAAACGCACCTTGACGGTGATCGTCAGGCGGTTCAACAGCGCGTATTCGTCGCTCGACACCGAGGAGGTCGTCGAGGTGTAGTTCGTGATCTCGCCCTCGAAGGCGAAATCGCCCCCCTCGTCCACCTGCGTCAGGCGCGTCCGGCGCGTGAAGATATCGACCAGCGCCTCGGTGAGCGTCGAACTCAGAATGGGCGACACCATCGTGGCGTTGTTGGGGAAATAGGCCACCGAGAAGGTCTTGGCGTCGGGCGGGATCGACGCGCCCGAGAGCGAATACTTGATGGCCACGCCGCAGCCGGTCAAAAGCACGGCGCAAAGCGAGAACAGGAGAATGCGTGTCTTCTTCATAAGCTAATTTTCCGCTATACCCAGCTCCTTGATCTTCCGGTAGAGGGTGCGTTCGGACATGAAAAGTTCGGCGGCGGCCTCGCGGCGGCGGCCGTTGTTGCGGCGCAGGGCGCGGATGATCTGCTCGCGCTGCATGTCGGCCTTGGTCCGCTCGCGCGGCGGGTCGTCGGTCACCTCCTCGCTCTCGGCATAGACCGGAGCGGGCTGCACGGGAGCGAGGCTGCTCTGCGCGGCGGACGGCAGCAGCCCCCGAATGTCGCGCACCGGCTCCTGGCAGCGGCCCGAAGCCTGCATCAGTTCGGCCATCATGCGCTTGAGGTCGTTGATGTCGGCACGCATGTCGAAGAGCACCTTGTAGAGCAGCTCCCGCTCGGTGGACATGTCGTCGTCCATACGGACCGAACCGGCGGCCACGGGGGCTCCGGCCTCCTGCCGGGGCAGGTACTTCGACAGCACCTCCGCGGTGATGACCCGCGCCTGCTCGATGGCCGAAATCTGCTCGGCGACGTTTTTCAACTGGCGGATGTTGCCCCGCCAATAGTAGTGCATGAGCATCTGCCGCGCCCCCTCGTCGAGCGTCACGGCCGGCATGCGGTACTGCACGGCCACGTCGGCGGCGAATTTGCGGAACAGCAGCGGGATGTCCTCCGGGCGTTCGCGCAGCGACGGCACGACGATGGGAACCGTGCTCAGGCGGTAGAAGAGGTCTTCGCGGAAACGCCCCTGGGCAATGGCCTCCTGCAGGTTCATGTTCGTCGCGGCGACGACGCGGACGTTCGTCTTCTGCACCTTCGACGACCCGACACGGATGAATTCGCCCGTCTGCAACACGCGCAACAGGCGCGCCTGCGTCGGATGCGGCAGCTCGGCCACCTCGTCCAGGAAGATCGTGCCGCCGTCGGCCTCTTCGAAATAGCCCTTCCGGGCCTCCGTGGCTCCGGTGAAGGCCCCCTTTTCATGGCCGAAAAGTTCCGAGTCGATGGTTCCTTCGGGAATCGCCGCGCAGTTCACGGCGATGTATTTGTTGTGCTTGCGCGCGGAATAGGCATGGATGACCTGCGGGAAGAACTCCTTGCCCACGCCGCTTTCGCCCGTGACGAGTACCGTCAGGTCGGTGGGAGCCACGCGCAGGGCCACCTCCAGCGCCCGGTCCAGAAGTTCCGAAGTGCCGATGATGCCGAAGCGTTGTTTTACGGTTGCGATCTCTGTCATTGGGTTCGTATGATATGTTCGGGTTCGGTGCGGCGGTCACACGGCGGAAGCGGATGCCGGAACCGGCACGGCATCGGAAACGCCCGTCTCCCCCGCCGCGGCAGCATCGGGCTGCGGTTCGTCCGGCACGGCGGGAGCAGCCCACTCCGCTTCGATCTGCCGCTCGCGGTAGTCGCGGTAATAACCGTATCCGATCGCGGCGAGCGCCAGCACGGCGGCGATCACGGCGATCCAGATGAAACGGTCCGTACGGCGGCGCGGGACGCGGCCGACATAGGTGTAGGCATCGGTATTCTTCGGCGGACGGCCGTAACGCAGGCCGCGCACCGAGGGATCGGGATTCAGTTTGGCCGAAGGCGACACGTGCGGTTCGTCGAAAGCCTGCTTCACGGCCTCGGTCAGCCGTCCGGGATGCACGCGCGGCGTGCGGACCGGGGCAGCGGGCGCCTCTCCGGAACCGTCGGCCGCTGCGGCCGCACCAACCGGCGTCTCCTTTCCTACGGTCTCCGCAGCCGGGGATTCCGGGGAGGCCGTCCCGGACACGGGAGCGGGGTCGTAGCGGAAGGCGACGGTCCCGTTCGGACCGGCGGCGAGAACGCCGAAACCGGGCAGCGGATACTCCCCGCCGTGTTCCGCGGCATGGCGCACCTCGAAAACGAACCGGTCGATCTCGCCCGCGGCCTCCAGTTCGTTCATTCCCCGCTCCGAAAGCAGACGGCGCAGCACGCCGTCGTCGCGTTTGAGCAGTTCCGAAAAGAGCACGGCATGTCCCGGCTCCTTGACGATGAAAGCCCCCAGTTGGGGAACGACGAGCCGCTTGTGCGACTCCAGGTATTGCGATATGACAAGACTCAGCACGATTCCGAAAGCAGGTTTAATCCGGCTTCAAAATTACCTTTTTTCCGAGAAAAGACCAAATATTCGCTTCCCAATTCGCAGGAAGGGCTGAACGGCAGCGGGAAACGGCCGGACGGAAGGCCGAGTCCCCCGCCGGCAAAAGCGGCCGACAGACGACAGGCAGCCGGCAGCCGCCGCGGGCCTTCAGTTTTCCCGGCCGGAGAGGTCGGCGCGGATCAGACCTCGGGCGACGGCCCGCATCGTGAGATCGACCGAGTTGCGGGCTCCGAGTTTGGCGAAGAGATGCTTGCGGTAGGTTTCGACCGTATTCTGCGAAAGCGACATGCGGCGGGCGATCTCCGCCGTGCTGTGCCCCTCGGCGATCCGTTCGAGCACCTCCTGCTCGCGGCGCGTGAGCGGATCGGGTCCGGAACCGCACAGCAAACGCCGGCGGAGCTGTTCGAAGCGGGGACAGAAATAACGGCCCCCGAATGCCACGGCACGGACGGCGCGGGCGAGCTCCCCGGCATCGGAATCCTTCATCACGACGCCCTGCACGCCGCTTTGCAGCAGGCGATTGACGGTCCATATCTCGTTGTGCATGGTATTGACGACGATCCGGGCCGCAGGGTCCTGCCGCCGGATGGCGTCGATCAGTTCGAATCCCGGCAGATCGGGCAGTTCGAGATCGACGACGCAAAGGTCGAAGCGCCTGCTGCGGAGCGCCTGCAAAGCCTCTGCGGCGCTGCGGACCGCGACCAGATCGCCCGCCGTCCCTTCGCGTTCGAGGCTCTGGCGGATGCCGAGCAGAATCAGCTCGTGGTCGTCCACGAGCAGCAGGGCGAGTTTTTCGGCGTGTCCGGCGGCGGTCATAGCGCGATCTCCAAAGTAAGCGTCGTGCCCGTATCGGTGCGTTCGAGGCGCATTCCTCCGCCGATGGTCCGCAACCGGTCGGCCACGGTGCGCAGGCCGATTCCCTGCGTGCGCTGCTGCCGACGGTCGGGCGCACGGCCGTCGTCGCGGACCGTGCAGACGATCCGGCGCGCCTCGCGGCGCAGCTCGACGTCGATCAGCGTCGCGCCGCTGTGACGGACCAGGTTGCTCATCACCTCCTGCAGGATGCGGTAGAGCTCGTAGGAGACCTTCGGCGGAATGTCGCCCCAGCCGTCCGGCGACGAGGAGCGGTAGCGCAGATCGACCGCCGGAGGCAGTTCGAGATGGGATGTGTAGTCGCCTATCATCTCGTCGAGCGTGGCGTATTGCAGCGCGGGCGGCATCAGTTCGTGCGAAATGTTGCGCACGCTCTCGCGCATCGAGGCCAGCAGCTCCACCGCCTCGCGCTGCGCCCCGGGAGTCGGATCGGCATGGCGCATGCGCATCTCCAGCCCCAGCAGGTCGCTGCAGATGCCGTCGTGCAGCTCCCGGGCCAGCCGCGTACGCTCGGCCTCCAGTCCGTCGATGTACTTGCGGGCCAGCCGCAGGTCGGTCTGCCGACGGAACGCCTCGAACTCCCGTTCGCGGGCCCGCCCGCGGGCGATCTGACGCCTGCGCAGGAAGAGCAGCAGCGACACGGCCGCGGCGAGCAGTACGATCAGCACCACCGACCAGACGACGTAGCGCATCGTCGAGACCCGTTGCAGGGCCCGTTCCTCGCGCAGCGTGGCGATCTCCAGCTCCTTCTGCTGCGCATCGTAACGGGCCGAGAAATCCGACAACTGTTCCTGGAAACGCGCCCCGGAGACCGAATCCTGCACGGCATAGCATTCGGCCATGGTCCGGTAGGCCTCGGCGTAGCGGCCCAGTCCGGCTTCGGCCCGCGCGATGCGGTTGAGCAGCAGCGGCCGGGGAGTCGCCAGGTTGCCCTCCTCGGCCAGCAGCTCGCGGTACAGCCGCAGGCTTTCGCCGTAACGGCCCGTATTGAGGTAGAACTGCGCGATGACCTCCTTGTAGCCCAGCCCCTCGACGCTGCCGGGAGCCACCCGCCCGAGGTAGGGCTCCGTCAGGGAGATGTAGCGGCGCACGGAATCGGGCCGGCCGAGAAGCGTGAAGTTGCTGATGAGCGGCGCGGCGCATTTGACCACGAACGTAGGCATGTCCGCCCGCACGGCGAGCGCATAGGCGTCGCGCAGCGTGGCGGCGGCCTCCTCACGGCGTTCGAGCAGGACCTGGATGCTGCCCAGCGTCTGGTAGGCGTAGAGCTGCTGCCCCATCTCGTCGCTCCGGAGCGAGCGTTCCAGTCCCTTCCGGGCATAGACCAGCGCCTCGTCGAGCCGCCGCGTATTGGCATAGAGCACGGCGATGTTGATGTAGAGATTCGCCACCGACGACTCCTCGCCGCTCGCCTCGGCCAGTTCGGCGGCGCGGGAGTAGCAGACGAAGGCCGAGTCGGGCATCTCGCACCGCCGGTAAACCACGCCCAGCGCCGAAAGCGCGTCGATGCGCAGCGACCCGATGCCGAGCGCTTCGGCCTCGCGGAGCGTCCGGAACAGCCACTCCTTGGCCCGGGGCATGTCGCCGGCCGAAAAGAAAGCGTTGGCGCAGTTGTTCAGCAGCGTGGCGTGGAGCTCCGACGGCGTGTCCGGCAGCAGAGCCAGCCCGCGCTCGGCGTAGAGGCGCGACGAGTCGGCCGAGATATAGTTGTAGTAGCCGCTCAGATCGGCGCAGACCGAAGCCACGGAGTCGTTTTTCACGGCTCCGCCGGCCATAGCCTCGGCACGGCGCAGGCGGCCGAGCAACCCTTCCAGTTCGTCGGCGGGTGCGGCCGCCGCAGCCGCGAAGGAACAGGCAGCGGCAAGACAGCCCGTCATCAGGATTCGTTTCATCGGATTTTCGTCGGGTTTGTTGCGTCTTCTTCGACAAAGATAGCAAAAAAGAGCCGCCGAAGCGTTTCGGCGGCTCTTTTTTATTCAGAACAGGCGGACCTTGCCGTTCTGGGTCTTCTCCCAGCGGCGTCCGTACTGGTCCTCGAAAGCCGTTTCGCTGACCTTGTTCAGATTGCAGATGCCGCACGAAGGGTCTTCCACCTTGGCGTCGCACGTCTCGTCGCCCTGCATGAGGGGCCAACTCCCGTCCGTATCCGCACCGCCGCCCGAGCCGCCTCCGAAGCCGCCCAGCGACAGACCGCCGCCCCCGCCGGAACCGCCGAAGGCCATCGAAAGGACGTCCAGCTTGATGAACAGCAGCCAGAAGAGCAGGACGATGCACGCCGCGACGATCACGTAGCTCACCAGACTCACCACCGTGACGACGGCCACCCCGGCTGCGGTCAGCAGGTAAACGGCGAACGGGAATTTCCCCGTACCGGGATTGCGGAACAGCCCCCTGAAGCCCTCGCCGGCCTTCATCTTCCACACGGCGATCAGCGTCAGCAGTCCGAAGACGATGTAGAGCAGATCGTAACCTACGCCGTCGGGCCGGACATCACGCAGGTTGAAAAAGAAGAACGACACGAACCACGACAGAATGAAAGCGAGGTCGATGCGCGCCACCCAGCGGACCGGACGGGCGAAATTCGCATCGCGGCGGTGGAGGAACCAGAGGACGGGCGGAGCGAGCAGCACCGCCAGGCAGAGCAGGCCGAGAAGCCAGCTTAGCGCGACAATCAGATAAACGTAAGCCATGACCGCCGGGGTTTAACGGTAAGTGAAGGTATAAATATAAGTATTCGTACCCTTTCCGACCGGAGTCCGGGTTTCATTGGCGATGGTACACTTGTATCCGCCCTCCGGATAGTCGGGATTCACCAGTTCGTCGCCCACCACGATGTCGTATTCATAGCGAATCCTCGTGCAGAGCTCCTCCTGGGAAACGGTCGCAATCGAACCGTCGTCGTTGAAGGCATAGCGGAGCGTCTCGTCCCACTCGTATTCGCAATATTCGGAACTCTGATGAACCGTGACGTTCGGTTCCGGCCACGATCCCATCTCATCCCCGGACACCGATTCGTCTCCTCCGTCGTAACGCACGACATACCGGTCGGATCCCCGTCCCGCGAGCCGCAGCAACGCCAGCCGGTCGAGCGGACCGAGGATATCGGAGTAGTTCTCCGTACCGTCGTAGAGCAGTCCGCCCATGAAAAGCGCGTTGGGGTCGATGTTCAGCAGATCGTTCTTCACGTCGCCGAAATAGCGTTCGAACCCGTCGGCCGAGTTCTCACCCTCGTCGTCGCAGACCGTACCGCCCGAAACGACGCCGTCCGTATAGTCGAAGGTCGTCCACCCCGACGAATAGCCGGCGGACCATTCCTGACGTATCAGCCGTCCCGCGTCGTCGTATCCGAAATCGCAGACAAAGGGGGTGCTTATCGCGGTGGGCAGTTCGACGTGCCGGACATACCCCGCATCGTTCAGGGAGACGGTATAGCGTTCCGGCATGCCGCCGTCCGAAAAATCATAGGCCTCCTCGATGCGGATTTCGTCCGCGACCGAGTAGTCGAGCCGGCAGACGCGCCGGTCGGAAACGCTGCCGTCACGATCCACTTCGATCGAATATTCGACGATACGGTCGCGGTCGTCGTACTTGAAAACATAGGTATCGGTATCGAACCGGTCCTCGCAGCCCGACCAGTAGTCGATCGTCTGGTCGATCCGGCTGACGAGCTTCCGCACCGAAGGTTCGGGCACGGCGGGGTCGTCGTCATCCTCGTCGGGAACCTCGCCCTCCTCGGTCGTGCCCTTCTGCTCGACGGTGATCGTGATCTTCGTCGAGCCGCACTCGATCGTGATCGTAGCACGACGGTCCTTGCCCGTGGCGTTCACCCCGAGCCCGATCGTAATCGTGTAATCGCCCGCCGCATCGCCGTGGTCCGGGGAGACGGTCACCCACGACGGCGACCCGCCGGATACCTCGGCGCGGGTCTCGGCCACCGTGGCGCGCCACGGACCCGCCGTCGTGAACGAAATGCCCTCGGAGGGAGTGCCCGAGGTCTCGTCGGCGAAAATCGTGTAGTCTTTCGGCGTGCCGGGAGCCAACTGAATGTCCTTGCCTCCGTCGCCGCCGTTGTCGTCCGAGCAGCCAGCCAAAGCGGCCGCCGCGAACAGGAACGCGAAAATACGTTTCATAATCAATCGTTTGTCGTTCGGATCGGACCGCTGCCGCCGGAAGCTTCGGCGCAACCGGCGGCAACGGCACGAATCATTCGGTGTAGGTGATTACGGTTTCGAAGCTCTTGTACGGCTGTTCGACGTACGAGCTGTGCCTCTTCTGCGTGATCTTGGTCAGCAGGCCGTCGGCGTCGGTCTGGTAAACGTACTCGTAAGAGTCTCCGTCGGAATATCCGGCAAACTTATATCCAGTGACCGTTTCGGCCATATACGCCGACCGTTTGCCCGTAAGGCCGATGAGCGGGAAGATGTTGTCGGCATCTCCCGAAGCGAAGGCCCAGCCTTCGGTCTTCAGTACGCAGAACCAGTTCAGGTCGAGGTTGGTCTTGTTGGGAACCGTTCCGTAGCTCGCCTTGTCGATCACATCCTGCCCGTCGATCGTTCCCCACCACACTTCGGTCGGGTTGCCGCCCGTCCACGTGATACGCTCCTCGCCGTCCTCGGAGGAGACCGATTTCACCAGATACCCTTCGGCATCGTAAAACAGTTCGTACGTGGCGGAAGTCGGGGTACCACCGTCTTCGTCGTAGTACGAGGTCCATTTGCCCGACACGGCGCGCCCGGCCTCGTCCAGTTCGACCGAACCGGTATCCTTTCGGGAATCCGCCACGCCGTTCTCCTCGCGCGTTATCTCGTAGGAAACGCTCCGGTCGCCGTAGGTAAAAGCGGCCGTGAACGTGACGGGAACGCGCGTACGGGTGGCAGCGGACGCAGCGGGAATCCGCCTGCGGATAAAGGCCGGGGAGGGCTCATTCGTCTCGGAATAGGTCTCCACGACAATCTTCGTCAGGCGGGACTTCTCGTCGTAGAAATAATTCACGATTTCTCCGCCATCTTCCTCGATCCCCGAACCGAAATCGTACCAATAGGTATTCTCCATACGGGAAATCAGCTTCTTGCCGGCCGGCACGACGGGTTCGTCGCCCTCGTCGGGAACCTCGCCCTCCTCGGTCGTGCCCTTCTGTTCGACGGTGATCGTGATCTTCGTCGAGCCGCACTCGATCGTGATCGTAGCACGACGGTCCTTGCCCGTGGCGTTCACCCCGAGCCCGATCGTAATCGTGTAGTCGCCCGCCGCATCGCCGTGGTCCGGGGAGACGGTCACCCATGACGGCGACCCGCCGGATACGTCGGCGCGGGTCTCGGCAACCGTGGCGCGCCACGGACCCGTCGTCGTGAACGAAATGCCCTCGGAAGGAGTGCCCGAGGTCTCGTCGGCGAAGATCGTGTAGTCTTTCGGCGTGCCGGGAGCCAACTGGATGTCCTTGCCTCCGTCACCGCCGTTGTCGTCCGAGCAGGCGCAGAAAGCGGCCGCTGCGAACAGGAATGCGAAAATGCGTTTCATGATTCGTCGTTTTTCAGGTTATTTACGGGATGCAATGTGTTTGACTTCGTATGTGCGGGGATTCGAACGGTCCGTCTCTCCTTCGGAGGTCAGCCCGTACTCGACGGCCTCGGTGACATAGCCTTCGGCATCCACCTCGTATTCCATGCAGAAATCATCCTTGTAGGACCATTCGCCGTCGCCTTTCGTCCCTCGCATGAGGTTGCGGTTCCGGACGCCCAGCAGTCCGGCCCACGCCAGCTCCTCGTACCACGAAGGAAGCTCGTTCCATGCGCCGATGAAATCCGGCCGTTCGCGGTTCTCCAGATCGGTATAGGTAAACCGCGTCACGTCGCTCTCGCCGTCCGAACTGCCGTAGCGGCTCTCCACGAGGTTGCCGTTTTCCCACACGTAATCCTCCCACTCGTCCTCCTGCTCGGTGCGGATCAGACGGTTTTCGGAATCGTATTCATAGGTGGTGATGTCCGCCGACTCTCCGGAACGGCTCCGCTCGACCCGTTCGGCATACCCCGCGGCGTTGAGCCAGACCGTAAAGTGCGTATCCTCCTCGGGGTTGGCGATCCGCACGACGCCGTCGCCGTACTCGTATTCGTACGTTTGGGTAACCGTCTCGACCGTTCCGGGAGATACGACCTCGTTCGTCGTCTCCTTCCAGCGGACCAGCCGGTTCCGCTCGTCGTAGGTCAGCTCGATGCGTCTGTCCTCCACGCCGGGAGAGTCGTTGAAGTAGCAATACACCTCCGAAACCAGTTGCACGCCGGCCGGCACGACAGGCTCGTCGCCCTCGTCGGGAACCTCGCCCTCCTCGGTCGTGCCCTTCTGTTCGACGGTGATCGTGATCTTCGTCGAGCCGCACTCGATCGTGACCGTAGCACGGCGGTCCTTGCCCGTGGCGTTCACCCCGAGCCCGATCGTAATCGTGTAGTCGCCCGCCGCATCGCCGTGGTCCGGGGAGACGGTCACCCACGACGGCGACCCGCCGGATACGTCGGCGCGGGTCTCGGCCACCGTGGCGCGCCACGGACCCGTCGTCGTGAACGAAATGCCCTCGGAAGGAGTGCCCGAGGTCTCGTCGGCGAAAATCGTGTAGTCTTTCGGCGTGCCGGGAGCCAACTGGATGTCCTTGCCTCCGTCGCCGCCGTTGTCGTCCGAGCAGGCGCAGAAAGCGGCCGCCGCAGCGGCCAGCAACAAAGTGCGGAATCTTCTCATAATATAGTATTGAAGTCGATCGTTCCTCCGCCCGCTCCCCGGCGAAGGATTGTTAAAAATACAGAAAGCGTGGAGCCGAAGCCTATTTCACTTAAGCAGGTTCTGGAAAACCCCGGAGATGAAACGAGCGACAGCCCCACGCCTGTATCCACGATGGGATAAGACGCGGGAATGTTTGCTTACTCTCTCTCCTTTGAATTTTCCAGATTCGCTTAACGAGAATAAACTTACACTTTCCGTGTTGGTCAATATGTTACCGCAAAAATAGGAAACATATCCGGAATTTGCAACGGTATGCCGGCCGAAGCCGCTCTCCGGCCACGGCCGGACGGCAGAAACCGCCTTGCGGCGCACGGCCGAACGTCGCATTCCGGCTCTCCGGACCGCAATGCGGCGGCACGGACGGACCCCCGACGGAAAAAACTGCTGTCGTTTCATGGCGAATCGTTCGAAATCTGTCGCGGTCATCCGCTGCGGTCCCGGGCATCCCGGATGGCGCGGCGGCGGACCGCCGGCCGAAAGACGCCCGGACGAAACGGATTCGGGAGCAAAGATCGGAGAATGTCTTCATATAAACATCACCGTTTTCCGGGATACGGGCGTTTTTTAATCCGTTCGGGGCTTTTTCCGACAACCGTTCCGGCCTCCTGTCCGGCCGCCTGCGACGCATTCCGGCATCCTGCGTCCTCCTTCCGGACCGGCCGGAGAGAACACCGCACGACGCTTTCCGCTCTTCGGACCGCCATCCGGAAACGGCCCCGCCCGTTCCCCCGGAACGTCCGGGACGCACGCCGCACGGAAGCGGAGGACGGCAAATCGTCGCAATCACCCTGTTTTTCGGAAAATAATCGACCGAACAGTTGGTTATCCGAAAAATATTCACCTACTTTGCATCCCGAAAATTACGGGAATCCGGACGAGCCACTTCGGCCGAAATCGAAGCATGTAGCGAAGCCGGATTCCGAAAACCGCCGCAAACGAGACATGAAAGACAAGTACATCGATCTGATCGAACAGTCGTTCGATTTTCCGCAGGACGAGTTTTCCGTCGAGGACAGCGAGCTGCTCTTCCACGACATTCCGCTCATGGAGCTAATAAAACAGTACGGGACACCGCTGAAAATCACCTATCTGCCGAAAATTTCGCAACAGATCAACCGCGCCAAGCGCATGTTCAACGTGGCGATGGCCAAGGTCGATTACAAGGGTTCGTACAACTACTGCTACTGCACCAAGTCGAGCCATTTCTCGTTCGTGCTGGAGGAGGCGATGAAGAACGACATCCACCTCGAAACCTCGTCGGCATACGACATCCACATCATCAACGCCCTCTACGACGGCGGCATCATAGACAAGGACCGCTACATCATCTGCAACGGATTCAAGCGTCCGCAGTATGTGGAGAACATCGCCCAGTTGGTGAACGACGGATTCACCAACACGATTCCCGTCCTGGACAACAAGGAGGAACTGGACCTGTTCGAGGACGCCTTCACCAAGAAGTGCAAGGTCGGCATCCGCATCGCCTGCGAGGAGGAACCCAAATTCGAGTTCTACACTTCGCGGCTGGGAATCCGCTACAACGACATCGTGGAGTTCTACAAGGCCAAGCTCAAGAACAGCAAGAAGTTCCAGCTCAAGATGCTGCACTTCTTCATCAATACGGGCATCAAGGACACGGCCTACTACTGGAACGAGCTGTCGAAGTGCATGAACGTCTATTGCGAGCTGAAGACCGTATGCCCCGACCTGGACAGCCTCAACATCGGCGGCGGATTCCCGATCAAGAACTCGCTCAACTTCGAATACGACTACGAATACCTCACCGAGGAGATCGTGGCCCAGATCAAGAACATCTGCCAGCGCAACGGCGTCGAGGAGCCGAACATCTTCACCGAATTCGGCTCGTTCACCGTGGGCGAAAGCGGCGCGGCGCTCTACTCGATCGTCAATCAGAAACAGCAGAACGACCGCGAGAACTGGTACATGATCGACTCGTCGTTCATCACCACCCTGCCCGACACGTGGGGCATCAACCAGCGCTACATCATGCTGGCGATCAACAACTGGGACAAGGAGTACCAGCGCGTGCTGCTGGGCGGACTGACGTGCGACAGCGAGGACTTCTACAACTCGGAGTGCCACACGAACGCCATCTTCCTGCCCAAGCTCGAAAAGGGCAACACGCAGTATATCGGGTTCTTCCACACGGGAGCCTACCAGGAGTCGCTGGGCGGATTCGGCGGCATCCAGCACTGCCTGATTCCCGCGCCGAAGCACGTGATCATCGACCGCGACAAGTCGGACAACGAATATTACACGCGCCTGTTCGCCAAGGAGCAGTCCTACCGCTCGATGCTGCGCATCCTCGGCTACTGACCCCCGCAGAAACGCGGGCGACTGCTTGCGGACGAGACGATACAATCAAGCCCTCCTTGCAAGGAGGGCTTTTTTCTCCGGAAGCCTATCCGAATCCGCGTCAGGCGGAAGCCTGCCGCCGGGATTCCGGTCCCGGCCTTCTATTCCGCCGATTGCGTCGGGGCCGAAACCGCAGAGGCGTCGCCTCCCCGTCCGTTGCCGCCGCGCCGACGGTTGCGGCCGCCGCGGTGGCGCCGGCGCCTCTTCGCTCCGTCCTGCCCGGCGGCCTGCTGTCCGGCGCCGTCCGATGCCCCGGGCTGCGGAGCCGCTCCCGATACGGCCGCCGCCGCAGATGCGGCGGGCTGCGCATCCCGCGCAGAGGACGAGCCGCCGCGCCCCTTGTTGTCGCGCAGCCGGTCCCGGCGTCCCCGGCCGTGCCCGCGTCCGTCGCCGCCCTTGCTGCGCCCGCCCCGGCCGCGTCCCCGGCCCGAAAAGGCCTCGGGATTGTAGGCGGGGCCTTCGCCCACGACGGCGGGCAGTTCGGCCTTGCGGATGTCCTTCTCGATGAACTTCTCGATCGCACGGAACTTCCCCTGCTCCTCCTCGCAGACGAACGTCACGGCGCTGCCCGTCGCCGCGGCGCGCGCCGTACGGCCGATGCGGTGGATGTAATCCTCCGGGTCGTGCGGCACGTCGTAGTTGATCACCAGTCCGATGTCCTCGATGTCGATGCCGCGCGCCACGATGTCGGTGGCCACCAGGATATTCACCTTGTTGTTCTTGAAATTGAGCATCACCTCCTCGCGCTGCGCCTGCTCCAGGTCGGAGTGCATGGCCGCGACGTTGAGCTTCATGCGCTTGAGCGTATGGGCCAGCTCCTTGACCTTGAGTTTCGACGAGGAGAAGATGATCGTCTTCGACTCGGTGGGTTCGGCGAACATTTCGCGGATGATGCCCAGTTTCTGACTTTCGTAGCAGATATAGGCCGACTGGTCGATGGCCTCGTTGGGTTTCGAAATGGCGATGTTCACCTCCGCGGGGTTGCGCAGGATGGTCTTGGCCAGCTCGCGGATCTTCGGAGGCAGCGTCGCCGAGAACATGATCGTCTGCCGCTCCTTGGGCATGTAGGAGACGATTTTCATGATGTCGTCGCTGAAACCCATATCGAGCATCCGATCCGCCTCGTCGAGAATCAGGTACTCCACGTGCGAAAGGTCCACGCCGCTGTTCTGCAGGTGGGCGATCATGCGGCCCGGCGTGGCGATCACGACGTCCGAACCCATCAGCATCCCGCGTTTCTGGGCGTCCCAGCCCTTGCCGTCGCCGCCGCCATAGACCACCGTCGTCGAGACGGGCAGATAATACGAGAAACCCTGGAACTGCTGGTCGATCTGCTGCGCCAGCTCGCGCGTGGGCACGATGATGACCGATTTCACCACATTGTCGGGATTGCCCCCGACGAGCAGCTTGTTCAGCAGCGGCAGCGTATAGGCCGCCGTCTTACCCGTTCCGGTCTGGGCGCAGCCGATGATGTCGCGGCCCTCCAGAATCACGGGAATCGTATGCTCCTGCACGGGAGTCATTTCATGGAAATTCATATCCTCGAGACCGTCGAGGATCTCATCCTCCAGGTCGAGTTCGTCAAAACGCATAAGTCCGTTATTTTAATTGTAAAAAATTCATTGTCTCCCCTCTCCTTTCCGGCGGACGATCCGGGATCGTCCGGCCGCGGAGACGGACGGTCCGCCGCAGTTCACCCGGCCGCCGGGACCTCCTCGCCGAGCAGCGTCGCGGGCGTGCAGCCCGTGATCCGCACCCGGACGTAGTCCCCCACGCCGTGCGTGCCGCGGTCGAAAACCACCACCTTGTTCTGCGACGTGCGGCCCGAGAGCTGCCCCGGGTCGCGCCTCGATTCGCCCTCCACGAGCACCTCGAACTCCCGGCCCACGTCGCGCCGGTTGCTGGCGAGCCCCAGCTCGTTCTGCAAAGCGATGATCTCCTGCAGACGGCGCGACTTGACCTCGTCGGGCACGTCGTCCGGCAGATGCTTCTGGGCGAAGGTCCCGGGACGCTCCGAATATTTGAACATGTAGGCGAATTCGTAGCCCACCTCGCGCATGAGCGACAGGGTCTGGAGGTGCTCCTCCTCGGTCTCCCCCGAGAATCCGGCGATGAGGTCCGTCGTCACGGCGCAGTCGGGCAGGTAGCGGCGGATGGCGGCGACCCGGTCCAGATACCATTCGCGCGTGTATTTGCGGTTCATGCGCCCGAGCATCGACGTCGCGCCCGACTGGGCCGGGAGGTGGATCGCCCGGCAGATGTTGGGCATCGAGGCCATCGTCTCCAGCAGCCGGTCGCTCATGTCCTTCGGGTGCGACGTGGCGAAGCGCACGCGCAGCAGCGGCGAGACCGACGCCACGCGCCGCAGCAGCTCCGGAAACCCGACCTCCCCGGCGCGGTACGAATTGACGTTCTGTCCGAGCAGCGTCACCTCGCGGTACCCGTTCTCGAAGAGCGAGCGGGCCTCCGCCACGATCGTCTCCGGATCGCGGCTCCGCTCACGGCCGCGCGTGTAGGGAACCACGCAGTAGGAGCAGAAGTTGTTGCAGCCGCGCATGATCGCCACGAAGGCGCTCACGCCGTTGCGGTCAAGCCGCACGGGAGCGATCTCGGCGTAGGTCTCCTCGGCCGAGAGGCGCACGTTCACCCCTTTCGACCCCGCCTCGGCGGCGCGCACCAGCCGCGGCAGGTCGCGGTAGGCATCGGGCCCCGCGACGACATCCACGCCGCCGGGGCCCTCCGTGAGCCGCTCGCGCAACCGCTCGGCCATGCAGCCGATGACGCCCACCACCAGCCCCGGACGCTCGCGCCGGTAACGCTTCATCTCGGCCAGCCGGCCCCAGATGCGCTGCTCGGCGTTGTCGCGGATCGAGCAGGTGTTTATCAGGATGACGTCCGCCTCGGCGATCCGCTCCGTATAGACATACCCTTCGCGCTGCATGAGGGCGACGACGATCTCCGTGTCGCCGACGTTCATCTGGCAGCCGTAGGTTTCGACGAAAAGCTTGCGGCCCGCCCCTTCGAGCGGACGCAGCGTATTGAAATTCATTGCCATCGTTTCAAATCATTCTAAACCGCCGCATGAGGCGTCCCGCCCCTGCGGGAACGCCCGGGCGGAAGTGCGGCCGGAAGGCCCCGGCGCATCCCGTCCCGCCACGCGCTACTCGGCCTGGATCGTGTTCTTGTCGGGGAACTGCTTGAACCCCTCGCCGAAGGTCTCGTAGGCATCGGTCACGACGACGAACGCCGTGGGGTCGATCTCCCGGATCTGATGCTGCACCAGGTGCACCTCCTTGCGGCTCACCACCAGGAAAATCATGTCGCGCGGAGCGTCGGTGTACATGCCCTTGGCCTTGATATAGGTGGCGCTGCGGTCCAGATCGTCGATGATGAAGCGCTTGAGCTCCTCGTGGTGGTCGCTGATGATGAACAGCAGCTTGTCGTACGAGGCGCCGTCGAGCAGATAGGCGATCACCCGCGAGGTGGTGTAGATCGTGATGAGCGAATAGAGCGTCAGCATCCATCCGTTCGGGTCGGCCTCGCCCGTTCCCAGTCCGAAGCCGATGACGACCAGTCCCGACAGGACCACGAAACCGTCGGCCAGGAAGATGCCCGTCGAGAACTTGATTCCGGCGAACTTCTGCAACAGCATGGCCACGATATCCGTGCCGCCCGTGGTGGCCTGCTGGCGCACGACGATGCCCTGCCCCACGCCGATCACCACCGCTCCGAACAGGCAGGTCAGCAGCAGGTCGTTCGACAGGTCGAGCCGACCGCCCAGCAGCAGCGCCGGATCGAGCGACTCGACGGCCGCCGCATCGGGATAGACCAGCCGTGTGAGGACGTTCATGAAACCCGGCGTGAAGAGCGCCGCGACGACCGTCCGCGTGCCGAACTGCCCGCCGAAGACCAACAGCGCGGTGAGCATCAGCGGAATGTCGAACATGTAGCCGAACGTACCGACCTGCACCGACGGGAAAATGTTGTGCAGCACGATACCCATGCCGTAAACGCCGCCCGGCACGAAGTTGTAGGGATTCACGAAGAGCACGAAACCCGTGCCCATGAGCACGCAACCCAGAAAAATCAGCATCCACGAGCGCCACCACGCCCACGATCCCATCGGTTCGAGAAAAGCTTTCGTATTCATAGTCGTCCGTTCAAATCGGCCGGCCCGGGGAGCGCGCGGCCGCAGCCGGAGGTTTCCGTCGGGACGGTAGTTTTCGAAATTGATCCGCACAAAGGTAACAATATTCTCCGGAAAAGCCTTCCCCGCACGGGCGATTTTTCCCGCCGGACGTCCGGTTCCGGAATTTTTTCGTATATTTGCATGTAAAACCCTGCGCAAACAAGAGATGATACTGACATACTACACCGCTACCACCATGATTGTCATAGCCTATCTGCTGGGCTCGATTCCGAGCGCCGTGTGGATCGGCAAGAAATACTACGGCATCGACATCCGCGAGCACGGCTCGAAGAACGCCGGCACGACCAACATGCTCCGCGTGCTGGGCCGCCGGGCCGCGCTGCCCGTCTTCGCGCTCGACTTCCTGAAGGGATTCGTCGCGGTGACGATCATCGAAATGCTCAAATACGACGTCCACATCGGCGACAACGACCTGATAAACCTCAAGATCGCCGCCGTGTTCGCCGCCGTGCTGGGCCATATCTTCCCCGTCTTCGCGGGATTCCGCGGCGGAAAGGGCGTCGCGACGCTCGTGGGCGCCGTGACGGGCATCTACCCGCCGGTGGCGCTGCTCTGCTTCGGCGTCTGGTTCGTGGTGCTGATGGTTTCGCACTACGTCTCGCTCGCCTCGATGGCCGCCGGATGCTGCTTCCCGCTCTTCACGCTCATCTCGCCCAAGGTCAATCAGTCGGTGTCGTTCGTGGTCTTCTCGTTCGTCATCGCCATCCTGCTGATCTACACCCACCGCAAGAACATCGAGCGGCTGAAGGCCGGAACCGAGTCGAAGACCTACATCTGGAAACCGCGGCGCATCCACCCCGCGGGAGCGGCGCCCGGAAAGGACGCGGCCCCGGAAGACGCACCCTCCGGAGCGGGGCAGGCCCCCGACAAGCGGGAGAAGTAACCGCGGGACACATTCCGTAACACAAAAAACAGCTGTTCGCCATGCTGGAGGAAAACCTCATCAAAATCTACGAGCGGAGTTTCCGGGAGAACCGCGAAATGTCGGCCCTGACCGACTATTTCAAGGGCGAAACCTTCTCGTACTACGAAATGGCCAAGGAGATCGCCAAACTGCACCTGCTCTACAAGAAGGCCGGCATCAGACAGGGCGACAAAATCGCGCTGATCGGCCGCAACAACCCCCGCTGGTGCATCACCTATATCGGAACGGTCACCTACGGCGCGGTGATCGTCCCCATCCTGCAGGACTTCACCCCGGCCGACATCATCCACATCATCAACCACTCCGAAAGCCGGCTGCTGTTCCTGGGCGACAACTTCTGGGACGTGATCGAGGAGGACCAGATCAAACAGATCGAGGCGGTCTTCTCGCTCACGGACTTCCACGTGATCTACGAACGCGACGGCAAGGCGCTCACCAAGTTCCAGCGCGACATCGTGAAGAACTACCGCTCGAAATACCCGCGCGGATTCAGCGTCGGCGACATCAAATACCCCGACATTCCGAACGACCGGGTGGTGCTGCTCAACTACACGTCGGGCACGACGGGCTATTCGAAGGGCGTGATGCTCACGGTGAACAACCTCACGGGCAACGTCACCTTCGCCATGTCGGCGCTCAACACCCAGACGGGAACCTACTATTTCCAGAAAGGGGGCCGCACGCTCTCGTTCCTGCCGCTGGCCCACGCCTACGGCTGCGCCTTCGACTTCCTCGCACCGCTGGCCGTCGGCGGCCACATCACGCTGCTGGGGCGGATTCCCTCGCCGAAAATTCTCGTCGAAGCCATGGCCGTGGTCAGGCCCACGATCATCTGCTGCGTGCCGATGATCCTCGAGAAGGTCTATCGCAAACAGGTGCTTCCGCTGCTGGAGAAGGGCCCCATGTCGATCGCCGTGAAGATTCCGCTGCTCAATGCGGCCATCTATTCGGTGATCCGCAAGAAACTCATGGACGCCTTCGGCGGCAACGTCTCGATCTTCATCGTGGGCGGCGCGCCGATGAACCAGGAGACCGAGGCGTTCCTGATGAAGATCCGCTTCCCGATCACCATCGGCTACGGCATGACCGAATGCGCCCCGCTCATCAGCTTCACGCCCGACAACGAGTTCAAGGCCGGATCGTGCGGCCGCTACCTGAAGAACCTGCTCGAGGTGCGGATCGACTCCCCGGACCCGGAACACGAAGCCGGCGAAATCGTAGTCCGCGGCGAAAACGTCATGGCCGGATACTACAAGAACGAGAAGGACACGCAGAAGGTGCTCGACGCCGACGGGTGGCTTCACACGGGCGACATGGGCACGATGGACCCCGACGGCACGCTCTACATCCGCGGCCGTTCGAAGACGATGATCCTCTCGGGCAACGGGCAGAACATCTACCCCGAGGAGATCGAGGACAAGCTCAACAATATGTATATGGTGCTCGAATCGCTGGTGCTCGACGCCGGCAACGGGCGCCTGCGGGCGCTGGTCGTCCCCGATTACGAGCAGGCCGACGCCGAAGGGGTGGACAAGTCGGAACTGCCGCAGATCATGCAGAACAATCTGCAGGAGCTGAACGCCCAACTGGCCGCCTACGAGCGCGTCTCGGACATCACGATCTACCCCACCGAATTCGAGAAGACCCCCAAACGGAGCATCAAACGGTTCCTTTACAGCGCGTCGCTGCTCGACAGTTGACCGGCGCGCCCCGCACCCCGGCATGAAGATCCAGAGAAAGCAAACCATAGGCGAAAACCTGCTCTACGTGATGGTCTGGTCGGCCATCATCCTGGTTCCGGTGCTCAACTCGCAGATGATGTCCGAAATGCACATCAATCTGGAGAACGTGCTCATCGCCTGGCGGCAGATCGCCCCCTATCTGATCATCTTCCTGATCCACAACAGCCTGCTGGCGCCGCGCTACATGCTGCGGCACAAGTACGGCAAGTACCTCGTACTCAATATCGCACTCATCGTCACCGTGTTCTGGCTGGTGGACTTCTACGAGGAGCGCCTGCTGCGGGACATGACGCCGCAGAGTGACCCCGCGACGATCGACGCCTACCGCAAGGCTTCGTTCTCCAACCTCGAAATCTACTGGAACGTCGTGCTGGGTTTCTTCATGACCGGAGCCAACACCGGCATCAAGCTTATCTACCAGTCGATGCGCGACGAGCAGCAGATGGAGGCCCTCAAGCGGCAGAACCTGCAAGCCGAGATGGACTACCTGAAGTACCAGATCAACCCGCACTTCTTCATGAACACGCTCAACAACATCCACGCGCTGATCGACATCGACGCCGACTCGGCGAAGAACGCCGTGATCGAGCTTTCGAAGATGATGCGTTACGTGCTGTACGACTCCGGGCGGGAGATCATCTCGCTCAACCGCGACATCCAGTTCCTGAAAAACTACATCGAGCTGATGCGCATCCGCTACACCGACGACGTGGAAATCCGCGTGGAGTACCCCGAGAATCTGCCCGAACAGGTTTCGATTCCCCCGTTGCTGCTCATCGTCTTCGTCGAGAACGCCTTCAAGCACGGCGTGAGCTACAACCGCCCGTCGTTCATCCACCTGCGGATCGACTACGCCGACGGCCGGGTGACCAGTACGCTCGCGAACAGCCGCCACGCGGCGCCCGCCGACCGAAAGGCCGACTCCGGCATCGGACTGGAGAACGTCCGCAAACGCCTCGCGCTGATCTACGGCGAGAAGAACTACACGCTCGACATCCGCGAGGAGGAGAACTTCTATACCGTGAAACTCGTAATACCGACGCTCAATGCTTAAATGTATCGCCATCGACGACGAGCCGCTTGCCCTGCGCCAGATCACCGGCTACATCTCGAAAATCCCCTACCTGGAGCTCTCGGCGACCTTCAACAACGCCATCGACGCCCAGCAGCGGCTCACCGAGGAGCCGGCGGACCTGATCTTCGCGGACATCAACATGCCCGACCTGAACGGCGTGGACTTCGTGCGCGCGCTGCCCGACCGGCCGATGGTGATCTTCACGACGGCCTATTCGGAATACGCCGTCGAGGGATTCAAGCTCGACGCCGTGGACTACCTGCTCAAACCCTTCTCGTTCGCCGACTTTAGCCGCTCGGCAGCCAAGGCCAATTCGCTCTACGAACTGCGTCAGAACCGGCGGTCGGAGCCGCAGGAGACCGCTTCGGAGGCTACGCCCCGGGACAAGGAGTACATTTCGGTGAAAGCCGATTACAAGGTGTCGCTCGTACGCATCGCCGAGATCATCTACCTCGAAAGCGAGGGCGAATACGTCCGCATGCACCTCGCCGACGGTTCGACCATCACCACCCTTTTCCGGCTCAAGAACATGGAGACGGCCCTGCCCGCCGAATCGTTCATGCGCGTACACCGCTCCTATATCGTCAATCTGCGGGCGATCAAAGCCTACGTCAAAGGGCGCATCTTCCTCAGCGACAACGAATACATCCCCATCGGAGAGAATTACAAGGAGGCTTTCCAGGCCTATATCGACAAGAATTTCAGGAATCTGTGACCCGGCGGCTACCTTGCGCCGAAACGGGGAAAGGCCCCGAGCTGCACGTACTCTCCGTCGCGCAGCTCGCAACAGTAGTGCTTCAGTCCGTTGGTCAGCACCACGTAGCGGGCCTTCAGCACGGAGTTGTAGCGCACGGCCTGCGCCAGCGTCTGCCGACCGACCGGAATCCCCGGCGCCTTGCACTCGGCCACGAGCAGCGGCTCCGCGGCATCGTCCACCACCACCACGTCGGCCCGCTGGGCCTGCCCGTTGAGCGCCACGGCGTACTCCTCGACGATCCGCTTGGGCGGCACGCCGCAATGCGTCACCAGATAGGCCACCAGATGCTGCCGGACCCACTCCTCGGGAGTCAGCACGAGATAGGTCTCCCGCAGGGAGTCCCACACCTCCACCGCATCGCCGCGGCGGCGGGCGCGCAGGCGGATGGCGGGAAAGTTGAGTTTAGGCAGTCCGGACATCGCAACTATCGAAAATTTTCGTATCTTTACGCTGACAAATATACGAATATATGCGGATCATCCTTTCGATCATAGCCCTTTTTTCCGCCGGCGGACTGCTCGCCCAGGAGTACGTCCCCACCTGCGGCCGGGAGTTGCCGCGCAGCCGTGTGACGGTCTATCCCACGGCACAGGAGGCCGCGGCGGCGGCCGGCGGCAAAAATCGCTACGTCACGCCCCTGGACGGGTGGACGCGGCAGGGCAACACGCTCTCCGCCCCCTTCACCGTGCCTTTCGCATGGATCAACCGGCAGGTGATCCTCCGCATCGACTGGGTTTCGGGCCCCTACACGGTGCGGATCAACGGCCGGGAGGCGGCCTGCGACGCCGACGGCAACGCACCCGCCGAATACAACGTCACGCGGCTCGCGCGGGAAGGGCGCAACGAACTCGAAATCGTCGTCGCGGAACCTTCGCCGACGGCCGTGCTCGAAAGCTGGAAGGAGTCCCCTGTCCCGGCCGCAGGCCCGGCGCTGGTGATAAGCCAGCCGACGCTGCGCGTCCGCGACGTCGAGACCCGCACGCGCATCGGCGAGGACGGAGACGCCACGGCCGAGGTGGGCGTCGTACTCAAGACCCATTCGCTCAACCCGCGCACCTCGCGGCTCCGCTACACGCTGCTCTCCCCCTCGGGCCGCACCGTCACCACCGGTTCGAAGGAGCTGACGCTCGACATGCGGCGCGAGGACACCGTGCGTTTCCTGGCGCGCATCCCTTACGACTCGCTCTGGTGCGACACGCTTCCCACGCAATACCGCCTGCAACTCGCAACGCAACACGACGGACGTTACGAGGAGTACCTCGAGCTGCCGCTCGGCTTCCGCACCGCAGAGGTGCGCGACGGCCGCATGACGATCAACGGTCGGGAGGTCGCCCTGCGCTGCCGCGAGGTGCCGGGCTCGTTCCCCGCCTCGGAGGTCGCGTCGCTGCGCGCCGAAGGGTACAACACGCTGCGCCTGCTGCCCGGCCCGGTTTCGGAAGCGCTGCTCGACAGTTGCGACGCCCGGGGGCTCTACGTCGTCGTACAGGCTCCGGTGGACACCCGGCGGAGCGGCGATTCGCGCCGCGTGGGCGGCAACCCGTCCAACGACCCCGCTTGGCGTGAAGCCTACGCCGAACGCGCCGCGAACAGTTACCACACGACCAAGCTGCACCCGTCGGTCATCGCCTTCTCGGTGGCGACGCACTCGGCCAACGGCATCAACCTCTACGAAAGCTACCTCGCGATGAAGCGGCTGCACGAGACGCGCCCGTTCGTCTATCCCGAGGCCGGAGGCGAATGGAACAGCGACCCGCTCCCGCTGGAATAGCTCCGCGGGAGGCCCGGAAGACGGGCATGAAAAATATTTTGGAATTTTTTTGACGTTTTTTTTGGAGAAACGAAAATTATAGTTACCTTTGCACTCGAAATCGAAAAGATTGATGCCTCTCTAGCTCAGTTGGTAGAGCACGACACTCTTAATGTTGGGGTCCAGGGTTCGAGCCCCTGGGGGGGTACAGAAGAAACGGGCTGACAAAGGACATTTGTCGGTCCGTTTTTTCATTGCGACTAACCGAAAAATTGTGAATCAATATGTACAGCTACGACAACCGGGTGGTCATCACCCTCGATGCCGGCGGAACGAATCTGGTGTTCGGCGCCATGCAGGCCAACAAATTCATCGTGGACCCCATCACGCTCCCCTCGCACGCCGAGGACCTGGATAAATGCCTCGCCACGATGGTGGAGGGATTCCGTCAGGTCATCGACAAGCTGGAAACCAAGCCCGTGGCCATCAGTTTCGCATTCCCCGGCCCGGCCGACTACCCCAACGGCATCATCGGCGGCTACCTCCCGAACTTCCCGTCGTTCCGCGAAGGCGTCGCCCTCGGGCCCTTCCTCGAGGCGAAGTTCGGCATTCCGGTCTTCATCAACAACGACGGCGACCTGTTCGCCTACGGCGAGGCGCTGGGCGGCGCACTGCCCGAGGTGAACGCCCGGCTCGAAGAGCTCGGCTGTCCCAAGAAATACAAGAACCTCATCGGATACACCTTCGGTACGGGACTGGGAATCGGCGTGGTCGTGAACGGCCGGCTCAACCGCGGCGACAACTCGTGCGTCGAGACCTTCTGCCTCAAGCACAAGAAGATGCCCGACATCATCGTGGAAGACGGCGCCGCCATCCGCGCCGTCAAGCGTGTCTACGGCGAACTGACGGGCAATCCGGATCACGGTCTCGAGCCCAAGGACATCTGCGACATCGCCGACGGCAAGCGCGACGGCGACCGGGAGGCCGCGCGGAAGGCTTTCGCCGAAATGGGCGAAATCGCCGGCGACGCGATGGCCACGGCCGTCACGCTCATCGACGGGCTGATCGTCATCGGCGGCGGCGTCACGGGCGCCCGCCGCTGGATCATGCCCACCCTGTTCGAAGAGCTGCGCTCGAAGATACACACGATCTCGGGCGACGAGCTGAACCGCGTGCAGATGAAGGTTTACGATCTGGACAACGAAGAGGAGTTCCGCGAATTCGCCAAAGGTTCGCAGCGGCCGCTGAAGGTTTACGGCACAGACCGCTACGTGGCCTACGACCCGCAGAAGCGCATCGGCGTCATGATCTCGAAGCTGGGAGCCAGCAAGGCGATCTCGGTGGGCGCCTACGCCTTCGCGCTGAGCCAGCTCGACAGCCGCCAGTGAAAACAGCAAAACAAAAAAACAGTTGATTCGATATGTATATGTATAAGTTCAAACCCATTCTCAAGACGATGCTCTGGGGCGGCGAGAAGATCGTCCCCTACAAGCGGATCGTCTCCGACCAGAAACAGGTAGGCGAAAGCTGGGAACTGTCGGGCGTCAAGGGCAACGAGTCGGTCGTGGCCGAAGGTCCCGAGGCCGGCACGACGCTGCCCGGGCTGATAGCCCGCCACGGCGCCGCGCTGCTGGGAAAAGCCAACTTCGAGCGCTTCGGCGAAGAGTTTCCGCTGCTCATCAAGTTCATCGACGCACGGCAGGACCTCTCGATCCAGGTGCACCCGGACGACGAGCTGGCCTGGAAACGCCACCGGTCGAAAGGCAAGACCGAAATGTGGTACGTCGTGGCGACGGACGAGGGGGCGCACCTCCGCTCGGGATTCGCCAAGCGGGTGACGCCGGCCGAATACGCCGCCAGCGTCGAGGACAACACGATCACCGACCTGCTGGCCGACTACGCCATCCGTCCGGGCGACGTCTTCTTCCTGCCCGCGGGCCGCGTGCACTCGATCGGCGCCGGCGCCTTCATCGCCGAAATCCAGCAGACGTCGGACATCACCTACCGCATCTACGACTTCAACCGCCGCGATGCCAACGGCAACACGCGGGAGCTGCACACCGAACTGGCCAAAGACGCCATCGACTACACCGTGCTGCCCGACTACCGCACGCACTACACCCCGGCCCCGGACAGCGAGGTCGAACTGGTGTCGTGTCCCTACTTCACCACGTCGCTCTACGACCTCACGCACGAGCGGACGCTCGACCTCGCCGGGCTCGACTCGTTCCTGGTCGTCATCTGCATCGGCGGCAGCGGCACGCTCACCGACGACGCAGGCAATGCCGTTCCGGTGCATCAGGGCGAAACGGTGCTCGTCCCGGCTTCCGTCCGAAACCTGCGCATCGCGCCCGACGGCGCGGTTAAAGTGCTGACCAGTTGCATCCGCTGACGCGGAAACCCCGGTACGACGAATCCCCGAAGCCCGTCTTTCCCCGAGAAAGGCGGGCTTTTTTACAAAAGCGGGTTGCAACTATACGTTTTTTTCCGTAACTTTGGGATTCCGAAAGGCAATTCAACCGAACCAAAACCATGAAGACCGAATTACAGGCCATAGCGGCCCGCTTTGCATTGGAAGGGCCTGTCGTCGCCATCGACACGCTGGGCGAAGGTTTCATCAACGACACGTTCATCGTCCGCACCGGCGGCGACGCCCCCGACTACATTCTACAACGCAAGAACAAGGCGGTTTTCCCCGACATACCGGCCATGATGGAGAACATCCGCAAGGTCTCGGAACACATCCGCCGCCGCGTCGCGGCCGAAGGCGGCGACCCGAAGCGCGAGGCGATGACCGTCGTCCCGACGCTCGACGGACGGCTCTGCCACCTCGATCCGCAGGGCGAATACTGGGCCGTCACGGTCTTCATCGACGACACGGTGACCTACAACAAGGCCGATTCGCCGGAGCTGGCCCGCAAAGGCGGCGAAGGGATCGGCCGTTTTCAATCCCAGCTCGCGGACTTCACCGAACCGCTGGCCGAGACGATCCCGGGTTTCCACAACATCCGCCACCGCTTCGCGCAGTGGGACGAGGCGCTCGCCCGCGACGCCGCAGGCCGCAAAAAGGACCTCGCGGCCGAAATCGGCTGGATCGAGGCGCGCCGCGACGAGATGCTCGCTTTCTGGGAGAAGGTCGAACAGGGCGTGATTCCCACGCGCGTAACGCACAACGACACGAAGATCAACAACATCCTCTTCGACAGGACGGGCCGCGTATTGTGCGCCATCGACCTCGACACGGTGATGAACTCCCCCTCGCTCAACGACTTCGGCGACGCGATCCGCTCCTACTGCAACACGGGAGACGAAGACGACCGCGACCCGGGGCGCGTGGGGCTCTCGCCCGACATGTTCGCCGCCTACACCGACGGCTACCTTTCGCAGCGCGCCCGCGAACTTTGTGCCGCGGAGACAGACCATCTGGCCTTCTCGGCCCGTTATATCACCTACGAACAGGTCCTGCGCTTCCTGATGGACTACATCGACGGGGACATCTACTACAAGACCAAATACGCGGACCACAACCTCGTGCGCACACGGGCCCAGTACCGGCTGCTGCAAAGCATGGAAGAGCAATACCCCGCCATGTGCCGCATCGTGGAGGAGACGGCCGCCAAATACAGATAACGGATATGGATATCGCCAAAATATCGGGGATAAGGCCCGGCGACTGGGAGGTGGTGGACCGGGCCTTCGCATCGGTCGAGGCGCAGCCGATCGCCTGCTGCAACTGGGCCGAAACGTATCCCTACGCCCCCGACGTGCAGTTCCGCATGTTCCACACGGGCGACTACCTCATGCTGCGCTTCGACGTAGCCGAGCGTTACACCGCCGCACGGGTCGCCGAGGACAACGGACGGGTCTGGACCGACTCGTGCGTGGAGTTCTTCATCGCCCCCGACACCGAAAGTTACTACAATTTCGAAACCTCGTGCATCGGACGCCTGCTCCTGGGGTACCACAGGCAGGGCGAAAAGACCGTCAGCGCCCCGGCCGAAGCGCTCGGAAGCGTGATACGCCACACCTCGCTGCCCGGCACGCCGTTCGAGGAGCGCGAAGGCGACAACCGCTGGTCGGTCGTGCTGGCCATTCCTCCGCAGGCGCTGTTCCGCCACGCCCTGACCGACTGGAGCGGCGCGGAGGCGCGCGCCAACCTCTTCAAGTGCGGCGACGACCTTTCGCACCCCCACTTCCTCTCGTGGCGCCCCATACGGACGGAAAAACCGAATTTCCACCGTCCGGAATTTTTCGATCATATCAAATTCAAATAATATGAACAACAAGTATTCACTTCCGAAAGACGGCGGCCTGATCGCGAAATCGGCCCCGCGCGACATCATCCATCGCTACGAGAAGATCCGCACGAACGTATATGAAAACGAATACCGCGCCGTGCAGTACGTCGCCGACAACATCGTCAGGGCGATCCGCAACTACAACGAGGCGCACTGTTCGAACGGCGTGTACGACGAGACGCGCCCCTTCGTGCTCGGCCTGACCACGGGCCGCACGCCGCTGGGGCTTTACAGCGAGCTGGTGAAACGCCACAAGGAGGGCCAGATCAGCTTCCGCAATGTGGCCGTATTCAGCCTCGACGAATTCTACCCGATTCGCTCGACCGAGCAGCAGAGCCGCAACTACCGCATCCACGAGGAGTTCATCAACCACATCGACATCCTGCCCGAGAACGTGCACATTCCCGACGGCACGATCCCCGAGGAGAGAATCTCGGAGTACTGCGACTCCTACGAGCGCGCCGCCTCGCGGATCGACCTCATGATCATCGGCGTCGGCGAGGACGGCCAGATCGGCTTCAACGAGCCGGGCTCCTACTCGCGTTCGCGCACGCGTCTCGTGCAGCTCACCTACAATACCCGCAAGGTGCAGTCGGGCGCCTTCTTCGGACTGGAGAACACCCCCAAGATGGCGATCACGATGGGTATCGAGACGATCATGCGCGCCGACCGCATCATCCTGATGGCCTGGGGCGAGAACAAGACGCAGATCGTGCAGAAGGTCGTCGAGGGCGAGATCACGGGACAGGTTCCCGCCTCGTACCTGCAGGCGCACCCCAATATCGAGGTGGTGATCGACGAGAACGCCGCGCAGATGCTCACCCGCGAGCAGACGCCGTGGCTGGTGGGTCCCTGCGACTGGACGCCGAAGTTCGTGCGCAAGGCCGTGGTATGGCTCTGCGGCGTCGTGCACAAACCGATCCTGAAACTCACCTACAAGGACTACATCGAGAACTCGCTGGGCGAACTGCTCGAACAGGGCCGCAGCTACGACCAGATCAACATCGACGTCTTCAACGACCTGCAACACACCATCACGGGCTGGCCGGGCGGCAAACCCAACGCCGACGACTCGACGCGCCCCGTGGCATCGAAGCCCTTCCCCAAGCGCGTGGTGATCTTCTCGCCCCACCCCGACGACGACGTGATCTCGATGGGCGGCACGTTCATCCGCCTCGTGCAGCAGGGCCACGACGTGCACGTGGCCTACGAAACGTCGGGCAACGTGGCCGTACACGACGACGTCGTGTTGCAGAACATCGACACCTCGCGCGAACTGGGCTACGGCGACCACTACGCCGAAGTCGGGCGGATCATCGCCGGCAAGAAGAAGGGCGAACCCGAACCGCGCGCGCTGCTCGACCTCAAAGGCTCGATCCGCCGCGCCGAGGCCCGCGCCGCCGTACGCTCGTTCGGTCTGAATCCCGACACCAACGCCCACTTCCTCAACCTGCCATTCTACGAAACGGGCGGCATCAAGAAGGGCCAGCTCACGGAGAAGGACATCGAGATCATCGTCAAACTGCTGCGCGAGATCAAGCCTCACCAGATCTACGCCGCCGGCGACCTGGCCGACCCCCACGGCACGCACCGCACCTGCATGGAGGCCGTGCTCGCCGCGCTCGAGGTCGTCCGCGACGACGAGTGGATGAAGGATTGCCACCTGTGGCTCTACCGCGGCGCCTGGATGGAATGGGAGCTGGGCATGGTGGACATGGCCGTGCCCCTGTCGCCCGACGAGCTGATCATGAAGCGCCACGCCATCTACCGCCACCTGTCGCAGAAGGACATCATGCCCTTCCCGGGCGACGACCCCCGCGAGTTCTGGCAGCGCGCCGAAGAGCGCACGCAGAACACCGCGAAACTCTACGACCAGCTCGGCATGGCCGAATACCAGGCCATCGAGGTATTCGTCAAAATGTTCTGATCCGACAAAGCAACCGATAACGGACGGATGCCGCACATCCCCTCCGGGGCCGCGGCATCCGCCGTTCCTAAAAATTCCGTTATGCGACTTATCATCGAAAACACCCCGCAGCAGGTGGCGCAATGGGCCGCCAACTACATCATCGAGCAGATCCGCAACAAGGCGCAGCACACCTCGTCGCCCTTCGTGCTGGGACTGCCCACCGGCTCGACGCCGCTGGAGACCTACAAGGAGCTCATCCGCCGCCACAAGGCCGGCGACGTGTCGTTCAGGAACGTCATCACGTTCAACATGGACGAGTACGTCGGACTTCCGGAGGAGCACCCCGAGAGCTACCACTCGTTCATGTGGAACAACTTCTTCAAACACATCGACATCCTGCCCGAGAACGTCAATATCCTCAACGGCAACGCCGAGGATCTGGTCAAGGAGTGCGCCGACTACGAGGCGCGCATCGTAGAGGCCGGCGGCATCGACCTGTTCATGGGCGGCGTCGGCGAAGACGGGCACATCGCCTTCAACGAACCCTTCTCGTCGCTCAACTCGCGCACGCGCGTCAAGACCCTGACGCAGGACACGATCCAGGTGAACTCGCGCTTCTTCGGCGGCGACGTGAACCTCGTGCCCAAAACGGCGCTGACGGTCGGCGTGGGCACGGTGCTCGCGGCCAAGAAGGTGCTCATCCTCGCCACGGGGCCCAAGAAGGCCCGCGCGGTGCGTCACGGCGTGGAGGGATCGTACAACCACCAGTGGACCATCTCGGCCCTGCAAGTGCATCCCAACGGCATCCTGATCTGCGACGAACCGGCCGCCGGGGAGCTGCGCGTGGCGACTTACCGCTACTTCAAGGACATCGAGAAGGAGAACCTGATCTGACGGGGCGCCGCCGCTCCCGGCGAAGAAGAGCGCTCCGGTCCCGGAGACGGTCGCCGGCCTCCGGAAATGCAGAACGCCCCTGCCGCGAATCGTTGCGGCAGGGGCGTTCTCTTTTTCTTATCGGATGCGGACCCCGGAAAACGGCTCCGCAGGTCCGGGACAGGCGTCCCTCCGGGGAACGGCTCCCGGAACGGCCCGCCCGGCTACCGGAAGAGGATCATCGAGGGGAACCAGTATTCGGCATCCGTGTAGGGGAACGACTTCTTCTGCTCGCCCGTCGTCCCGTCCACGACATAGATGGTCGCATGACCGCCCCAGTCGGCGGTATAGAACAGGTAGAGATCGTCGCTTTCGGGATCGGCATTCAGCCCCGCACCGTAAACGGAATAGCGAGTCCCGTCCACCTCCGGAGCCGGGAAGAGCTTCTCCGCAGCGCCCGTGGCGATCGTGAACCGATAGACGTCGTAACCCGAAGAACTGCCCTCGACGAAATAGAGCGCATCACCCTTCTTCGAAGCATGCAATCCGGTCGGCGTATAGGCCCACTGGTTGTAGTAAACCGAGAGGTCGTCGCCGAGCGTCACCTCCTCCGAAGTCAGAGCCGTCGTGTTGATCTTGAAGAGTTTGTTCCCGGCAGCGGCCCACAGCATGCCTCCTGCCTCGGCGAAACCCGTCTTCGCGGCGGCAGGAAGGTCCTTCACGAAGGCGAGGGTCGAGGCGTCGTAAACCTTCACGACATCCCCCTCGCCGGCCGAAGCGGTGAGGAAAACACGCCCGTCCTTCACGACGACGTCGCCCCCCAAACCGCGCCCCTCGAAGAAGGCGTCGCCCAGCTCCAGCGGATCGAGCGATACGGAATAGGCGCCCTCGGAGGTGGTCAGCACGCCGTGCTTGCCGTCGATCAGCGCAAATCCGTAGGCCTGGCCGGTCAGCGCGCCGTCGGGCAGCGCCGATTTCTTCAGGAAGTCCTCGAGCCCCACCTCGACCAGCCAGGGCGTCTCCTTCGACACGAAGTAAACGTTGTCGTCGCTGCACACGGCCACCGTGCCGGTGTTGCCCAGCTTCTCGCCCTCGTTGTTCTCCTGGTAGAGATTGAGCGACCACTCGCCCGTCGTCTTATCGTAGTAGTTCACCGACGCCGGGGTCCGGCCGAAAGAGCCTTCGTTATAGACGTAGAATCCGCCCTGATACTTGTCGGAAGCGCCGGGGGGGGGCGGTGTCGTCGAGCCGTTGTCGTCGGAGCAGGCCGCGAAAACCGTCGCGGCGAGTGCGAAAAGCAATGATTTTTTCATCTTTCGGATCAATTATTAAAATAAGTACATAAAAAAAGTAAATCCGGTCTCCTTTCCCGGAGCCGAATCCCGCTTCGCACATACGCCCGACAAACCGATAGACAATCGCACCGACGCCCCGCAGGGCCGAAGTTCGACGCACCGTTCTCCGCAGCAACCGTTCGAATGAGGATTCTCCCTCGGGAGACGCAAGGCAGGTCTTCTGGCTCGTCCCAGCCGCGACGCCTTCCCGATTCATCCCGGAATCAGTGGCTTCAAGCGTGTCGCGGCAACTCTTGCGGAACTTACAGCAGCGGGAACTGCTGCCGATTCACACGGCATTCCCATTTAATCACGCGGGGCCTCGCCGGACCCTTTGTGAACCATTGCGGCGCAAAAATACGAAATAAATTCGTATCTTTGCCCCAGCTAACAAAAAATTCGCTGAAATCATGAAGCACGCATACGTTTTCCCCGGTCAGGGGGCTCAGGCCGTCGGCATGGGCAAAGATCTCTACGACAACGTTCCCGCTGCCCGAGAGCTGTTCGAGAAGGCCAATGAAATCCTCGGATTCCGCATCACGGACATCATGTTCGCCGGCACGGACGAGGAGCTCAGGCAGACCCGCGTGACGCAGCCCGCCGTATTCCTCCACTCGGTCATCATGGCCAAGGCGCTCGGCGTCGAACCCGATGCCGTGGCCGGTCACTCGCTCGGCGAGTTCTCGGCGCTGGTGGTGGCCGGGGCCCTCTCGTTCGAAGACGGTCTGAAACTCGTTTCGAAACGAGCGATGGCCATGCAGGCCGCCTGCGAGGCGCAGTCCGGCACGATGGCCGCCATCCTCGGACTGGACGACAAGACCGTGGAGGAGATCTGCGCGTCGATCGACGGCGTGGTGGTCGCCGCCAACTACAACTGCCCGGGGCAGCTCGTCATTTCGGGCGCCGTGGAGGCCGTGGATGCGGCCTGCGAAAAGGCCAAGGCCGCAGGCGCGCGCCGTGCGCTGCGTCTGCCCGTGGGCGGTGCGTTCCACTCGCCGCTGATGGAGCCGGCCAAGCAGGAGCTGGAGAAGGCGATTGACGACGCTCCCTTCCGGACTCCGACATGCCCGATCTACCAGAACGTGGATGCCAAACCCTATACCGACCCGGCAGCCATCAAGGCGAACCTCATCGCCCAACTGACGGCTCCCGTCCGCTGGACCTACATCGTGAAGAACATGCTCGCGGACGGCGTCGGAGAGTTCACCGAACTCGGCCCCGGCACGGTGCTCCAGGGCCTGATCCGCAAGGTGGACGCCCAGGCGACGGTCGAGTCGAAATCGACGTTGTAACCGATCCGTCCGCATTCCGCGGAAGGAGAGGGAACAGATTGAAAAACAATCTGTTCCCTCTTTTATTGTTCATTTTTGCAAATAATTTATTAAATTTATTAAGAATTTTTGCAGTCTATTGAAATAATTATTATATTTGTGCCGCCAGTTAAAAAAAGCGAAGAAAATGACATCATTGACCGAGTTCTTCAACAAACACGAAGACGACACCCTCAAGGGCATTTCGCATAAGAACAGCATCATCAAGCGCAACATCATCGCGCACATGGCCGTAAACGGCGAGTGCACGCTCTCGGAGCTGACCAAGGAGCTGCACATCAGCGTTCCGACGATCACCAAACTCGTGCAGGAGCTCGTGGACGAAAACATCGTCACGGACCTGGGCAAGGTCGAGACTCCGGGCGGACGCCGTCCCAACATCTTCGGCCTGGCCAACTCGGCGATCTACTTCGTCGGCGTGAACGTCGGCCGCGACAACATGCGCTTCATGGTCACCGACCTGCAAAACAACATCATCAAGGAGGAGAACGACTTCACCTTCGAGCTACAGGACCGTCCGCAGTGCCTCGAGCGCATCTGCACGAACATCGAGAACTTTATCGCCTCGTGCGGCGTGGAGCGGAGCAAGATGCTCGGCCTGGGCGTCTGCATGACGGGGCGCGTGAACCCCGACACGGGCCGCAGCTACAAATACTTCACCTCCAACGAGCAGTCGCTGCGCGACATCCTCGAGGAGCGGATCGGCCTGCGCGTGCTGATCGAGAACGACACCCGCGCCCGCTGCTACGCGGAGTACACGTGCGGCAAATCGAAGGAGGAGAGCAACGTGCTGTACCTCCACATGGGCCGCGGCGTAGCCATCGGAATCGTCGTGGACGGCAAGCTCTACTACGGCAAGAGCGGCTTCGCCGGCGAGTTCGGCCACATCCCCTTCTTCGACAACGAAATCATCTGCTCGTGCGGCAAGAAGGGCTGCCTCGAAACCGAGGTGTCGGGTATCGCCATCGAGGACAAGATGCGCCACATGATCGAAAAGGGCGTGAACACCATCCTCAAGAAACAGTACGACGAACAGCGGACCGTGCACATCGACGACATCATCAACGCGGCGATGAACGACGACAACCTCTCGATCGAACTGATCGAAGAGGCGGGCGAAAAGGTCGGCAAGGCCATCGCGTTCCTCATCAACACGTTCAACCCCGAGACGGTCATCGTCGGCGGCAACCTCGCGGCGGCGGGCGACTACCTGATGCTCCCGCTCAAGTCGGCGACGAACAAATACTCGCTCAACCTGGTTTACAAGGACACCAAGTTCCGCGTTTCGAAGATGACCGAGAGCGCGAACGCGTGGGGCGTGGCCATGCTTATCCGCAACAAGGTAATCGGCATCTGATGAACCTCGAAGGCCGCATCGTCCGGCTCCGGGCCGTGGAACCGGAGGACGCGGAGCTGCTCTACGCATGGGAGAACGACACCTCCGTGTGGAGCGTGAGCGGCACGACCGAGCCCTTCTCGCGGGCCCAGATGGAGCGGTTCATCGCGGCGCAGTTGCAGGGCGGCGACCTCTTCCGCACGGGTCAGCTGCGGCTGATCGTCGAGACGCGCGCCGAAGCGCGCCCCGTAGGCATTGCGGACCTCTTCGAGTTCGATCCCCTCAACCGGCGCGCCGGTCTCGGAATCCTGATCCACGACGAGGACGACCGCGGCCGCGGGTATGCCTCCGACACGGTGGAGACGCTCTGCGGATACGCCCGCGAACGGCTGCGGCTGCACCAGTTGTGGTGCAACGTGGGAACGGACAATGCGGCCAGTCTCGGGCTGTTCCGCCGCACGGGATTCGTCCCCGCAGGCATCAAACGCCAATGGCTGTGGACACCGGAAGGCTACCGCGACGAAATGCTGATGCAAAAGATTCTGGAATAGAAAAAAGAGGCTGACTAACGGTTGAAGTTAGTCAGCCTCTTTTTCCATGCAGCCGCTGCGGATCACTCCAGCCGCCGCGAACCGTCGGAGATCACCACGTCGTAAATCTTCGGCTCGTGGCCGTATCTGGCGTTGAACTTCTCCTTCGCCGTGGCGATGAAACGATCGTACAGCTCGTCCCTGACCAGATTGATCGTGCAGCCGCCGAAACCGCCGCCCATGATGCGCGCCCCGGTCACGCCGCACTCCCCGGCGAGCGTCGCCAGAAAATCCAGCTCCTCGCACGACACCTCGTAATCCTTCGACATGCCCCAGTGCGTCTCGTACATGCGCGCGCCGACCGTCTCGTAGTCGCCCTTCTCCAAAGCCTCGCAGACGTCGAGCACCCGTTTCTCCTCGCCGATGACATAACGGGCCCGTTTGTAGTCCTCCTCCGAGATCCGGTCCCTGACGGCATCGAGCTGCTCCATCGTAGCTCCGCGCAGGAACTCCTGCCCGAGCACCTTCGCCACACGCTCGCACGAGGCGCGGCGGTCGTTGTAGGGCGAACCCACCAGCTCGTGCTTCACGCGCGAATCGACGAGCACCAGCCGGTAGCCCTTCGGATCGAACGGGAAGTAGGCGTACTCCAGCGAGCGGCAGTCCAGCCGGATCAGGTTGCCCTTCTTGCCGAACACCGAGGCGAACTGGTCCATGATGCCGCAGTTCACGCCGCAGTAGTTGTGCTCGGTGGCCTGGCCGATCTTCGCCAGTTCGAACTTGTCGATGCCGCAGCCGCAGAGGTCGTTCAGCGCGAAGGCGTAGGTCGATTCCAGCGCCGCCGACGAGGACATGCCCGCTCCCAGCGGCACGTCGCCCGCGAAAACCGTGTCGAAACCGCCGATCGTCCCGCCGCGCTTGCGGATCTCGCGGCAGACGCCGAAAATATACCGTGCCCAGCTCTCGGCAGGCTTGTCCGCCTCCTCGAGGCCGAACTCCGACGATTCGCCCAGATCGAACGCATAGGCGCGCACACGATCCGTACCGTTGAGCCGGATGGCCGCCACGATGCCCTTGTCCACGGCTCCGGGGAAGACGAAACCTCCGTTGTAGTCGGTGTGTTCGCCGATCAGGTTGATACGCCCCGGCGAGGCGAACAGCACGGCGCCCGCACCGTAAAGCTCTTCGAATTTCTTGCTGACTTTCTCTTTCATCTCTTTCATAGCAGGTTTGTAGGTTATGGATCGCAACCGATCATACGAAGATAGGAA
The DNA here is from genome assembly GCF_018101075.1 of Alistipes sp. Marseille-P2263. NCBI lineage: Bacteria > Pseudomonadati > Bacteroidota > Bacteroidia > Bacteroidales > Rikenellaceae > Alistipes > Alistipes sp. Marseille-P2263. Next base: position 574,996 of record NZ_JAGQEJ010000001.1, read on the forward strand.
AAAATCCGGGCTTTTCCGAATTTTTCCTCCAAAAACGGCATCGTTCCGGTTCAAAACCGCGAAACGTGCGGAAAGACCGTCCGCAAGTACGGCAATTCACCGACAACCGATTGCCGGTCCGGGATTTTTCCCTATCTTTGCGACAGTTTCGTTTCACAAGCGCACAACCCGAAAACCGAACGATATGATCCGAAAGATTCTGCTCTCCGTCGCCCTGCTGTCGGCCGGAGGAGCCCTGCACGCACAACCCAAAGTAATCGCCCACCGCGGCTACTGGACCGCTCCCGGATCGGCCCAGAACTCCCTCGCCTCGTTCGCCAAGGCCGACTCGATCGGCGTTTACGGCTCGGAAATGGACGTCTGGCTGACGGGAGACGACAAACTGGTGGTCAATCACGACCAGGTTTACAAGGGAACCGACATAGACATGGCACGCGCCCGGGCCCGGGACATCACGCGGATCGTGCTGCCCAACGGCGAGAACCTGCCCACGCTCGACGAGTACCTCGAGGCGGTGGCGGCCCGTCCCGCCACCCGGCTCGTCCTGGAGACGAAGACGCTCGTCCCCTACCGACGGGAGGACATCGCGGTGGAAAAGATCGTCCGCGCGCTGGAAAGACACGGCCTTACGGAGCGGACGGACTTCATCTCCTTCTCGCTGAACGCCTGTCTGGAGTACCGGAAGCGGCTGCCCGAAGCCAATGTTTACTACCTGGCCGGCGATCTCTCGCCCGAAAGCCTCCGCCGCGTGGCCCTGACGGGTCTCGACTACTCGGCGGGCGTGCTGCGCCAGCACCCCGAATGGATCGAGCAGGCTCACCGGGCGGGACTCGAAGTCAATGTCTGGACGGTGAATTCGGAGGAGGAGATGCGCTATTTCATCGCGCAGGGCGTGGACTACATCACCACCGACTATCCCGAACGCCTGCAAGCCCTGCTGAGGGAGTAGGATTCCCGGAATGACGACACGGAACGGGCGGCAGAGTTTCTGCCGCCCGTTCCGCATTCCCGCCCGCCCGGAGGTGCGTATCCCCGCGAGCGGAACCGCGACGTCCCGCGCCGGGACCTCAGACCTCCACCACCGTCACCTCGATCCCCCGCTCGCGCAGCCGGTCGAGGTAGAGCGGCTGCACCCGGTTGTCGGTGATGATCCGGTCCACGGACTCCAGGTCGCAGATCTTGCTGAAGCCCCGGCGGCCGAACTTCGAACTGTCGGCCAGCACCACCACCTTCTGCGCCGCGTCGATCATCGCCCGGTTGAGCGAAGCCTCGAGCATGTTGGTCGTCGTCAGTCCGAAATCGGGGTCGATGCCGTCCACGCCGATGAAGAGCTTGCTGCAGTTGAAGCTGCGCAGCATCTGTTCGGCGAAGGGTCCCACGACCGAAACCGAGCTGCTGCGGGTGATGCCGCCCAGTTGGATGACGTCCACGTCGGGATCCTGCGAAAGGATCTGCGTCACGGGAACCGACGCCGTGATGACCGTCAGCCGTCCCTGGGGCTTGATCTCACGGGCCAGAAAGGCCATCGTCGTTCCCGACGCGATGATGATCGAGTCGTCCTGCGCGAGGAGCGCCGCGGCCGCGGCCCCGAGCGCCTGCTTCTCCGCCACGTTCTTCTTCTCTTTCTCGTTCACGTGCCGGTCGCTGATATAGGGACTGATCAGGATGGCGCTTCCGTGCGTCCGGTAGAGTTTCTTCTGCTGCTCGAGGAAGGAAAGGTCCTTGCGGATGGTCACCTCCGAAACCCGGAAACGCTCGGAAAGCTGCGTGACCGAGATCGAACCGTATTGCTGCAACAGGGCGAGTATCCTGCCGTGCCGTTCCGGCAGGCTCAAATTGTTTTCTTCACCTGATTTGTTCATATTCCGATAACCCGTTTTGTTGTTTATAGAATGCAATATACGAAAAATAATCCGGAATCGGCAGATTTTTTCGGAATAAAAATCCGCTTCAAGACGATCCGCAACCGAATTCGCAATAATTCAAAATATATTCGATTTCATTTTGAAATACAACAAAACATTCATACCTTTGCACCGAAACAAAATCGAATCACTTCAGACTGACGTATGGAAAGAGCTTCGCAAATCGGAAAATTCTCCGACAGAGACAAGATATGGGACATGGTCGTCGTAGGCGGCGGCGCGACGGGACTGGGCGTGGCGGTGGACGCCGCGACACGCGGCCTGAGCGTCGCATGCCTCGAAAAGAGCGACTTCGCCAAGTGCACTTCGAGCCGTTCGACCAAACTCGTGCACGGCGGCGTGCGCTACCTCCAGAAGGGCGACGTGCTGCTCGTGCTCGAGGCGTTGCGCGAGCGCGGCCGCATGAAGGCCAACGCACCGCATCTGGTCAAGGACCAGGCATTCGTCATCTCGAATTACAGCCATTGGGACAACGTGCTCTACTTCTGCGGGCTCGCGTTCTACGACCTGCTTTCGTTCGGTTTCGGTTACGGACGTTCGAAATTCATCTCGGCGAAGAAGGTGCGGAAATACCTTCCCACGTCGGTGGAGAAGGGGCTGAAGGGCGGCGTGGTCTACCACGACGGGCAGTTCGACGACTCGCGCATGGCCGTAAACCTCGCACAAACCTGCGTCGAACATGGCGGCACGGTCCTCAACCAGGCCACCGTGACGGGGATTCTGCACGATGACGCAGGCCGCGTGGCGGGTGTCCGCTTCACCGACAACCTCACGGGCGAGAGCCGCGAGGTGAAGGCCCGCAGCGTGGTGAATGCCGCCGGGTGCTTCGTGGACGACATAATGCACATGGACTGCCCCGACCACAGCCCGATGGTGACGCCGAGCCAGGGCGTGCACCTCGTGCTGGACCGGAAATTCCTCCGGAGCGATTACGCCATCATGGTCCCCAAGACCTCCGACGGGCGCGTGCTGTTCGCCGTGCCGTGGCACGACAAGGTCGTCGTCGGCACGACCGACATCGTCCGCCCGAAAGCCGAGGAGGAGCCCCGGCCGCTCCGGGAGGAGATCGACTTCATCCTCTCCACGGCGGGACTCTACATGAACCCCGCCCCGACCTACCGCGACATACTCTCCGTCTTCGCGGGCCAGCGGCCGCTGGCAGCACCCAAAAAGGAGGGCAAGAGCACCAAGGAGCTGTCGCGCAGCCACAAGGTCATCGTATCGGACAACGGGCTGGTGACGATCACCGGCGGCAAGTGGACCTCCTACCGCCTCATGGCCGAAGACACCGTGGACCGGGCCATCGCGGAGGCCGGGCTGCCCCGCCGCAAATGCGTCACCCGGAAACTCCGGATTCACGGCTACCGCCCCGATCCCGACCTGAGCAACCACCTCTACGTTTACGGCTCGGACGAGGAGCGCATCCGCGCCCTCATCGCCTCCGACCCGGCATTGGGCGAACGGCTCTCGCCGAAATTCGGCTACACGCTGGCCGAGGTCGTCTGGGCCGTGCGCGAGGAGATGGCCCTCACGGTCGAGGACGTGCTGGCGCGCCGCGTGCGGCTGCTGTTCGTGGACGCCCGCGAAGCGACGGCCGCCGCCCCGAAGGTGGCGGAGACGATGGCCCGCGAGCTGGGCCGCGACCGGGCGTGGATCGACCGCCAGGTGGCGGACTTCACCGCGCTGGCCCAAAACTATATCTTCGAAGAATAACGGCGCCGGAATCGGACGCCGCCCCGCCGCCTACCGGATCGCATAGGCCCTCAGCTCCCGGCTGAGGGCCTTTTCGCGTCCCCCGACCAACCGGTCCACAAGGGCGTGGAACCGCGGCGAATGGTCGTGATGCACCGTATGGCAGAGCTCGTGCACGATCACATAGTCGCGCAGGTGTTCGGGCAGGGTCATAAGGAACAGGCTGAGCGATATGTGGTTCCGCCCCGAACAACTTCCCCACTTCGTCCGCGAGGCGCGGATCGAGAGCTTCGCATACCGTAGTCCCGTCTCGGCGGCGATCCGCCCGATGCGGACCGGAAGATCGGCCTTCGCGGCGCGGCGCAGCATCTCGACACGGACCTTCTCCTCCGCAGGGGGCAGCTGCGGAGGCAAAGCGGCCCGGCGGTGCGAAAGCCGTTCGCGGGCCGCTTCGACCCACGGGATCTTCTCCTCGAGGAACGCCAGCGCCCGCATCTCCGACACGCCGCAGGGATAGACGAGCCGCACGTCTCCCGAAGCACGTACGCGGATCGAGACGCGCCGGGCGCGCGGCGACCGCACGCACTCGATTTCGCCCAGCACCGGATGGGTCATCGCAGCATGACGGCCCGCAGTTGCGCACCGGCGATCCGCCAGCCGAGCGAATCGGTGCGTTCCAGCGAAAGGTCGCTGAAAATGATCCTACACCGCGCATCGCGGTAATCCATCAGCGGCTCGATGTGCTCCCGGCTGTCGCGCAGCTCCTCGCACGAGGCGACGCCGACCCGCGCGAGCTGGCGCGCGAGCAGCTCCGCCCCGGCGATCCGGATCCGTTCGCCGCCGACATCCACCCGCAGCGTGTCGTTCCCGAACTCGGCCCAGGAGGAGTAGCAGGGCAGCCAGAGACGCGAATAGCCGTCGCCGAGCGCGTACTCCGCGTCGTCCGGAAGGTAAAAGAAGCGCGTCGCGCCGCCGTCGGTATCGGCCGCCGGCACACGATCCGTCCATCCCCGCACGTAATCGGCGAAGTCCGAGGGAAAAAGTTCGGCATACCGCTCCGTCGAGCTCAGGCCGAACGCCGCAAGGCGAAGCGTATCCCGCAAATACAGATAGGCAAGCGCCTCGTACAACTCCCGGTAGCGCGCACCGCGCACCGTGTCGGCCAGCGGAACGGGCGTCAGCACGAGACGTCCCGCAGAGTCGAGCCGGTCGAGCGACCGGGCGATACGTTCGGCGCGTGCCTGCTGCGAGCGGACGGCGACCCGTCCGGGCTCCAGCGCAGGGACGTAGGCGACGGCCGCGAAGAGGAACATGGCGAAAAGCACGACCCAGAGGTAGCGTCCCGTGCGGCGCGAAAGGAAGATCGCGAGGCAGAAGGTCATCACGGCGCCGCAAACCACGAGATAGACGCGCGGTTCCGTCAGACCGTATTCGCCCACACGGCGCAGCGTCCCGATCCAGAACAACACCGCCGCGGGCAGGGCGAAGAGGCTCAGCCGGTCGTAGAACCAGCCGTAAATCCGCCGCCCGAGCAACTCCTGCAAAGCCTTGACGGCCAGCGCCACCGACGTGAATCCGAAGACCAGATAGGCCACTCCGCCCTCGGGCAGCGACCACGTGACGAGAATTTTGAACGCATAAAGGTAGAGGATCGCCGCATAGATCAGCACCGCCGGCGAGACGATCCAGTCGAGCAGCACTTCGAGAATGCGCGTTCCGTGTACCTCGGAGCGCTCCCAGCGGTCGAGCATCATCATGAAGAGCAGCGGCACGACGAACGTCGAGGTCACGATCCACGTGTCCACCGCCGCATGCTCGACCCATGCGGCGCCGCCGAATCCGAAGATATAGGCCGCCGACCAGAGAATCGCCTGGAAAAGGCCGAGCGCGACGTAGGCGAAAAGCAGCGCCAGCAGCGCGGCGCGCAGCAGAATCACCGTGTCGAAGACAAAACGGCGGTTCGCCACGGCCCGGCGGCAGGCCAGCAGCGCCAACGGGGTGAGCAACCCGACGGTGATCGCCCCGCGCGCCGAATCCAGCCACGCGCCGAATCCCGGCCACAGGGCCAGCGGCACGAGCGGCGCCCACGCCACCCAGTAGAGCCTCCGCCAGGGCGTCCGTCCGGTCAGCAGATTGACCGCGAGCAGCAGAACGGCTCCCCACCCCACGGCCGCGAGCCGCACGTCCGGCTCCCAATCGCATTCGTAGCAGAGTACGAGTGCCGCGGAAAGCCCCGCCGCAAGCAACAGTTCGACGGGATGACGCCGCAGCACGCCGTGCGCCCCCGTCCGGAACGACGTCCATAAAGATTTGAAATCGAATACCATACCCAGGTCATTTGAGATTAACGATCGTCCCCGCTTTCCCGCACCGCCCGGCTCCGCGGCCCCGGCGTCACTCCCCGATCCGCTGGCGCACCGCCTCGAAGAGCATCACCGCGGCGGCGGCCGAGACGTTCAGCGACTCGATTCGCCCGATCATCGGAATGGCCAGTTGCTCGTCGCAGAGCTTGAGCACCTCGCGCGATACGCCCGTGTCCTCGGCCCCCATGACGATCGCCGTCGGGCGGCGGAAATCGGCGTCGTATAGCAGCTTGCGGCTCTTCTCCGTGGCCGCTGCGACCTGGAAACCCTCCGTCTGCAACTGCCGGAGCGTGTTGCGGACCGACCCCACGCGGCAGACGGGAATCGTCGTCAGCGCCCCGGCCGACGAACGGATCGCCTCGGCATTCACCGGGGCGGAGTTCTTGAGCGGCACGATGAGCCCGTGCGCCCCGGCGCACTCGGCCGAACGGGCGATGGCTCCGAAGTTGCGCACGTCGGTCACGCCGTCGAAGACCACCACCAGCGGCGTCTCGTCCTCCGGAACCCGTTCGAGGATGTCGGCCAGCTCCACATAGGCGATGGCCGCCGTCTGCGCAACGACCCCCTGGTGGTTGCCGCGCGTCAGGCGGTTGAGTTTCTCGACCGGAACCTCCTGCCAGCGCAGGCGATGGCGCATGCAGAGGTCCTTCAGCTCCTGCATCAACGGTCCCTCGGCCCCCTTGCGGATATAGAGTTTTTCGATCTGCCGCCCGGCCTCGACGGCCTCGGCCACGGGACGAATCCCGAATATGAGGTTATTGTCCATAATTGTCCTGTGGTTTTATCGCTTCCGCCGCCGTTTGCCGAATCACTCGCCCTCGGTGATCTCCAGTTCGTAGGAGGCCTTCTCCCACTCGTGCATCTGTCGGTCGTAACGGGTTTTCAGTTCGTTGTAAGCCTTGTAGTCGGCCTCGTCGTAGGCCGTCGCGGCGGCGAACCGCGCGTCGTACTCCGCGATCCGCTTCTCGATGTCGGCCAGTTCCGCCTCGATGGTCTCCACGTTCCGGCGCAGTTTGCGGAGCAGCTTCTCCTGCTCCTTGCGCTGTTCGTAGGAGGCCTTGCCGGCGGAAACCGCCTTCGCGGGCTCCTCCGCAGCGGAGGATTTCACCGGGCCGGATTTCGCGGCGGCCTTCGTCCCGGCCGCACCCCGTCCCGCAGCGCTTCCCGCTCCGGAATCGTTCCCTGCGGCGCCCTTCGCGGCAGCGCCTTTCGGCGACGGGTCGCGCCGCTCGATCTCCCGCAGCGACTCGATCTTGCGCTTTTCGAGGAAGTAGTAGATGCCGCCGAGGTACTCCTTCACCCCGCCGTCGCGGAACTCATAGACCTTCTCCACCATGCCGTCGAGAAATTCGCGGTCGTGCGACACGACGACCACCGTGCCGTCGTATTTCATGATGGCGTTCTTGAGGATGTCTTTCGAGCGCATGTCCATGTGGTTCGTCGGCTCGTCCAGCACCAGCAGGTTGCGCGGTTCGAGCATCATGCGGGCCATCGCCAGCCGCGCCCGCTCGCCGCCCGAGAGGACCTTCACCTTCTTGTCGATGTCCTCGCCGCGGAAAAGGAACGCCCCGAGGATGTCGCGCAGCCGTGTGCGGATGTCGCCCACGGCCACGCGGTCCAGCGTGTCGTACACCGTGAACTCGCCGTCCATCAGATCGTCCTGGTTCTGCGCATAGTAGCCGATATTGACATTGGCCCCGAGGCGGACCGACCCTTCGGTGGGCGTCAGCTGCCCCACGAGCATCCGCGCCAGCGTGGTCTTGCCCTCGCCGTTGCGGCCCACCAGCGCGATCCGGTCGCCCTTTCCGATCGTGAAGTTCGCGCCGCTGAAAACGTGCTTTTCGCCGAACGACATGCCCGCATCGCGGATCTCGGCGACGATCTGCCCCGACCGGGGCGCCGGCGGGAACTTGATGTTGAGCGTGGCGAGGTCCTCCTCCTCGACCTCCAGCCGTTCGAGGCGTTCGAGCTGCTTGATGCGCGACTGCACCTGGTTCGACTTCGTGGGCTTGTAGCGGAACTTCTCGATGAACTCCTCGGTCTTCTCGATCATCCGCTGCTGGTTCTCGTAGGCGGCCAACTGCTGCGCACGGCGTTCGGCGCGCAGCACGACGTACTTGGAATAGGAGACCTTGTAGTCGTAAATCTTCCCGAGCGACAGCTCCACCGTGCGGTTGGTCACGTTGTCCAGAAACGCCCGGTCGTGCGAAATGAGCAGCACAGCGCCGTTGTAGCCGCGCAGGTACTCCTCGAGCCACTGGATCGACTCGATGTCGAGGTGGTTCGTGGGCTCGTCGAGCAGGAAGATCGAAGGCCGGCGCAGCAGCAGCTTCGCCAGCTCGATACGCATGCGCCAGCCCCCCGAGAACTCGCTCGTGGCGCGGCCGAAATCCGAACGCTTGAATCCCAGGCCGAGCAGCGTCTTCTCGATGTCGGCGTCGCGCGTCTCGCCGCCGAGGATGTGATAATGGTCCTGGGCGTCGTTGAGCCGGTGCAGCAACTGCTCGTAAGCGGCGCTTTCGTAGTCGGTGCGCTCGGCGATCTCGCGTGTCAGCGCGTCGATCTCCGCCTCGAGCCGCAGCACCTCTCCGAAGGCTTTGGCCGTCTCCTCGACGAGCGTCGTGGTGTCGGCCACGCGCATCGTCTGCGGCAGGTAACCGATCGTACAGTCGCCGTTGAGCGTCACGGCTCCCGAGGTGGGCTGCTGCTCGCCCGTGATGATACGCAGCAGCGTCGTCTTGCCCGCGCCGTTCTTCCCCACCAGGCCGATGCGGTCCTTGGGGTTTATCAGGAACGAAATATTGTCGAAGAGGGTCCAGCCCCCGTAGCTCACCGTGAGATTGTCGAGAGAAATCATAAATTCGTGAAACTCGTATGCCATAATCCGGAGGGCCCGTGCGGCGAATCCGCTATCCGCCCCGGCATCTCCTCCAAACCTCTTTCCGGCACGCCGCCGTCGTACAGGCCGCCGAAATTCAGCGCAAAGGTAGCGATTTAATCCGATATATCGTATCTTTGCCTCCCGAAACGAACTCCTGTCATGGAAAACCCGGAACGATACCTGCGCTTCGTACGCGAAGCGGAACGCCTGAAAGACACCCTGCGCTCGGCGCATACCTCGCAGGGACGGCACGAAAGCACGGCCGAACACTCGTGGCGGCTGGCGCTGCTGGCCCTCGCGCTGGCCGGCGAAAGACCCGGGCTGGATTCGGAGCGCGTGCTGGGCATGTGTCTGATTCACGACCTGGGAGAGGCTTACGAGGGGGATATTCCGGCCGTCGAGCAGACCGATCCCGCCGCCAAGGCCGCGACGGAGCGGTCGGCGGTCGATCGGCTCACGGCACTGCTGCCCGAAGCCGCCGCACGGCGCATCCGTTCGCTTTGGGAGGAGTACGAGGAGTGCCGCACGCCCGAAGCCCGCTGGGTCAAGGCGCTCGACAAGGCCGAAACGATTCTCCAGCACAACCAGGGCGCCAATCCCGAGGGGTTCGACTACGCCTTCAACCTCGGCTACGGCGCCGCGTGGTTCGGCGGGGATGCGCTGCTGAGCGAACTGCGCCGCCTGCTCGACGAAGAGACCGCACGGCACATTCCTCCCGCCCGCTGATCCCGGTCAGACCGCGAGAATCCGCGCGATCTCCGCCTCGGGGTCTTCGGCCCCGAACACGGCGCTGCCGGCCACCAGCGCATCGGCCCCCGCATCGAAAACCTCGCGGGCGTTGCGTGCCGAGATGCCGCCGTCCACTTCGACGATCGTCCCGAGCCCCTGTTCGCGGATCATCGCCCGCAGCGCCCGGATCTTGTCGAGCGATCCGGGGATGAACGACTGCCCGCCGAAACCCGGCTCGACGCTCATCACCAGCACCAGGTCCACCAGTGGCAGCACCTCGCGCAGCGCCTCGGCCGGCGTGGCGGGTTTGATCGAGACGCCCGCCCGGGCTCCGGCCCCGCGGATCAGCCCGATGCACGCACGCACGTCGGAGACCGCCTCGTAATGGAAGGTGACGATGTCGGCCCCCGCCTCGGCGAAACGGGCGACGTAACGTTCCGGCTCGACGATCATCAGGTGCACGTCGAGACACTTGGCCGTCGCCCGGCGGATCGCCTTCAGCACGGGGAACCCGAACGAGATATTGGGCACGAACACGCCGTCCATCACGTCGATATGGACCCACTCGGCCGCGCTGCGGTCCACCATACGCGTATCGCGGTCCAGATGGCCGAAATCGGCCGAAAGCATCGAAGGAGCTACTATTCTCATCGCATCCGAAATTTATCCGTTTTTCACTTCCGCATCCGCTCCAGCGCGCCGATCTTCCGGCGTATCGCCGCCCCGTTCAGCGCCGTGAGCAGCAGCGCCAGTCCGACGCCGCACAACACCGTAAGGCCCGCACCGGCCGGCACGTACCCCTCCTGCATGGTCTCCAACAGCGGCAGGTAGCGCATCCGGATCGCCCACACGGCGACCAGCGCACCGCACAGCACCGAAAAATTCAGACCGAGCGTCAGCAGCCCGTACGGCAGTGCCACCCGCGCGGGACGGTAACCGATGAGCAGGAGCGTCTCGAGCTTGCGGCCGTTCTTCTGCAACAGCAGGAAGATACTCAGCATCAGGATATAGAACGACATGACGCTGAATACCAGCCCCACGCCCGCCACGCCTGCGGCGGCCAGCCGCACGAAGCGCGCCGCACGGCCGTCGTCGGGTCCTCCGCCCTCGGCTTCGTACCCCTTCCGGCCGAGGTAGGCCGCCACCGCCTCGTCGGCAGGACCTTCGGTCTCCACAATGACGCGCGAAGGCCCCTTCGCCGCCGCGCCGCTGCCGAAACGCTCGTTCGACCAGCGGATGAAACTCTCCGGCACGAGAATCGTATTGAGCCGGTTCGACAGCCCGACGATCCGCCCCCGGAAGTGTTCCGAACGCCCGCGGCCCGAAATCTCCACGCCGAGCGTCACCCGGCGGAACAGCCCCTCGGAAATCTGGGGAAGGCCCTGCGAGCGGGCGAATCCGAAATTATAGAGGTTCAGGTAGTTGCGCGGAATGACAATGGGTATTTCGCGGTCGCCCTCCGCGAAGCGCCACGCGTCGGTCTCGACGTCGAGAAATCCGTCGGGAACCGACTCGAAGAACAGGTAGGTCGAAAACCCGACGCCGCCCGCGCTGACCGAACCCTTCACCCGGTAGTCGGCCGGCGTGAAGACACCGACCTCCCGCACGAAGGGCTGCGCGCGCAGCTCCTCCAACTCTTCGGGAGTGAAGTCGCTGTTTCCGATCCCGATGGCCTGCAGGGTCCCGACCCGTTTCGAGAGCACCAGATAGTCGCCTTCAGCGAACGAATCCGGCCCTTCGAAGACCGGCAGCACGTCGCGGTAGGCTTGCAGGGCGGTCAGCACGACGGTCATTCCCACCAGTCCGGCCAGGGCGAACCCGAGGGTCTGCGCCACGCTCAGGTGGCTGCGCAGGAGTTTCCAGAGCAACGTCATAGGGCGAAGATTTTATCGTAAGGCAGTCCGAGACGGTTGCCGACCGAGGTAACGATGACGCCCGCCCCCTGCCGCCGGGCCTCGGACACGAGCAACTCCGCGAGCACCTCGCCGTTCGCGGCGTCGAGGTGGCTCACCGGCTCGTCGAGCAGCATGAAATCGAAAGGCTGGCACAGGGCGCGGACGAAGGCCACGCGCTGCCGCTGGCCGAACGAAAGCAGTCCGACGGGCGTATCGCGCTTGTCGGCGATTCCGGCCGCCTCGAGCAGCCCGTCGATCCGCTCCGCGGTCTGGAAACGCGTCAGGTCGTTTTTCAGCGCAATGTTCTCCGCCACGGTCAGCTCCCCGAAGAGCCGCAGGTCCTGGAACAACAGGCCCAGCGACGTGCGGCGCACGTCGCCCCACGCCGCGCGGGAAAGCGTGCGGCAATCCACCCCGTCGAAAAGGATGCGACCCGCATAATCCCCCCGGATGCCGTACAGGAAGCTGCACAGCGAGGATTTCCCCGCTCCCGAGACCGCCTCCACCAGGCAGAACTCACCCCGGCGGAAGGTCACCTCGCGCCGCCATATTTCGGAGCGCAGCACCGCCGGCCCGCCGGCTGCGAACGCCGCAGGCAGCACCCCCTTCAATTCGATCTTCTCCATCGCACTCCGTCCATAATGCCGGGAAGCGGCCTTCCGTCGCCGGAGGCCGCTTCCGCATGCCGTTCGCTACTCCTGTGGCAGGGCCTCGCGGATCAATCCGTCCGCCGTCGAACAGATCGTCTCCAGCGCATTGCGCTCCTTGTCCGCCATCTCGACCACGACCTTGCCGCCGTCCTTCGCACCCCATGCCTCCATCCGGTCGAACATGCCCAGCAGGGTCATTCCTACGGCCGCCTGGGGAGCCCGCACGTCGGTCAGGGTCCCGAGCAGGGCGTTCAGCCCCTTGAAATCGAAACAGAAACTCGACCACTGTCCGGCGAACACCTCATCGCATCCGGCCATCGCGTCGATCTTCGTCCCGTCGAGCGCCGTCTTCACCGCCGCGTCGGTAGTGAAATAGAGCACCCCGTCCTTCACGCCGAAGAACGCCGAAAGGGTTCCCAGCGACACCGTATAGGCCCCTTCGCCGGTCTTCACGAGCGGCATTCCGGGCAGGTTGGCCACCAACTGGTCCACGACCGACGGATCACCGACCTCGGCCAAAAGCGACGCCACCGGATAGCTGCCGCCGGGAAGCATTCCCGAGAAGAGCAGCAGCAGGTCGCCGTCGAAAGCGTCCATCACCTGCTTGACCATCGGATTGGCGAGCAGCATTCCGTAACCGGGCATCTGCGAAAGCATGGCATAGAGTTCCGAACCGTTCAGTCCGCAGCCCAGCGCCGCGACGGTCGATGCGGGCGCATACTTCAGCAGCGAGCCTTTCTGGGGCTTCACATAGGTGTAGAACGACGCCAGCTCCTCCTCGGCCTCCTTCGAATCGAAGGCCATCGAACCGTCGGCGACGATGCGGCCCTTCTCGAAATTGACCGACCCGAGCGCCTTCACGCCTTCGAGCGCCCCGGCCATCGGCAGCGACGCCAGCATCGGATTTTCCTGCACCAACACCCCGTAGGAGACAGCCACGTTGATATCGTTCTTCTCGCTGAAAAGCCGCTCCACGGCGGCGTTCCCCACGAGACTCTCTTCGCGCTTCTGGGCGAACAGCCCCTTGACGCGGGACAGCGTCTCCTCGTAGGCATCCTGCGCGAAATAGAGCATGCAGGCCGCCCCGTCGTAGGCGCACAGGCCGCTCACACCCTCCTGCTCGCCGATGCGGACCACCGAAAGCTCCCCTTCGCGCACGGTCTCCGAACCGCTGCGGGTATTGATCCGGTCGATCAGCGTCTCGAACTTCGTCAGATCGCCGATCGGCAGCAACATACCGCCCCGCACCACGGGATTCGCGGCGCTCAGATTCTCCGGCGAGAGGAACAGGTAGGCGTCGCGCGAGCCGTCGATTCCCGTCTCCTCCGGATTCTTCAGCAGGGCCAGGCAATACGCCTTCTCCTCGGCCGAAAGGCCCTCCATGCCGTTCAGCTCCTTCTCGATGCGGAGACAGAGCGGATGCTGCGACATGTCGCCCATGCCGCTCTTGGCCGCCAGTTGCGCGGGGTTGAACGACATCGTCACGAACGCATCGGCCGGCAGGGCCGTGCGGTAATCGGCTTCGCTGCCGCAGGCCGCCGTCAGAGCCGCGACCGCCGCGAGGCAGGCCGCCTTACAGGTTGTGAAAAAATGTTTCATAGTTTTCGAATTAAAATGGTTTTCTCCAATGCGGTACACGGCACGGCGATCCGTTTCCGGCCGAAACCCCGCGGGTTTCCGCCGCGTGTCTGTCCTTTTAATAGTGTCAAAGATAGAAAAAAGCGCGGACATTCGCAAACAATTCGTGCGGCGCGCCGGCCGGAATGCCGCGGGAAAGGGAAAAGAGCCGTCCGCGAAGGCTCGGGGAACCGGACTTTTCCGTATATTTGCACCGTCCCGCACAACGAAGCCACGCGATTCATGGAACTGCACACCGACGCCAAATCCCGTATCGAAGCGGTGGACGCCCTGCGGGGGTTCGCCGTAATGGCCATTCTTCTGGTACACAACCTGGAACACTTCATCTTTCCGGTCTATCCCGCCGACTCCGCAGGCTGGCTCGGCACGCTGGACCAGGGTGTATCCGACGTCGTGTTCAGTCTGTTCGCCGGCAAGGCCTACGCCATTTTCGCCCTGCTGTTCGGCTTCACGTTCCACATCCAGGCCGACCGCCGGAAGAGAGAGGGACGGGATTTCGGCTACCGTTTCCTCTGGCGGCTGGTGCTGCTGGCCGGATTCGCCGCGCTGAACGCCGCCTTTTTCCCCGCGGGCGACGTACTGCTTCTGTTCGTCGCGGTCGGTCCGGTGCTCTTCCTCACGCGGCGCTGGAGCGACGGAGCGCTCCTCGCCGCAGCCGTGGTGCTCCTGTCGCAGCCCGTCGAGTGGTATCATTACTTCGCCTCGCTGGCGGACCCGGCGCACCGGCTGCCCGACTTCGGAGTGGACGCCCTGTATGCGGAAGCGGCCGAATATACGAAAGCCGGGGATTTCGGACGCTTCCTCGCGGGCAACCTCACCCTGGGCCAGAAAGCCAGCCTGCTGTGGGCCGTGAACGCCGGGCGGTTCGTCCAGACCGCCGGACTGTTCCTTCTGGGCTGCTACATCGGCCGGAAGCGGCTTTTCGAGCCCTCCGGGGAGCACTTCCGCGTTTGGGTGCGGATACTGATCTGCGCATCCGTCGCCTTCGCTCCGCTGTACACGCTCCGCCAGACGGCCATGGAAGGAGACGCGATCGTGCGGCAAACCGTCGGAACGGTCTTCGACATGTGGCAGAAACTGGCCTTCACGCTGGTCCTCGTCGCCTCGTTCGTCCTGTCGTACCGGAACGGGAAATTCGCCGAAGCCGTCGGCGGCCTGCGGTTCTACGGACGGATGAGCCTGACGAACTACATCGCGCAGTCCGTCCTGGGAGCCTTCGTCTATTTTCCCTTCGGACTGTACCTCGCACCGCATTGCGGCTATACGGCCAGTCTGGCGATCGGCCTTCTCATCTTCCTGTTGCAGATGCGGTTCTGCAAACGGTGGCTGTCCGGGCACCGGCAGGGTCCGCTGGAATACGTCTGGCACCGCTGGACCTGGCTCGGAGCGAAACAAACACCCCGCAACCCGGCCGGAAGTGGTTTTTCCGGGAATTAATCGTTACATTTGCCGAAAAGATCACCCGAAGAACATGTCCCCGACACTCCTGCTTTCGTTTCTCGCCTGCGGTCTCGCGGCGCTTTCAATCCTGCTGCTGCGGCTGTGGCGCAGGGACTCGCAACGTCATGCGGCCTACCGCAGCGAATCCGAGGCGCGCGAACGCGACGCCGCGGCGCGCCTGGCGGCGGCGGAGGCCCGTCTGACCGCCGCCGCCGAGGCGGCCGGAACGGCCGGAGAGACGCAGCGGCAGCAGGAGGAACGCATACGCCGCCTCACGGAGGAGCGGATGCGGTCGGAAGCCGAGCTGGCGGCGCTGCGCGCCTCGTCGGAGGCCGAAATCACGGCCCTGCAGGAAAAAATAGCCGAACAGCACGCCGCACAAAAAGCCGAACGGGAGACGACCGAGGAGCGGTTCCGCGCGCAGTTCAGGAACCTCGCCACGGAGATCCTGGGCGAGCAGTCGCAGCATTTCCGGCAGACGAGCCGGGAGTCGATCGACCTGCTGCTCAAACCCTTCCGGGACAACATCACCGACTTCCGGCGGCGTGTCGAGGAGATCTACACCACGCAGACCTCGCAGCGCGGCGAACTGCGGGCCGAGCTCAAACGGCTCATGGAACTCAACCAGCACATTTCGACCGAGGCGCAGAACCTCACGCAGGCACTCAAAGGCAACTCGAAGGTGCAGGGCGACTGGGGCGAGATGCTGCTCGAAACGATCCTCGACAACTCGGCCCTGACCAAAGGCATCCACTACGAGACGCAGTACAACGTCAAGGACGAGGAGGGACGCAACCTGCGGCCCGACGTGGTGCTGCACCTGCCCGAGAAGAAGGACATCGTCATCGACTCGAAGGTGTCGCTCACGGCTTTCGTGGCCTACACCGCGGCCGCGACCGACGAGGAGCGGCGGCGCGCGCTGGCGGCGCATGTCGCCTCGGTGCGCCAGCACGTCGCCGAACTGGGGCGCAAGGAGTACCAGCGGCGGTTCAACTCGCCAGACTTCGTTATCCTGTTCGTCCCCAACGAACCGGCCTTCCTCGCGGCCTTGCAGAGCGACCCGGCCATCTGGTCGGATGCCTACGAACGGAAGGTGATCGTCTCGTCGCCGACGAACCTCTTCGCCCTGCTCAAACTCGTGGCCGACCTCTGGAAATACAACGACCAGGACAAGAACACGAAGGAAATCGCCGCCTGCGGGCTGAAGCTCTACGAGCAACTGGTGGCCTTCACCTCGTCGCTCGAAGGGGTCGGCACGGCCCTCGGCAAGGCCCGCGACGCCTACGAGGACGCCTACAAACGCCTCTGCACGGGCAACGACAACATCGTCCGCGTCGGCGAACGGCTGCGCCGCACGGCCCGGCTCCAGACCAAGCGCCGTCATTCGGCCCGCACGCTCGAACTCTCCGGCGACGACGCGGCGGAAGCGCTCTCCGAAGCGGACGCCGCACCGCAGGCCGGCATCCCGCAATCCGGCGCCGATGCGACCGACACCGGCATCGCCGGAACATCCGAAACAGCCGTTCCCGGCAAGTCCGAAACCCCGGCTGCCGCCGATCCGTCCGAGGCGTCCGCTTCCGAGGCGCTGTAACCCGGAATCCGCCGTCCTCCGGCAGGGTCCGGACCGGACCGCGAAAACCGGGCCCGGGCAACGGGCAAGAAGCCATCCGGTCCCGCAAAGCACATCCGGCCGCACAAAAAAGCGGTCCGGAGCCAACGCTCCGAACCGCTTCATCCGATCCTCCGACGGGAACGGCCCCTTCATTCCGGCTGCTGTTCGTCCCGGTCGTTCACCGGCCGCTCTCCGCCGCCCGTCGTCACTTCCCTCCGTTCCGGGAGCGCAGCGCAACCCCCGTCCCGGCCGCTTCACCGGCCGTACACCCGCGCAAGCGACAGGCGAGCCCCGGCGCGGCATCGCGCCCGAGCGTCTCCGTCAGGTCGTCCCATGCGTCGGCGACCCATCCGACCCGGCCGCGGCACGTCCGCAACAAACCGAGCGTCCAGACCTTCACCGACACCGGCATCGCCGGATCGACCGCCCACTGCATCGCGGCTTCGGCTATGCGCCCCAGCTCCTCCCCGCCGCAAAGCCTCTCCTCCCTCACGAGCAGGTCGGCCATGATCTTCGCGAAGAGCCGCCGCCGGCCCGGATCGGACGCCGCGGCGAAATCCCTCCGGCAGAAACTCCCGGCATGGGGCATGAAACGGTCGCGGGCCCCGAAATAGATGCGTTCCAGCACCCACGCCCCGCGGAAGAGCACCCTGCGCCGCAACGGCCGGGGCAATCCCTCGTCCGGCTGCGTGGCCAGCCGGTACAACTCCCCGACAACCCCGTCTCCGTCCTCGGCACAGACCCTCCGGGCCGTCCGGTCGGCCGTATCCGCCCCGAAAGGTCCCATGAGCAGCCCGGCCAGCTCCCCGCGCGTCACAACAGTTTCTTCTTCGGAGTCGTGACGACAAAATCCTTGAGATAGAAGGGCTCGAAATAGGCCACGTCCTCCGTGCGCCCCTCGTCGAAGACCCGCTGCGCCAGCCGCGCCAGTCCGCGGGCCGAGGGGGTCACCTCGACGAAAACGGCGTCCGGCAGCACCCCGGCGCACTTGCGGGCGCCGCTTCCGAAAATGACGAACGGCCGGCCCTGCGACCGGAACGAGGCGAAACTCCCGCCGTCGATCACCTCGGCCGACACGCCGCTCTGCGGCCGGCCTTCGGCGTCGAACACCTGCGCATAGACCTCCATGCGCCGGGCGTCCACCATCGGGCAGAGAAACGCCCGTTCCCACTCCCCGACCGAGACGATCCCCGCCTCGTAATCCTCGCGGGCCACCTCGGCCAGCGCATCGAGCGACCCGACCGAGAGCAGCGGCTTGCGCAGCCCGTAACAAAGCCCCTTGGCGAACGAGACGCCGATGCGCAGTCCCGTATAGGAACCGGGCCCCTTGCCGACGGCCACAGCGTCCAGGTCGTCGGGTGCGATGCCCGTCTCCCGCAGCAACTCATCGACGAAAACGCCCACCTTGCGGGCATGGTCGCGCCCCTCGTCGCTCTCGCGCAGCGAAAGCAGTTCGCCGTCCCGGGCGATTCCGACCGAACAGATATCCGTGCCGGTCTCGATGCAAAGAATCAATGCCATATCTTTCCGTTTCGTTTTCAGTCCGTTACACTCGGCGGAAACATGCCCGCCGCATCTTAAATCACCCCGAAATGCTCCAGCGCCTTCCGGATGCCGTCGTCATCGACCGAGGCGGTCACGAAATCCGCCGCCGAGACCGCCTCCCCGCAGGCATTGCCCATGGCGACGCCCGCCCCTGCGGCCCGCAGCATCGGAACGTCGTTGCCCCCGTCGCCCACGGCCATCAGCTCGTCGGCCCGCAGGCCGTACTCCCGGGCGAAGGACAGCATGCCCGTCGCCTTGTCCACGCCGCGCACGTTTATGTCCGTGAAGATCGGACACCAGCGGTTCGCCGCCAGCGAAGGCAACTCGGGCATCACCCGCCGCTCGGTCTCCGCATCGAGGTAGAAACACATCTGACAGCATCCGCCGCGGTCGAAGAGCGCCCGCAGGTCGGCCACTTCGGGAACCGGATGCGCCACCATGCGCGCCAGCTCCGGCACGGACGGGGTCATGCGATTGACGAAGACGCCTTCATCCAGTTCGAGCGCGAGGGCGAAGCCCAGCTCGTCGGACAGGCGCAGGGCCCGTTCGAAATCGGCGCGGGGAATCAGGCTGCGGCTCACCACACGGCCGTCGGAAGCCACACAACAGGAGCCGTTGAGCGCCGCCACACCGTCGTAGGGAATCCCGGCGAGCGGCTCCAGATCGCCGGCCGTGCGCCCCGTGGCGATGAAGAGCCGCACCCCGCGCGCATGAGCCGCGCGGAGCGCCCCGACCGCCGAACGAGGCACCTCGTGTGTCCGGAAGCTGACGAGCGTCCCGTCCACGTCCAGGAAAACCGCCTTTATCATCGTCTGTAATTTTTCATCGCCTTGTCCATCTCCCGCTTCGCGTCGTTCTCCTTCAGGTACTCGCGCTTGTCGTACGACTTGCGGCCGCGCGCCAGCCCGACGACGACCTTGGCCAATCCCCGGTCGTTCAGGAACAGGCGCAGCCCCACGATCGTCAGTCCGCGGTCCTGCGAAGCGCGCCGCAGCTTCTCCAGTTCGCGCGCCGTGAGCAGCAGCTTCCGGTCGCGGCGCGGCGCGTGGTTGTTGCACGTGCCCCAGGCATACTCGGCGATATTGATGCCCCGCACCCAAAGTTCGCCCTTGTCGAAATAACAGAACGTATCGACCATCGACACCTTGCCCGCACGGATCGACTTGATCTCGGTCCCGGCCAGCACGATGCCCGCCGTGTACTCCTCGAGAATCTCGTAGTCGAACGTGGCGCGCTTGTTCCGGACGTTTATCTTCTTTTGTTCATTCATCGTTCAAAACGGTACGTTAATTGCATTTTTCCCTGCCGGGCGGGGATCGGGTCAGATAACTGATTCATTTATCTTCGATATGTTTTTACACATCTTTCTGTTTATTTTCTGTTTGCACACGGTATGCGCAGGGATGCGCGTACGCCCCGGCTCCCGCCCTTTTTTCACAAAATGAGCCGCTGGAGCCTGCGGGCGATCGACACCTTCACCTTGTTCAGTCCCGACAGCCGCTGCAACAACGCCACCTGCTCCTCCTCGGGCAGGCTCTCGTCGCCCAGCTTCGCCTGCAACTCCTTGATCATCTCCTCCACCACCTTCGACTTGTAGAGCGTCACGGCCTTCGGCACTCCGACGGCCAGCATCTCGGCGTCGCTCTCCACGTGAATCTCCTTGCGCCGCCACAACTGGCTGGGCACGTAGTTGTCGTCCGAGGTGAGAATGTCCACCGAGGCGTTGCACACCTCCGGGTCGATGTGGTTCAGGAAACAGTGCGCCGGGACCTCCGTCCCCGTACCCAGCCGCTCCCACTGTCCGCGGTAGGTCTCCATGATTTTGGCGTACACCGGGTTGCGGAAAACGATATTGTCCCGCCCCAGCTCGTCGAAGACCACCTCCGCGACGTTGCACGCCACCATCGTCCGGCCCTCCTTGAAGTCGAACGAACAGTGCCCGTACTTGAGCAGGTATTTCACGATCTCGCGCTCCAGCGCCTCGAAACCGCTCCCCGCCTCGACCTTCCGCACATACTCCACCTCGGGCTGCGCCGCCTCCCGCTGCCGCTGTGCGGCCTGCCGGCGCAGGAACTCGTCCGCCTCGCGGTCGCCCGACGTGGTGAGCCGCTTGCGGGCCACCTCCGAGATGAGGATATTCTCGTCGATGTCCATGATCCGCGCGCACTCCTTGACATAGACCGACCGCTGGATCGGGTCGGGAATCTGCGCGATCGACTGCACCATGTCGCCGATCAGCGCCGCCTTGCGGATCGGGTCGCCCTCGGCGTCCTGCAACAGCAGGTTGGCCTTGAATTCGAGAAAATCCCGTTCGTGGTCGCGGATATACGCCTGCACCTCGGAGGCCGTATGGCTGCGGGCGAACGAATCGGGGTCTTCGGGCTCGGGCAGCAGCACCACGCGCACGTTCATCCCCTCCTTGAGAATCATGTCGATACCGCGCAACGAGGCGTGGATACCCGCCGAGTCGCCGTCGTAGATCACCGTGATGTTCTTCGTGAAGCGTCCCAGCAGCCGGATCTGCTCCGTCGTGAGCGACGTTCCGGACGACGCCACGACGTTCTCGATCCCGGCCTGGTGCATCGAGATCACGTCGAGGTAGCCCTCCACCATGATCGCAAAATCCTGCTGCTGGATGGCCCGCTTGGCGAAGTACAGTCCGTACAGCTCGCGTTTCTTACTGTATATTTCGCTCTCGGGCGAATTCTGGTACTTGGCAACCGTCTTGTCGGTGCGGAGCGTGCGGCCGCCGAAGGCCACGACGCGGCCCGAGATGTTGTGCACGGGAAAAATCACCCGGTCGCGGAAACGGTCGTAGAGCGACCCGTCGCGCTCGCGCGCCAGCGAAAGGCCCGTCGAGAGCAGGAACTCCTTCTTATAGCCCGCCGCCAGCGCATCCTTCGACATGCGGTCGCCCTTCGCCGGGCAGAACCCGAGGCCGAACTTGCGGATCGTGGCGTCGGTCAGTCCGCGCGCCTGCCGGAAATAGGCCAGTCCGACACTCTGCCCCTCGGTCTCGCGGTGCAGGTAATTGGCGAAATACTCCGCGGCCCAGCCGTTCAGGACGAACATGGATTCGCGGTCGTCGTTGCGGCGGATCTCCTCCTCCGAAAGCTCCTTCTCCCGGACCTCGATGCCGTAGCGTTTGGCCACCATCTTCAGCGCCTCGGGATAGGTGATGTTCTCGTGCTCCATCAGGAAAGTCACGGCATTGCCGCCCTTCCCGCAGCCGAAGCACTTATAGACGCCCTTCGAGGGCGAGACGACGAACGACGGGGTCTTCTCGTTGTGGAACGGGCAGCACGCCTGATAGTTCACGCCCTTGCGTTTGAGCGTGACATAATCGCCGATAATGTCCACGATATTCGCGGCGGCGTAGATGCGATCTACCGTTTCCCTGTCGATCATAGCCTACAAAGGTACGAATCGCCGCGAAATATTGAAAACGAAAAGCGAAAAAATCCCCTTCGCCCCGCCGGCCGGCCCCTGAGAGCGGTCCCGCCGCCGGATCGGGTCCGCCGGACGACACCTGCCGGCAACCCGCATCCCGGCCGGGACGGAACCCGTCCCGCCGTTGCGCAAGACCCGGGAAGGAGTCAAAAACGCGGTACGGAATTGGCAACTGTTTCATTTTATCACTACCTTTGCCTTATGGACTTCAAACTCGTATCCGATTACGCCCCGACGGGCGACCAGCCGGAGGCCATCGCACAACTGGTCGGCTCGATCGAGCACGGTTCGAAGCACAACACGCTGCTGGGCGTGACCGGCTCGGGAAAAACCTTCACCGTAGCCAACGTCATCGCCGACCTGAACCGTCCGACGCTCGTGCTGAGCCACAACAAGACCCTCGCGGCGCAACTCTACGGCGAATTCAGGAACTTCTTCCCGGAGAACGCCGTGGAGTATTTCGTGTCGTACTACGACTACTACCAGCCGGAGGCCTATCTTCCGGCGACGGACACCTATATAGAGAAAGACCTCTCGATCAACGCCGAGATCGAGAAGATGCGGCTCAACACCGTGGCCACGCTGCTCTCGGGGCGGCGCGACGTGGTGGTGGTGTCGAGCGTCTCGTGTCTCTACGGCTGCGGCAACCCCGCGGATTTCCACGCCACGGCCATCACGCTGAAGGTCGGGCAGGTCGTCAGCTACAAGCACTTCCTATACAAGCTCGTCGAGGCGCTCTACACCCGCACCGAACGCGAGCTGGAGCCGGCGACGTTCCGCGTGAACGGCGACACGGTGGACATCATGGCCGCCTTCGGCGAGTTCGGCAACCAGTGCTTCCGCGTGATGTTCTTCGACAACGAGGTGGAGGCCATCCAGTCGATCGACCCCGTGACGGGGCAGCGCATCCACTCGCTCGACACCCTGACGCTCTACCCCACGAATCTTTTCGTCACCACGAAGGAACGCATCCATGCGGCCGTGCAGCAGATCTACCTCGACCTGGGCAAACAGATCGAGTACTTCGAGCGTTCGGACCGCCCGATGGAGGCCCAGCGCATCAAGCAGCGCGTGGAGTACGACCTCGAAATGATCAAGGAGCTGGGCTACTGCCCCGGCATCGAGAACTATTCGCGCTATCTGGACGGCCGGGCCGCCGGGACACGCCCCTTCTGTCTCATCGACTACTTCCCGAAGGACTACCTGCTGGTCGTGGACGAGAGCCACGTCACGCTGCCGCAGGTCCACGCCATGTTCGGCGGCGACCGCGCCCGCAAGGAGAACCTCGTGGAGTACGGATTCCGGCTTCCGGCGGCCAAGGACAACCGCCCGGTGACCTTCGCCGAGTTCGAACAGTTGCAGGGCACGTCGATCTACGTGAGCGCCACGCCCGCCGACTGGGAACTGATGAAGAGCGAAGGGGTGATCGTCGAACAGCTCATCCGCCCCACGGGACTGGTGGACCCGCCGCTGGAGGTGCGCGTCACGACGAACCAGATCGACGACCTGCTCGAAGAGATCGACAAGCGGGTGAAAAACGACGACAAGGTGCTCGTGACGACCATCACCAAGCGCATGGCCGAGGAGCTGTCGAAATACTTCGACCGCGTGGGGGTGCGCAACCGCTACATCCACTCGGATGTCGATACGCTGGAGCGCATCCAGATCCTCGAAGACCTGCGGGCCGGCCTGTTCGACGTGCTGGTGGGCGTGAACCTGCTGCGCGAGGGGCTGGACCTCCCGGAGGTGGCCCTCGTGGCGATTCTCGACGCCGACAAGGAGGGATTCCTGCGCAACGTCCGCTCGCTCACCCAGATCGCCGGACGCGCCGCACGCCACTCGCAGGGCAACGTGATCCTCTACGCCGACACCTGCACCGAGTCGATGCGCTATGCCATCGAGCAGAGCAACCGCCGCCGCGAGAAGCAGGTGCGCTACAACATGGAGCACGGCGTGCTGCCGCGCCGTGCACAGAAGAGCGGCACGGGCCAGAGCACGCTGCTGGCGGGCCGGACCGACGAGAATGCCGGCAACACACCCGTCGCCTATCCCATCGCGGAGGACCACTACGCCCCGGCCGCGGCCGACGTCGCCCGCGCCTATACGGCCGGCGGCGACCTCGACACGCTCATCGACAAGGCGCGCGAGGACATGGAACGGGCTGCCAAATCGCTGGATTTCCTCGCCGCGGCGAAATTCCGCGACCGCATGTACGAATTGCAGAAGTTACGCGAGGAGAACCGGAAATAGCCTGCCGGCGCCTTTCCCGGCGGATCCGCTCCGAAAGTCGGACCGTACCTCGGACCGGGAATCGAGTTCTCCGGGTCCGTCCGTTGCCGCCCCTGTCCCTACTCCGCGGCGGCGTGGCGGAAGGTGAAGTACTTGGCCGCGAGAAAACTATATACGGTGGTGATGCAGGAGGCCAGCATCTGCGAAGGCGTGGCCCAGATCGCGCAGACCTCGACGAAGAATTTCAGAAAGACGTAGTTCACGCCGACCGACCCGGCGACCGAAAGGGCGTAGCGGAAGAGCTGCGTCCCCTGCGGAATCGGCGAGCGGCGGAACGCCACGTGGCGGTTCAGCCAGAACCCGGCGAAGAAGGTGATCGGAAAGGTGCAGAGCATCGCCGCGACATGGGGCGAAACGGCCACGAATCCCAGGTCGAGCAGCTCCTTATCGAGCAGAAAATTGTATATCAGAAAGTAACACCCCCATCCGAAGAGGACGTTCCCGCCGCCGCAGACGGCATAGCGAAACACCTGCCGGGGCAGGAGCGACGATACGGGCGCGATGTAGAACAGGTCGATCGCCCGGATGATCCACTCCGCGACGCGCATCAACGGGCTGTATAGGTCCACATGCCGGGGAAACGCTCCGCATGCGCACGGATGAAGAGCGCGCACGCCTCCGGATCGTCCGACTCAAAGGGCGACACCATGAATTTGGCTCCGAAACGATAGACGCCGCAGGTCACCGCCACGTCACCCGACGCAGCGTTCCGCGCGGCGCGGGCCGCATTTTCGGGCGTACTGAACACCCCCAGCACCACATAGGAGCGCTTCGAAGTCATCGAAGCGGGTTCGGTCCCCGCAGGCCGGGACGCCGGACGCGATTCCGTCCGCACGGTCTGCCGTGCCGTGACGGCCGCACCCGCTGCTCCCGAATCCGTGCCGGCCGTCTTTCCGGCCGTCGCCGCACCGGTGTCCGATGCGGAAGCGCCCGAAGCGTTTCCGGCGGGCTCCGACGCCGCGGCGGACGATCCCGCACCATCCGCAGCCGGTCCTCCGACGGCATCCGCCGCACCGGCAGCGCTTCCGGCCGTTCCCGCCGCAACGGTTTCCTGACCGACGGCCGCATCCCCGGCAACGCCCGCCGACGGGTTTCGGTCCGCGGAGACTGCGACGGAACGCTCCGGACGGGTCGTCAGATAGGAGTATCCGCCGATTCCGACCGCGGCCGCGACAGCCGCCGCTCCGATCCAGATCACCCAGTCGGATCGGCCTGCGGAACGCACTTTCACGGGCGCATGTCCCTGCGGATTGAGCCGCCGGTCGAAAGCCTCGTCCAGGGTGAAACGGTCCTGTTTCAGCACGCCGACGCCGCATACGGTCAGGGTCTCCCCCTCCCGGACGCGTTCCAGCCAGCGGCCGTACACCTCCTGTGCGGCCTGCGGGGCTTCCGCCTCCGACATGCCGCTCGCCGTCAGCACGCGGGCGATCTCCTCCACCAGCGACACCCCCCGACGTTGCGGGGTGAACGTCACCGCCCGGTAGGGCGGCCGCACGCTCCGGCGCGACAACCGCTGCGCCCGGCGGCGCTCCACGCAGAGCGATCCCACCTCCGGCAGGAAAATCTCCCCGCCTGCGGCCAGGACGTTTCCCACGACCCGGCCGACCTGTTCCTCCATCGGATTGCTGCTCATCGTTTCCGTTTTTTATGCGAATTTCCCGAAGCGGACCCCGGCCCCGGAACCGCCTTCGGCCCCGGAGCGGCCGCGGACACGACGGGCCGCGTCATTCCGCGCCAGATCATATAAACTCCCAGCAGGATGAACGGAATGCTCAGCCACTGTCCCATGTCGAGCGCCCAACCCACTTCGAAGGACTCCTGCTCGGTCTTGATGAATTCGATGAAAAAGCGCGTCAGGAACACTCCGATCAGGCCGATGCCGAACAGCACCCCCGGACGGCGGCGCGCCATGTCGCGGCCATAGTAGAGCCAGCAGAGGATGCCGAATGTGGCCAGGTAGCACAGCGCCTCGTAGATCTGCGTGGGATGCACCGCCGCCGGGGCGAACTCGTACACCCACTTGGCCGAACGGACGAACTCGAAGCCCCACGGCAGGGCGGTCGCCGTACCGAAAATCTCCGAATTGAAAAGGTTGCCCATCCGCACGACCGCCCCGCCGATGCCCACGGCGATCATGATGCGGTCGAGCGACCAGACGTACGGCAGCCGGTTCTTGCGCGAAAAGAGCCACAACCCGATGAGCAGGCCGACGGCCGCGCCGTGGCTTGCCATGCCGCCGTCGCGGAACCCCGTGATGATGGTCCACGGCTTCGAAAGGTACTCCACCGGATCGTAGAAGAGGCAGTGGCCGAGCCGCGCGCCGAGGATCGTCGCCAGCGTGCCGTAAATGAAAATCGAACCGGAAACCTCCTGCGAAAGCCCTTCGCGCTTGCAGAAGTTGTCGAAAAACCAGGCTCCGATCAGAATGGCCAGCGCCCACATCAATCCGTAGTAACGAATGTCGAACGATCCGAAACTGATGAAAACCGGATCGAAATTCCAGACAATGCTCAAAGGTTGTATCATCTATTCAAATTTGTTTCTCCGTTTCCGGGCTCCGTCCCGTGCCGTGCGAACCGCCCGGCGGCCGGAACCATCGTTTCCCGCAGCCTTCGCGCTATTCGCGAACACCGCAGAACTGGTTCCCTCCATGTCGGGAAGCGTCTGCCGGATCCGGGACGGCGAAAATTCGTCCCCGCCGCCGCTGCACCCCGCGAAGAACAGCGGGGATACCTCCGGCAAACGGCCGAATCTCATATTCCGGACGCTATTTTATATCCTGCAGGCCGACCTTCTTCAACGTGAACGAGAAGGTGCTGCCCGCACCGAGTTCACTGCGCACGGTGATCCGCTCGCCGTGGGCCTCGACGATGTGCTTGACGATCGCCAGACCCAGTCCCGTGCCGCCCTGTTCGCGCGAACGCCCCTTGTCCGTGCGGTAGAAGCGTTCGAACACGCGCGGCAGGTCCTCCTTGCCGATGCCCTGCCCGTTGTCCTCGACCTCGACCAGAATGCGGTCCAGCATGTCGCGGAAGCGGATGCGCGTCGCGCCGCCCTCCCGGCCGTAGTGGATCGAGTTGATGATGAGATTGACCAGCACCTGCCCGATATAGTGCTTGTCGGCCAGCACCCAGAAGGGCGACGGAAGATTCTCGGCCCCCTTGACCGAAATCCGGATGCCCTTCCTGTCCGCCTCCATCTCGGCCTGCTCGGCGATCTCCCGGGCCAGCGCCACGATGTCGAACCGCTCCATTTTCAACTGGTTCATGTTGCTCTCGAGCTTCGAAATCGTGTCGAGGTCGTTCACGATATTTATCAGCCGGTCGATGCTTTTCTCGGCCCGCTCGAGGTATTTGCGGTTGATCAGCTCGTCCTCCAGCCCGCCGTCCAGCAGGGTCGAAATATAGCCCTGGATATTGAAGATCGGGGTTTTCAGCTCGTGCGCTACGTTGCCCAGATACTGCTTGCGGAATCGTTCGGCCTCTTTCAGGCGGGCGATCTCCCGGTCGTTGGTGTCGGCCCAGGCCGTCAGCTCCTCGCCGATGTTCTCCACACGCTTGTCCTTGAGTTCGGAGAAAATCTCGTTGGTGTGCACGTCGCGCGAAAGCACGATCGAATAGATCGGCTTGAGCTTGTAGGCCACATACTTGCGGATGATGAACAGCGCCGCGAAAAAGACGACGCAGAAAGAGGCCGACACGGCGACGAGCGCATAGCCCCACCGCACGTGCACGGCTCCGAGCACAATCCCCACGATCGCCGCCGCCAGCAGCGCGATCCACAGCGAGGAGGCCTCCTTGGTCTTGATTCGCAACATGGCTCCGGTCTATTTCAGGTAACTGCCCATCAGGCGGGCGATGTATTTGCCCACGATGTCGAACTCGAGGTTCACGACCGATCCCACGTCGATCCGGCAGAAATTCGTATGTTCGAACGTATAGGGGATGATCGCCACGCGGAACGACGCCTCCTTCGAGTCGCAGACCGTCAGGCTCACGCCATTGACCGTCACCGACCCTTTCTCCACCGTGCAGAGCCCCCCGCCCTGCGGCTCGTATTCGAAAGTGAAATACCAACTGCCGTCGGCATCCTCCTTGGCCGTGCAGACGGCCGTCTGATCGACGTGTCCCTGCACGATATGGCCGTCGAGCAGCGCATCGGGCTTCATCGACCGCTCGAGGTTCACCAGATCGCCCGTGCGGAGCAGCCCGAGGTTGCTCCGGTCGAGCGTCTCCTTCATGGCCGTGACGGTGTAGGTATCGCCTTCGATGCCCACAACCGTCAAACATACGCCGTTATGTGCTATGCTCTGGTCGATTTTCAACTCGCCGCAGAAATCCGCGCGCAGCGTGAAATCCCTGTTCTGACGGTCCGTGCGGATGGCCACCACCTCCGCCGTACGCTCCACGATACCTGAAAACATACGCTCAACTGTTTACGATCAATTTTCCCTTTACCTTGTACACCGAGACTATATCGCTGGCATTCACCACGATATCGTCGAAATCGTCCCGGTTTCCGGCCACCAGGCGGAATTTTTCCTCCGCGTCGGCGGCCCGAACTATCCGCAAAGTTACAATTTTTCGGCAGACTACCACATATTCTTCCCCGGGAATAATCGCATCCCGGTCCACGGCCTTCAGCAGCACGACCGTTCCCGGCGGCACGAGCGCCCCCATGGCACGCCCGGCGTAGATCATGGCCAGATCGCAGTCGCCCGCCGGAGCCGCCACCAGGTAGCTCTCCGCCTTCAACCGCCCGACGTCGGCAATGTGCCGCTCGACATCGACGTCGTAATAAGGTATCTGCGCCCCGCGCACGCGGCCCTCGGCGAACATCTGCCCCTCGCCGGTCAGCAGCCACAGCTTGTCCACCTGCGGAAACTTCGTCACGATCCGGTCGGCGACGTCGAGCGAAATGCCGTTGTTGCCGCGTTTGATCTGGTAGAGATTCTCCCCCCGCGCCAGACCGATATGACGGGCGAAGTAGTTGGTGGACATGTTCGCCCACTTGATGACGGCCTCGATTCGCTGCCAATTATTCTGTTTTTCCCGCATTTTTTTGTATAATTTAAATTTTTTTCACACCTTTGCAGTCCCGGTCCCGTAGTTCAATGGATAGAATATAAGATTCCGGTTCTTACGATAAAGGTTCGATTCCTTTCGGGACTACCAGGCACAAGTGCGGAAATCTCCGTGCTTGTGCTTTTTTTATCGCATTCCGAACGGCCCGACGACCCGATTCGAAAATCGTTTTTCCCGACAAAAGTAATAACAAAATCCTTCCGGGCAAGGAAAAACAACACTTTTGATCGTTTTGATAGCACATTCGGACACACACGGACAAAAAAAGCCTGCGCCGTGCGCGCAGACTTTCTTCCATGCAACAAACATGCAAGTATGTGAAAAGGGCCGCGTCAGAACGTGAGGCGCACGCCCAGCCGGAGTGTCAGCGTCAGCGGCGAATCGGTGCGCACGGTGCGCAGGTTCGTTTCGGTAAGGTAATACGACCCTTCCGGCTCGAAGTAGAGTCCGACGATCCCGCCCAGCCGGTACTGCGCGCCGGCGGCCGCGAGCAGCGACCACTGCACGCCCGGCTCGGACACGCTCTTCGAGCCGAATTTCGCGGAGACGCACTTTTCGGCCATTCCTCCGGCCCCTATATATAAGGAGAAGCGTCCGCGTTCGAGGAACTGCCACTTCACCCTGAGGGGAATGCCGAGAAAATGCAGGGTCTGCCCGGTCTCCTCCGAGGCGTACATCGCCCGCACGTCCGACCGCAGCAGCGTGTAGTTGAGCCCGCTTTCGAGCGACAGCCCGTGGGAAAACTCCTTCCCGACGGTGAACGCGACGCTCAGCGGCTGATGATGGCGGAACGAACTCTCCCCGTAATCGTAATTCTTCAGCAGCACGATTTCGGCTCCGTTGCCGATCACCGAGGACATGCCGCCCGGGGCATCGCTCATCATGGGAAAATGCGGCGTCCGTCCTGCCGAACCACCGTCCCCGGAGACGCCGCCTCCCGCCGACAGCGAGAACGACATCCGCTTCCGTGCGGAGGGCCGGGATGCCGGACGCGCATCGCCGCGGACCGCATAGAGGCTGCCTCCCGCTGCCGCGGACCGGGCGGCAACTCCTCCCGTCCGTCCGCCGTTGTCCGCCGCACGACTTCCGACGTTTGTCGCCCGCCCGTCGGACGCACGCTTCCGGCCGGTCTCCGACTCCCCGCCGGAAACGGCCGCCGCGGCTTCCGCCGGCACTCCGCCGGACTCGACTTCCGCGACATGCCCGCCGCTTTCCGCCGAATCCGGCGCCCCCGCATCTTCCGACGTCGCGTCCAGAGCCGCAGTCCGCAGCAACAGCGACGCGGCATTCCCGGCCGTCTCCGCAGCCGTTCCGCCCTCCGATCCCGGCCGCCCGGTCGTCTTCCGCAGCCTTGCGGACGCTTCGGAGCCGGTCTCCCGTGCCGCGCCTCGTGCGGGCGGCACGGCCTGCGCCAGGACGGGCCCAGCCGCTTCGCCGCCGGAACCGGGCAGCAAAGGTTCCGCGGTCTTGCCGCCGTCCGCCGTCGTGATAACAACCCCTTCTTGTTTCAACACCGTATCCGGCCGCAGCAGAAGATCCCCTGCGACGATCCCGATCAACACGACGGCGGCTGCGGCGGCAATCCGCGGCCAATAGATCCGCCATGCGGGCCTCTGCGAAGGGGCGGGCGAAGCCCCCTCCTGTGCAACTGCCAACTCCCGCTCCAGCCGTTCCCAGCCCCCTGCGGGAGGCGTGGCCTCGGCATCCCGGAGCGAGCTCCGCACGGCATCCGTCCACTCTCTATTTCGTTCCATACTTCAATGCGACTCCAAATAAGCCCGGATCTTGCGGGCCAGCAGCGCCCGGGCGCGAAACAATTGCGACGAGGAGCTCTTCTCGTTGATTCCCAGCATCCGGGCGATTTCGCGGTGGGAATACTCCTCGATGCAATACAGGTTGAACACGGCCCGGTAGCCTTCGGGCAGCTCGGAAACGAAGCGCAGCAGCACCTCGCGCGGGACCTGCTCCACATCCGACACGGCGGGTTCGGCGACGGTCGCCGCGACCCTTCCTTCGTCGAGTTCGGTCATACCCAGCCGGTTGCGGCCTCGCAACCATTCAAGCGCCACATTGACCGTGACGCGCTCCATCCAGGCCCTCAGCGATCCCGGACCCCGGTAGGAGAACTTCCCGAACGCACCGTAAATCTTCAGGAACGCATCGTGGAGCAGGTCTTCGGCCGTGGCCCGGTCCCCGGCATAGCGCATGCAGACTGCCATCAGACGCCCGGCGAAACGGTCGTACAGCTCCCGCCGGGCCGCACCGTCCCCCTCTCTGCACCCTTCGGCCAGTATCCGTTCATCCATCTGCATCGCTGAATTCACCTATATAAATTGTCCGGACGGCGAAATACTGCATCCGGACGGAAAAAATTTCCGCACCGTGCAGTATTCCGGCTTTCCGCGCGTTTTCAGAAGCGAAAGGTAACAATAAAATACGGAAATCATGAAAAAAATCGGTTTGCTCTTTCTGACGGCGCTCCTCTCCCTGACGCTCCCCGCCTGCAACGACGACGACGGAGATTATCCGTATGTTTACGGACTGATAACCACCGTGCATACGCTCGGCGACAAGGAGTATTACTTCAAACGCGACAACGGCCAGACGCTCTACCCGAGCGAGAAATCCGCCACCTTCGAGGCCGAGGAGGGGAAACGGGCCGTCATCTATTTCGACCTGCTCGAAGGGATTCCCGACTACGACTACAACATCCGCCTCTACCGCGCCGAGGAGATCTACACCGGCCCCTCCGCGATCGTCACGACGCAGGAGGAGCTGGACCGGCAGGGCGGCGACTGCGCCGGCTTCCCGGCGGCCTACTGGCAGTATTTCAACCTCACGCCGAAATGGCTGACCCTTTATCTGCTCTACCCCGTGACGGACAACTCGAAACACACCTTTTCGGTGATCGTCAACAAGGTCGAGACTCCCGAACAGACCGGGGAGGGCTACCTCAACCTCGAACTGCACCACAGTGCCGGCGGCGACGTCCCGGGCTACACGCAGGGATACTACGTCTCGTTCGACCTGACCCCGATCGCCGCGGAACTGGAGGGAAAAAAGGGCGTGATTCTCGGGATCGAGACCTGCGAGAACGGCACGAAACACATCAAGCTGGACCTGCCGCAGGAGCAGTAGCCGCTCCGAACGCGCAAGTCCCCGTCCGGCCCGCCTTCCCGCGGGCCGGATTTTTTCGCGGGGCGCCGCGGCGTCTCGTGAAAATTCGCTATCTTTGCCGCATGTCTATCGTACGCAATACAGAGAGCGACCTCGAATTCGAGAACAGGATCCGCCCGCAGGAGCTCGAAAACTTCTCGGGACAGGACAAGATCGTCGAGAACCTCCGCATCTTCATCAAGGCGGCGCTCATGCGCGGCGACTCGCTGGACCACGTGCTGCTGCACGGACCTCCGGGACTGGGCAAGACGACGCTGGCGAACATCATCGCCAACGAGATGGGGGCGCAGCTGCGCGTCACGTCGGGTCCCGTGCTGGACAAGCCGGGCGACCTGGCCGGCCTGCTGACCAACCTCAACCCGGGCGATGTGCTCTTCATCGACGAAATCCACCGCCTCAGCCCGATCGTCGAGGAGTATCTCTATTCGGCGATGGAGGACTACAAGATCGACATCGTACTCGACAAGGGTCCTTCGGCGCGTTCGATCCAGATCGAGCTGGCCCCCTTCACGCTCATCGGAGCCACGACGCGCAGCGGTCTGCTGACCTCGCCCCTACGGGCGCGGTTCGGCATCCAGTGCCACCTGGAGTATTACGACGCTCCGGTCCTGGCCGGCATCGTGCGGCGGTCGGCGCGGATTCTCGACGTCTCGATCGACGACGACGCGGCGCACGAGGTGGCCCTGCGCTCGCGCGGCACGCCGCGCATCGCCAACGCCCTGCTGCGGCGCGTGCGCGACTTCGCGATGGTCAAGGGCGAGGGGCACATCGACCTGGCCATCACCCGCATCGCCCTCGCGGCGCTCAACATCGACTCGCGCGGACTGGACCGCATGGACAACCGCATCCTCTCGACGATCATCGAGAAGTTCAACGGCGGACCCGTCGGGCTGAACACCGTCGCCACGGCCGTCGGCGAGGAGGCCGGCACGATCGAGGAGGTTTACGAACCGTTTCTCATCAAGGAGGGGTTCCTCAAACGCACGCCCCGCGGCCGCGAAGCCACGGCGCTGGCCTACGAGCACATGGGCTTCACCCCGCCCCGCAGCGAAGGCACGCTTTTCTGACCGCCCGGCAGCCCGGAGCGAGGCTTCCGGCCGCAAAGGAGCCGCATGCCGGACGGTCGTCCCCCCATTCTCCGGGCCGGGCGCAATATTTGCAACGAAAGCCCGTTGGTATTCGACGGGTCTAACCGAAAAAAGAGAAAAACAATGACAACCGACAATAAACTCGCCGAGGAGGCGCTGCGCTACCACAGCGAAGAGCGCCCCGGAAAAATCGGCATCGTTCCCACGAAGCCCCACCGCACGCAATACGACCTTTCGCTGGCCTATTCGCCCGGCGTGGCCGTTCCCTCGCGCATCATCGCCCAAACGCCGGAGAAGATCTACGACTACACGGGCAAGGGCAACCTCGTGGCCGTCGTGTCGAACGGCACGGCCGTACTCGGACTGGGCAATATCGGCCCGCTGGCCGCCAAACCCGTGATGGAGGGGAAGTGTATGCTGTTCAAGACCTTCGCCGGCATCGACGCCTTCGACATCGAGGTGGCCGAGACCGACCCCGACGCCTTCGTGCGCGCCGTGCGGGCCATCGCCCCCACCTTCGGCGGCATCAACCTCGAGGACATCAAGGCCCCCGAATGCTTCGAGATCGAGGCGCGGCTGCGCGACGAGCTGGACATTCCCGTCATGCACGACGACCAGCACGGCACGGCCATCATCACCTCGGCGGCACTGCTCAACGGCGCGAAGATCGCCGGCAAGGAGATCGCCCGCCTGCGCGTGGTGGTCAACGGCGCGGGAGCCGCCGCCATCGCCTGCGCACGGCTGTTCCTTTCGCTGGGCGTCCGGCGCGAGAACATGGTGCTGTGCGACAGCCGCGGCGTGGTCTCGGCCCACCGCGAGGACCTCAACCCGCTCAAACGCGAGTTCGCCACCCCGCGGCGCATTTCGACGCTGGCCGAGGCGCTGCACGACGCCGACGTCTTCCTCGGCGTGTCGAAGGCCGACACGCTGACGCCCGAGATGCTGCGCACGATGGCATCGAACCCGATCGTCATGGCTTTGGCCAATCCCGATCCCGAAATCGCCTACGACACGGCCGTCGTCTCGCGCCCCGACATCATCTTCGCCACGGGCCGCTCGGACTACCCCAACCAGGTCAATAACGTACTGGGATTCCCCTACATCTTCCGCGGCGCGCTCGACGTGCGGGCCTCGAAGATCAACGAGGAGATGAAGCTCGCCGCGGCGCACGCCATCGCCGCGCTGGCCCGGGAGCCGATCCCGGCCTCCGTGCTGCGGGCCTACAACCTCGAAAAGCTGGAGTTCGGGCGTTCGTACCTCATCCCCAAGCCGCTCGATCCGCGGCTGCTCTGCACCGTGGCGACCGCCGTAGCCCGCGCTGCCGTCGAATCGGGCGTCGCCCGCCGGCCCGTCGCCGACTGGGATGCCTATGCCGAGCGCCTGCGGACGCTGGCCGAATAGCCGGAAATCACGGAAACACGAACGGCGCGCTTCGATACGGATTCGAAACGCGCCGTTAAATATTCGGAACGGAACCGTCGCCCGACGTCCCTTATGCGAACAACGCCGCGAACCCGTCGCGCGTCATGGGACGCACCTCGCAGCCGCCGATCCCCGTCGGGAACACGACCCGCAACACGCCCTCCTCGCTCTTCTTGTCCTTGCCGACCTCCTGCAACAGCCGCGCCACCGGAACCGGAGGCGTGAGGTCGAACCCCAGCCGTGCGAGCAATCCCCGGATACGGTCGCGGTCGGCCGGAGCCAGCACGCCGAGCCGCACGGCCGCATCGGCCGCGAGCGCCGTCCCCACGGCCACGGCCTCGCCGTGGTTCATGGCGTCCGAGCACTTCTCGATGGCGTGCCCCAGCGTATGTCCGAGGTTGAGCTTGCGCCGGTCCCCGGCCTCGTACTCGTCGCGTTCGACGATCTCCGCCTTGACGCGCACGGCCGCCGACACCACCGCCGACAGCTCCGCCGTATCCCCGCGCAACGCGTCGAAGCCGAGGCGCTCCAGCCGTGCGAACAGCTCCGCGTCGGCGATGACCGCCGCCTTGACCGCCTCGGCCAGCCCGGCCCGGAACTCCCTTTCGGGCAGCGTCCGCAGCAACGCCGGATCGCAGACGACGAACCGCGGCTGGGTAAACGTCCCGGCCATGTTCTTGTACCCGTCCACGTTCACCCCGTTCTTGCCGCCCACCGAGGCATCGACCTGCCCCAGCAGCGTCGTCGAGACGAACCCGAACGGAAGTCCCCGCATGTAGATCGAGGCGGCGAACCCCGCCACGTCGGTCACGATGCCGCCGCCGACGCCCAGAATGAAGGTCTTGCGGTCCGCACCCATCCCGATCAGACGCCGGCAGAGGGTCTCGACCGTGCGGAGCGTCTTGTGCTCCTCGCCGCGGCCGACGAGCAGCGTCTCGTAGGGGGCCAGCAGCCGGCCGTGCAGCTCCGCCACCGCGGCGTCGGAGACCGCTACCACGCGCCCCGCGGGCAGCACGTCCGGAAGAATCTCCGCGGCCGGGCCGATGAAAACGTCGCTCCGGCCGCGCACGCTGAAAGCAGGTTTCATTTATTCAACTTTTTTAACAATCGAACAAATATAGCACAATTTCCGGAGAAATTCTTACCTTTGCACGACAAAACGAACTTCTATGCAGAAACTGCGCAACATCGCGATCATCGCCCACGTCGATCACGGCAAGACGACCCTCGTGGACAAGATGATTCTGGCGGGGCATATCCTGCGCGACAACGCCAAACAGAGCGGCGAACTCATTCTGGACAACAACGACCTGGAGCGCGAGCGGGGCATCACGATCCTCTCGAAAAACGTCTCGGTCATCTATAAGGACTACAAGATCAACATCATCGACACCCCGGGCCACGCCGACTTCGGCGGCGAGGTGGAGCGCGTGCTGAACATGTGCGACGGCGTGCTGCTGCTCGTGGATGCCTTCGAGGGCACGATGCCCCAGACGCGCTTCGTGTTGCAGAAGGCGCTGGCGCTGGGCAAGAAGCCGATCGTGGTGGTCAATAAGGTGGACAAGCCCAACTGCCGCCCGGAGGTGGTGAACGAACAGGTCTTCGACCTCATGTTCTCGCTCGACGCCACCGAGGAGCAGCTCGACTACAAGACGATCTACGGCTCGGCCAAACAGGGCTGGATGTCGCACAAGTGGAACGAGCCGACCGATTCGATCGTCCCGCTGCTCGACGCCATCATCGACGAGATTCCCGAACCGGCCGTGGTCGAGGGTACGCCGCAGATGCTCATCACGTCGCTCGAATACTCCTCCTACACGGGCCGTATCGCCGTGGGCAAGGTCACGCGCGGGTCGCTCCGCGCCGGGCAGAACGTCACGCTGGCCAAGCGCGACGGCGTGACGATGCAGAAGTGCAGAATCAAGGACCTGATGGTCTTCGAGGGACTGGGCAAGAAGAAGGTCGAGGAGGTTCCGTGCGGCGAGATCTGCGCCGTCATGGGCATCGACGGCTTCGAGATCGGCGACACGATCTGCGACTACGAGAATCCCGAACCGCTGCCGCCCATCGCCATCGACGAACCCACGATGTCGATGCTCTTCACGATCAACAACTCGCCCTTCTTCGGCAAGGACGGAAAATACGTCACCTCGCGCCATATCAAGGAGCGGCTGGACCGCGAACTGGAGAAGAACCTCGCGCTGCGCGTGACGCCCGGCCCGTCGGCCGATTCGTTCAACGTCTTCGGCCGCGGCGTGCTGCACCTCTCGGTGCTCATCGAGACGATGCGCCGCGAAGGGTACGAGCTGCAGGTGGGACAGCCCCGCGTGATCGTCAAGGAGATCGACGGCCGCAAGTGCGAACCCGTCGAGGAGATGACGGTCGATTGTCCCGAGGAATGCTCGGGCACGGTGATCGAGCTGACCACCAAGCGCAAGGGCACGCTGAAGAACATGACCTCGAACGGCGACCGCGTGCGTCTGGAGTTCGACATTCCCTCGCGCGGCATCATCGGCCTGCGGTCGAACATGCTCACCGCCACGGCGGGCGAGGCGATCATGACACACCGTCTGAAGGACTTCGAACCGTGGGTCGGCGAGATCGAGATGCGCACCAACGGTTCGATCATCTCGGGCGAGACGGGCACGGCCTATGCCTACTCGATCGACAAGCTCCAGGACCGCGGACGCTTCTTCATCTCGCCGATGGACTCCGTTTACGAAGGACAGGTAATCGGCGAGCACACGCGCCAGAACGACATCACGGTGAACGTCACCAAATCCAAGCAACTGACGAACATGCGCGCTTCGGGTTCGGACGACAAGGCCGTGATCACCCCGCCGAAGGTCTTCACGCTCGAGGAGGCGCTCGAATACATCAAGGAGGACGAATACGTCGAAGTCACGCCCCACGCCATGCGTCTGAGAAAGATTCTGCTGCACGAGGTGGACCGCAAACGGGCCTCGAAATAACGGCTGCGACACGATGGATCACTTCACCCTGTCGCTCTGCGTGGGCGCGGCGGCCGGCGCGCTGGACGTCCTTCCGAAGGTTTTCCAGGGGGCGTCGGCCCGTTCGTGTTTCTCGGCCTTCTTCATTTTCCTCTTCTCGGCCGTGATCGTCTTCCACGCCGACCTGCCCTACCTGCCGTGGTGGGCCGACGGCATGGGAACGACCCTGATGCTGTCGATCCCGGTGTTTTTCACCCTCGCGGGCAAGGAACGGAAAACGATCCCCGTCTTCGTGTTCGACGCCCTGCTCTTCGGCCTGCTCATCAGCCTCGCGGAACGCTACCTGTCGTAAGGACGTCACGACCGGCGGCTTCGAAGACACGACGGACCGCACGATGCGGCGGACCTTCCTCCCGAAGGTCCGTTTTTTTCGGCCCCACACCCTGCAGTATCGCCGCCCGGCTCCGTATTCAAGGGAAACGGCCTGCCGCCGGAGGAGAGGCGGAACCCCGATGCCTACTACCGCCGCAGCGTGGCGAACGACAGAATGTGCCAGGTGATGCCGGCGGCCACGGCCAGCAGCGACGCCTGCGCCCATGGCCACGCATCGACCACGGCGAAGACGCAGTAGAGCATCGAAGCCCACATCAGCCCCAGCGAGAGGACCTTGGCACGCAGCGGAATGGCCCGTTTCTCCCGGAAATCGCGGATATAGCCGCCCAGCCTGCGGTGGGAAAGCAGCCACCCGTAAAGCCGCGGGGAGGAGCGGACCCACAAGGCCGCCGCCAGCAGCAGAAAGGGCGTGGTGGGCAGCAGCGGCACGAAGATACCGATGACGCCCAAAGCGAGTGCGAACGCACCCAAAGCGGCCAGAAGGGTTTTCATACGGCAAAGATAGCGCAAGCCGCGCACGGAACCAAATGCGGCGGGGCGCACGGTCGCCGGACGGGCGGAACGAAAGGCCCTGCCGTGCCGAAGGAGACAAATTCTTCCCCCGGCCGGTGTTTTCCCGCCGGATAAATTTGGCATTGGCCGGGCGTTGCACTATCTTTGCCTGCGGGCCTTTTCCGGAGACTCCGCCCCGGCCCCGCACGATCCTTGCAACACGAACGACAAATCGCATACGGAATGAAAAAAATCGGCATCGCCTGCGACCACGCGGGCTACGAAATGAAAGAGTTTCTGGTGGGTTACCTCGACGCCATGGGTTACGAGGTGCTCGACTTCGGGACCCACTCGCCCGAGAGCGTCGATTACCCCGACTACGCGCATCCGCTGGCCGAGGCCATCGAGGCGGGCGAACTGGAACAGGGCATCGCCCTCTGCGGTTCGGGCGAGGGGATGACCATGACGCTCAACAAGCACCGGGGCATCCGGGCCGGACTGTGCTGGGACGCGGAGGTGGCCTCGCTGATCCGCCGCCACAACGACGCCAACGTGATCGTCTTCCCGGCGCGCTTCATCACCAACGACGAGGCGGTGCAGATGCTCGAAGCCTTCTTCTCGGCCTCGTTCGAAGGCGGCCGCCACGAAGGGCGTATCGCCAAGATGCCCGTCGGGGGCTGCAAATAGCCGCCCGCACGGCGAAGAAGATGCTCCGGCCGACGCAGACCGAGATTACGACCGATGCGGGCGAGCGGGTCGCGGCCCGGACGCCCGTGATCGTCTCGGCGAGCCGTGCCACGGACATTCCGGCCTGCTACGCCGACTGGTTTTTCGAGCGGCTGCGGCGGGGCTACGTCGCGCGGATCAACCCCTTCGACGGCCGTCGGTCCTACATCTCCTTCGCCCGGACGCGCGCCGTGGTCTTCTGGTCGAAAAATCCCCGTCCCCTGCTGCCCCGCCTCGCGGAGCTTCGGGAACGGGGTATTCACTGTTACGTGCAATACACCCTCAACGACTACGAAGACGAAGGACTGGAGCCGCACCTCCCGCCGCTGGAGGAGCGGATCGACACCTTCCGCCGGCTGGCGGAGCACCTGGGCCGGGGGCTGGTCGTCTGGCGCTTCGATCCGCTGCTGCTCACCGACCGCCTCGGAACGGAAGAGCTGCTCCGCCGGGCGGAGCGCATCGGCGACAGCCTGCGGGATGCGGCCGAAAAACTCGTGTTCAGCTTCGCGGACATCGGCATCTACCGCCATGTCGCCCGGAACCTCGACCGCCGCGGCATCCGCTGGCGGGAGTTCACCGACGGGGAGATGCTGCAAACCGCCGCGGGACTGGCCGCCCTGAACGAACGGTGGGGCTACACGCTCGCCGCATGCGGCGAACGGACCGACTTCGCGCATCTGGGCATCGTCCGCAACCGCTGCATCGACGACGAGCTGCTCCTCCGCCACTTTCCGCACGACCGCGCGCTGACGGACTACCTCGGCGCCACCCCTCCGTCCCCCGCCCTGTTCGGGGAGACCGCCCGGCCGGAACGCACCGCCGCGCACCCGCCCAAAGACCGGGGACAGCGCGCCTTCTGCGGCTGCATCGCCTCGGCCGACATCGGCCAGTACGCCACCTGTCCGCACCTGTGCGCCTACTGCTATGCCAACCGTTCGGAGCGGAGCGTGGCCGAAAACCTCCGGCTGCACCGCCTGCATCCCTTCGCCGAAACGATCACCGGCAGGTGACGGCGCAAAAAGCCGGCCGCCGTCGCAGCCGGACTTCACCGGACACCCGGAAAGGGCGCACGCCGCCTTCGCCGGGCGACGCAACGTCCTCCAAAAACCGGCGCCGCCCTTCCCGGCTTCAGGGGAGGAAAATCAGCCGTCCGCTCCGATAACTCAGCACCGTCCGCTGAGCGGAAAGCACCGGAAAGCCGATCAGCCCGTCCAACCCGTGCCCGAGCGAGAGGTTCAGGTGGCTCATGTCGTTGAACACCGTGGGAACCCTCCGGAACTCCCGGTCGCCGATCGTCAGCCGTTTCACCCGGCCGGAACGCACCCGGCGTACCTCCGCGTCGGCTCCCGTGAGCGTCGTCTCCCGGCGCCGGGCCAGATCGGAGCGCAGCGAATCCCACAACCCGTCGTCCAGCAAATCGGTCCCCGCACCGCAGTCGATGCCGAGGCGCAGCGTGTGCGTCCCGATCCGCGCCTCCACGCAGGCGACATGCCCTTCCATCCGCACCGGAACCTCCGTCACGGGCCGTCCGCACGCCAGGCGCCGCACGCAGGAGTCCGTCACCGCCGGATCGAGCAGCGTCAGCATCCCCGCCCCGTAGTCGAACAGCAGATCGTAATCCTTATAGACCTCGTAGCCGAGCAGTCCGAAAACCTCCGTCCCGTCCTCCAGATGCGACATGTCGAAACAAAGGAACTCCCCGCCGCCGGCACGGATTCCGTGGAAATCGAATCCGGAGATCGTCATGATGTCCATCCCCGCGATGGAGGCGTTCACCCCCTTCGAAGAGGAGATCCGAAGCGCGGCCGTATCGCGCACCGGGGCGCAGCGACGGCTGTTGAGCATCAGTCTCGGCGCACCGTTGTCGAGGATGAACGTGCGCTCCCGGCCGTCCAGCAGCGCCGTCGCGGTCAGCAGATTCCCGAGCCGGCGGACCGGAATATCGAGCTGCCGGGCAGCCGGTCTTGCGAACGTCCCGCCCTTGTCGCCCAGCGTCCTGACCCGGATCGGAAGCAACTCCAGCCGTTTCAGGCGGCCCTCCCCGTCGAAGAGAAAGGTCGCCTCCTTCCGGCCCAGCCGCCCCGCATAGGTGAAGGCGCAGACCAGCTCCAGTCCCTCCTCTGTCCGTTCCTGCCGGACCGTCTCGATCCGCTCCACCCGCTCGCCCAACTGCGCCACGAGCAGTTTCATCACCGCCCGGGCCCGGTCGCCCTCCTGTCCCGAGAAGATGAACCCGGGAGCCAGGAAAGGTTCGATCTCCCCGATCGACCCGGCTCCGACGGCCTCCGCCACGAGGCGCACGATCCGCTCGCACGCGGCTCGGTCCTGAGCCTGCGACGCCGTACACACGCTCCACAGCAACGCCACGGCCAACAACGCTCTTTTCATCATAACACCAAGCTCTTTTTCCGGCACCCCGGGCACCCCGGGCAACGGGGAGCGCGGGAAACCGCCTTTTGTTTCCGCAAATATAACTAAATTTTCTTCACATACAACTATTTTTAATAGTTACAAACTGCACAACGTCCCGAAACGGCTGCGAACACCGCATCGGACGCCGGACCGAAGATCAAAACGACACCCGTCCGGGATCGCCGGACGGCGAACGGAGGCACGAAAAACAGGAGCGACCGCCCGGCCGCGACGGACGATCCGACCGAAACGGCGCGGACCGCATCGCCGGAAAGGCCGGACACGGCCGAGCCATGCGTTCGAAGCGCGACGGGATGCCCCGTCGCGGACAAACCCAGGATTACGAGATTAAAAACGCTATAACGCGAAGACGAAGGGAGTCCGCTCCCGCAGCCGGGCGGCGCGGGCCGGATCGTCGAAAAGGCCGAACACGGCCGAACCCGAGCCGGACATGGAGGCATAGAGAGCCCCGGCGGCGAGCAGCTCCTCCTTCGCCGTGCGGATCGCGGGATGCGCGGCGAAGACCGACTCCTCGAAATCGTTGGTCACCGTCCCCTGCCACTCGGCGACGGGACGCCGCAGCCGCCCGGCGAGCGGAACCTCCGGCATGCGGGGCCGCACGCCGGCATAGGCCTCGCGGGTCGAGACCCCCTCGGCGGGTTTCACGATGACGAGCGTCATACCCCCGAGGTCCAGCGGAAAAGGCGTCATCACCTCTCCGCGGCCGGTGCACAACTGGGGCGTGTCGCGCACGAAAAAGGCCGTGTCGCTGCCCAGCTCCGCGGCACGGGCGACGAGCTCCTCCTCGGCAAGACGCAGCCCGAAGAGCGTGTCGAGGGCCTTCAGCACCGCCGTCCCGTCCGACGAACCGCCGCCCAGCCCCGCGCCGAACGGCACGCGCTTCACGAGCCGGATCACGACGCCGTCCACGCCGTAGCGGTCACGCATCAGACGGAACGCCTTCATGCAGATATTCTCCTCCGGGGCGCAGTCCACGGCGATCCCCTCCGTGCGGAGCTCCGCCCCGGAGCCTCCCGTGCGCAGCACCTCCACCTCGTCGAAGAGTCCCCGCACGGGAAACATCGCCGTCTCCAGGTCGTGATATCCGTCCGCCCGGCGGCGCAGCACGTCGAGGCCCAGGTTTATTTTGCAGTTCGCTCGCAGAATCATATCCGCAAAGGTAAGAATTTTCTATTTTTGCCGTATGAAATTCCGCACCGAAATCGAAACCGCGCCCCTCCGCATGCGTTTCGGCTACGAAAACCGCACGCTCGCGCTCGGTTCGTGCTTCGCCGCGCACATCGCCGCCCGGCTCTCCCGGGCGAAATTCCGCGTCGAGGCCAACCCCACGGGCATCCTCTTCAACCCGCTCTCCGTCGCTGCGGCCGTCCGCGGCTTCGGCCGCCCCGTCGTGCGCGACGAGCTGCACACCGACGGCCAGCGGTGGTTCCATTTCGGATTCCACGGCGACTTCTCGGCCCCCACGCCCGACGAGGCGCTCCGCCGCATGAACGCCGCCCGGCAGGCGGGCTCCGAGGCGCTCCGCACGGCCGACCGCGTGATCCTCACCTTCGGCACGGCCTGGGTCTATGAACGGCAGGGCGAGGTCGTGGCCAACTGCCACCGCCGCCCGGCGGCGGAGTTCGCACGGCGGAGGCTCTCCGTGGACGAGATCGCCGACGCGATCTCGGAACTGGCCGAAGGCCCGCTGGCCGGGCGAAGCATCCTGCTCACGGTCAGCCCCGTGCGCCACACGGGCGACGGGCTTGCGGGAAACGCCGTGAGCAAAGCCGCGCTGCGGCTGGCGGCCGAGGAGCTCACGCAGCGCTTCAGACGGATCGAATATTTCCCCGCCTACGAAATCCTTACGGACGACCTGCGGGACTACCGCTTCTATGCCGACGATCTGGTGCACCCCGCACCGCAGGCCGTGGAGTACATCTGGGAGCGGTTCACGGAGGCGGCCCTCACCGACGAGGCCCGGCGCCTGCTTCCCGAGGCCGAAGCCATCGCAGCCGCCGCGGCACACCGTCCCCGTGACCCGCGGAGCGCCGCCCACCGGGCGTTCTGTCTTGCGCAACTGGAGCGGATCGCCGCATTGCACGGTCCCGATTTTCGGGCCGAGGCGGAATATTTCCGCCGATGTATCGAAATAAATTCGTAAATTTGCGGCCGATCTTCCACATTCGCCATGAACAGAAAAATTCTCCTGCTCGCCATAGCCGCCCTCGCCTCGTTCCGGGGCATCGCCGCCGAAACGCCGCGCCTGATCGTCCAGATCGTCGTGGGGTCGATGCGCGCCGAGGACCTCGCGCGCTACGCCGAAAACTTCGGCGAAGGCGGGTTCCGCCGCCTCACGCAGGGCGGCACGGTCTATACGGACAGCCGCTACGACTACCAGCAGACCACCACGCCCGTCTCGCTGGCCACGCTCGCGACCGGGGCCATGCCCTCGACGCACGGCGTGATCGGCTCGCAGTGGGTGGACTACACGTCGAACGCCGTCGTGGGGCTGACCGACGGCCGCAAAGGCCCCGGAGCCTACCACCTGATCGCCCCGACGCTGGCCGAAACCCTCCGCCAGCACGCTCCCGGCAGCCATACGGTCACGGTGGCCGCCGAAGCCGTGTCGGCCGTGGTGACGGCGGGCCGCGGCGGCGAGGTCTTCTGGCTCGACCCCGGACGCTGCGACTGGGTCACCTCGCCCTACTACGCCCCGGCGGTGCCCGAGTGGATCGACCGCAGCAACGACGAGCGGTACAACCTCTCCTACATCGCCTCCGAGTGGCGGCCGCTGCTCGACCGCGACCGCTATGTCAATACGCGCAACATCCGGATCGGATTCCCCGAGAAGCGCGGAAAACGCGGGGAGGGGCGGCAGCCCGAAGGGGGCGGCCCGGAACTTGCGGACGACTACGAACGGCTGCTCTACACCCCCGCGGGCAATACGGCGGTGCTGGGACTGGCCAAGCAGCTCATCGCCCAGTACAAGCTCGGCGCCGACGCGACGCCCGACCTGCTCTGCGTCTGCCTCGACGCCTCGCGCCGCATCAGCGAAGCCTACGGACCCGAATCGGTCGAGGTCGAGGACATGTACTACCGGCTGGACCGCGAC
The DNA here is from genome assembly GCF_018101075.1 of Alistipes sp. Marseille-P2263. NCBI lineage: Bacteria > Pseudomonadati > Bacteroidota > Bacteroidia > Bacteroidales > Rikenellaceae > Alistipes > Alistipes sp. Marseille-P2263. The sequence goes on from NZ_JAGQEJ010000001.1 coordinate 619,965, forward strand.
CTGGCCGACTTCCTGACCTTCGTCTTCGCGCAGGTCAGGGACGGCAACGCGACGGTGGTCCTCACCTCGGACCACGGAACCAGCCCCTCCTACGACGCGACGACCGAAGAGCCGGACCGGTTCAACGCCCGGCAGTTCGAGGTGATCGTGAACGGATTCCTCAACGTCCGCTACGGCACGGGCGACTGGGTGGTGACCTACGGAGACAAGTGCATCTGGCTCAACCATAACCTGATCTACGAACGGGGGCTGGATCTGGCCGACGTGCAGAACGAGGTGGCGATCTTCGCCATGCAGTTCCGCGGCGTCTCGCACGCCCTCTCGGCCACGGCCATGCGGTCGAGCTACTTCGGCAGCGGCTATGCGCGGCGGATGCAGAACAGCTTCTACCCGCGTCGCTCGGGCGACGTCATCCTGAACCTGATGCCCGGGTGGATCGAAGAGCGCGACCGCTGCCGTTCGATGTCGGGGTCGATGTACGGCTACGACACCGAAGTGCCGCTCGTATTCTACGGCACGGGCGCCGGACAGCAGCACGTGCAGCGGCGCGTGGACATGACCTCCGTGGCTCCGACGCTGGCGCGGCTGGCGGGCGTCACGGAACCCGCGGCCTCGGAGGGCGACGTCCTGCCCGAGATCGTGGACCTGTAACCGCAAAAACGCAAGGAAAAGGAAATGGACAAGAAAGATCAGATTCAGGAGGAGATCATCGAGGAGTTCTCCGTTTTCGACGACTGGCTCGACAAATACGACTACCTGATCGGCCTGAGCGACTCGCTCCCGGCCATCGCTCCGGAACACCGCACCGGACAGTATCTCATCGAGGGATGCCAGTCGCGCGTGTGGATCGACGCACGGACGGACGGCGGGCGGATTTTCTTCACGGCCGACAGCGACGCCATAATAACCAAGGGCATCATCGCGTTGCTTATCCGCGTACTGAACGGACGCACGCCGCAGGAGGTGCTCGACACGGACCTTTATTTCATCGACGCCATCGGCCTGGCGGCCAACCTCTCGCCCACGCGGGCCAACGGGCTGGCCGCGATGGTCAGACAGATGCGGCTCTACGCACTGGCGTACGCGAACAAAAACGACTGAACGATGACACCCGAAGAGATACTCCAGGTCGAGAAAGAGATCGTCCTGACGCTGAAAAACATATACGACCCCGAGATTCCGGTGAACATATACGATCTGGGGCTCGTTTACGAAATCGACTACACGCCCGACGGAACGGCCACGATCCGCATGACGCTCACGGCCCCCAACTGCCCGATGGCCGACATGCTCGTCGAAGACGTCAATCAGCAGGTCGCCAAGGTCAAGGGGGTGAAATCGGTGAACGTCATCCTGACGTTCGACCCGGTGTGGGACAAAAGCATGATGTCCGAAGAGGCGCTGCTCGAACTCAACCTGTTGTGACATGGCGGACGGCGGCGGGGAGCGGACGATCGAACGGCTGAAGGCCGGAGCCGGGACATACGCCTGCGGCGGTTACCTGGCGGGGCTCGGCGCGCTGCAACGCACCGAGCTTCTCACGGCGCTGCTCTTCGACCGGCTCGGCCGCAAGATCCGACGCGTCGGGGCGCTGCTCTCCGAAACGTCCGACAACTGGAACGAGACCTTCTACCGGCTCTATTTCCGCACGCTGGGCGACAGCCGGAACCAGGAGGCCTACCTCTCGCTGGCCCGGAGAGTGCCTTACAGGACCGTGCTGCGGGAGCGGCTCGCCCCGCAGGCCGTCGAAGCGATGCTCTTCGGCGCATCGGGGCTGCTGGCGCTCTACCGCCACGATGCGTACACGCTCGACCTCGGGCGCCACTTCGAATACCTCTCGGCCAAATACGGCATCGAAGCGATGGACGCCTCGGAGTGGACGCTCGCGGACATCCGCCCGGCCAACCACCCCGCACTGCGGATCGCGCAGGCGGCGCGGTTCTTCGCGCAGGACGAGTTCGTGATGGCGCGCGCCATGGCCTGCCGCACGGAGGAGGACATCCGGCGCCTGTTCTGCATCGAGGCGTCGCCCTACTGGCGGACGCACTACGTCCCCGGCGCTGCGGGCGACGAATTTCCCAAACGCCTCGGGGCATTCAAGGCCCGCATCATCGGAATCAACCTGGTGGCCGTACTGCAATTCGCCTACGGCAGCCGCACGGGCGACGAACGGCTGCGCGACAGCGCGCTGTCGCTCCTCGAGCGCCTTCCCTCCGAGGACAACCGTTTCATGCGGGCGTGGAGCGGGGAGGGCGTCCCGATCCGCAACGCATTCGAATCGCAGGCGCTGCTGCAACTGGCCACGGAGTACTGCGCCCGAACCCGGTGCGCGGAATGTCCCGTCGGGCGGCGGATCGCGGCGCATACGGACAACTCGAAATAACCACCCGTCCATGAATGCCTTCAGTTACATCCTGGAACACATCGAGGGAACCGTCCTCTTCGTTTCGCTGCTTATCGCCGGAGTTGCGGTCGTGCTCCGATTCTTCGATATCCAGAGCAAGTCCTCCCGCCGCAGAATCCTCAAGGAGGAGTTCGATGCGGCGATCCGACAGCTCTCCTCGGAAAGCGAGACCAACCGGCTCGCCGCGGCAATTCTCATCCGAAGGTTCTTCACGGCGGAAAGAGGCTGCTACCGCAACGAAACGATCTACGTCCTCTCGTCGCTGCTGCGGGTGGTTCCGACGGGAGTTTTCCAGAAGACGCTGGCCGACGGGCTCGCCTACGGGCACGACCTCTCCAAGGCCGACCTCCAGAAAACCAACCTGCAAGATGCCTATATCGGATCCAAGGAGCAGGTCACGACCGACATGCGCGAGACGGACCTTTTCCAGGCCGATCTGTCGAATGCCCTGATCGAGCGGATCGACGGCCGGAAAGCCGTGTTCTATCAGAGCAACCTGCAACACGCGAGAATCAAATACAGCGACCTCTCCGAGGCGAACTTCTCGATGGCCGACCTCAACCACATCGGACTGCGCGAAGTGAAACTCGGGAACGCCTGCTTCGCGGGCTGCACGAATCTCCCGCGGGAGATCGCCCGGCATCTCGACGCAGAGGGCCGCTACACCCGCCCCGAACCGGTCACGGTGCATGCCGCCGCGGGAAAGCACCGCATTTTCTTCAGCATGCCGGGGAAGCTCCGCATCGAGGATTCGCTCATGATACGCTCCGTACGCGACCACCTGCGACAGGAAGGCTACGAGGTCTGTTTCTACGAACGGGGCGAATACCGCATGTTCGGCCAACTGGGCAACATCCGGACACTCGTCCAGCAATGCGACGGGATGATCGTCTTCGGACTCAAGCAACTCCACATCGAAAAAGCGACGTTCCGCCCGGCGACGGACGAATGCGAGACGTGGAGCGACCGCTGGCTGCCGACGCCGTGGAACGAAATAGAAACCGGCATGGGGCTCATGGCCGGAATGCCGATCCTGCTGATCCAGGACGCGGAGATCGACTTCGGCGTCTTCGACAGCCACATCAGCGAGACATCGCTCCATGTCATCCGTACCGATTCGACCGACTTCAAGAAATTCCCGGAACACAGGGAGTTCATCTCCTGGAAGTCGCGCATCGGAAATCCCGCGGTTCCGCAGCCGCAGGACGGGAGCGCAAAAAGCCCCTCCGGGAGTTGATAAATCGCAAAAAATAAGTATCTTTGCAAGATTTAGAATCCGAACCGAAAAAACAACGACTGAAATATGGATATTCTTGCAAGCGTAATCAAAGCCGTTTTCGGCTCCAAGGCCGAAAAAGACCGCAAACAGATCCAGCCTTACGTCGAGAAGATCAAGGCTGTTTACCCCTCGATCGAGGCCCTCTCGAACGACGAGCTGCGCGCCCGCAGCCAGGGGCTCAAACAACAGATCGCTGACTACATCGCCGCGGACGAGGCCCGCATCGTCGAGCTGAAAGCACGGCTCGAACTGCCCGAGACGTCGCTCGAGGAGAAGGAGAAGATCTCGAAGGAGATCGACGAGACGACCAAGCGCATCGACGACAGGATCGAGGACAAGCTCGACGAAATCCTGCCCGAAGCCTTCGCCATCATGAAGGACACGGCGCGCCGCTTCGCGCAGAACGACACGATCGCAGTGACGGCCAACGACTTCGACCGCGAGCTGGCCGCGACGAAAGACTTCGTTACCATCGAGGGCGACAAGGCCGTGTACGCCAATCACTGGATGGCAGGCGGCAACGACATGAAGTGGGACATGATCCACTACGACTGCCAGCTCTTCGGCGGCGTGGTGCTGACGCGCAGCAAGAAGAGCCCCGCCAAGAAGCTCGGCGAACGCGAACGCGAAGGCAACATCGCCGAAATGGCGACGGGCGAGGGCAAGACGCTCGTGGCGACGCTCCCCGTATTCCTCAATGCGCTGGCCGGAAAGGGCGTGCACCTGGTCACGGTGAACGACTACCTGGCCAAACGCGACTCCGAGTGGATGGGACCGCTCTACCAGTTCCACGGACTGTCGGTGGACTGCATCGACCGCCACCAGCCCAATTCGGAGGCGCGCCGCAAGGCCTACATGGCCGACATCACGTTCGGTACGAACAACGAGTTCGGCTTCGACTACCTGCGCGACAACATGGCCTCGTCGCCCAAGGACCTCGTGCAGCGCAAGCACCACTACGCCATCGTGGACGAGGCCGACTCGGTGCTGATCGACGACGCCCGCACGCCGCTCATCATCTCGGGCCCCGTGCCCAAGGGCGACGACCAGCTCTTCGAGCAGTACCAGCCCTCGATCGAACACCTCTACAACCTCCAGCGCAACTTCGTCACGGCGCTGCTGGCCGAGGCGCGGCAGCTCATCGCGGAGGGCAAGACCGAGGAGGGCGGCATCAAGCTCTACCGCGTGCACAAGGGACTGCCCAAATACAAGCCGCTGATAAAATACCTCTCCGAGCCGGGAATCAAGGCCCTGATGCAGAAGACCGAAAACATCTACATGCAGGACAACAACCGCCGGATGCCCGAAATCACCGATCCGCTCTACTTCGTCATCGACGAGAAACTCAATTCGGTGGAGCTGACGGACAAAGGCCACGAGGAGTTGTCGAAATACTTCAAGGAGGACGGCTTCTTCGTGCTGCCCGACATCGGCGCGGCGGTGGCCGAGCTCGAAAAGAGCGACCTGCCCGCAGAGGAGAAGGCGCAGAAACGCGACGAGGTGATAAACGACTACTCGATCAAGTCGGAGCGCGTGCACACGGTGAACCAGCTGCTGAAGGCCTACGCCATGTTCGAGAAGGACGTGGAGTACGTCGTGATGGACAACAAGGTGAAGATCGTGGACGAGCAGACGGGACGTATCCTCGACGGCCGCCGCTATTCGGACGGCTTGCACCAGGCCATCGAGGCCAAGGAGCACGTGAAGGTCGAGGCCGCGACGCAGACCTTCGCCACGATCACGTTGCAGAACTACTTCCGCATGTACCACAAGCTGGCCGGCATGACCGGTACGGCCGAGACGGAGGCGTCGGAGTTCTGGAGCATCTACAAACTCGACGTGGTGGTCATCCCGACGAACCGGCCGGTGATCCGCGACGACCGCCAGGACTTGATCTACAAAACCAAGCGCGAGAAATACAACGCCGTGATCGAAGAGATCGTGCGCCTCGTGGGCGAAGGGCGCCCCGTGCTGGTGGGTACGACGTCGGTCGAGATCTCGGAGCTGCTGAGCCGCATGCTCAAGTTGCGCGGCATCAAGCACAACGTGCTGAACGCCAAACAGCACGCACTGGAGGCGCAGGTGGTGGCCGAGGCCGGGCGCGCCGGGCAGGTGACCATCGCCACCAACATGGCGGGCCGCGGTACGGACATCAAGCTGACGCCCGAAGTGAAGGCCGCCGGAGGTCTGGCGATCATCGGCACGGAACGGCACGAAAGCCGCCGTGTGGACCGTCAGCTGCGCGGACGTGCGGGACGTCAGGGCGACCCCGGATCGTCGCAGTTCTTCGTCTCGCTCGAGGACGACCTGATGCGTCTGTTCGGCTCGGGCCGCATCGCCGCGATGATGGACCGCATGGGCCTCAAGGAGGGCGAGGTGATCCAGGCCGGAATGATGACCCGGGCCATCGAACGCGCCCAGAAGAAGGTCGAGGAGAACAACTTCGGCATCCGCAAGCGGCTGCTCGAATACGACGACGTGATGAACTCGCAGCGCGAGGTGATCTACACGCGCCGCCGCCACGCCCTCTACGGCGAACGGATCGAGATCGACCTGAACAACATCATGTACGACTTCGCCGAGAACTTCGTCGAGGAGAACCGCGGCATCGAATACGAGGATTTCCGCATGGAGCTCATCCGCCAGGTGGCCGTGGAGCTGCCGGTGGACGAGGCGGCCTACGGCGACGCCAAGCCCGAGGAGCTGGTCGATGCCATCGTCAAGGCGCTCAAGGAGACCTACGCCCGCCGGGCGAAGGCCGTGGCCGACACGGTGCGTCCGGTGATGCAGCGCATCTACGAAGACCGCAAGGAACAGATGGATTCGAACATCTACTTCCCGCTGACGGACGGACACCTCGGCTACAATATCCCGGTGAACTTGCAGAAGTGCAAGGATACGGACGGCGCGGAGATCTACAAGGTCTTCTCGAAGGTGGTCATGTTCACCACGATCGACGACGCCTGGCGCGAGCATCTGCGCGAAATGGACGACCTGCGCCAGAGCGTGCAGAACGCCACCTACGAGCAGAAGGACCCGCTGCTGATCTACAAGTTCGAGTCGTTCGGACTGTTCTCGAAGATGCTCGTCAAGGTGAACCGCGAGGTGCTGGCGATCCTCGACAAGGCATACATCCCCGTGCGCGAGCAGAGCGCCGAAGAGGTGCGGCGCCAGCAGCAGGAGCGCGAACGGATGCAGATCGAGCGGGAGCGGCGCGCCAAGGTGGACGTCAATAAGTTGCAGGCGTCGCGGATGCAGGCCGCCGCGCAGGCCGGACAGCAGGATCGGTCGAAACCGATGCCGGTGCACGTCGAAAAGAAGGTGGGCCGCAACGATCCCTGCCCCTGCGGATCGGGCAAGAAGTACAAGAACTGCCACGGAAAGGGGTTGTAGCCCCGTCCGCAGAGCGGCCGGAGAGTACGGAAGTGCAACGCGATCGAAAACAAGAGTATGGGTTATCAAGAGGAGAAACAACGCCAGCTGGACCTGCGCTACCTGCGAATGGCGGCGATCTGGGCCGAAAATTCCTACTGCGTGCGCCGCAAGGTCGGAGCGCTGATCGTCAAGGACCGCATGATTATCTCGGACGGGTACAACGGCACGCCGGCCGGATTCGAGAACGTCTGCGAGGATGAACAGGGACTGACCAAATCCTACGTCCTGCACGCCGAGGCCAACGCCATCACGAAGGTCGCCAAGTCGGCCAACAACTGCGACGGCTCGACGCTCTACATCACGGCCGCCCCGTGCATCGAATGCTCGAAACTCATTATCCAGGCGGGCATCAAACGGGTGGTTTACGCGGACGACTACCGTTCGGAGGAGGGGCTGGACCTGCTGCGCCGCGTCGGCATCGAGTGCGTGCAGTACCGGATCGACCGGACGTGACCCGGAACGGCAGACGAAAAACAGGGAAAAGGGAGACGCAGAGGTCTCCCTTTTTCATTCCGGACCTGCTCCCGGCACGGAAGCGACCCGGCTCCGAACGCCAGCGGACGACCGGAAACGGAAAGAAGCACCGTCCGCGGGGGAGGGCGAAAACGCATATAAAGCGAAGGTTATGCGGAACGCCGGGCCCGGCCGTCACATACCGTAAAACAGCAGCAGGTTGCCGTCCTCGTTCAGATTCCGTTCGACGGCATCCGGAGCGCGCGGAAACCCCTCCTCAACGAGATCCGCATACGAACTGCCCGGCAGAAGAGCCACGAAACGCCCCTCGAACACGGCGACGGGCGGAAAGAGATACGCACCCGTCTCCGAATTGCCGATAAAGGCGTCGGCCGCAGGATCGAACAGGTAGGTGTCCAGGTATTCGCCGCAGCGGACATCGACCGCCACGTAATCGCCGCAAAGTACGGGAACGGCAACCGGATACCGATACGGCCCGTCGAGCACGGCATCCCGATCCTGGCGGTACTTCCCGGGAATCCCGCGAGCGAAGTCGATGGCCACATGGCGGAACCCGACGGCATCGCGGCGGTCGAACACCGTGAATCCGTCGAACCAGAACGAGCTGAAAACGAGGCTGTCGCCGGATACCGAAAAATAGGTCGGCCGGCCGAGCGGTTCGCTGTAACCGGAATCGAACGCGAACAGGCGGCGTTTGACGGCAAAATCCGAATCGGTGACGAAAAGCCTGTAATTCGGCTGGGATTCGGACAGCATGCCCCCGGTCAGAGGGCTGAACGCCAGAATGAAATCCCCGTTATGCAACGCCTCGATGTCCCAGGCGACGACCGGCAGCGGCTTCGACTCCCGGAACACTCCGGTACGGCAGTCGTAGAGCAGCACCCGGCGGGAGGCGTTATCGACGACATAGACATTCCGGTCGTCGGCCGTGAAACTCTTCATCTCCAGATACTCTCCGGGCCCCCGGCCGTGCCGGTGAATGACGAACGACACGCGGCCCGCCATGTCGTAGGCCACGATCTTGCGGCTTCCGAAGTCGCCGACATAGATCAGCCCGTTCCGGAACAGCAATTTATCGGCGCGCCGGAACGCCGCAGCCTCGGAAAACTCCAGCGGCAAGAAATCCACCCGACGGATCCGATCCGGAATCGACGGCGAAGGCTCCTCCCCGAAAGTCAGCACACGGTCGCAGACGATCCGCTCCTCCCGTCCGGAAACGCAGGCGGCAAGAGCGCACAACGACAAACACGCAACAATACGTTCAATCATAAGATCGCCGAACAAAAAAAGCGGTCAAGCGGAACGGGAAGGCGGAAGAGCCGGGACGACGGACACGGAGGCTATTGCAGCGGGTCCGTCTCCTCGTCTGCGACGCCGCAATCGCAGAAATGGAACTCCGTGCGCGCCCGTTCCTTCGGAAAAAGGAAGTAGAGACAGGTCGCCTCGGTGCAGAGCGTCCCGGCGCCGTCGAAGATCCGCACGCCGATTTCGACCAGGTTGCGCCGCTGCTGCCGCACGGCGGCACGCAGCACGACACGCTCGTCGGAGGTCCGGATCGGCTTGTGGTAACGCACCTCCATCCGCGAGGTGACGCCGCTGGTCCGGAACTTGCGGAAGACGACCCAACTGCTGATCTCGTCGGCCAGCGTCGCCTGGACGCCTCCGTGAAGCGTATCCACCCATCCCTGAAACTCCGGACGGGGATGCCAGACGCTCACGATCTCCTCGCCGTCCTCGTAGAACTCCATGCGGAGTCCCTGTTCGCTGTGCGGATCGCAGCCGTAGCAGCGATACCCTTCCATTCCCCGCCAGGGATTCGTAATGCGTTTCATATCGGTCCGAATCATTGTCCCGTTCCGCCCTGCCGGAGCGGAACCGTCTGCCGAATATACGGAAAATTCACGGAACCGGCAACTCTTCCGCGAAATTCCGGATTTGTTTTTTCCGCGGAAAACGCCTATATTGGAGCGGCCGGAAAAGCCCGGACGCCCCTACGGCACGGAACGGAGCCCCCGAATCCGGCGGAACGGGCGGAAAAGACTCACCCACATATCACACGAAACGATGAAAAGATTCGTATGGATGCTCCTGCTGCTCCCGATAGGGTTGCAGGCGCAGGTACGCACCGAACGGTTGCTCGAAAAAGGATGGCGCTTCACACGCGACGACGCCCCGGCATTCGCCGAACCGTCGTACGACGACTCCCGGTGGCAGGAGGTGACCGTACCGCACGACTGGGCCATCTACGGTCCGTTCAGCGCAGGAAACGATCTCCAGCACACGGCCATCGCGCAGGACGGCCAGACGCAGGCCGTGGAACACGCCGGACGGACCGGAGGGCTGCCCTTCGTCGGCACGGGCTGGTACAGGCTCCGCTTCGAAGTACCGGAACGGAACGAAGGCCGCCGGTGCACGCTCCTCTTCGACGGCGCGATGAGCCATGCGCGCGTGTACGTGAACGGCCGGGAGGCGATCCGCTGGCCCAACGGCTACAACTCCTTCCACACGGACATCACGCCCCTGCTGAACCCCGGCGGGGAGAATCTGCTGGCCGTCCGGCTCGAAAACCTCCCCGAATCGTCGCGCTGGTATCCCGGCGCCGGAATTTACCGCAACGTGCACCTCATCGTAACGGACAAGGCGCACGTCCCGGTGTGGGGAACGCAGATCATCACGCGGCGGGCCGACGAAGCGTCCGCCCGCGTCCGGCAGTGCACCGCCCTCGCCGTTCCGCAGGGAAAGTCGCCCGCCGACTATGCGATCGAAACGGCGGTGACGGACCCCGCCGGACGCGTCGTGGCACGGCACAGGCAGTCCGCCGGAGCCGACTTCGGCGACCACTGCTTCGAGCAGGAGTTCACGATCGACCGCCCCGCGCTCTGGTCGCCCGACACTCCGGCGCTCTACACCTCGACTTCGGAGATCTACGAAGGCGGCGAGCTGAAGGACCGCTACGTCACCGTGTTCGGCATCCGCACGGTCGAAGCCGTGCAGGGCGAAGGATTCCGGCTGAACGGCAAGCCGCTGAAATTCCGGGGCGTCTGTCTCCACCACGACCTCGGACCGCTGGGCGGCATCGTGAACGAGTCGGCGATCCGGCACCGGATCCGGCTGCTGAAGGAGATGGGCTGCAACGCCATACGCACCTCGCACAACAAGCCGGCACCGGAGCTGATCGAAATATGCGACGAAACGGGCATGATGGTCATGGCCGAATCGTTCGACGAGTGGGAGACGAAGAAGGTCGAAAACGGCTACCACAAGGAGTTCGGCCAATGGGCCGAGCGCGATCTGGTGAACCTCGTCCGCCGGTTCCGCAACAACCCGAGCGTCGTGATGTGGTGCATAGGCAACGAAGTGCCCGACCAATGGAACGGAGACCGGGGCCCGAAACTCTCCCTCCGGCTCCAGAATATCTGCCACCGCGAAGACCCCACGCGCCCCGTGACGCAGGGCATGGACGCCCCCGACGCCGTGACGGCGAACAACATGGCCGCGGTGATGGACATTCCGGGATTCAATTACCGGCCGCATCTGTACGCACGGAACTACCTGAGACTCCCGCAGGAGATGATCCTCGGCAGCGAAACCGCCTCGACGATCAGCTCGCGCGGCATCTACAAATTCCCGGTCGTGCGCCGTTCGATGCCCCGCTACGACGACCACCAGGCGTCGTCGTACGACGTGGAGCACTGCGGATGGTCGAATCTGCCCGAGGACGACTTCATCCAGCACGACGACCGCCCCTACTGCATGGGCGAATTCGTCTGGACCGGATTCGACTACCTGGGCGAACCCACCCCCTACTACTCCGACTGGCCGAGCCACTCGTCGCTCTTCGGCATCATCGACTTGGCGGGCATACCCAAGGACCGCTACTGGCTCTACCGCAGCAAGTGGAACCCCGAAGCCGAAACGCTCCACATACTGCCCCACTGGAACTGGAAGGGACGCGAAGGCGAAGTCACCCCCGTATTCATCTACACGAACTACCCCGAAGCCGAACTGTTCATCAACGGCAGGAGCCAGGGCCGGAGACGGAAAGACACCGGCGTGACGATAGACAACAGCGCCGATTCGGTTTCGGCGGCGGACCTCAAACGGCAGCAGCGCTACCGGCTCATGTGGATGGACACGCGCTACGAACCCGGCACGGTGAAGGCCGTGGCCTACGACGAAGAGGGCAACGCCGTGGCGGAGCGGGAGATTCGCACGGCGGGCGAGCCGTACCGCATCGTGCTCGAAGCCGACCGGACGGTCATCGCGGCCGACGGCAAGGACTATGCGTTCGTGACGGTCCGCGTCGAAGACCGTCAGGGCACGCCCTGCCCGCTGGCCGACAACGAAATCCGGTTCGAGGTCACCGGAGCGGGGTACTACCGCGCGGGAGCCAACGGCAACCCCGCCTCGCTCGAACCGTTCCAGCGGCCCCGCATGAAACTCTTCTCGGGGATGATGACCGCCGTGATCGCCCCGACCGAACGGCCCGGAACGATAACGGTGAAGGCGACGTCGCCCGGACTGAAGAAGGCGACGGTCGAAATCCGGAGCGAAGCCGCAACGCAGCGGTAAACGGCCGCCGGAACGGCCGGGACGGTGCGCCGTGCCGCACCGCACGGAACGCCGCCGGACGGACCGCGCGGCAGAGTTTCCGCCGCCCTTACGGATTTTCCGCCCCTGCCGGATAAATTTCCGGCAGGGGCTTTCTCATCTCCGGAGTGCGGTGCGGACCGCTACGCATTCTCGCGCGCCCAGTCGAGCAACTGCCGCAGAATCGGCATCAGCGACTCCGTTTTCGGGGTCGTCGCATACTCCACCCGCGGCGGGACTTCGGGATAGACCCTCCGTGCGACCAGTCCGGCCCCTTCCAGATCACGAAGAGCGGCGGAGAGCATCCGTTCGGAGATGCCGCCGGGAACCGCCCGGACCAGCTCTCCGAAGCGCAGCACGCCGCCTTCGTGAAGCGTCAGCAGCACGAGCAGCGCCCAACGGCTGCCGAAGCGGCCGATCAGGGCACAGGCCGGCGAAAGCGTCGGACGGGGCGGATTTTTTTCGTTTTTTTTCATCGTCTCAACCGGTTCGTTTCCACAAAAACTAACACGCGCGTAAGCCGCTAACGGCCGGATAAGCTCTTGTGCGGAAGCGGAATCCGGACTATCTTGCGGCCTGCAAAAATAGGAAAAACGATGAAAGAATCCGAATCCCTCCACTTCACGGGGATAATCTGGCGGCCGCCCTTCGAGGCCCGCTCGGTACTGCTGCAAGTCACGGTCGGCTGCACGCACCACGCCTGCAAATTCTGTTCGCTCTACGGCGACCTCCGCTTCCGGATCTCCCCGGCGGAGGAGGTCGAGGCCGATCTGCGGATCGTCGCCCGCTATCAGCCGCGGGCCCGGCGGGTCTTCCTCGTCGGCGCCAACCCCTTCGTGCTAAGCGCCGGAAGACTCATCCGGCTCGCCGACCGCATCCGCGACTTTCTGCCGAAGGTACGGACGATCGGCATGTTCGCCCGCGTAAGCGACATTCTGCAAAAGAGCGCCGCGGAGCTGCGCGAACTGCGGGCGCGCGGCATCACGGGCATCAGCATCGGCACGGAGAGCGGCGACGACGCCTCGCTGGCCTTCATGAACAAGGGAACGACCGCGGCCGAAGCGCTCGAAGCGTGCCGCAGACTCGACGAGGCGGGCATCGAATACTACCTTACCTACATGACCGGACTGGCCGGGGCCGGCAACGGCACACGGGCGGCCCATGCGACGGCGACACTCTTCAACCGGCTCCACCCCTATATCGTCGGAATCGTGTCGCTGACGCTCTTTCCCGACACGCCGCTGATGCGGGAGATCGAAGCCGGGCGATTCGTCCCGATGAGCGAACGGGAGCGGCTCGAGGAACTGCGCACGTTTCTGAAGGAGCTGACCGTTCCCGTCACGATCTCGGCCAACACGGTCTCCAACGCCGTGCCGCTGTTCGGGCGGCTGCCGGAAGACCGGGTACGGATGATCGGACGCATCGACGAAGCGCTCGCCTCCCTGACCGAAGCCGATCTGACCGGATACCGGCAGGGAATCGGACACCTCTGACCGAAAACTCCGTGACGGGACCGGCCGTAAAACCGGACGCACAGGGAGGGCGCCGCCACCACGGAAAAAAGGGCTCCGTTTCGCTTGAAGCGAAACGGAGCCCTTTCGGATGAACGGGATGCGGATCGCCCGCGGCGGTGCGGCACAGCCTCCTGCGGAGCAGGATCGCTGCGGACCGGCGGCGTCCCGAACGGCAACAGATGCGGTGCGAACGCAGGACCGCCCGCAGCCACGGCCCGACGGCGGCGCACAGGCCGGGAGAGTCCGGTCAGAACGGCAAATCGTCGGGATCGTCGGCCGGGACCGAAGGTGCGGCCGGCTGCTGCGGCTGGGGAGCCGCGGCGGGACGCGGCTGCTGCGGCCGCGCATAGCCGCCCTGCTGGTATCCCCCGCCCTGCTGGCCGTAGGAGGAACCCTGCCCCTGCGCTCCGTAACCCGGAGCGGCGCCGTCCGAAGCGGGATTGTCGCTGCGGCGGCCCAGCAGATTCATCGTGTCGGCCAGAATCTCGGTCGTATAACGCTTGTTGTTGTCCTTGTCCATCCACTCGCGGGTGCGCAGACGGCCCTCGATATAGAGCTGCGTGCCCTTGCGCACATAGCGGTCCACGACATCCGCGAGGCCGCGCCACAGCGTGATCGTGTGCCACTCGGTATGCTCCTTCGTCTCGTTCGACGCACGGTCGTACAGCCGCTCGGTCGTAGCCAGCCGGACACGGGCGACCTTCGCGCCGCCTTCGAGCGTGCGGACCTCGGGGTCGATGCCCACGTTGCCCACCAGAATCACCTTGTTTACCATAATATCATTCCAGATTTTCGATCATTCGCAAAAAGAGCGTCTGCATCTTCACGCCCGCCTTCCGGCCCTGGCGCTGCACATCCTCGTGGTCGCCCGCCTCGTCCGACAGGCCGCAGTTCGTGATGACCGAGACGCCGAAGACGGGAACCGACATGTGACGCGCCACGATCACCTCCGGCACGGTGGACATGCCCGCGGCATCGCCGCCGATGGCCTTGAAATAGCGGTATTCGGCCTGCGTTTCGAACGTAGGGCCCGTGCCGCCGACATAGACGCCGTACTGGAGCTTGATCCCCTCCTCCCCGGCGATCTTCGTCGCCGAGGCGATCAACGCCTTGTCGTAGCAGTTGTGCATGTCCGGGAAACGGGGTCCCAGTTCGGCCATGTTGGGCCCGATCAGCGGATTGGGCATCAGGTTGATATGGTCGGTGATGACCATCAGGTCGCCCGTGCGGAACGATGCATTGATGCCGCCCGAGGCGTTCGAGACGAACAGGAAGCGGATGCCGAGCAGCCGCATGACGCGGATCGGGAAGGTCACCTGCTCCATCGTATAGCCTTCGTAGTAGTGGAACCGTCCCTGCATGGCCACGACGCGGCGGCCGCCCGCCTCGCCGAAAATCAGACGTCCCTTGTGCCCCTCGACCGTCGAGACGGGGAAGCCGGGAATGTCCTTGTAGTCGAGCGCATGGCGCGTCTCGATCCGGTCGGCGAAATCGCCCAGCCCCGTGCCGAGCACGATGCCCACCTCGGGTGCGAAATCTCCGGTCGCGGACCGGATGAACGCGGCGGTTTTCTTAATTTCCTCTAACATCTTCTTCCAGTTTTTGCAGAAAATCCGTTGCCGAATCCTCTATGAATGAAATATTGATCGGTTGGTAATAGAGCGTGCGGCGGACCGCCTCGGGAACCTTCTCCCGGCGGGTCATCTTCACAGCGTCCTTCTCGGTCGTCACGATCACCGCGCCCGGATGCTCGGACAGCAGCGCCTCGAGCGCATGCATGTCGCGGACCTTATAGACGTGGTGATCGTCGAGCGTCATCTCGGCCACGACCTCGTAGCGCTCGCGGAGCGACTGCAAAAAGGGCTTCGGATTGCCGATGCCCGAGAGGGCGATGACCTGCCGGCCGTGCGTCAGCGGCTCCGGAGCAGCCTCGCCGGCATAGAGCGGCTGAGGCATGAAACTCTCGAAACGGGTGAAATAGACCCGCTGGTAGGCCACTTGGATCAGGACCTTGCGCAGGATGCGGCGGTCGATCGGCGCCATCCGCTCGGGGCACTTCGTGACGATGAAGTAATGCGCACGGTGCAGCTGTTCGGGCAGATCGCGCAGCGTCCCCAGCGGCAGCATGCGGTCGTGCTGCACGGGCCGCGTGGCGTCGATCATCACGATATTGACCTTCGGCTCCACGTAGCGGTGCTGGAAGCCGTCGTCCATGACGATGAGGTCCACCCCGGGGTGTTCGGCTCGGATGCGGCGGATGCCCTCGGCCCGCTTCTCGCAGACGGCCACCACCGTCTCGGGAAACTTGAGCTTGATCTGTAACGGCTCGTCGCCCACGTCGCGGTAGTGCGAATCGCAGCTCACCTCCCGGTAGCCCTTCGTGCGGCGGCCGTAGCCGCGCGAGAGCAGCGCCACACGGTGCGTCTGGGACATGTAGCCCACGACCATCTCGGCCATCGGAGTCTTGCCCGTGCCGCCGACGGTGATATTGCCGATGCAGACGACCGGAATATCGAACTTCTCGCTCTTGAGAAGGCCCCAGTCGAAGAGGCGGTGACGCAACGTCACCCCCGCTTTATAGAGGACGGCCACAGGCGCGAGCAGGCATTTCAGCATCTTATTCCGGTTTGGATATAAACTTTTCAAAGGTAACGCCTTTTTCCGGGAAAACCAAACGAACGCCCGCAAAACGCACGGATCGGTCAGAAAAGGGAGACGAAAATTCGCGGATCCGCGTTTTTTGTCTAAATTTGCACGTACTATGGGATATTTGCGAATCACGATCTGCGCCCTGCTGCTGGCTGCGGCGGGCGCCTGCGGCCGGAACGGATCGGCCGAAGCGGAAACGGACGCGGAAGCCGCGCAGGAGGAGTCCGCCCCCCAAAACCTGCTCTACGGCATCGACGCCGAAGAATACCGCACCGAAACGGGCGAAGTGGGTTCGGGAGAGACGCTGGGGAAAATCCTGGGAAGCTACGGCGTTCCGGCCCGCACGATCGACCTGCTGGACAGGAAGTCGAAGGATGTCTTCCCGCTGCGCAGTATCCGGGCCGGACAGAAATACACGACCTTCATCCACGAGGATTCGCTCTACGCCCCGCACCTGGACTACCTCGCCTACGAAATATCCACGACGGAGTACGTCGTCTTCGGGTTCCACGACAACGATTCGGTCTCCGTGCGCAAGGATTCGAAACCCTACACGCTGCGGCGCACCAAGAAGAGCGCCGTCATCAACTCCTCGCTCTGGGGCGCGATCATGGAACACGACCTCCCCTACGCGCTGGCCGCGGAGATGGAGGACATCTACCAGTGGACGGTGGATTTCTTCGGCATCCAGAAAGGCGACTCGTTCACGGTGATCTACGACGAGCGTTTCATCGACGACACGGTTTCGGCCGGCATCGGCCGCGTATGGGGAGCGAAATTCACGCAGAGCGGCAAGGAGTACTACGCCATCCCCTTCCGGCAGGGCGGCAAGATCCAGTACTGGGAGGCCGACGGCGGCAGCCTGCGCAAGCAACTGCTCAAAGCGCCGCTCAAGTACACGCGCATCAGCTCGCGCTTCACCTACGCGCGCAAACACCCGATATACAAGGTTTACCGGCCGCATACGGGCGTGGACTACGCCGCGCCGAAAGGAACGCCCGTACACGCCGTGGCCGACGGCGTGGTCACCTTCCGCGGCTGGGGCGGAGGCGGAGGCAACACGCTCAAGATCAAGCATCCGGGAAATCTCGTGACGGGTTATCTGCACCTGAGCGGCTACGCCAAGGGCATCCGGCAGGGGACGCACGTATCGCAGGGACAGCTCATCGGATACGTCGGTTCGACCGGCGCCTCGACAGGCCCGCACCTCGACTACCGCATCTGGAAGAACGGCAAGCCGATCGACCCGCTGAAGGTCCCGCAGGAGCCGGCCGAGCCGATCTCGAAACAGAACCGGCCGCTGTTCGAATTCGTGCGCGACCGCATCACGGCCGAGCTGAACGGCGAGGTGAAACCCGAGGAGCGGATCACGCAGCTCGACTCGCTGACGCTGCCCGGAACGGCCGCCCCGGCGCAGGCGGAAAACGGCGACAAAGAATAACGGCATGGCACGCACGGGAGCAATCATCGTGGCCGGAGGCAGCGGGACACGCTGCGGAGGCGCTCTGCCCAAACAGTTCGCGCTGCTGGGCGGCATGCCGGTACTGGCACGCACGATCAACGCCGTGGCCGCGGCGCTGCCCGGCGCGGAAATCGTCGCCGTGCTGCCCGAACGCCATGCGGATTTCTGGAAAAACCTCGCGGCGCGCTTCGAAGTGGCCCCGCACACGATCGTCACCGGAGGCGCCGAGCGGTTCGATTCGGTGCGGCGCGGACTGGCGGCGCTCCGCACCGACCCGGAGCTGATCGCCGTACAGGACGGCGTGCGGCCGCTCGTGTCGGCGGAGCTGATCCGCCGCGTGGCGGAGGCCGCGGAACGGTACGGAGCGGCGATTCCGGTCGTCGAAGCGGTCGATTCGCTGCGTGAAGTGGAGGAGCAGCGGACGGAAACGGAGGGAATCGCGGCATCGCACGTCGCGGACCGCCGCCGGTTCCGGATCGTACAGACTCCGCAGATTTTCCGCGCCGACATCCTGCGCGGAGCCTACGGAGCGGAGTACCGCGCGGAATTCACGGACGACGCCTCGGTGGTGGAGGCCGCGGGACACGGCGTGTTCCTCGCCCGGGGCGAACGCGGCAACCTCAAGATCACGACGGCGGAGGATTTCATCCTCGCCGAAGCCCTGCTTGCAGCCCGGGAAGAGGGCGCGGAGAGGGAGTGACCGGACCCGACAGGAGATAAGGAAAACGATGCAGAGCGTCTATAAATACCGTTTCAGCCGCACGATCCTCTACTGGACGGTCGTCTATCTGGCCGCATTCGGACTGCTGGGCTGGCTGCTCTACCACCTCTACGAAGGCGGATACCTCTCGGCGTGGTTCACCTCGTTCATCGTGGCGCTCGTGGCGCTCATGGCGCTGTCGATCCCCCGGCGGATCGTCGTGACCGACGACCGGGTGGAGGTCCGCTGCCTGCTGGACATCACCGAAATCCGCCGCGACGAGATCGCCTCGGTGCGGCGCGTGGAGCCCCGGCGCATGAAGTGGTTCGTGCCGATATTCGGAGGATTCGGATTTTTCGGCTACTACGGCCACTTCCTCGACCTGCGCCGCTTCGACCGCGTGAAGCTCTACGCCTCGGAGTGGAAAAATTTCGTGGAGATCACCGACATTTACGAAGACCGGCTCTTCGTCTCGTGCACGGAAGCGGACCGCCTCGTGGCGGAGCTGACGCCGCCCGGAGGCAACCGTCCGGACGAAGAGGAGGAGGACGAAGAAGAAGAGGCGGAAGAGGCGGAAGAGGCGGCTGCCTCCCGTCCGAAATAGAAGAACGAAGACAAATGCCCCGGAGGCATGGATTTTGAAACCGATTTATTCACCCTTTAATTAAAACAAGAGAAAAGATGAAAAAGTATCGTTGCACGGTATGCGAGTGGATTTACGATCCCGCAGTAGGCGATCCCGACGGAGGCATCGCTCCCGGAACCGCTTTCGAGGAGATTCCCGAGGATTGGGTATGCCCGCTCTGCGGCGTCGGCAAGGACCAGTTCGAAGAGGTCGTGGAGTAAATCCCGACGGCGGGATTCCGCAGAAAAGACCGCGAAGGAGGTCCGGCGGCACGCCGGATTCCGGAAACGGCAAAGAGGAAAGGGAGGCGCACCGCATGGTGCGCCTCCCCTGTTTTCAGCCGCCGGACAGCCGGAGCCGTCATGCTTCCGGCGTCTCCCCGAAGAACGCGGCCGGATAGCGGACCGTGCCGTGCACGCCCCCGAGACTGCCCGGAATCAGTTCCGCCGCCAAGCAGCAGGCATCGGGCGCATCGAACGGAAAACGGATGCCGAAACGGCTCGCGGGAACATAGCCGAAACGCGGGTAATAGTCCGCATGGCCCACCAGCAGCGCCGCCCCGAACCCCGCACGGACGGCCCTCCGGTGCGCTTCGCGCAGCAATGCCGACCCGATGCCGCGGTTTTGCAGCCCGGGAAGCACCGACAGCGGAGCGACGCCCAGCACGGTCGCGGCACTCCGGTCCTCCGCGACGACCTCCAGCCGGGTCAGCAGCACGTGCCCCACGAGGCGGCCCTCCGCCTCGGCCACGAGCGACAATCCGGGGACGAACGCCTCCGAACGGCGCAGGCGCGCCACCAGCAGGTGTTCCGTATGGTCGCTGAACGCCAGCGGCCGGAACGCCGCCTCGACCAGCTCCCCGACCGTCCGGCAATCGTCCGGCCGCTCCTCCCTTATCGTCAGTTCCATGCAGGATTTGTTCGCACGGACCCCGGCCAAGCGGCGCCCGATGCCCCACGGAAACCCGCCGCGCATCGGACACCGCCACCGGAAGCGTCCGCTTCGTGTCGGAATCTAATTCACGTCGGGCAGGAACGAGTAGTCGCGCGAATAGCCGAGCATCTGCTCCACGTAATCCGCCGGATAGGAGATACGCACGTCCGTCACCCGGCCGTCGCGCTCGACCAGTTCGTATTCGGGATTGACGAATCCGCCGTAAGGCTCGATCCCCAGCCCGTAGTAGCGGCTGCGGACCTCCTCGTGCAGCGCGGGATCGACCCGGACGGCATAGCGCTCGACCAGGTCGCGCCCCGCCTCGTAGTCGCCCTCGGACTTGATGCGCTGGATCTCGCCCAGCAGCTCGCCGAAGAGCGCGCGCAGACGGACGAAGTCGTTCACCACGACATAGGTCTTCCCGTCCTGCCGGACCCACTCGATCACGTTGTCGGCCCGGCCGTGCTCGTAGCACCACTCGGCGACCAGCTTGCGGTTGCGCATGTGCGCCTCCTCGACATTCTTGCCCGGCTCGATACGCGCCAATTGGGTCATCAGACCGTTGAGAATGTATTTGGCATAGCCCGCCTTCGCCACGTCGAACGACGGCACGAGCCCCAGCTCGACCATCTTTCCGTCGCCGAGGTAGTAAAGTCCGAACAGGTCGGCGCGCGCCTCCTCGAGCGTCGAGGTGTAGCTGCGCAGCTCGCCGCCGCGCACTCCCGGCGCCAGTTGGCCCGAACCGTGACCCAGACACTCGTGCAGATCGGTGTGCAGGTCGTCGGCCAGCTTGCCGTAGCGGTCCATCCGCTCGCGGTCGTCGGCACGCAGCACGAACTCCTCGTTGAAGCCGTTGCCGTGCGCGGCGCGGTCGTAGGCATAGGTGATGTTGTCGATCGTCACCGACTTCGAACCGTACTCCTTGCGGATCCAGTCGGCGTTCGGGAGGTTGATGCCGATGGGCGTCGAGGGGAAGCAGTCGCCGCCCAGCATCGCCACGGTGATGACCTTGGCCGAGACGCCTTTCACCTTCGCCTTGCGGAAGGCCGGATCGACGGGCGAATGGTCCTCGAACCACTGGGCGTTGGCGGAAATGATCTCCGTGCGGCGGCAGGCGGCCGAATCCATGAAATTGACGTTGGCCTCCCACGACGCCTTGCGGCCCAGCGGATCGCCGTAGTCCTCGATGAAGCCGTTCACGAAATCGACGTTCGACACGGTATCCTTCACCCAGCCGATGTTGTAGCGGTCGAACTCCTTCAGATCGCCGCTTCTGTAATAGGCGACGAGCGTTTCGATATTGGTCTTCTGCGGCTCCCGGGCCACCGAGGCGGCCTTCTCGAGCCAATAGACGATCCGCTCGATCGCGGGCGAATACATGCCGCCGACGCGCCACGTGCGCTCGTGGAGACGGCCCGTGGCGGGGTCTTTCGCCAACTGCGAGTTCAGGCCGTAGGAGACCGGCTCGGGATCGCCCGCCGCGGCAGCGGCCATCTCGGCGTAGAACCGCTCGGCCTCGGCCTGGCTCACGCCGTCGTAGTAGTTGCTCGACGAAGTGAGCAGCAGGTCGTCGCCCGCGCGCTGGTTGAGCTTCGTGGGATAGACCGCCGGGTCGAAAATGGCGCGGCAGACCTCGCCCCGCAGGGCGTTCAGCGACCCGAACTTCTCCTCGGGAATGGTCTCGATCGCGTCGAGCAGATACCCTTCGGTGAATTCGGGCGTGAACTTGTCGTTCGAATAGTGATGGTGGATGCCGTTGGCGAACCACACTTTCTTGAGGTACTTCTCGAGCGCCTTCCACTCGGGCGTCGTGCGGTCGCCGCGGTAGTTTTCGTAGATGACCTCCAGCGTCCGGCGCACCGGCAGGTTCACCGGACAGTTCTGGTCGTAGAGGATGTCGCGGCCGCACTTGGCCGCCTCGGACAGGTAATAGACGAGTTCCTTCTGCTCCAGCGGGAGGTTTTCGAATCCGGGGACTTCGTAGCGGATCACCTTGATGTCGTCGAAGCGATCGACGATCCAGGGCCGGTCGTCCGCGGCGGGCGCGCCGCACGAAGCGAGAAGAGGCAATGCGAGAGTCATGGTTGCGTTCGTAAAGGGTCGTTTCATCGTTTGCAAAAGATTGGCCGTCCGCCCCGGCGGGGCATTCCGCCGCGACGGACGGCATGATTGCGAAAATGCGGCCGGAAGGCTTACAGCTCCCGGATCCAGATGTTGCGGAAACTGATCGGTTCGCTCGGGTCGCCGTGCGACTGCAGGCGGAGCGGTCCGGCGCCGTGCTTCACCACGCGCGGGAATCCGACGTACTCCGTGGTTCCGAGGATCGTCGTATTGTTCTGTAGCACCACGCCGTTGAGAATCACCGTCACGTGCGGCGGAATACGGTAGGAGCCGTCCTCCTTGAAGACCGGAGCGGAGTAGATGATGTCGAAGACGTTCCACTCGCCCGGGCGGCGCATGGCGTTCACCAGCGGGGGCGTCTGCTTATAGACGCTGCCGACCTGTCCGTTCACGTAGGTTTCGTTGCGGTAACCGTCGAGAATCTGGATTTCGTACTTGTCCTGAAGAAAAACGCCGCTGTTGCCGCGCGACTGGCTCTCGCCGGAGATGCCCTCCGGAACGCACCACTCGAGGTGGAGCTGGAAGTTCTCGAAACTCCGCTTCGTCAGGATGTCGCCCTTCGACTTATCGACCGTGAAGACCCCGTCGTGCACGGGCCACTCGGCCGGACCGCCGCCGGCCGACGTCCAGGCCGACAGGTCGCTGCCGTCGAAAAGCACGACGGCGTCGGACGGGGCGCCGTTCGTCCGGCTGTCGCCCGGGGCGACCACCGCGGGCTGCGGCGTCCAGTATTCGGACATGCCGGGTGTCATCGGCTCCTGCCGGGGATAGTTTTTCTGCGCATGGGCCGCGATGCCCGCCGTACATGCCAGCACGGCCAGAGCGCCTTTCAGGTAAGCTTTCATGTTCATACGATTCTTATTTTACAGGTATGCAAAGATACGAAAATTCACTTTTCATTTCCCTTTCTTAATTATCTTTTCTACCTTTGCGCCGCAATCGTTTCAGAGAAAGGGATGAAAGTACTGACAAGCGTCAAGGAGCTCCGTGCCGAACTGGACCGGACGGAGCGGTCGGGCATCGGCTTCGTGCCGACGATGGGCGCCCTGCACGCGGGACACCGCTCGCTCGTCGAACGCGCCCGGCGGGAGAACCGGACCGTCGTGGTGAGCGTCTTCGTGAACCCCACGCAATTCAACGACAAGAACGACCTGAAGCACTACCCCCGCACGCCGGAAGCCGACGGGCGGCTGCTCGCGGAGGCGGGAGCGGACTTCGTGCTCATGCCGCCGGTCGAAGAGATCTACCCCGAACCCGACACCCGGGTATTCGACTTCGGGCAGGTGGACAAGGTGATGGAGGGCGCGACGCGGCCGGGCCATTTCAACGGCGTGGCACAGGTCGTGAGCCGCCTGTTCGACATCGTGCGCCCGGCGCGCGCCTACTTCGGAGAGAAGGACTTCCAGCAGATCGCCGTCATCCGCGCGATGGTGCGCCAGCTGGCGCTGCCGGTCGAAATCGTCGAGTGTCCGATCGTCCGCGGCGAGGACGGACTGGCCCTCTCGTCGCGCAACACGCTGCTCGACGCCGCACACCGCGCCGCCGCGCCGCACATCTACGCCACGCTGCGCGCCGCCGCCGAACGGTCGCACGCAATGACGCCCGCCGAACTGAAGGCGTGGGTCGTGGCCGAAGTGGAGCGCAACCCGCTGCTGAAGGTGATCTACTACCAGTCGGTCGATGCGCTGACGATGCAGGAGGTCGCCGCATGGAGCGACGCCGGGCGCATCCAGGGCTGCATCGCCGTGCAGGCCGGAGAGATTCGTCTAATCGATAACATCCGCATCCGATAATGAAATTCCAGATCGAAGTCATCAAGTCGAAGATTCACCGCGTGACCGTCACGCAGGCCAATCTGAATTACGTGGGCAGCATCACCATCGACGAGGAGCTGCTCGACGCCGCCAACATGATCGAGGGCGAGAAGGTTCAGATCATGGACATCAACAACGGGGAGCGTTTCGAGACCTACATCATCAAGGGCGAACGCGGCAGCGGCGCGATCTGCCTCAACGGCGCGGCCGCCCGCAAGGTGCAGGTGGGCGACGTGGTAATCATCGCCTCCTACGCGCTGATGGATTTCGAGGACGCCAAAGCGTTCCGGCCCTGGATCGTCTTCCCCGATACGGAGACCAACCGGCTCATCCGGTAGTTTTTCCCGGCTCCGGGCCGTTCGCCGCAGAAAAAACCGTTCCGCAAAACATGGACATCACCCTCTCGATACTGGCCTTCGTCTTCACGATCACAGGTATCGTCGGTTGCATCGTTCCGGCGCTGCCCGGCGTCGTGCTGAGCTATGCGGGGCTGGTGTGCGCCTGCTTGACCTCCTACTCGACGATCGGCGGCGCAGCGCTCTGGACCTGGCTGGCGATCACCGTCGCAGTGAGCGTCATCGACTATTTTCTGCCCGCATGGATGACCCGGCGGTTCGGCGGCTCGCGCGCCGGAGCCATAGGCGCCACGGTGGGCGTCTTCGCCGGGTTCTTCCTCTTCCCTCCGCTGGGCATCGTCCTCGGTCCCTTCTTCGGGGCCGTGCTGGGCGAACTGCTCCACGACAAGAGCGACCCGGGCAAGGCGCTGCTCGTGGGCATCGGCTCGTTCCTCTCGTTCATCGTCGGCACGGGCATCAAACTCGTCGCCGCCGTAGGGATGCTCCTGCATGTCGCCGCCGACACCTACCCCGTACTCCGGGAGTGGGCCGCAGGACTTTTCTGATCCACAAGAATCCGCCTTTTCATCCCCCGGGACCGGAAACCGCCGGTCCCTTCCACACAATATCCATATACGCGAAGGGGCGCATCCGCTGCGGCCCGCCCGCCGTTTTCCGTCCGGGAAACGCGCGAGGCCGCGATCTGTCGGATCGCGGCCTCGCGCAAGGGAAGCGGAATCTCCGCCGGGAGATCAATAGCGGTAGTGTTCGGCCTTGTAGGGTCCCTCCTCGGGAACGCCGATATAGTCGGCCTGCTTCTTCGTCAGGCGCGTGAGCTCCACGCCGAGGCTGGCCAGATGCAGCCGCGCCACCTCCTCGTCGAGCCGCTTGGGAAGGCGGTAAACACCCACCGGAAGTTTCTCCCGCCACAGCTCCATCTGCGCGAGGCACTGGTTCGTGAAGGAGTTTGACATGACGAACGACGGGTGGCCCGTGGCGCAGCCGAGGTTCACCAGACGCCCTTCGGCCAGAACGAAGATCGAATGCCCGTCGGGGAAGGTGAACTTATCGACCTGCGGCTTGATGTTGGTCTTCACGGCCGCCGACTTCTCGAGGCGCGCCATCTGGATTTCGTTGTCGAAGTGGCCGATATTGCAGACGATGGCCTGATCGCGCATCCGCTCCATGTGTTCGAGCGTGATGATGTCGCAGTTGCCCGTACACGTGACGAAGATATTGCCCTCGGGGAGCGCGCTCTCGACGGTCTTCACCTCGAAACCCTCCATGGCGGCCTGTAAGGCGCAGATCGGGTCGATCTCCGTGACGATCACCCGCGCGCCGTACGAGCGCATCGAGCGGGCGCAGCCCTTGCCCACGTCTCCGTAGCCGCACACGACGACGACCTTGCCCGCGATCATCACGTCCGTGGCGCGCTTGATGCCGTCGGCCAGCGACTCGCGGCAGCCGTAGAGGTTGTCGAACTTCGACTTGGTGCACGAGTCATTGACATTGATGGCCGGCACGAGCAGCTCGCCGGCCTCCTGCATCTGGTAGAGCCGGTGTACGCCCGTGGTGGTCTCCTCGCTCACGCCCCGCCACTCGTCCACGGTGCGGTGCCACTTCCGTCCGTCCTCCGCGAGAATCGTCCGAAGCGTCGAGAGAATCACCTCCTCCTCGTAGGACGAAGGGGTGCAGTCGAGCGTCGAGGCGTCGTTCTCGGCCCTGTATCCCTTGTGGATCAGCAGGGTGGCGTCGCCGCCGTCGTCCACGACGAGCTGCGGTCCCTTGCCGCCCGGAAACGAGAGGGCCATGGCCGTACACCACCAGTACTCGGGCAGCGTCTCGCCCTTCCAGGCGAAGACCGGAACGCCCGCGGCGGCGATGGCGGCCGCAGCGTGGTCCTGCGTCGAGAAGATGTTGCACGAGCACCAGCGCACGTCGGCGCCCAGCTCCACGAGCGTCTCGATCAGCACGGCCGTCTGGATGGTCATGTGCAGCGATCCCATCACGCGCACGCCCTTGAGCGGCTTGAGCGGCCCGTATTCCCGCCGCACGGCCATCAGGCCCGGCATTTCGTGTTCGGAGATCTCGATCTCCTTGCGGCCCCATTCGGCCAGCGACATGTCGGCGACCTTGTAGGGAAGCGTAGAATCCAAATACATAGCTTATCTGTTTTTTTTAACGAAGTTACTGCGATTCCGTTCCGGCAATCCGGCGTCACTCCCGCTCGCCGGCGATCTGCGCCAGCACCGTCTCCCGGTCCCGGGCGATCTGGGCGCGAAGCTCCCCGATCGAAGCGAAACGGCGCTCGTCGCGGATCTTTCCGAGCAACTCGACCCGCAGCCGCAGGCCGTACAGTTCGCCGCCGAAACCGAAAATATGCGTCTCCAGCCGCCGTTCGACGCCTCCGACCGAAGGGTTGCTGCCGAGGTTCGACATGGCGTCGAAAGTCCGCCCCCCGACCGTCGCACGCGTCCGGTAGACGCCGTCCGAAGCCCCGAAATGCTCCGGCACGGGCAGGTTGGCCGTCGGAAAACCCAGCTCGCGGCCGAGCCGGCGGCCGTGCTCCACCACCCCTTCGACGATCATGCCCGCGGCGTCCCGACCCGGAACATGCTGTTCCGGAGAGCCCCCTTCCGGGGCGCTCTGTCCCGGAACCGTCCGTTCCGCCTCCCTGCGCTCCGGGGCGGAAACCGCCGCCCGCACCCGCTCTTCCGACCGCTCCGCCATCAGATTTTCTCAGTCAATTTACGCACCAGCCGGAACTGGGAGAAGAACTCCTTGGCGAAGACGCGGAGGACCGTATAGGAGGGAATCGCCAGCAGCATGCCGAGGATGCCGGCCAGCGAGCCGGCGATCAGGATCACGAGAAAGATTTCGAGCGGATGGGCCTTCACGCGCTCCGAATAGAGCGTCGGTTGCAGCACGAAGTCATCCAGCCCCTTGAGGATCAGCAACGACCCGGCGATCACGAAGGCCGTATGCCCCACGGTCATCCCCTCGATGGGGGTCACGATGCCCACGAAGACCGAAAAGACGCCGCCGATGAGCGGGCCGGCATAGGGCACGACGTTCATCACGCCCATCACAAGACCGATGAACGCCGCGTCGGCCGCCTTCATCCCGAAGGCCATCATCGTAAGCGACACGGCGATCATGAGCAGCAGGCTCTCGGTGAGAATGCCCGTGAAGTAGCGCGCCAGCAGCACCGTGACCGAATCCAGCGCGCGCGTCAGATTTTCGCGGTAACGGTCGGGAAAAAGCGTGGTCACCATCGCGTAGAACAGCCCCTCGTCCTTGAGGAAGAAAAAGGTGATGAACGAAACGGAGAAGACGGAGATGACCGACGAGATAACGATGCCGACGATCGACGAGAAGACGCTGTTGAGCGACTCGAAGTCCACGACCTGCCGCAGCGTCCGCGTCAGCGCGTCGGGCAGCGAGAAGGAGCTGGAGGGCTGGGCGAAGAGCGACTGCAAGTAGTTCTGCGCCCGGGCGATCGGCTCCTCGATCGAAGCGACGACGGTGGCGAAATCGACGTGCGCCAACTGGTTGATCTTGTTGAAGACCAGCGGCACGAACAGCGAGCACAGCGTGGCGATCACCACCCAGATGACCACCAGCGCCGCAAAGGCCGCCAGCCAGCGGGGAATCCGCCAGCCCCGCACGTGCACGGCCGAAAGGCGCCGCACCAGCGGATTGCCCATGACGGCCAGCACGGCCGAAATGAGAATGTAAACGACGATCGACGAGAAGTACCAGACCAGGAAGAGCACGGCCGCAGCGGCGGCAGCGCCGGCAATGAACCGCAGGAAGGTCTGGGGAGTCTTTTTCATGGTCCGGGGCATTTATTCGGCCGGCTGCTTGCGCAGACGCGCGATGGGCGTCTGCGAGCCGACGACGGGATCGCCGATCTCGACGAGCAGTTCGCTGTCCTTCGGCACGAGCACATCGACGCGCGAACCGAACTTGATGAAACCGCAGACGCTGTTCTGTTCGACGGCATGGCCCACCTTCATATAGGAGATGATCCGGCGCGCGATCAGTCCGGCGATCTGCCGGAAAAGCACCTGCTGGCCCGAAGGCATCCGCACCACGGTCGTCGTGCGCTCGTTCTCGGTGGAGGATTTGGGATGCCACGCCACCAGAAACCGGCCCGGATGGTACTTGAAGTACTCCACCTCGCCGCCTACGGGAACCCAGTTCATGTGGATATTGGTGATGGACATGAAAATCGAAATCTGCAACATCTCGCGGCCCAGATACTCGGTCTCCCGCACGTTCTCCGTGACGACCACGCGGCCGTCGCAGGGGGCGAAGACCAGGTCGGCATCGTGGATGCGCACGCGCCGCGGCTCGCGGAAGAACGCCACGATGAAGAACCAGAAGAGCAGCAGGAACGCCGTGCCGACCCACAGGAGCACTTCGCTCGCATCGCTCTCGAGCAAATGGTAAAAGAGCCACCAGATCAGCACGCACACGACGCCCGAGATTCCGATGATTTTGTAGCCTTCCTTATTTATTCTCATATCCGAAATCGGTTTGCAGTTACATTACGATAAGCATATACACCAGCACGAAAGGCGCCGAAAGCAGCATGGCGTCGAAACGGTCCAGTACGCCGCCGTGGCCGGGAATGAGCCGTCCCGAATCCTTGACGCCCGCGGCCCGCTTGAACATCGACTCGGCCAGATCGCCCAACACGGCCGTCGAGGCGGCGACGAGCGCCAGCCCGACCCAGGCGGCGTAACCGCCGCCCGACACGTGCGCCGCGGCGAGTCCCAGCGCGACGGCCCCGGCCAGTCCGCCGAAGAACCCTTCCCACGACTTCTTGGGCGAAAGGCGTTCGCAGAGGCGGTGCCGCCCGCAGGTCATCCCCACCAGGTAGGCGAAGACGTCGTTGGCCCAGACGATGAAAATGTAGAAGAGCACGGGCCGGGGACACCACCCCTCGCCTGCCAGCACCGGAATATAGCACATCAGCGAGAAGGGCAACGCCACATAGACGACGCCCAGCAGCGTCACGCCGATGTCGGCGGCCGGATTCTCCCGCCCGCGGAACAGTTCGCAGACGAGCGTCACGGGCAGCAGCAGGAGCACGAACGCGAGGCCCCACTCCAGCCACGGGCTGTCGCCGAGCACGACATAGCCCCGCCCGAAGGCGATGCACCAGGCGAAATAGAAATTGAGCGCGAAGAGCGCGAGTCCCGTGACCGTACCGATCACGCGCTGGGGCGCTCCGCCCCGCTTTTCGGCCAAACCGTAAAACTCCGCCATGCCGGCCACGAGCAGCAGTACCAGCAACGCGCCGAAACTCCACACCGACCAGATCACCGCGCCGAGCACCACCGCGCCGAGCACGATACCGCTCAACGTGCGCACTCCGAGGTTCTTCATCTTGTCACTCATCCGTCTGTCGAGGTTATTTGGATTTGCAGATTCGCAGCTATTTCCCGCCGGATTTCCCCGAGGCGGCGGTTTCGGACACCTTCTCCGAAGCGGCTCCGGACGCCGCCGGACCGGCCGGTTCCGAAACCGCGGAACCGGTTCCCGGGACCGCAGCGCCTGACGTCTCCTCCGCGGCCGGCTGCGGAACATTCCCGGCGGCATTGCGTTCCGCCGCGGCCTTCGCCTCGGCTTCGCGGCGCTCCCGCTCGATGTCCTTCTTGCGTTTGCCGAAGATGCGCTCGACGTCCTCGGTGAAGACCACCTCGCGCGAAAGGAGCAGTTCGGCCAGCTCCTTCACGCCGTCGGCGTGTTCCCGCAGCACCTTCTCGGCCATGGCATAGGCCTGTTCGATCACGCGCCTGGCCTCGGCGTCGATCTGCTGGGCCGTCAGTTCCGAATAGGGTTTGGTGAAGGCCATGTCGCTCTGCCCCGTCGAATCGTAATAGGAGAGCGTGCCCACGTTCTCGCTCATGCCGTAGTAGGCCACCATGGCGTAAGCCTGCTTGGTGACGCGCTCCAGATCGTTCAGCGCCCCGGTCGAGACCTCGCCGAAGGTGAGCTGCTCCGACACGCGGCCGCCGAGCGTGGCGGCCAGCTCGTCCATGAGCTGCTCGCGCGTGGTGATCTGCCGCTCCTCGGGCAGATACCACGCCGCCCCGAGGGCCTTGCCGCGCGGGATGATCGTCACCTTGATCAGCGGGCTGGCGTTCTCGAGAATCCAGCTCACGGTGGCGTGTCCCGCCTCGTGGTAGGCGATCACGCGCTTCTCCTCGTCGGTGATGATCTTGTTCTTGCGCTCCAGACCGCCCACGATGCGGTCGATGGCGGCCAGGAAATCCTCCTTGGCGATGAATTTCTTGTTATGCCGCGCGGCGATGAGCGCCGCCTCGTTGCAGACGTTGGCGATGTCGGCGCCCGAGAAGCCGGGAGTCTGGCGCGCCAGGAACGAACGGTCGAGGTCCGGATCGAGCTTGAGCGGCCGCAGGTGCACCTCGAAAATCTCCTCGCGCTCCTTGACGTCGGGAAGCCCGACTTCGATCTGGCGGTCGAAACGGCCGGCACGCATGAGCGCCTTGTCCAGAATGTCGGCGCGGTTCGTGGCCGCGAGGACGATGACGCCCGTATTGGTCTGGAAGCCGTCCATCTCGGTCAGCAACTGGTTGAGCGTGTTCTCGCGCTCGTCGTTGCCGGAGAATCCGGCGTTCTTGCCGCGGGCGCGGCCGATGGCGTCGATCTCGTCGATGAAGACGATGCACGGCGCCTTCTGCTTGGCCTGCTCGAAAAGGTCCCTCACGCGCGACGCGCCCACACCGACGAACATCTCCACGAAATCCGAACCCGAAATCGAGAGGAACGGCACGTTGGCCTCGCCGGCCACGGCTTTGGCCAGCAGCGTCTTGCCCGTTCCCGGAGGGCCCACGAGCAGCGCGCCTTTCGGTATCTTCGCGCCCAGCTCCTTGTACTTGTCGGCCTTCTTGAGGAAATCGACGATCTCCATGATCTCGACCTTGGCCTCCTCCAGTCCGGCGACGTCCTTGAAGGTCACGCGCCGGGAGTTGTCCTTGTCGAAGACCTGCGCCTTGGCCTTGCCGACGTTCATGATGCCTCCGCCGCCCCCGGCGCCCGCTCCGCGCGACATGGAGCGCATGATGAAGAACCACGCGCCGATGATGACCACCCACGGCAGCAGGTTGATGAGCAGCGACGTCCAGTCGTTCTTCTCGTTCTTATAGACGACGGGAACCGTATGGCCCGAGCGCTGCTCGGCGGCGCTCAGATCCTCGCGGAACGAATCGACGGACCCGATGGTGAAGAACAACTGCGCACCGTTCTCGGGAATCCGTGCGTACTGCCTGTTCTCCGCGTCGTTGCGGTACTTCCCGATCGCCTCCTTCCGGAGAAAGACCTGCGCCTGGTCGCGGTTCACGACCTGAATGCGCTCCACCTCGCCCTGCTCGACCATCCGTTCGACAGAGGTCCAGTCACTGGGCTGCGGGGCGTCGTTCCCGCCCCCCATGACGGCCCAGCCGATGATAAAAACGGCGGCCAGTCCGTAAAGCCAGAAATAGGAGGGCCGCGGCATGTTCATTCTATTGTTGTTCTTCCGTTGTTGTGCCATAAATCAAATTCACGCTTCGTATTCGTACTTCACCATCGGCGCATCGGCCCACAGCTCCTCGAGCTTGTAGAAACCGCGCAGATCGGTCTGGAAAATGTGCACCACCACGTCCACATAGTCCATGGCGATCCAGAGGGCGTTCTGCTGTCCCTCGACGCGCCACACCTTCTCGCCCAGCGTTTCGAGCACCTTCTCCTCGATGCCGCCGGCGATGGCCGCCACCTGCGTGGTGGAATCGGCGTTGCAGACGACGAAATGCGAACAGATCGCCCCGTCGAACCCCGAGAGGTCCAGCGATACAATATTCTTACCTTTTTTATCTTCAATCGCGCTGACGATCGTTTCGATCAGTTTATTCATAAAAATCCGTTACGGGTCTATAACCTTGCAAAGGTACGAAAGATTATCCGGATTTGAAAATTATGGATTGCAAAATAGGAGCAGCCGGAGAAAAAAGCGGCCATGCCGGGCAACGCACGGCCGTGCCGTCGGGCGGCATGGCGGACGGGCGGACAGGCCGCATCTGTCCGGCAGAGAGACGAAGCGGACCGACGGGGCCGCCGTCAGGTCCGGGCCGCCGGGACGTTCGCCAGAATCGTGTCCGTCAGGGCCCTGATGATCGAATTCTTGACATAGGTGCGCCGCACGGCGACGGCGATCTTGCGCGAAGTGGCTCCCTTGGCGATGGTCTTCAGCCGGTCGCGGCGATCGGCGGGGATGTACTCCACGGCCATCTCCGGAACGATCGTCAGACACGAGGTGCAGTCCACGATGCGCATGAGCGTATCGAGCGACCCCGACTCGAAGGTGTAGTGCGAAGGCATCGAACGGCGGGCCTGGCACAGCTCGATGATCTGGTCGCGCATACAGTTTCCGGGACTCAGAATCACCAGATCCTTCAGGTCGATGTCCTCGATGCGGATGTTCGACCGCTCGAAAAGCGGGTTCTCGGGCGACACGTAGGCATAGAAGCGGTCGCTGAAAAGCTCCTGCTCGGTGATCCCCTCGCCGCAGGTCCCGCTGGCCACCAGCGCGGCGTCGATCCGGTCGCGCTTGAGGGCCTCGACGATGTCGGAAGTGATCATCTCCGAGATTTCCAGCTCGACCTTCGGGTAGTCGCGCACGAAGGCGGGGATGAACTTGTGCAGCAGGTAAGGCGCGATGGTCGGAATGACTCCCAGCCGCAGTTTGCCCGCCGTCTCGCCCTTCAGCTCCGAAACCGCCTCGCGGATGCAGTTGTAGGCCTTGAGCGTCTCGCGGGCCTTCCCGATCACGACCTCGCCCGCCTCGGTCGGAATGACGGGCTTCTTCGAACGGTCGAGCAACACCACGCCCAGTTCCTCTTCGAGGGCCTTGACCTGCATGCTCAGCGAGGGCTGCGTCACGAAACAGTGCTCGGCAGCCTGGGAAAAACTGCCGCAGTTGGCCACCGCCAGCAGGTATTCGAGTTGGATTATAGTCATAGCAGCGCGTTATTTCGCAGGGCGAATATATAAAAAAAAACTATATCCGCCAACTTTATTAGGCCGCGCGCGCGGATTTTCGTATGTTTGTCCGATGAATCCACCGCGAAGCGGCGGCGAAACCCCGTCCCGGCCCGTCGGAAAGGCGACGGAGAAGGGATACGACGACGACCGGACGACCGCTCCGGCGGGACCGTCCCGACCCGGACAGAAGCTCCGGACCGCATACGCTTCGCCATACATAAACGAAACACGACCGCTGAAAAACGCTATGGGAAAAATCATTCTTACCGGCGACCGCCCCACGGGCCGGCTCCATCTGGGGCATTACGTCGGATCGCTGCGCCGCCGCGTCGAATTGCAGAACTCGGGCGAATTCGAGCGCATATTCATCATGATCGCCGACGCACAGGCGCTCACGGACAATGCGGACAATCCCGAAAAGGTGCGGCAGAACATCGTGGAGGTGGCGCTCGATTACCTCTCGGCGGGTCTCGACCCGGCGCGTTCGACGCTCTTCATCCAGTCGCAGGTCCCCGAACTGTGCGAACTGGCGTTCTACTACATGAATCTGGTGACGGTGCAGCGCCTCCAGCGCAATCCGACCGTAAAGGCCGAAATCACGCTCCGCGGCTTCGCCGAAGGGGCGGCCGAGGGCGACACGACGCAGCGGCAGGGCATTCCCGTGGGATTCTTCACCTACCCCATCAGCCAGGCGTCGGACATCACGGCCTTCAAGGCCACGACCGTTCCGGCGGGCGAAGACCAGGAACCGATGATCGAACAGACGCGCGAGATCGTCCACAAGTTCAACTCCGTCTATGGCCAGACACTCGTCGAGCCGGAGATCCTGCTGCCCGACAACGCCGCCTGCATGCGCCTGCCGGGAACCGACGGCAAGGCCAAGATGTCCAAGTCGCTGGGCAACTGCATCTACCTTTCGGACACGGCCGAGGAGGTCAGGAAGAAGGTCATGGGCATGTACACCGACCCCGACCACCTGCGCGTGGAGGACCCGGGCAAGGTCGAGGGCAACACGGTCTTCACCTACCTCGACGCCTTCTGCCTCCCGGAGCATTTCGGACGCTACCTGCCCGAATACGCCTCGCTCGACGAGCTGAAGGCCCACTACCGCCGCGGCGGACTGGGCGACGTGAAGGTGAAACGGCTGCTCATCGCCGTACTGAACGAGACGCTCGACCCGATCCGCGCCCGCCGCAGGGAGTACGAGAACCGCATCGGCGAAGTGTACGAAATCCTCCGCGCCGGCTCCGAAAAGGCCCGCGCGACGGCCGCCGAGACGCTCCGTGAAGTGCGCCGCGCCATGAAGATCGACTACTTCGACGACCGGGAGCTGATCGAGGAGCAGGCCCGGCACTACGCCGCGAAGGGCGAATAGCGCGGAATCGCCGGGAGCGGCGCCGGAACCGGAGGGGCGGCCTCCGGAACGCCGCCCCGGACCGCACACGTTTAAAGACCGAGAACCATGCAGATCCGTACCGACCGCATCTACCGCATGTTCCTCCGCCTGACGCGGAGGCTGTCGAACCGCCAGATGATGATGCTTCTGGCCGTGGCGGTCGGTGCGCTCGCCGGAGTGGGCACCTATCTGTTCGAAATGCTCCTCTACGGCATCCGGAACGGGCTCACGCACTGGTTTCCGGTGGACAGCGCGCACGTGCTGCTGCTATTCTACCCCGCCGTCGGCATCATCCTGGCCACGCTTTTCGTCAAATACGTCGTCCGCGACAACATCTCGGAAGGCGTCACGCGCGTGCTCTACGCCATGTCGAGCCGCAACTCGCGCATCGCACGGCACAACTGCTGGACCTCGGTCGTGGGAGGCGCCACGACGATCGGATTCGGCGGATCGGTCGGTCCCGAGGCCCCGATCGTGCTGACCGGAGCGGCCATCGGCTCGAACGTCGGACGGCTGGCCCGGCTCAACTACAAGAACACCACGCTGCTGCTCTGCTGCGGCGCGGGCGCGGCGCTGGCCGCCATCTTCAAGGCCCCGATCACGGGCGTGGTCTTCGTGCTGGAGATCCTGATGCTCGACATCACCGCCGGCTCGGTCATCCCGCTGCTCATCGCCTCGATCACCGCGACGACCATGGCCTTCATGCTACGCGGCTTCGACCCGATTCTGGCCGTGACGCTGGCTCCGGAGGACGCCTTCGAACTGTGGCAGATTCCGCTCTTCATCCTGCTGGGCGTGCTGTGCGGCCTGATGGCATGGTACTTCACCTCGATGAACTCGCGCGTCGGCGGCTTCTTCAAAGGCATCGACAGACAGTGGAAAAAATGGATGTGGGGCGGCGCCATTCTCGGCGTGCTCATCTTCATCTTCCCGCCCCTCTACGGCGAAGGATACGAAGGATTCACCGCCCTGATGCACGGCAATACGCAGGTGCTGTTCGACAACTCGCTCTTCTACCGCTTCCGCGACATCGACTGGGTGGTGATCCTCTTCATCATCGCCACCATGTTCTTCAAGGTGATCGCCATGGCCTCCACCAACGCCGCGGGCGGCGTGGGCGGAACCTTCGCCCCGTCGCTGTTCGTCGGCGCGTTCACCGGGGCGACGCTGGCGCTCGTCTGCAACATGCTCTTCCAATGGAACGTCTCGGTGGTCTCGTTCACGCTCGTCGGCATGGCGGGCGTCATGTCGGGGGTGATGAACGCCCCGCTCACCTCGATCTTCCTCATAGCCGAACTGTCGAACGGCTACGGACTGTTCATTCCCCTGATGATCACGGCCTGCATCTCGTTCGCCGTGGACTACTACCTCGATCCCGACTCGATCTACACCAAACAACTGCGCCAGCGGGGCGAACTGCTCACGCACGACAAGGACCAGTCGGTGTTCGTCTTCCTCAAACTCGACGAGCTGATGGAGACCGACTTCCTGCGCATCAAGGAGAACATGACGCTGGGCGACATCGTGCACATCATCTCGACGGCCCGCCGCAACATCTTTCCCGTGATCGACAACTTCGGGCGGCTGCTGGGCGTGGTGCAGCTCGACGACCTGCGCGAGGACATGTTCAAGCCCGAAAAGTACGGACGGCCGATCTCGGACTACATGATCGCCCCGCCCGACCGGATCCTCGAGCACGAGTCGATCATGAGCGTCATGGAGAAATTCGAGGACAAACACACGTGGATGCTGCCCGTGGTGGACAAGAAGAACCGCTACCTGGGCTTCATCTCCAAATCGCGCATCCTGAACGCCTACCGCGAACAACTGGTGAAAATACAGCAATGACGACGAACGAATGGAACTGCCCCTGGGCCGACGAGACGGACTGCGCCGTGACGGTCTGCGACACGGAGGGGACCGTGCTCTACCAGAATGCCCGCTCGGCGGCGGTGAACGGCGACGTGCGCGGCCGTTCGCTCATCCCCTGCCACAACGAACGCTCGCGCGCCGTCATCCGGCGTCTGCTCGAAGAGGGCGGGCGGAACATCTACACGATCGAGAAACGGGGCGTACGGAAACTGATCTACCAGACCGTCTGGCGCCGCGAAGGGCGGATCGGCGGACTGGTCGAATTTTCGCTGGAAATCCCCGCCGAACTGCCCCACTATGTCCGGGACTGATTTTTTAGTCGCGTATATTTGCATAAATGTAAAATAAACTTTACATTTGCAAAGCGGACGGGAGTCGTGCGCACCTCCTACGGTCCGCAAACACGCAAAAAACGAAATCCTATGGACAAAATTCTGTTGTTTCCCCACGGATGCCGGAAAATCGGGTGGGGACTTTTCATTCCCGCGGCCCTGCTGGGGGTGCTGATGCTGTTCGACGGTCTCAACGGGTTTCCCTCGTTCCTGCTGCCCGGTGCGGCAGAGGCGGGCGAAACATTGGATGCGGTCTGCAACAACGCCGTCATCGTCGGACTGCTCGCCGGAACGCTTCTCATCGCCTGCTCGCGCGAACGGATCGAAGACGAAGGGATCGGCCGCATCCGCCTCAATGCGCTGCTCGCGGCACTCTATGCGAACTGCGCGGCCGTCGCCGCCGCGGCGCTCGTCACGTACGGGGCCGAATTTCTGGACATCATGATCTACAATCTGTTCACCCTGCCGCTGCTCTTTCTCCTGATTTTCCGCTGGCAGTTGAGGCGGTACGCAAAGGAGGCTGCCGATGAAGAATAGAATCCGCGTGGAACGCGCCGAAGTGCGCATGACCCAGCAACAACTGGCCGATGCGGTCGGAGTCAGCCGCCAGACGGTGAATGCCGTCGAGACCGGAAAGTTCGTCCCCTCGACGCTGCTGGCGCTCAAGATCGCCCGGACCTTCCGCAAACCCGTCGAGGCGATCTTCGCCCTCGAAGAGGGAGAGTGATCCGTATCGCCCGGACCGCACACTCCGGCGACACGAAACGTCCGCCCCTGCCGATGCGATTCGGCAGGGGCGTTTTATCCGGATTTCCCGCGTTTCCATACGTCAGTGCGCCGGTCGAAACCGCCTGCACACCGTGCGCGCAGCGGCCCGCCCCATTCCGCGAAACGTCACAGCGGCAGGAAAGAAATCGCCTGTCCGCCGCCGGGCGCCAGCACGACGTCGATCGCATCGGCCGAGGTGACGTAGCGCACCGAGACGTCGCAGGCCGTGGGGTCGGTCCGCCAGTCGGCGTCCGGCGCATCGGCGTAAATCGCCGCCTCGTAGGTCACCTCCGGCTCCAGAAAGTCCAACTCGAAATGCAGCGTGCGGGGCCGCTCGTTCGTCGCGGCCCCGAAATAGAACCGGTCGCCGGCACGGCGCACGACGACGACGTATTCGCCCGGCTCGCCCGCCAGCGCACGCGACCAGTCGCAGTCGGGATCGAAGTCGCGGAAGAATCGGAAAGCCGGGTGGCCTTCATAATGCTCGATCCTGTCCGACGCCATCTGCAACGGCGAATAGAGAATCACCCAGTCGGCGATCTGTCCGGCGAGGGTCGAATTGACGCGCATCCCGGCCTCCTCCCCGCAGTCCCGGAGACCGAAGCGCACCGAGTCGCGCGCGCACTCGCTGAGAATATCGAACGTGCCGGACGCACAGCCCATCGGACCGGCCAGCAGGCGCGTGAAGGGCAGCATCACGCCGTGCGACGGCGGACCGCCAGCACACCGGGCGTCCCCGCAGCCGTACGAGCGCGTCATCATGTTGGGCCACGTGCGGCGGATGCCGCAGTCCTTGACCGGCTCGCGCATATCGACCGTCATGTAGTGCCGGGCCGCCGCCTCGACGATCCGCCGGCAATGACGCACGCCGTATTGGCTGCGGCGGGAGCAACCGTCGGGGAGCGTCCCCGAAAAATCCGTCATAAGGTTGTGCATGCCCAGCCCGGCGTACCGCATGAGCGCCGAATCGAGCTGCCGCCCGCATCCCGAAACGCAGTCGTCCGTCCCGCGGCAACCGATCAGTTCGATACCCAGGTCGCGGGCATATCCGGCGATCGCGGCGATGTCGAAATCCCGGTAAGGCCCGCAGCAGTCGGAACACCGCGCGCTGTCCCGCGCCTCCCGGCCTTCGCTCCGCCCGATCAGCACGGCGTCGATCCGGTTGTCGGCGGCGAATTCGAGGTAACGCTTGACCTGTTCGGTCGCCGCATCGTACCGCTCTTCCGCCGTCCGGGAGTCGGACTCCGAAGGCGTCGGCCACCGGACACCGATGCACTTCATCGGCCGTATCCACTCCGTGTCCCCGATCTTCGAGGGTTCGTTCAGATTCAGGATCAGCGAGGAGTTGATGAGTCCCACGGCTTCGGAAGCCAGATGCACGGTGCGCCACGGCGTGACGAAACGTCCCGCGACACGCGCCTTCGTCCCGTCGGGCAGCGGCGCGAGGTCGCACCGGAAGGCGAGCGAATCGCACCGGCGGAGCGTCATCTCGGGATAGTCGTACAGCGCAGCTTCGTGGATGCTGCCGTAAAGCCCCGCGACGCGGAACGTCGCCGGAGTGTCGGCGTCCCCGAGGTCGCGCAGGGGCATCGCACGGCAGAGCGGCTCGCAGACGCCCGAATCCGCGGGAACGGTCCACGTGTCGCCGTCCGCGGCGAAGCGGAACTCGGTCAGCTCGCCGGTGACGACGAGCGAATCGCACGCCGGAACCTCGTACTCGTAGCGGAAGCCCAGACCGTCGTCGAAGAGGCGGAAACGCATCGTGAGGCGCACCTCGCCGCCGCGGTGCAGCGCGACGGTCATCTCGTTGTAGCGGCTGCGGTTGCGCTTGTTCTCGCCCCACGGCTGGGTCCACTCCTCATCGACAGAGGCGTATTCGGCCCCGTCCACCCGGAAATCGTGCGCGAGGTCCGCCTCCGCGGCCTCCAGACCGAGCAGCGAAGGTCCGAAAAGCGGACGGTCGCCGACCGAGACCGTATAGCGCATTTCGCCGCTCTTCCTGTCCGCGGCGAACTTCAGACGGATCGAACCGTCGGGCGAGGAGACCTCGGTTTTCGGCGTGCAGGCGAGCGTCGTACAGCAGACGAACGCCGCCCAGAGGAGTTTCTGCATCATGCGGGAACAATTCGGTTAGGTAGAACTCGGGTATATCGGGGCCGCGGCATCAGTATCCGCACACTGCCGGAAACGACCGGCCGCGGCAGCGCAGGTCCGCGGTTCCGACAAATATAATGCAAAGGAACCGGATTCCCGCCGTGCGAAGACAAAAACTTACAGTTTGATGTCGTAAATCTGGATGACGCCCGTCAGTCTGCCATCGTCGCCGGTCACCAGCAGCGAGGTGATCTTGTTGCGCGTCATCACGCGCTCGGCCTCGATGAGCTTCTCCCCGGCGCCGATCGTCTTGGGATGCGGCGTGGCGATGTCGCGGGCGCGGATATTGAAGAAGTCGGCCTTCAGACGCTCCATCGCGCGGCGCACGTCGCCGTCGGTCACGATGCCTTCGATGCGGTCGCCCTCGCAGACGACGATCAGTCCCAGTCCGCCCTTCGAAATGGTGTGGATCATCTCCACCACCGAACAGTCGGGCGAGACGACCGGCAGATCGTGGTCGCGCATGACGTTGCCCACGGTCATCAGCAGGCGCCGTCCGAGGCTTCCGCCCGGATGCAGGCGCGCGAAATCGACGCTCGTGAAGCCGCGCTGCTGCATGAGCGACACGGCCAGCGCATCGCCCATGGCGATCTGCGCCGTGGTCGAGGTGGTCGGCGCGAGGTGCAGGATGCAGGCCTCCTCCTCGACCCCGACGTTCAGGTGCACGTCGGAGTTGCGGGCCAACGCCGAGTCGTCGTTGCCGGTCATCGAGATCAGCCGGTTGCCGTTGGAGTGGATGAAGGGGACGATCTTCAGGATCTCGTCGGTCTCCCCCGAATAGGAGAGCGCCAGGATGACGTCCTCCTTCGAAATCATGCCCAGGTCGCCGTGGAACGCCTCCCCCGGATGCAGGAAGAAGCTCGGCGTGCCGGTCGAGGCGAACGTCGCCGCGATCTTGCGCCCGATGAGGCCCGATTTGCCCATGCCCGTAACGATGCATTTGCCGCGGCCGGCGAGAATCAGCTCCACGGCTTCGGCGAAGGCGTCGCCGAGGGTCTGTTCGAGGTGTCCGAGCGCCAGCATCTCGGTATGCACGGCCCGGCGGGCCACCGCGAGAATCTGCGCCTTGGTGGTATCGGTCATTGTATGAGTTTTTTGATGAGGTTTTCCAGATCGTCCAGCCGCAGCATGTTCGGGCCGTCGCTCAGGGCGCGGTCCGGATCGGGATGCACTTCGAAGAAGTAGCCGTTGGCTCCGAACGCCCGGGCCGCGAGGGCCATCGAGGGCACGAACTCGCGGTTGCCGCCCGTCTTGCCGCCCGCCGCGCCGGGACGCTGCACCGAATGCGTGCAGTCCATCACCACGGTGGAGGCGATGCGCAGCATGTCGGGGATGTTGCGGAAATCGACCACGAGGTTGTTATAGCCGTAGATGTTGCCGCGCTCGGTGAGCCACACCTCCCGGGCACCCGCCTCCACGGCCTTCTCATAGGGGTAGCGCATGTCCTCGCCGGAGAGGAACTGCGCCTTCTTGACATTCACCGTGCGGCCGGTCTTCGCCGCCGCGACGAGCAGATCGGTCTGGCGGCAGAGGAACGCCGGAATCTGGATCACGTCCACCACCTCGCCCGCGGGCGCGGCCTGCCACGCCTCGTGGATGTCGGTCAGCAGCTTCAGCCCCCATTTGGCCCGCACGTCGGCGAGCATCCGCAGCCCCCTGTCGATCCCCGGGCCGCGGAACGAGGCGATCGAGGTGCGGTTGGCCTTGTCGAACGACGCCTTGAAGACGATCTCCGTCCCCAGCCGGCGGTTGATCGCGACGAGCCGCTCGGCCACCGCGTCCAGCAGTTCGGCCGATTCGATGACGCAGGGTCCTGCGATGAATTTCGGATTCATGGATATTTCAATGTTTTGTCCGGCTCCCCCCCCTATCGCCTCCCCGCGCATCGCAGGGACGATGCGGCGGCGGGATCCGCCGGGTCTGTCATTCGAACTGTTTCAAAAAAGCCTCGGCGCGCACCAGATCTCCGGGCGTGTCGATCCCGACGGTCTCGGCGTCGCTCACCCCCACGCCGATCCGGAAGCCGTTCTCCAGCCAGCGCAACTGTTCGAGCGACTCGGCCCCTTCGAGCGGCGAAGGCGGCAGCGCCGTCACGGCCCGCAGCGCCTCGGTGCGGAAGGCGTAGATTCCGATGTGCTTGTAAAACGTATGCCGCGCGAGCCACTCCTCGCGCGGCACGCCGCGCAGGTAGGGAACCACCGACCGCGAGAAATAGAGCGCCCG
Source organism: Alistipes sp. Marseille-P2263 (assembly GCF_018101075.1). Taxonomy (NCBI): domain Bacteria; kingdom Pseudomonadati; phylum Bacteroidota; class Bacteroidia; order Bacteroidales; family Rikenellaceae; genus Alistipes; species Alistipes sp. Marseille-P2263. Next base: position 662,099 of record NZ_JAGQEJ010000001.1, read on the forward strand.
CGAATGCGCGTCGAGCACCACCTTCGGCGAATTGGGATTCTCCAGCGCAGCGAATCCGTCTTCGGGCGCGAAGGGCCTGACGAGCGTGGCGATGTCGGTCCCGGGGTCGTCGAAGCAGCGCATCAGGGTCTCGAGCTGCGAAGCACGGACGAAGGGCTCGTCGCCCTGCACGTTCACCACCGCGTCGAACGCCCCGCCGATCCGGTCGTAAGCCTCCCGGCAGCGGTCCGTGCCGCTCCTATGGTCGGGGGAGGTCATCACCACCCGCCCGCCGAAGGCGAGCACCGCCTCGCGGATGCGCTCGTCGTCCGTGGCCACCGCCACGTCGTCCAGCACCCCTGCTACCTGTTCGTAAACCCGCCGGATGACGGGTTTGCCGCCCAGCAGGGCCAGCGGCTTCCCGGGAAAGCGCGTCGAGGCGTAGCGCGCCGGGATGATTGCGATGAATTTCATGGCTCTATCCGTTCCGCGAGGGCGCTCCGCTGCCGTTTCGTCAGCTTCGCCTCCGCGAGTTCATACGATTTGCGCACCATCTCCAGCAGCACGCCGTCGGGCACGTCGCTGTCGAAACGCACGCTGATCCAATGCCGCTTGTCCATGTGCCACCCGGGGCCGACGCCCTCGTAGCGTTCGCGCAGGGCCCCGATCTCCTCCGGGGCGCACCGCAGCGTGCAGAAATCGAACGCCTCGGCATTCACGAAGCAGAACCACTTGTCCGCCACGTAAAACACGAGCAGATTGCGGTCGTAGTCCGACGACGCCTTTCCGAAAGGAAAGTCGTCGTGCGCACCCGGCAGGGAGAGGCAGAAGTTCCGGAACTCTTCGATATTCATAATATATGCAGTTCGTTCGTTTCGCCGGAACCGCAGAAGGGCTCCAGCGCTTTGCTCATCCTGTAATTCGTCAGCTCCAGACGGCGGGCCCGCCGCCGCTGCTTCGCATCCACCCGGAAGCCCTGCCGCTCGAAGAATCCCCGGGCCGTTTCGCTGACCTCCGACGCGATCCGCACGGCCCCCGCCTCCCGGGCGAACCGTTCGACGGCGGCATAGAGCGCCGTGGCCACTCCGCACCGCTGGAAATCCTTGTGAACGAAGAGCATGTGCATATACCCCTCTCCGTCCGCGGAGGCGAATCCCGTCATCTTCCCTCGCGCATCCTCGGCCACGAAGCAACGCTGCCGGGCGAACAACTCCCGCCAGCGCGTCTCCCCTTCGCCGCACGACACCCAGTCGGCGACCTCTTCGGCCGTATAGTCCCGCCGATTGACGGAGAGCACCGTTTCGCGGAACAGCAGCCGCATCGCGGGGATGTCGGACACGAGGGCCGGACGGATACGGAACATGGCGCTCACGGTTCGGTCGGTCGTGTTACTCCAGCGCCAGACGCAGCACCTCGTCGTTGGTCCGCACGTAGTGGAACGTGAGGCCCTCGACGTATTCGGGCTTGATCTCGGCGATGTCCTTGCGGTTCTCCTCCGAGAGGATCAGCTCGGTGATGCCGGCGCGCTTGGCCGCGAGAATCTTCTCCTTCACCCCGCCCACGGGCATCACCCGTCCGCGGAGGGTCGTCTCGCCCGTCATGGCGATCCGCTCCTTCACCTTACGGCCCGTGTAGGTCGAAACGATCGACGTGACCATCGTGATGCCGGCCGAGGGGCCGTCCTTCGGAATCGCTCCCTCGGGAACGTGGATGTTGATGTCGTTCTTCTCGAACGCCTCGGGATCGATGCCCAGCTCCTCGTGGTGGGCCATCACCCACTCGTGGGCGATCGTCGCCGACTCCTTCATCACGGCGCCCAGGTTGCCCGTGAGGCTCACCTTGCCCTTGCCGGGCGTCAGCACCGACTCGATATAGAGGATGTCGCCGCCCACCTCGGTCCAGGCCAGGCCCGTCACGACGCCCGTCATGCCGCCCACCTCGTACTGTTCGCGGAGGAACTTGGGCATGCCGAGAATCCGCTCCACGTCCTTCTCCCCGATCTCGGGGGCGAACGCCTCGTCGAAGGCGATCTGCTTGGCGCGGGCGCGGGCGATCTTCGCCAGCAGCTTGTCGAGCGAGCGCACGCCGGCCTCGCGCGTGTAGGAGGCGATGACGTGCTCGACCACAGCGGGAGTCATCACGAGCTCGCCCTCCTTGATGCCGTGGGCCTCACGCTGCTTGGGCAGCAGGTGGTCCAGGGCGATGCGCACCTTCTCCTCGAGCAGGTAACCCGGGATGTTTATCATCTCCATGCGGTCGCGCAGCGCCGGGGCGATGTTGCCCACGTTGTTGGCCGTGGCGATGAAGAGCACCTTCGACAGGTCGTACTCCATGTCGATGTAGTTGTCGTGGAAGGTGGTGTTCTGCTCCGGGTCGAGCACCTCCAGGAGCGCGCTCGACGGATCGCCGTGGTTCGAGACCGTCACCTTGTCCACCTCGTCGAGGATAATGACCGGATTGGACGACCCGCAGCGCTTGATGGTCTGAATGATGCGGCCCGGCATGGCGCCGATGTAGGTGCGGCGGTGTCCGCGTATCTCCGACTCGTCGTGCAGGCCGCCCAGCGAGATGCGGCCGAACTTGCGGCCCAGCGCCGCGGCCACGGACTTTCCGAGCGAGGTCTTGCCCACGCCCGGAGGGCCGTAGAGGCAGAGGATGGGGGATTTCAGGTCGCCCTTGAGCTTGATGACGGCCAGATGCTCCAGCAGGCGCTCCTTCACCTCGTCCAGCCCGAAGTGGTCGCGGTCCAACTGTTCGCGGGCGCACTTCAGGTCGAGGTTGTCCTGCGTCACGTCGTTCCACGGCAGCTCCAGCAGCAGTTGGAGGTAGGTCATCTGCACCGAATACTCGGCCACGGCGGGATTCAGCCGCTCGACCTTCTGCAACTCCTTCTCGAAGGTCTCGCCCACCTCCTTGGGCCAGTTCTTCTTCCTGGCCTCCTCGCGCATCCTCTCGATGTCGGCGTCGGCGCCGTCGCCCAGCTCGTCCTGGATCGTGCGCATCTGCTGCTGGAGGTAGTAGTCGCGCTGCTGCTTGTCGATCTCCTGCTTGACGCGCTCCTGAATCTGGTTCTTCAGCTCGGCGAGCTGCTGTTCGCGGATCAGTATCTCGAGCAGCTTGCGGGCGCGGGCCAGCAGGCCGGGAGCCTCCAGCAGCGACTGGCGGTCCTCGTCGGTCAGCTCCATGTTCGAACAGATGAAGTTGATGATGCCGCGCTTGGAGTCGATGTTCTTGATGGCGAAGGCCGCCTCCTTGGGCATCGTCGGCGAGACGTTGATGATCCCCAGCGCCACGTCGCGGATCGAGTCCACGAGGGCCTCGAACTCGATGCTCTTCAGATCGGGCGTCGAATCGCGCAGCGCCATGACGCGGGCCTTGAAGTAAGGCTCCGTGGTCACGTACTCCGTGATCTCGATCTTTTCCAGCCCGTTCAGGATCACCGTCAGGTTGCCGTTGGGCATTTCGAGTATCTTGATGATGCGCGCCGCCGTTCCGACCTTGTACATGTCGTCCGGCGAGGGGTCTTCGACTTCGCTCTCGCGCTGCAGCACGGCGCCCAGGATGCCGCCTTCGGCATTCACGGCGCGCACGAGCGAGATGCTCTTGTCGCGCCCGACCGTGATCGGGGTGATCGCGCCGGGGAAGAGCACCGACGAACGCAGCGTCAGAATGGGGATGATCTCCGGAACCTCGACCTGCTCGACGGTCTCGTCGCCGCCCGTCACGATCGGGATCACGCGGTGTTTTCCGTCCAGCAATTCGGGCACGAGGTTCGCGTCGTCCGCCTCGATGGTTTCGATTTTATCTTTTTTACTCATAGTTTACTTTGATATAATGGTGCAAAGGTAACGATTTTTCACGGATTTTATTTTAAGTTTGGCAGATTGTTAATAACTTTGCCATCCTGAAAACTCAAGCAAAACCCTGTTGCACTATGCAAATCGCAGACAAATATTCGCCCCGCGAGATCGAGAGCAAATGGTACGACTACTGGACCGGACACCGCCTGTTCCACTCGGAACCCGATCAGCGCGAACCCTATACGATCGTCATTCCGCCCCCCAACGTGACGGGCATGCTCCACATGGGGCACATGCTCAACAACACGTTGCAGGACGTGCTGGTGCGCCGCGCCCGCATGTCGGGCAGGAACGCCTGCTGGGTCCCCGGCATGGACCACGCGTCGATCGCCACGGAGGCCAAGGTCGTGGCGATGCTCCGCGAACGGGGCATCGAGAAGTCGCAGCTCACGCGCGAGGAGTTCCTCCGCTACGCCTGGGAGTGGAAGGAGAAGTACGGCGGCGTGATCCTCAAGCAACTGCGCAGGCTGGGCGCCTCGTGCGACTGGGAGCGCACGTGCTTCACGATGGACGAGACGCGCACCGAGAGCGTCATCCGCGTCTTCTGCGACCTCTACGACAAGGGGAAGATCTACCGCGGCGTGCGGATGGTGAACTGGGACCCCGCGGCGCAGACCGCCCTGTCGGACGAGGAGGTCGTCTTCAAGGAGTCGCACGGCAAGCTCTACTACCTGCGCTACAAGGTCGAGGGCACGGACCGGACGATCGTCGTCGCCACGACACGCCCCGAAACGATCCTGGGCGACACGGCCCTGTGCGTCAATCCCGGCGACCCGCGCTACGCATGGCTGCCGGCCGACGCACGCGTCGTCGTGCCGCTGGTGGGCCGTTCGATCCCGGTGATCCGCGACGAATACGTGGACATCGAGTTCGGCACGGGCGCGCTGAAGGTGACCCCGGCGCACGACGTGAACGACTACATGCTGGGCGAGAAGTACGGCCTGGAGACCATCGACATATTTAACGACGACGGCACGATCAACGACAAGGTGGGCATGTACGCGGGTCAGGACCGCTTCGACGTGCGCAGGCAGATCGAAAAGGACCTCGCCGGAGCGGGGCTGCTCGAAAAAACCGAGGAGTACACCAACAACGTGGGCTACTCGGAGCGCACGGGCGTGGCCATCGAACCGAAACTCTCGATGCAGTGGTTCCTCTCGATGGGCGAGCTGGCCGGTCCGGCGACGAAAGCCGTCATGGAGGACGCGATCCGCTTCGTGCCCGAGAAATACAAGAATACCTACCGGCACTGGATGGAGAACATCAAGGACTGGTGCATCTCGCGCCAGTTGTGGTGGGGACAGCGCATCCCGGCCTATTACCTTCCGAAGGGCGGCTTCGTGGTGGCCCCGACGGCCGAGGAGGCGCTGGAGAAGGCCCGCGCGAAGACGGGCGACGCCTCGCTGAAAGCGGCCGATCTCCGGCAGGACGAGGACGTGCTCGACACGTGGTTCTCGTCGTGGCTCTGGCCAATCTCCGTGTTCGACGGCATCCGCAACCCCGGCAACAGGGAAATCCGCTACTACTACCCCACCGACGATCTGGTGACCGGCCCGGACATCATCTTCTTCTGGGTGGCGCGGATGATCATGGCCGGCTACGAATACCGGCAGGAGAAGCCCTTCGAAAACGTCTATTTCACGGGCATCGTGCGCGACAAGATCGGCCGCAAGATGTCCAAGCAGTTGGGCAACTCGCCCGATCCGCTGGACCTGATTGCCCAATACGGCGCCGACGGCGTGCGCATGGCCATGCTCATCTCCTCGTCGGCGGGCAACGACGTGATGTTCGACGAGGCGCTCTGCGAGCAGGGCCGCAACTTCGGCAACAAGATATGGAACGCCTACCGGCTGGTGAACGGCTGGACGACGGACGCCGCCGCGGCGCAGAGCGAGAACGACCGCCTGGCCGTGGAGTGGTTCGACCAGGCGATGGGCCGCTCGCTGCGCCAGATCGCCGAGGATTTCCGGTCCTACCGCATCTCGGAGGCTTTCAAGGAGGCGTACCGCCTCTTCTGGGACGACTTCAGCGGCCTGTACCTCGAAACGGTGAAGCCCGCCTACGGGCAGCCGACCGACCCGCGGACGATGGAGGCCACGAAGGGATACTTCGATGCGCTGATGCGCCTGCTGCACCCCTTCATGCCGTTCGTCACGGAGGAGATCTGGCAGGCGCTCGCCCCGCGCGCCGAAGGGGAGTCGATCTGCGTGGCACCGATGCCGGAGCCGTGCGCCGAACGGCCGGAGACGCTCGCCCGCTTCGAGCTGGCGAAGGAGGTCGTGTCGGCGGTGCGCAACATCCGCAACCAGAAGAACCTGCCGCAGAAGGAGGCGCTCGCGCTGCACGTCATCGCCGACGGGAACTACCCGGCGGAATACGCCCCCGTCATGCGGAAACTGGCCAACCTTTCGGCCATCGAAACCGTCGCGGAGAAGGATCCCGCGGCCGCGGCGTTCCTCGTCAAGACGACGCAGTACTTCGTCCCGATGGAGGGCCGGATCGACGCCGAGGCCGAACGCGCGAAGCTGCGCCGCGACCTCGAATACTACGAGGGATTCCTCGCATCGGTGATGAAGAAGCTCTCGAACGAGCGCTTCGTGCAGTCGGCGCCCGAGAAGGTCGTCGCCAACGAACGCGCCAAGCAGGCCGACGCCGAGGCGAAGATCGCGGCGATCCGCGAACAACTGGAGGCGCTCGCCTGAAAAAAACGGTCCGTCCCGAAGCACCCGTTTCGGGACGGGCGCTTCGGAACGGGCCCCCGCAGCGGACGCGGCGGCATGCCGCGACACAAGACACAAACCGCCGAACGTCCCGGAAACCGGCGAGCGGACGGCATACGCACAGCACGAGAGAATTTGCCAGCGATCACGATCTATACGGACGGCTCGGCCCTCGGAAACCCCGGGCCGGGAGGTTACGGCGCGGTGCTCCTCGCAGGACCGCACCGCAAGGAGCTGTCGCAGGGTTACCGCCTGACGACCAACAACCGCATGGAGCTCACGGGCGTCTGCGCGGCGCTCGAGGCGCTCCGGTTCGACGGATCGGAAGTGGTGATCTACTCCGATTCGAAGTACGTCGTGGACGCCGTTACGAAGGGGTGGGTCTTCGGCTGGGAGAAGAAGGGATTCGCGGGAAAGAAGAATCCCGACCTCTGGAGGCGGTTCCTGCGGGCATACCGGCGTCACCACGTCCGTTTCGTCTGGGTCAAGGGGCACGCCGAGACGGTGGAGAACAACCGCTGCGACTTCCTGGCCGTCGCCGCGGCCAACGACGCCGCGCACCGGATCGAGGACACGGGCTACGAGGCCGAAGGCCGCTGACCGGAAGGAAAGGAGCCGCCGGCAGAAAGAGTCCCGGACGGGAACCGCGGACAGGGAGCTGTGAACGGAACCGGCGGACGGGGCCTGTGCATCCGGCCGGAGCGGAGGATGTCCGTCCCGGCGGCACAATTCGCCGAAATTTCGCCTTTTTCTCGGTTTTCGAGTTTATTTTCCTATCTTTGCGCCGATTATTGCGCAACCACAAATCCGACGCTCCGAATGTTCAAAACCTACATGCGGCTGCTGGGATTCGCCCGGCCGATCAAACGATACGCCATTCCCTACGGAATCTTCTCGCTGCTCTACGCCCTGTTCAACACCCTGACATTCGGTCTCATCATTCCGATCCTGAACACGATGTTCGACGACGGGTTCACGCCCGAGTACGTCGAAAAGCTGCCGCCCCTGCGCCTCGACGGCGACTACCTGAACGTGCTGTTCAACTACGCCTATTCGCACCTGTTCGATGCCTACGACCCGCGCAACGTGCTGCTGCTGCTGGCCGTCGTGGCCGTCGTCATCAGCTTCCTGAGCAATCTGTTCCGCTACCTGGGTTCGTGGACGATCGAGACCATGCGCGCCCGGACGCTCCAGCGGATGCGCAACGAAATGTTTTCGCGCGTGATGGACATGAACGTCGGCTATTTCAGCGAGCAGCGCAAGGGCGACATCATCTCGAAGATCACCTCGGACATAGGCGTCGTGCAGTTCTGCATCACCAACACGCTGCAAGTCTCGTTCCGCGAGCCGTTCCTCATCGTGGGGTACATCGTCATGATGGTGGCCATCTCGTGGGAACTGTCGATCTTCTCGATCCTCTTCCTGCCGGTCGTGGCGCTCATCATCGGCTCGATCGTCAAGCGGCTCCGCCACCCGGCGCGCACCAACCAGCACCGCATGGGCGAAATGGTCTCGACGCTCGAGGAATCGCTCGCCGGCATCAAGGTCATCAAGAGCTACAACGCCACGCGGTACGTCAAGCGGAAATTCTTCGAGATCAGCGCCGACCTGGCGCGCCTGACGCTCTCGATGGCGCGCCGTCAGCAGCTCGCCTCCCCGATGAGCGAATTCCTGGGCATCACGGCCGTGGGCGTGATCCTCGTCTTCGGCGGGTCGCTCGTCACGAAGGGATCGCTCGACCCGGGCGGATTCATCGCCTTCGTGGCCATCTTCTCCCAGATCACGCGCCCCGTGCGCACCTTCATCGACCAGTTCGCCAACATCAACCAGGGAATCGCCGCCGGAGAGCGCATCTTCTCGGTGATCGACACCCGGCCCGAAATCGAGGACAGGCCCGGCGCCCGGGAGCTGAAGGGGCTGCGGGAGAAGATCGAGTTCCGCGACGTGCACTTCTCCTACGACGGGCAGCGCGAGGTGATCGACGGCATCTCGTTCGAAATCCGCCGCGGGGAGACCGTGGCGCTCGTCGGTCCGTCGGGCGGCGGAAAATCGACCCTGAGCGAGCTGCTGCCCCGCTTCTACGACCCTGCGTCGGGCGAAATCGCCATCGACGGCATCCCGCTGCGCGACTACACGCAGGAGAGCCTGCGCGCCCACATGAGCGTCGTGGCGCAGGACACCGTTCTGTTCAACGACACGATCGAGAGCAACATCGCCATGGGAAAGCCCGGCGCCACGCACGAGGAGATCGTCGAGGCGGCACGGATCGCCAACGCCGACCAATTCATCCGCGAATGCGCCGAAGGCTACTCGACGAACATCGGCGACCGGGGCGTGAAGCTCTCCGGAGGCCAGCGCCAGCGCCTCTCGATCGCCCGGGCGGTGCTGAAGAATCCCGACATCCTGATCCTCGACGAGGCCACCTCGGCGCTCGACACCGAAAGCGAGAAGCTCGTGCAGGAGGCCCTCAACAAGCTGCTCGAAGGGCGGACGTCGGTGGTCATCGCGCACCGCCTCTCGACGATCCACAACGCCGACAAGATCATCGTCGTGGATCACGGGCGCATCGCCGAACAGGGCACGCACAACGAGCTGATGGCCCGCGGCGGCATCTACGCCAAACTGATCGAAATGCAGTCGTTCGACTGACGGCGCCCGCACCGAAGAGCGAAAGCCGGACAAAACCGGCAAAGACCGGACGACGGCCCCGGTTCCGTCCGTCGTCCCCCGAAGCCGGACGGCGGCCCCGGAAGGGCGCGCGCATCCGCCGCAGGCATCCCCGGAAAGCTCCGGCTGCGGCCCCGTCACGGGGAATCGCGGGAAGATTGCGGGCTTTTCAAATCTTTTTTATATCTTTGCAAGTTGTCAGAAAATTAGCGAAGAAACAGCTTACCGATATGAAGTTCAAGGAGTACAAAGGGCTCGACCTGGCCGGTCTGGCCGCCGATGTCCTGAGCGAGTGGGACGCCCGCGACACATTCCACAAAAGCATCTCGACCCGCGAGGGCCGTCCGACGTTCGTATTCTACGAGGGTCCCCCTTCGGCCAACGGCCAGCCGGGCATCCATCACGTCATGGCCCGCACGATCAAGGACGTCTTCTGCCGCTACAAGACCCAGCAGGGCTACCTGGTGCACCGCAAGGCGGGCTGGGACACCCACGGGCTGCCCGTGGAGCTGGGCGTGGAGAAGAAGCTCGGCATCACGAAGGAGGATATCGGCAAGACGATCTCGATCGAGGAGTACAACCGCGCCTGCCGCGAGGCGGTGATGGAGTTCACGGGCATGTGGGAGCAGCTCACGCGCAAGATGGGCTACTGGGTCAATATGGACGATCCCTACATCACCTACGACAACAAGTACATCGAGACGCTGTGGTGGCTGCTCAAGCAGCTCTTCGACAAGGGGCTGCTCTACAAGGGCTACACCATCCAGCCCTATTCGCCGGCCGCCGGCACGGGGCTCTCGACCCACGAGCTGAACCAGCCGGGCTGCTACCGCGACGTGAAGGACACCACCGTGGTGGGACAGTTCCGCATCAAGCACCCCAAGCCCGGAATGGAGGGCTGGGGCACGCCCTACTTCCTCGCCTGGACCACCACGCCGTGGACCCTGCCGTCGAACACGGCCCTCTGCGTGGGTCCGAAATTCGATTACGTGGCCGTGCGCACGTGGAACGCCTACACGGGCGAGAAGATGACCGTCGTGCTGGCCAAGGCGCTGCTCTACGCCCATTTCAACAAGAAGGCCGAAGGGCTCGCGCTCGACGCATACAAGCCGGGCGACAAGCTCGTTCCGTTCGAAATCGCGGGCGAATACAAGGGTCCCGAGCTGGAAGGCATGGAGTACGAACAGTTGCTGCCGTGGGTCAAGCCCGTCGAGACGGACGCCGAGGGAATGTGGCACGACGCCTCGCAGAAGGCGTTCCGCGTCATTCTGGGCGACTACGTCACCGTGGAGGACGGTACGGGTATCGTGCATATCGCCCCGACGTTCGGCGCCGACGACGCCTTCGTGGCGCGTGCTGCGGGCATTCCGTCGCTCTTCATGATAAACAAAAAGGGCGAGACGCGCCCGATGGTGGACCTCCAGGGCCGGTTCTACCGGCTCGAAGAGCTGGACGAGCGCTTCGTCCGCGAGTGCGTGGACGTCGAAGCATACAGGGAGTACGAAGGCCGCTGGGTGAAGAACGCCTACGACCCGCAGTTCACCGTGGAGGGCCGGTACGACGAGAAGGCCGCCGCCGCGGCAGAGACGCTCGACATCTATATCTGCATGAAGATGAAGGCCGCGGGACAGGCGTTCAGGATCGAGAAGCACGTCCACAACTACCCCCACTGCTGGCGCACGGACAAGCCGGTGCTCTACTACCCGCTCGACTCGTGGTTCATCCGCACCACGGCGCTCAAGGAGCGGATGATCGAGCTGAACCGCACGATCCGCTGGAAGCCCGAATCGACCGGCACGGGACGCTTCGGCAAGTGGCTCGAGAATCTCAACGACTGGAACCTCTCGCGCTCGCGGTTCTGGGGCACGCCGCTGCCGATCTGGGCCACGGAGGACCGTTCGGAGGTGAAGTGCATCGGTTCGGTCGGGGAGCTCGTCGCCGAAATCGAAAAATCCGTGGCGGCAGGGCTGATGACCGAGAACCCCTACCGGAATTTCCGCGTCGGCGACATGTCGGAGGAGAACTATTCGACGAAGAACATCGACCTGCACCGCCCCTATGTGGATTCGATCGTGCTCACGTCGTCGAAGGGCGAGCCGATGCGCCGCGAACCGGACCTCATCGACGTATGGTTCGACTCGGGCGCCATGCCCTACGCGCAGGTGCACTATCCGTTCGAACACGAGGCCGACTTCGGCGAGATCTACCCCGCCGACTTCATCGCCGAGGGCGTCGATCAGACGCGCGGCTGGTTCTTCACGCTGCACGCCATCGCCACGATGCTCTTCGACTCGGTGGCTTTCAAAAACATCATCTCGAACGGTCTGGTGCTCGACAAGAACGGCAACAAGATGTCGAAACGGCTGGGCAACGCCGTCGATCCGTTCGAGGTGCTCTCGACCTACGGTCCGGACGCCACGCGCTGGTACATGATCTCCAACTCGCAGCCGTGGGACAACCTCAAGTTCGACCGCGACGGCGTGGACGAGGTGCGCCGCAAGTTCTTCGGCACGCTCTACAACACCTACTCCTTCTTCGCGCTCTACGCCAACGTGGACGGCTTCACGGGCCGCGAGGCGGAGATTCCGATGGAGCGCCGCCCCGAGATCGACCGCTGGATCGTCTCGCTGCTCAACACCCTCGTGCGCGACGTCACGGAGAGCCTCGAGTCCTACGACCCGACCCCCGCGGCCCGCGCCATCCAGGAGTTCGTGGGCGAAAACCTCTCGAACTGGTACGTGCGCCTGAACCGCAAGCGCTTCTGGGGCGGCGGCATGTCGGAGGACAAACTCGCCGCCTACCAGACGCTCTACACCTGTCTGGAGACCGTGGCGATGCTCTCGGCCCCCTTCGCGCCGTTCATCTCCGACCGCATCTTCACGGACCTCAACGCCGTGAGCGGCCGCCACACGGACGAGTCGGTGCACCTGGCCGCCTTCCCGAAGGCCGACGAGGGGCTGATTGACGCCCGGCTGGAGGACATGATGGCTTTGGCGCAGAAGGTCTCGTCGATGGTGCTGGCCCTGCGCCGCAAGGTGTCGATCAAGGTGCGCCAGCCGCTCACGAAGATTCTCATTCCGGTCCTCGACCCCGTGACGGCGGAGCATATCGCCGCGGTGAAGAATCTCATCATGGGCGAAGTGAACGTCAAGCAGGTGCAGCTAATCGAGGACACGACGGGCGTCATCACCAAGCGCATCAAGCCCAACTTCAAGACCCTCGGCCCGCGCTACGGCAAATACATGAAGCAGATCGCCGCCCTGACCGCGGAGTTCTCGCAGGAGCGCATCGCACAGATCGAGGCCGCGCCGGAGACGGTGCTCGACCTCGGCGGGGAGCGCATCACCGTGACGCCCGCCGATTTCGAAATCACCTCGGAGGACATGCCCGGATGGCTCGTGGCGTCGGAGGGCAAGCTCACCGTGGCCCTCGACATCACCGTGACCGACGAACTGAAGGCCGAAGGCGTGGCACGCGAATTGATAAACCGCATCCAGAATATCCGCAAGGAGTCGGGATTCGAGGTGACGGACAGGATACGCGTGGAGATCGAACGGAAGCCGTGCGTGGCGGAGGGTATCGCCCGCTTCGCGGACTACATCGCCGCGCAGACCCTCGCCGTCGAGGTGCGGACGGCCGAAGCGCCCGCCGGAGAGACGGTCGTCGAATCGGAAATCGACGACGAACCGTTGCAGATCGCCGTGACGCGGATCTGACGCCCGAGAGATTGTACATGTAAAATTTGGCGGATTCGGAATATTTGCTTAATTTTACATAAACCCTAAAGCGAAACGATTATGGCAGACGAAAGAACACGGTACAGCGACGCCGAGCTCGAGGAGTTCAAGCAGCTGATCCTGAAGAAGCTCGAAAGTGCGCGTGCGGACTACGAGCTGCTGCGCGCCACTATCACGCATACGGCCGACAACGACACGGAGGACACCTCCCCGACGTTCAAGGTGCTCGAAGAGGGCGCCGCGACACTTTCGAAGGAGGAGAGCGGACGTCTGGCGGCACACCAGATGAAGTTCATCCGCAACCTCGAAATGGCGCTCGTCCGCATCGAGAACAAGACCTACGGCATCTGCAAGACCACCGGGAAGCTCATTCCGAAAGAGCGGCTGATGAAGGTCCCCCACGCCACGGAGTGCATCGAGGCCAAAGAAGGCCGCAAGTGACCGTCCCGGCCGTAAAGGCCCGCATTCACGGTGCGCCCCTGCGAATCGAGATTCGCAGGGGCGCACCCTTTCTGACCTCCCGAGGCCCGGACCGCCGCATGCTCAGAAAAGAGCCCCGGGACGCCTATTCGGAACGCCGTTCCGGAAAACGCACGAGGAAAAAGACACGGCGGCTGCGGACAGCGGCAGAACAATCCCCGCAGGGGAGCCGCTGTCCGGATCCGGACGGCGGCTTGTTCCGCATTTTATACGTTTTTGACGAAAAATGCGTTATCTTTGAACCGATGTACGTCCGGTTCTGCATAATTCTCCTGCTGCTCTCGGCAGCGGCGTCCGCCTCTTTCGCCCGCGTCGCGGGTCCCGGCATGCGCTCTCCGAAACGGACCGTCCCGGACACGGTACGCACCCACACACCGGACCGCTTCACGCCCGACAGCGCCCGCATCGCCAATCCCCGGGCCGCCGCGCGCAACGCCCGTCTCTACGACAGCATCCGTTCGAAAACCGAACGCCGCCGCGTGCCGCGCCTGCTCTACAAGATGCTTTTCGTGCGGCCCGTGCTGGACACCACCTCGAACGGCCGCGTCACCGACGAGAGCTTGCTGCTGGCCCCCTACGCAGGCAAGACGATCGGCGACATCACCATCGAACGGCGGCAGGTGTTCGACAACGGCGGCAACTGGCTGGAACGCACGAGCAACAAACTCCACTACCTGACGCGCGACCGGGTGATCCGGCGCGACCTGCTCTTCGGCCCGGGCGACCGATTCGATCCGCAGCTCGTCGTGCGGAACAAACAACTGCTGCGCTCGCGCAGCTACATCGCCGACGTGGACATAGCCGTGCTGCCCGACTCGCTGGACACCACGCGCGTCAATCTCCTCATCACGACACGCGACAGTTGGACCATTTCGGCCGACGGCGCCCTGCACTCCGAAGGGCGGACGATGGTCGGGCTCTCCGACGCCAACATTCTCGGCACGGGCAACAGTCTGAAATTCATGACCAACTTCAGCCGTTCGGACTTCTCCTACGGCGGCAACATGTTCGAATACGAAATCCCGAACCTGCTGGGAACCTTCTACACCGCCGAATTCGCCGCCGGACGCGACTTCTACAACTCGACGCTCGAACTGGGAATGCGCAAGGAGTTCCTCAAACGCACGGACTACGAACTGGGCCTCACCTACAGCGACAACAAGGCCAAACGCTACATGATCGAGACGGACACGTCGCTGCTCGTCAAGGAGCGCAACCTCGACGCCTGGGGAGGCTACTCGCACTACCTGCCCGGCATCCGTTCGAGCCTCTACCTCACGGGACGCTACAACTACCGCCGGTTCAGCCGCCGCCCGCCCGTCCGCGCCGACTACAACCCCGCGCTGCACGACCAGGACGTCCTGCTGCTCGGCACGGGTCTCTACCGCGAGCGGTTCTACACGGCCAACATGATCTACGGATTCGGCGCACGCGAGTACCTCGCCTCGGGATACAAGGCCGAGGCCGTCGGCGGATACTCCTGGGGCGAGTTCGACGACGCCATGTACCTCGGTCTCTCGTTCGAGGCGGGCGGATTCCGCACGATGGGATACATCATGGGCGGCTTCACGCTCGGCAGCTACATCGACCTCGCGAGCGGCATGTGGAGACGCAGCGCCGTGGACATCGACCTGAGGTGGTTCTCCAACCTGTTCATGGTCCGCCGCAGCCGCATCCGGCAGTTCCTCGCCTTCAACTACACGCAGGGGTGGAACCGCCTGCAGGGCAACGACGAAAGCATCCGCTTCACCCACGTGAACGGATTGCAGGCGCTCAAGGAGCATATCACGGGAACCAACCGCATGATTCTCAACACGGAAACCGTCATTTTCACCCCCTATCAGCCGCTGGGATTCCGCATCGCCCTGTTCGGATTCGCCGATTTCGGACTGCTCGGCTACTCGCCCAACATCTTCAAGAACGAGTTCTACACCTCGTTCGGCCTCGGAGTGCGGCTGCGCAACGAACGGCTCGTTTTCAACACGATCCAGATCCGGCTGGGCCTCGCCCTCGGCAAACCGGGCCTGGTCGAAAGCGACTTCTTCCGCATCTCGAACAGCACGCGGCTGGAGCAGTACCGCTACCGCCCGACACGGCCCGAGATCGTCGGATTCGAATAGCCGTACCGGAAAACGAAGGCGGAGCCGCAACGCTGCGGCCCCGCACCTCTTCCGAACTTTTTATTTCGAACCGCTTACGGTTCCCGCTTCCCTATCTGCGCGCCTGAATCTCGACGACCCCGGCC
The DNA here is from genome assembly GCF_018101075.1 of Alistipes sp. Marseille-P2263. Lineage (NCBI taxonomy): Bacteria > Pseudomonadati > Bacteroidota > Bacteroidia > Bacteroidales > Rikenellaceae > Alistipes > Alistipes sp. Marseille-P2263. The sequence goes on from NZ_JAGQEJ010000001.1 coordinate 677,787, forward strand.
CGCGCCGCCTCGCCGTACCGCTTCGCCGCGGCATCGTTCTTGTAGATGCGCACCTTCCTGATCCGCGAATAGGCTCCGATCTCGGAACGGTCCCGGAGCTTGCCGTTGATATAGACCCGGTAATCGGCGGGAATCGCACGCAGCATCTCGCGCGACGACTCGCCCTCCGCGAACAGGGTCTCGTCGCCCAGATAGTCGAACACGCTCCTCTTCGGGGCAACCCGCACCGACACGGCCGGAGCCGAGAGTCCGGACTCGTTCGCCTCCCCGGACTTCGAGACGATCTTCACCACGCCGCCCCGGCCCTCCTCGCCGTACTCCTCCAACGACGAAGCGTCCTTCAGCACGGTGACGGAGACGATCTGCCGGGGGTCCATCTTCTGCACCGTTTCGGCCGTGACTTTCCGTCCGTCGAGAAAAAAGACGGGATCCGCACCGGTTCCGGAGACCGAAAGCCGGCCGTTCGCATCGCCCCGGCCGTTCCGGATCACGATCCGCTCCATCCGGCCGTCGAGCCGCGACCGCAACCGCTCCAGTTCCTCGGGATCCATTTTGCAAAGGCTGCCTTCCAGGCTGTCCGGCAGCCGTCCCCAGTCGAAATTCCCGATTTCCGCACCGGTCTCCTCCATACGCTTCCGCAAACGTTTCCATTCGTCGCTCCGGAAAAACGCCCCTGCCTCGGAGAGTTTCCGCTGCGCCTCCTTCCACTCGTCGCTCTCGAAATAGGCCCCCGCCTCGGAAATCCCGCGCTGCGCCTCCTTCCATTCGTCGCTCCGCATGTAAGCGTCCAGCTCCTGCCGCGCCTTCTCCAGCTCGCGCTGCGCCTTTTCGTACTCCCCGGCGGGCATGCGGTCGCGTGCCATCTCCAGTGCCATTCCGGCGATCTCGATCCCCGCGCTGCCCATCCGGACACCCGCTCCGGCGGCATTCATCCCGGCTTCCACGGCCTGCCGGGCCGCCGGGCCGGTTCCCCGCACGACGGTCGCGGAAATCGTGCGCAGGGAGTCCGTCCGCCCCGCTGCCGCCGGCTTCAGTTCGACCAGAACGACCCCCTGCCCCGCATCCGCTCCGTAGCGGACCGCCGACAGCGAATCCTTCAGCACCGTGACCGAAGCGATCTCGCCCGGGTCGATGCCGTCGAGCGACCGTCCCCGGACGCCATTCACCAGAATCAGCGGTCCGGGACCTTTTTTCCGGCTGCGGAGCACCGAATCGGGAACGTCCCCGGACTCCGCCCCGCCGGGAAGCCGGCCCGTTTCTCCGGTCAGGTCTCCGTATCTTTCCGGAAAGACATACGCGGTCTCGGCGAAAGCCCCGAGAGCGAGCCCCGCAAGGGGCAGCAGCAACAGCGCCCGGGCTCCGGCCCAGCGCGACGACTTCTTGCGCAACATCATGGTAATACGTTTTTTAAGTTTGCTATGATTGAAACTGTTCGCGACCGGATACCACCTCCCGCCGGCGGCTTTCCGCACCAGCAGCAACTGATAGCTCCGGGCATCGACGCCGCTGGCGAGCACCGCCTCGTCGGCCTCGTACTCATGGATGGCCCTGATTTCGCGCCGCAACAGCCACATCGCCGGATTGAACCACTGCAAGCATCCCGCGAGGTCCGCCGCCAGCAGGTCGAGCGAATGGCGCAGTCTCAGATGCGCCCGTTCGTGTATGAGGATCGCCTCCTCGTCCTCGCCGCGCCCCCGCTCCGGAAGCACGATATAACGCCCCCAACTGAAGGGCGCCGCGACCCGGTCCGACCGCACCAGCACGACGCCGTCCGTCTGCCGTTCCCGGCGGCCGCTGCGGATCAGCCGCGCCACGCACCCCAGCGACCAAAGGGTCCGCAACAGCACCGCCGCGGCACCGAGGAGAAACACCCCTCCGGCGAGCCGCTCCCAGGGGAAGGCGGGCTCCGCAGCGCGGCCGGCGGCATCCTCCGCAGCCGCGGCCAGCAGAGCCGGCCGGATCTCCGGCAGCACGGGCGCCTCGCGGTAAACGGTGATGACGCACAGCGGAAGCACGAACGACAGCAGCAGTGCTCCCAGCACCACCGCCCGGTTGAGGCGGTGGAATGTCTCGCGGCTCAGCAGCAGCTTGAAAAAGAGGTAGAAGACCGCCAGGCAGGCCCCGACCTTCAGGCTGTATATCAACAGCGCGTACATGGCTATCCGCGGTTTTGCGTTTCGATGCGTTCGATCAGCTCCCGCAGCTCGTCAACCGAGATCTTCTCCTCCTCGACCAGCGCCGAAACGGCCCCGAGGTAGGAGTTTTCGAAATAGCGGCTGATAACGTTTCCGAGCGTCGAACGCGAAAATTCCGCCTCGCTCACGAGCGGGTAATACTGGTAGGTGCTCCCGTAGGCCGTGTGTCCCACGTAGCCTTTGGCCTCCAGGGCGCGCACCATGGTCGAAAGCGTATTGAAATGGGGCTTGGGCTCGGGGGCCATGGCCACCAGCTCGCGCACGAACAACGGTCCGCGCTCCCAGAAACAACGCATCAGCTCCTCTTCACGACGGGTCAGTTTTTCCATGATTCCATTCGGTTTCGTTCCGTCCGCACCGCCTCCCCTTCGCCGCAGGCGGCCGCCGGACTAAATTATTTTACTCCTTTCCGAAGCCGGACCGAAGAATCGGCATAGCTTCCGGGAACAAAGGTAATCAAAAAACAGGAAGATGCAACTATTTTTCGTAGTTTTAGAACGAAAAAATTTAGTTGCTTAATTTTTTTTCGTTTTTATACGAAATATCGCTATCTTTGAGACATGATAATCATCGCAGACAGCGGATCGACCAAATGCACGTGGCTTTTCCACGACGGCGGAAAAACCACGTCGGTGCGCACCCGAGGCATCAACGCCCTCCAGCATACGCCGGAACAGATCCGGGAGACGCTCGCCGCACTCCCTCCGTGCGGCCCCGTGTCGGCCGTCCACATCTACAGCGCCGGATGCAGCCCCGCCTTCCCCGTCTCGAACGAGAAACTCAGGCGCGAGCTGGAAGCCCGCTTCGGCGCGGCGCGGATCGAGGTCCGGTCGGACCTGCTCGGCGCTGCACGCGCCCTGTTCGGGCGCGACGAAGGCATCGCCTGCATCCTCGGCACGGGCGCCAACTCGTGCCACTGCCGTGACGGCGAGGTGGTCCACAATGTATCGGCGCTGGGCTACGTGCTGGGCGACGAGGGGTCGGGTGCGGTGCTGGGCCGCAACCTCGTGAACGGCATCTTCAAGGAACACATCCCCCTGCGCGGGGAATTCCTCGAAGCGTGCGGGATGACCTACGAGGAGATCATCCGCCGCGTCTATAACGAACCTTTCGCCAACCGCTTCCTGGCGTCGTTCGCCCCCTTCATCCTCGACCACATCGGCTGCCCGGAGGTACGCCGGATGGTGCTCCGCTCGTTCGGCGACTTCGCCGAGCGCAACCTGAGCCGCTATCCCAAGGGGCTGCCCGTCTCGTTCGTCGGCGGCATCGCCGCCCATTTCGGGGAGCTGTTGCGCGAAGCGCTGGCCGGCGCCGGATACGAAGTAAAGGAAATCATCGAATCGCCCGCAGAGGGACTTTTGAAATACCACCATGGAAAATAGAGTTACCGAACAGACATCGGCATACGACAACCTGCAGGACATGTCGGTCCGCGACATCCTCACCGGAATCAACCGCGAAGACAGTCTCGTACCCGGGGCCGTCGCCAAGGTCATTCCCACGATGGAGCAGCTCGTCGAGCGCATCGTCGAGCGCATGAAAAACGGCGGCAGAATGTTCTACATCGGCGCCGGGACGAGCGGCCGGCTGGGCGTGACCGACGCCTCGGAGCTGCCCCCGACCTACGGCGTGCCGTTCGATCTGGTCATCGGCCTGATCGCCGGCGGCGACGGCGCGCTGCGCAAGGCCGTGGAACGCGCCGAGGACGATCCGGAAGGCGCATGGCGCGACCTCGAACCGTTCCGTCCCACGGCGCAGGACGTACTGATCGGCATCGCCGCCTCGGGCACGACGCCTTATGTAGTAGGAGGACTGCGCGAGGCCCGGCGGCACGGACTGCTGACCGGAGCCATCACCTGCAATCCCGCATCGCCCGTGGCCGCAGAGGCGGAATACGCCCTCGAAGCGGTCGTGGGCCCCGAATTCGTCACGGGATCGACCCGCATGAAGGCCGGCACGGCGCAGAAGCTGATGCTCAACATGATCTCCACCTCCGTCATGATCAAACTCGGGCGCGTCGAAGGCAACCGGATGGTGAACATGCAGATCACGAACGCCAAACTCGTGGGCCGCGGAACACGCATGATCGCCGAAACGGCGGGCATCGGCGAGGAGCAGGCCCGCGAGCTGCTGCTGCGCTGGGGATCGGTCAAGGAGGCGCTCGGGCACATCGGAAAGTAAACCGCAGGAGGATATGGCGAGGCTCTTCTCGGAACGGGAAATTCGGGCCGTCGCGGTGTTTCTGCCGCTGGCCGGTCTGCTCGTGGCCGCGCTCGTCCTCGTCCGTCCCAAAGCCGACCCGGAGGCCGCCCGCCGCGCAGAAGCGGCGATGGAGGAACGACGCGACAGCGTCGAACTGCATCCGTTCGATCCCAACACCGCAGACTTCGAGGAGCTGCTCGGACTGGGACTCTCGAAATACGAAGCCGTCAGCCTGCTCAAGTTCCGCGCCGCGGGCAAGGTCTTCCGCATTCCCGAGGACGTGGCGCTCTGCTACGGCATCGGCGACTCGCTCTACCGGCGGCTCGCGCCGTGGATCCGCATAGGCCGCAGATACGCCATCGCACCCCGCACGTACCGCCCGGGACGCATCCTCCCCGAGCCGCTGGCCCCCTCGCCGTTCCGTATCGACACCGTGAGCGCACGCTACCTGCGGGCCATCGGCGCGCTGTCGAAACGGCAGGCCGAAGCCTTCGTCCGCTGGCGGGACCTGAGCGGCATCCGCGACATGGAGGAGTTGCGCGCCTGCTACGTCGTCAGCGACTCGGTGGCCGCGGCGCTCGAACCCTACGTCATCTTTCCCGAACGGCAGCCCCGGCCGATCGACCGCCCCGTGGAGCTGAACACGGCCGATTCGGCGGCGCTGCGGTCGGTCACGGGCATCGGCGAGAAGACCGTCATGCGGATCATCCGCTACCGCGAACGGCTCGGCGGATTCCGCAGTGCGGAGCAACTCGCAGAGATTCCGGGGGTCACGGAGAGCAACTACGAAAAAATTTTGAAACAAATTTCCTGCGACAGTTGCAAAATTCGGAAAATTGATATTAACTTTGCAGACCCGAAAACGTTGGGCAGACATCCGTACATCGCCCCGCGGACACTTCGGAAATTATTGAAGGTACGACAGTTGAAAGGAGGTTGGAGCACCGCCGAAGAGTTGATTGAAGACGACATACTGACCCGCGAGGAGGCAGCCAGGCTGGCTCCCTATTTGGAATTCGGGTCTCCCGGCGGAACGACCGACGAGTAGATTGCATCCGAAAACGGGAAAGCGCATCGGAAGATACGCGCCCGGCAGCCGTCAGACGACGAAAACGAACCGAATACAAAACGACAAAAAAACATACCATTATGATTATCATGCCGGTAAAGGAGGGCGAGAACATCGAGCGCGCCCTGAAGAAATTCAAACGCAAATACGAGCGCACGGGCGTCCTGAAGGAGCTCCGCCGCCGCCAGTACTTCACGAAGCCTTCGGTGGCGAAGCGCGAGGCCATGCAGCACGCCATCTACGTGGAGCACATGTACCGCGACGAGGACTGACCGATCGCCGATACGTTATTGAAAAAGCACCTCTTCTTTCCAGAAGAGGTGCTTTTTCATTCATGCTGCACGGGTCCGGGACGGATTTACCGCCCCGCTCCGGCCGAAAGGTTGTCGATCCGCCGGAGCTCCTCGTCCGAGAAGCCGGGGCTTTCCAAAGCCCGGAGGTTGTCGGCGAGCTGTTCCACGGAGCTGGCCCCGACGATCACCGAGCTGACCCGCTCGTCGTGCAGCAGCCAGGCGAGCGACATGGCGGCAAGGCTCTGCCCGCGCCGGGCGGCCAGTTCGTTCAGGCCGCGGAGACGTCCCAGCAGCTCTTCGGTCAGGACCTCCCGCCCGAGCGATCCCGCACGGGCCATCCGGGAATCGGCCGGAACGCCGCCGAGATACCGGTCCGTCAGCAAGCCCTGCGCCAGCGGCGAAAATGCGATGAATCCCGAACCGGCCCCGGCCGCCGCGGAGAGCAGCCCCTCCCGCTCCGGTTCGCGGTCGAGGAGGTTGTACCGGTCCTGGAACAGCAGACACGGCACGTCGCGTTCGACCAGATAGCGGAAAGCGAACCGGGCGGCATCGAGCGGATAGCGCGAAATGCCGACATAGAGCGCCTTGCCCGCACGGACGGCATCGACGAGCGCCCGGAGCGTCTCCTCGAGCGGCGTCTGCGGATCGAAACGGTGGGTATAGAAGAGGTCCACATAGTCGAGCTTCATCCGCCGGAGACTCTGGTCGAGGCTCGCCGTCAGGTATTTCCTCGATCCCCAGTTTCCGTAGGGTCCCGGCCACATGTCGTAGCCGGCCTTGGTGGAAACGAACAGTTCGTCGCGGTACGGCCGGAACGAACGTTCCATGACGCGGCCGAAGGTCTCTTCGGCCGAACCGTAGGGAGGGCCGTAGTTGTTGGCCAGGTCGAAATGCGTGATGCCCCGGTCGAAGGCGTAATGCAGCATACGCCGGGAGTGGGTGAAGGGCCTCTCGGCCCCGAAGTTCTGCCAAAGGCCGAGCGACAGCGCCGGCAGCAGCACCCCGCTGCGTCCGGCCCGCCGGTAGGGCATCCGTCCGTCGTAACGCCCCGGGTCGGGAAGGTAAGGGGATTCGGTCATGGGTCGAAAAATTGGATTACCGCAAAGATAACGAAAACGGCGTATTCCGCCTCAGGCAGGCCCCGGAATTTTCCCGCGACGCACGATACGGACGGGTTCCCGGAAATGCGCGGCGCACGCAGACCGCGGCAGACGCAAAACGTCCCGGACGAACCGGCAGCCGGGTTCGTCCGGGACGTACGAACGCGCGGCCGGGAGCCGCCCCGACCGTCCGCCATCCGCCCCGCTACCGCAGGAAAAGCAGTTCCCGGTACTTCGGCAGCGGCCAGATCTGGTCATCGACGATCTCCTCGAGCTTGTCGATATGGTAGCGGATCGCGTCGAAGCACGAAGCCACCGTATCGTGGTAGGCGACGGCCTTCTCGCGCTGGTCCTCGATCCGGTTGGCGACCTTGCGGGCGTCGATCATCTCGCCCGTGAGCTTCTGGATCGCGGCCGTATGGTCCTGGATCTTCTTGATGAGCGCGATGTCGGCCGAAGCGTTCAGCCCCGGAATCTGCGACATTTTGTAGACCTTGTCCAGCAGCAGCGCCTCGTATTTCGACGCGATCGGCACGATGTGGTTCATCGCCAGGTCGCCCAGCACGCGGCCTTCGATCTGTATCTTCTTCGTATAGGTTTCCCACTTCACCTCGGTACGGGCTTGCAGCTCCACCTCGGAGAGCACGCCCATGTCGCCGAACATGCGCACGGCATCCCGGTCCAGATAGCGGTCGAAAATCCGCGGCGTGGAGGTCTCGCAGTCCAGACCGCGCCGCGCCGCCTCGGCCTTCCACTCCTCGGAATAGCCGTTGCCGTCGAAACAGATGTCGCGGCAGGCGTGGATCATCTGCTTGAGCACCTCGTAGATCGCCTTCTCCTTCTTCGCGCCCGCCTCGATCTTGGCATCCACGGCCCGGCGGAACTCCGTCAGCTCGTGGGCCATCGCCGTATTGAGCACGATCATCGCCTCGGCGCAGTTGTCCGACGAACCGACGGCGCGGAACTCGAACCGGTTGCCCGTGAAGGCGAAGGGCGACGTGCGGTTGCGGTCCGTATTGTCCAGCAGCAGCGTCGGGATATGCGAAATGCCGCTCATGCGGAAGATGCTCTTGGCGTCGAAACGGATGGCGTCGTCGTCCTTCGAGGCGGCCAGCTTCTCCAGCACGGCCGAGACCTGCGAGCCGAGGAAGGCCGAAATGATGGCCGGAGGCGCCTCGTTGGCCCCAAGACGATGGGCGTTCGTGGCGCTCATGATCGACGCCTTCAGCAGTCCGTTGTATTTATAGACGGCCGACACGGCGTTCACCAGGAAGGTGATGAACTGCAGATTCTCCGAGGCGGTCTTGCCCGTGCCGAAGAGGTTCACGCCCGTATCGGTCCCGAGCGACCAGTTGTTGTGCTTGCCCGAACCGTTGATCCCCTTGAAGGGTTTCTCGTGCAGCAGCACGCGGAACTGGTGGCGGCGGGCGATCTTGTCCATAATGGTCATCAGCAGTTGGTTGTGGTCGTTGGCCAGATTGGCCTCCTCGTACACGGGAGCCAGTTCGAACTGATTGGGCGCCACCTCGTTATGACGCGTCTTCACGGGAATGCCCAGCTTCAGGCATTCGTACTCGAGGTCCTTCATGAAGGCCATCACGCGCGTCGGGATCGCCCCGAAATAGTGGTCCTCGAGCTGCTGGTTCTTGGCCGACTCGTGCCCCATGAGCGTACGGCCCGTGAGCATCAGGTCGGGACGCACGGCCCAGAGGCTCTCGTCCACGAGGAAGTACTCCTGCTCCCAGCCCAAATAAGCGAAGACCTTCTGCACGTTCCTGTCGAAATAGCGGCACACCTCCGTGGCGGCCTTGTCCACGGCCGTCAGCGACCGCAGCAGGGGCACCTTGTAGTCGAGCGCCTCGCCCGTATAGGAGATGAAGACGGTCGGGATGCAGAGCGTCGTATCGACGATGAAGGCGGGCGACGCGGGGTCCCAGGCCGAATAGCCGCGGGCCTCGAACGTATTGCGGATGCCACCGTTGGGGAACGACGAAGCGTCGGACTCCTGCTGCACGAGCAGCTTGCCCGAAAACTCTTCCAGCACGCCGCCGCAGCCGTCCGGCTCGGCGAAAGCATCGTGCTTCTCTGCCGTACCGCCCGTCAGGGGCTGGAACCAGTGCGTGTAGTGGTCCGCGCCGTGCTCCAGCGCCCACTGGCGCATCCCGGCGGCGATGCTGTCGGCGATTTCGCGCGTCAGCGGCGTGCGGTGCTCCATCGTGTCGAGCAGCGCCGCATAGGTTTTCTTGTCGAGGTACTTGCGCATGGCCTCGCGTCCGAAGACCTTCTCGCCGAAATAATCCGACGGACGCCCTTCGGGAGCCTTCACTTCGACGGCCGTGTGGTTGATCGCCGCATCGACCATCTTGAATCTCAGTAATGACATGATCCGAATTTTAAAGGAGGTTGCTTTCCGTTTCGGCTACAAATGTAATTCTTTTCCCGATCCGTTGTTTTCCGAAAATCGCATTTTTTCGGAAAACACCTCATTTTTTCGCCCGTTTTCGAAAAAACGACCCCGTTTTTCGGGAACATCGCCGGTTTTTTCACCCGTTTTTCGGAAAACAGTCCCTGTTTTCCGCTCCTCCGGCAAAAATCGGCGATTTCCGAAAAACGCATTTCCAGAGGATATTCAGACCATAAATGGACTGTTTTTCCATACGCGGACCACCCGGCGGCGACTCCCCGGAACGGCCCCGGCGCACCGATATTCGACAATGCTGTTATTTTAGTAACAATTTCTTGTTACAATTCATGAATTATTTTGTACCTTTACATGCAATTTGAAATCGGATTCGACTACACTTATTACTAATCTCTAAATAGTTATGGCAAATACCAAACGTGAAAAGCTGTTCACCGAATTTCCGCCGGTCCCGACCGAGAAATGGGAAGAGGTGATCGCAGTAGATCTGAAAGGAGCCGATTACGAGCGGAAATTGGTGTGGCGTACGGGAGAGGGATTCAACGTCCGCCCCTACTACCGCGCCGAGAACCTCGAGGGTATCAAGTTCCTGGGCTCGCAGGCAGGCGAGTTCCCCTACGTTCGCGGTACGCGCGCCCACAACCGCTGGCATGTGCACCAGACCGTGACGGTCGAGTGCCCGAAGACGGCCAACGCCGAGGCGCTCAAACTTCTCAATGCGGGTGTCGATTCGCTGGGCTTCGAGATCGTGAAGGAGGGCTTCTCCGCCGCCGATCTGGACCAGTTGCTCGACGGCATCTGCGTCTCCGCCGTTTCGCTGGCGTTCAGCGGCAAGGGCATGGGCGACGTCGCCGAACTGGTGATCGCCAAGCTCGAAAAGGAGGGCACGGCCGCCGAAGCCGACGTGGCCTTCGCGATCGACCCGCTGGTAAAGGGTCTTTCGACCAAGGGCGACTTCTGCTCGCCCAACGGCGAGAAGTGCTTCGCACGCATCGCCGCACTCGTCAGGAAGACGGCCGCCTACAAGCACATCCGCGTCGTGACCGTTTCGGCCGACATCTTCTCCAACGCCGGATCGACCATCGTTGAGGAGCTGGCATTCGCCCTCTCGGCCGGCAACGACTACATCGCCCGCCTGACGGACGCCGGGCTGACGGTGGACGAGGCCGCCCGCAAACTGCGCTTCTCGTTCTCGGTGACCTCCAACTACTTCATGGAGATCGCCAAGTTCCGCGCGGCCCGCATGCTCTGGGCCAACATCGTCAAGGCATACAACCCCGAGAAGCACTGCGCCGGGAAAATGATGATCCACGCCGCGACGTCGAAGTGGAACCAGACGGTTTACGACCCCTACGTGAACATGCTGCGCGGCACGACCGAGGCCATGTCGGCCGTGATCGGCGGCGTCCGCTCGCTGGAGGTGACGCCGTTCGACGCCTCGTTCGAGACACCGACCGAATTCTCGAAGCGCATCGCCCGCAACGTCGAGCTGCTGCTCAAGCACGAATCGCACTTCGATCAGGTCGTAGATCCCGCAGGCGGTTCGTACTATGTCGAAAACCTCACGCAGTCGATCGCCTCCGAGGCCTGGAAGCTCTTCCTCGAAATCGAGGAGAAGGGCGGCTATGCAGAGGCTTACAAGGCCGGCTTCATCAAGGAGCGCGTGGAGGCTTCGGCCGCCGCCAAGGACAAGAACATCGCCACGCGCCGTCAGACGCTGCTCGGCGCCAACCAGTTCCCCAACTTCACGGAGGTGGCTCCGAAGGAGATCACCGCCGAGTCCGTCACGCGCCGGCAGGCCGAAGGCAACACGCTTTCGCCCTACCGCGGCGCCATGGCCTTCGAGGAGATGCGCCTGCACGTGGACCGCTCGGGCAAGCAGCCCAAGGCGTTCATGCTCACCTGCGGCAGTCTGGCGATGGCCCGCGCACGCGCCCAGTTCTCGTGCAACTTCTTCGCCTGCGCCGGCATCCGCGTACAGGACAACACCTTCTTCAAGTCGATCGAGGAGGGCGTGAAGGCCGCACTCGAATCGAAGGCCGAGATCGTCGTGATCTGCGCGTCGGACGACGACTACGCCGAGGCCGCACCGAAGGTCAAGGAGCTGCTCGGCGGCAAGGCGATCCTTGTCGTGGCCGGAGCGCCCGCCTGTGCGCCCGAACTCGAGGCTCAGGGCATCAAGAACTTCATCAACGTGAAGTCGAACGTCCTGGAAACCCTGAAGTTTTACCTTAAAGAGATGGGAATCTGATCATGAGAGCGAAATTTTCCGAACTGAAATACGAAGGCGCCACGCAGCAGAGCTGCTGCGCCAAGAAAGGCTGCGGTGAAGTCGAGCCGTGGCTCACGGCCGAGCGCATCCCCGTCAAGGGCGCCTACACGGCCGAAGACCTCGAGGGCATGGAGCACCTGAACTACGCGGCGGGCATCGCCCCGTTCCTGCGCGGTCCCTACTCGACGATGTACGTGATGCGTCCGTGGACCATCCGCCAGTACGCCGGCTTCTCCACGGCCGAAGAGTCCAACGCATTCTACCGCCGCAACCTCGCCGCTGGCCAGAAGGGTCTGTCGGTGGCCTTCGACCTGGCCACGCACCGCGGCTACGACGCCGACCACCCGCGCGTGGTGGGCGACGTGGGCAAGGCCGGCGTGTCGATCTGCTCGGTGGAGGACATGAAGGTGCTCTTCAACGGCATTCCCCTCGACCGCATGTCGGTGTCGATGACCATGAACGGCGCCGTGCTGCCCGTGCTGGCCTTCTACATCGTGACGGGTCTGGAGCAGGGCTGCTCGCTCGAACAGCTCTCGGGTACGATCCAGAACGACATCCTCAAGGAGTTCATGGTGCGCAACACCTATATTTATCCGCCCGAGTTCTCCATGCGCATCATCGCCGACATCTTCGAGTACACCTCGAAGAACATGCCCAAGTTCAACTCGATCTCCATTTCGGGTTACCACATGCAGGAGGCGGGCGCCACGGCCGACATCGAGCTGGCCTACACGCTGGCCGACGGTCTGGAGTACCTCCGCGCGGGCATCAACGCCGGCATGTCGATCGACGCCTTCGCACCGCGTCTGTCGTTCTTCTGGGCCATCGGCATGAATCACTTCATGGAGATCGCCAAGATGCGCGCCGCACGTATGCTCTGGGCCAAGATCGTCAAGCAGTTCGACCCGAAGAACCCCAAGTCGCTGGCCCTGCGCACCCACTCGCAGACTTCGGGCTGGTCGCTTACCGAGCAGGATCCGTTCAACAACGTGGCCCGCACGGCCATCGAGGCGATGGGCGCCGCACTGGGACACACCCAGTCGCTGCACACCAACGCGCTGGACGAGGCGATCGCCCTGCCGACCGACTTCTCGGCCCGTATCGCCCGCAACACGCAGATTTACATCCAGGAGGAGACCAACGTCTGCCGTGAGATCGACCCGTGGGCAGGTTCCTACTACGTGGAGACGCTCACGAACGAAATCGCGCACAAGGCCTGGGAGCACATCCAGGAAATCGAGAAGCTGGGCGGCATGGCCAAGGCCATCGAGACCGGCATTCCGAAGATGCGTATCGAGGAGGCCGCCGCCCGCAAGCAGGCCCGCATCGACTCGGGCGCCGAGAAGATCATCGGCGTGAACGAGTACCGTCTGGAGAAGGAGGCCCCGATCGACATTCTCGCCGTGGACAACACGGCCGTGCGCGAGAGCCAGATCAAGCGTCTGAAGGAGCTGCGCGCTTCGCGCGACGAAGCCGCCGTGAAGAAGGCGCTGGAGGCCATCACCGAGTGCGTGAAGACCAAGCAGGGCAACCTGCTCGAGCTGGCCGTCGAGGCGGCGAAGGTCCGTGCCACGCTGGGCGAAATCTCCGATGCCTGCGAGGTCGTCGTAGGCCGCTACAAAGCTGTTATCCGTTCCATTTCAGGTGTCTATTCGTCAGAAGTGAAAAACGACAAATCGTTCGAGCACGCCAAGGAGCTGTGCGCCGAATTCGCCAGGAAAGAGGGCCGTCAGCCGCGTATCATGATCGCCAAGATGGGTCAGGACGGCCACGACCGCGGCGCCAAGGTGGTAGCCACGGGTTATGCCGACATCGGCTTCGACGTCGATATGGGTCCGCTGTTCCAGACCCCCGAGGAGGCCGCCAAGCAGGCCGTCGAGAACGACGTGCATGTAGTGGGTGTCTCGTCGCTGGCAGCCGGCCACCTCACGCTCGTCCCGCAGTTGATCGCCGAGCTGAAGAAGCTGGGCCGCGAGGACATCATCGTCATCGTCGGCGGCGTGATCCCCCACCAGGATTACGACGAACTCTACCGCGACGGCGCCGCAGCCATCTTCGGCCCCGGTACGCCGATCGCCACGGCCGCCATCAAGATTCTCGAAATCCTGATGGCCGACTGATAGCCGACAGGCGAACACCCGTTCCGATCCCCTCCGGTATTCACCGGAGGGGATTTTTTTGCGGACCGCAGCCGAAACGGCCGTCCGAAAATTTGCACAATGCGGCGATTTGTCCTATCTTGCTACGTCAATTCCACGCATTCATGAAACGATTTCTGCTTTCGCTTTTCGCCCTCTGCGGCGCCGTGGCTGCGGCCACGGCACAAGAGGAGCCGCTGAAACTGCCCGAACCCGAATTCATCGGCCAAACGCTGGCCGTCCTGCCGGACGACACGACCGAACAGCTCGTGCAGGAGAGCCTGACGCCCCGTCACCGTTCGTCCACCGGGCAGAAGCTGTTCGGCATCGGCAGAGACCATATCGAAGAAATGACGCTGAACGGGACGCAGGCCCGTAACCGCTTCCGGAAAGACGACGGCATCGCCTTCATCGTCCGTGTTCCCGACAACGGCATCGACCCGATGTCGGTCATCAGCGTCTTCCGGTTCAAGGTCAAGAAAAAGAAACGCGTCGCCGAATACGCCTCGGTCGGTACTTTCGGCGACCGGCAGCGCAATACGCTGGAGAGACAGCCCTTCACGTCGCGCCGTTTCGGCGTCAGCTCCTACCTGATCGTCCTCCGGGACGTCGAGCCGGGCGAATACGGCATCACGGTCGATGCCCTCGGCAGTCTGAACGTCTCCACGTTCGGCGTGGACGAATGACTCTCTCCCTTTCGCATGAAAAATCCCCGCAGTCTCCGGACTGCGGGGATTTTTCATGCAGGCTCATCCGGTCTCTCAGAGACAGGCCTCCAGAATCCGGCGGGCCGTGGCGCCGTCCACGTTTCCGGCCTCGCCGTACTTCGCGCCGAGGGCGTCGAAGCGCCGCTCGATTTCGGCGATGGTCTCCGCACCGATTCCCTCCTCCGAAAGACGGGTCGAAAGCCCCAGGGAGCGGAAGAACCGTTCGGTCGCCTCGATCGTCCGGTCAATACGCTCCTCCTCCGTCCCTTCCGTGACGCCCCAGATGCGTTCGCCGTACTGCAACAGCTTCCCGCGCTTCTGTTCGCGCAGCACGCGCAGCGTGCCGTTGATGACGATCGCCAGCGTCGCGCCGTGCGTCAGGCCGTGCAGCGCCGTCAGTTCGTGGCCGATCATGTGCGTCGCCCAGTCCTGCGTCACGCCCATGCGGATCATGTCGTTCAGCGCCAGCGTCGCCGCGAGCATATACTCCGACATCACCGCATAGTCGCGCGGCTCGGCCAGGGCGCGGGGCGCGATCTCGATCACCGTATGGAGAATCCCCTCGGCCCAGCGATCCATCAGACGCGACTGCCCGGGAGTGGTCATATACTGCTCCAGCACGTGTACGAAGGTATCGGAAAGTCCGCAGGCGATCTGCCGCACGGGCAGGGAGTAGAGCGTCTCGGGATCGAGGATCGAAAAGACGGGATAATCCCCGTAGAAGGCGTACTTCTCCTTCGTCTCGTAACGCGAAATGACGGCTCCGTTGTTCATCTCGGAGCCCGTGGCCGACATCGTGAGCACCGTCGCCAGCGGCACGGTCTTCCCGGCCTTTCCCTTCAGGACGATCTCCCAGGCGTCGCCCTCGTAAAGCAGCCCGGCGGCGATGAGTTTCGTGCCGTCGATCACCGAACCGCCGCCCACGGCCAGCAAGAAATCCACCCGACGCTCCTTGCCCAGCGCGATGGCGCGGCGCAGCGTCTCGACCGACGGGTTCGCCTCGATACCCCAGAACTCCACGACCTCGCGTCCCTCGAGCGCCCGGATCACCTGCTCGTAAACGCCGTTGCGCTTGACGCTGCCGCCGCCGAACGTAATCATGATGCGTTTGTCGGCGGGAATGAGTTTTGCGAGCCGGGCGATCTGCCCCTTGCCGAAAACCAGCTCGGTCGGATTGTGATAGATGAAATTGTTCATACCGTTTATCGTTTGTCTTGTGTGAAATCTCCTGCACGAAGCGGGCCGCAACGACGGCCGGAACCCTCCCGTCCCGGGAACGGGCCCTCCCAAGGACTCCGGACCTGCTGCGCTCTTTACAAAGATACGAAAAAGAATGCCGCACGACGCACGGCCGGAGTGGAATTTTTACGTTTCGGGAAACGCGCCCCGGGATTCCGGACGGAAAATTTCAGGACATGTCCGGCAACAGGACCGCCCTCCCCGGGCCGAAATCGGGCGGCACGGACCGTTCCGGCAGCACGGCATACCGCCCTTCCCGACAGAGACGGAAAATCCCCGGACGGGAAAACCGATCCGGGGATTCGCTCTTTCGCGGCACACGCACCGCAGACGGACCGCCCCGCGCAGGAGCGCGGGAAGGTCGGATTAGAAATACTTGCCTCGCAGGTCCTGAATCTCGGCCATCTGCTGCACGGCCGGAATGGCGAACTGCTGCGCCATGCTCTCGTTCATGGCCTGCGCACGGACCTTCTCGCCCTCGGCGGTCTGCTTGTCGGCAGTCTGCACGTCCTCCACCTCGAAGACATAGACGCCCGACATACCCTTCACGGGAGCCGACACCGCACCTTTGTCCGACGAGGTGATCGCACCCACCAGACGCGGCTCGAAGCCCGGGCCGTCCACATAGAACGAACTGAAAGTCACATCCTTGAAATCGGCCACCTCCGTGCCGAGGCTGGCGGCCTGCTCGGCGAGGCTCGAACCCGAAAGCTGTCCGACGATATAATCGTACTTCTTGTCGCGGAGCACCTGCGCACGGATCTGCGCCGACATCTTCTCCACCGAAGCGTACTCGTCGTCGTCGATCTCGGTCAGCATGGCCACCACGTAGTCCTTGCCGGCGGGGAAAATCTCCGACACGTCGCCCGGCTCGGCGCCGTAGGCCCAGCGCGTAATGTCGCGCGAATCCTCCAGACCGCGGATCGTGCGCTCGCCCTGCGGAATCACCGCCACACGGGGCGTCACGGCAGCCGTCGAAGCCGCCTCGGCGAACGTCTCGGCCGAACCCTTGGCATTCACCATGAAGGAGCCCGCCTCGTTATGCACGGTCCGGCGCGTTTCGGCCGAAGCCTCCACCGGATAGGTGATCGAAGCGACCTGCACCTGCTTCACGGGTTTGCCGGTGCGGTAAACCTGCATGAGCTGGATCGCATCGCCCGAAGCGATCTTCACGATATCGCCCTGCCTGGCGTCGCCGAGCGCCTCGGCGAACTCGCCCGTAAAGGTCGAGAAGGGCAGTTCGCCCACCTCGCCGCCGTTGGCGGCCGTCGCGTCGTAAACCGAATACTGCGCGGCGGCAGCGGCGAAATCGGCCCCGCCGCGAAGCGCCGTCAGCAGGCTGTCGGCCAGCTTCTCCTCGGTATAGGGCAATACGATATGGCGCACGCCGATCGTGTCGGGAGCCATCTTCGACGACAGCACGCGGGCCATCGTCCACTCGTTGTTCTTCAGCACGGGACCGTAGGTCTTCCCGGCCATCAGCGCCTCGGCCTCCTCCTCGGAGAGCTGGGCGGCCGACACGTAGTTGTCGGCGACCTTGCCGTTGCGGTTGCCGCGGACGAACGACTTGAGTTCTTCGGTGACGGCGAACTCCTTGCCGACTTCCGTGACCTTCTTCTCGAGGTTCAGCAGGTCGTCGTCCGTCGGAGCGACCTCGAACACGACATAGGAGATCGTGCGCGACGGCAACTGCCGGAACAGGTCCTTATGGCTGTTGTAGTAGGCCCGCAAATCGGAATCCGAAACGTTGAACAGCGAATCGGGAACCTCCGAATACTTCTTGCCGGCCCACTTGCCCGCATAGGTGTCGTTGGCCGCCTCGACGCCGCGCGCCACTTCGAGCGCATTGACGTACACGCCGCCCCTGACCAGTCCGAAGAACTTCTGCATCTCGCGCTCCATGCGAGCCTGCTCGTTGAGCTGCGCCCACGCCTGCGCCGCCTGGGGATTGGCCTCGGCCTGCGCCAGGAAATCGGAGACGGCGGCCACGTTGTAGGCACCCGTGCGGGGATCGGCAAAGGCGTTGAAGAAGGTCTGCGAAGGCTGCTTGCCGCCGGCCATCGCCATCCGTTCGGGCTCCGTCACGCGCAGCCCCAGCCGCTCGAACCCGGGCGTGAGCACGTAGCGGGCGATGAGCGACTGCCACGTGGCGTTGGCCAGCATCGCCGACTGCTGTTCGTCGCCCTCCTGGGCGCCGCTCTGGCTCTTGATTTTCTCGTACTCGTCGTAATACTCCGAATAATTGATCTTCTCGCCGCCGATCACACCGACCCGCGGATCGTTGCCCGAGAAACCCATCTCGGTTTTCAAAGAGAGGATGAATGCCAAGAGGGCAAGGGCGATGATGATCGAGAGCACGATGCCGAACTTGGTACGTAAGGTGTTTAAACTTGCCATATAAATAGTTAATTATTCGTTTTGTTTCGAAAGATCAGCCAAAGGTAGTAAAATTAATTGTAAAAACGACAGAAGACCGGAAGAAAAATACACCCCGGAAACACCCCGTTCCGCCGCCGCCCGTTTCCGCTCCGCAGGGCTCCTGCGGACGGTGTCCGGCCCGGCAAACCGGCCGCCGCCGGAAGGCAGGATGCACCCCGGGAACCGGACGCGGAACACGCCGGACGGCGTCAGAGCCTTTTCACCCGCGCCAGTTCGATGCGCGAGCGCGTCGTACGGAGGATACGCAGTTGCAGATCGCCGATCACGACGGTCTCCCCGGCCGAGGGAATCCCCTCGTAATTGTAGATGATGAAGCCCGCCAGCGTGTCGTACTCCCGGCTCTCCTCGATACCCAGCCCGTATTTTTCGTTGAGGTACTTCACCTCCAGCCGGCACGACAGCACGTATTCGTCCTCCCCGACCCGCTTTTCCGTCAGGTCGGGAATGTCGTGCTCGTCCTCGATTTCTCCGAAGATCTGTTCCAGCACGTCCTCGAGCGAGATCACCCCCGCCGTGCCGCCGAACTCGTCGATCACCACGGCGATGTTCGACCGGTGCTTGATGAAATTCTCCAGCACGGATTGCAGGGGCATCGTCTCGGGCACGAAATTGACCTCCATCATCACGTCGGCGACCTGTGCCGGACGCGTGAAGAGGCTCTTCGAATTGACGTACCCCACGATGTTGTCGATCGACCCGCGCCAGACGAAAATCCGCGAATACTTCGAATCGACGAAACGCGCGGTGAGCTGCCCGATCGAGGTCTCCTCGATGTCCACCGCCTCGATGTCCACGCGCGGAACCATGCAGTCGCGGACGCGCAGGTCGGCGAAGTCCAGCGCATTCTGGAAAAGTTTCAGTTCGTTGTCCGGCTCGGCGTGCTGCTCCGTATTGTTCGCCTCGAGCAGGGCGGCCAGGTCCTCGCGGTTGAAGCTCGGCGTGATGTCCTGCTCCTTGACGCGCCGCCCCAAAAGGCGCAGGATGCCGTGCGAGAGCAGCGTCGTGAAGCGCGCCAACGGATAGAGCAGAATGTAGAAGAAGTAGATCGCCGGCGCCAGGGCGCGGTAGTAGAAATTGGGATTGTTCTTGAAGATCGACTTGGGCAGGAACTCCGCGACGAAGATGATGACGAGCGTCGATACGGCCGTATCGAGCGCCACGGAGCCTTCGAGGGCCAGCGACTCCCATCCCAGAGCGCCGTAGGTCTCCCGCAGCAGGAGCGACATGGCCAGCGAATAGACCACCAGCGCAATGTTGTTGCCCACGAGGATCGTCGTGATATACTGCCCCGGATGACGGGAGAAGACCTCGGCGATGCGGTCGAACATCCGGCTCTGCTTCCGGTCGATCTCGAGTTTCAGGCGGTTCTTGCTCGTGAAAGCGATCTCCATGCCCGAAAAGAAGGCCGACAGCAGCAGCATCGCAAATATGAGAATGACAATCGAAAGCATCGCTACCGGGTTTCGGATTTCAGGGATTCGACCGGACGCACGCCCTCCGCCGGAACCTCTGCCGCCGGAGTCTCGGCCGCCTGCACGGGTACGACATCTCCGGACTGTCCGAGCGGCCGGAGCTGAGCCTTCGACACCTGCAACGGCTGCGGTTCCTGCCCGGCTGCGGGAAACCGGACCGCTTCGGACGCACGCGCCTTTCCGGACGGACGCTCCGGGGCGGAATCCGTCAGCCGCGGCCTCTCCGGTCCGGCATCCGAACGGCGGACCGCCGTCCGCCGCGGCTCCCCGCCGCTGCCGGATTTTACTCCGCCGGACGATTCCTCTTTCGGATCAGGCCCGCCCGCCGCACCGTTACCGGCGACGTCCGCAGCCCCCGCGGGAGCCGGCGCCGACGCCGTCGAGTCGGGCGAGTTCTTCATCTCGACCTCCATGCGCCCCTTCATGCGGCGGAAACGCCACTCCTTGAACGAAGCGTCCGACTCGAAGCCCTCGCCGATGAATACGTCGCGGCCGTTGTTCTGCACGATCTTCGAATCGACGTTCGAATAGACCTTGTCCGTCTGGGCATTCCAGAAGAGCTGCTGGGTGTAGAGCGTCTTGCCGTCGGACTTCTCGACCACGACATTGCCCTTGGCCTCCCACAGCTCGCGCTTCTCGTAATAGATGGCGTAATTGGCCGTCAGCACCGCATCCACCGTCGAGAGCGAATCGTCCTTGTAGGTCGTGATCCGGATGCCCCTGCGAAATTCGCGGTACGGTTCGCGGGCCAGCGTGTAGCCTTCGAGCTGCGGCGCCGTGAAGTGGTACGACCGGCGGCCGTTGCGCGACATGATGATCGAGAGGCTGTCGCTGTACTCGGTCATCATCGTCTCCACGGAGCCCTCCGGAGGCGTCTCCCGCTCCGCACAGGAGAATAGCAAGATAGCACTCCCCGCAACGGAGAGTGCTACCCTACCATATTTCGTCAGGCGTTTTTCCATCTACAACGCGGAACTGTCCGCTTTAGCGGGGACGCACCGTCGTGGTGACACCGGCAGCCGTGCCGCAGGTGACCGTATAACGCGCCCCGGACTGCAACTCGTTGAAGAAACACTCCTCGGAGCTGGGGAAGTTGTTGCGGAAGGTCGAAAGCGCGCTCTTGGCGTGCTCGAGGTATTCCGAATCGCTCGGCAGCAGCTCGACGGCCTTCGACATCGTGTCGTAAGCGGCCCAGAAGGTAGCCTGCCCGGCGAAACCGCCGCAGGAAGCGGCCGAAAGGCCGTAGCACTGCGCCAGCACGAAGTAGGGCACGCCGTCCTCGGGATTCAGGTCGCGGGCCTGACGTGCGGCCGCGGCGGCTCCCGAAACATCGTTGGCGGCCAGGCCGACCAGGCCGATGCGGGCCAGCAGCTTCTGACGCTCGGCATCATCCTTCTCCACGGCCAGCGCCTCGTTCAGGTAGGTCATGGCCTTCGCATAGTCGTGCTTGTTCTGGAAAACCTGGGCCAGCGACAGCGCCGTATTGGACGACGGCTTCACCGCATAGAACTTCTCGGCCGTCGCCAGGAAGAAATCGCTGCTGCAATCGGCACGCGACATCAGCGCCACGGCCTGCGCGAGCAGCGCCTCGTCGTCGGGAGCGGCGGCCAGCTTGGCGCCGAAGAGCTTCTCCAGGTTCTCGCAGCTCGCGGCGCCGCTCACGCCGAACGCCGTGTCGAACTGGCCCTTCATCTCCGCAGCCTCGGGATGTTTCTCGAAGAACTGCGAAAGCCGGTCGTACTCGGCGATCACCTCGTCGGGCATCACCTCGTCGGTGTTCTTGTAGTCGTCGCAGAGGTTCGAGAAGTAGGCCACCACGGTCTCCGGATCGGCATTGTCGCCGCCGGCCTCGAGGGCCTCGCGGAACGCCTTGCGGATGCCGGCGCGGTCGTTGGGCTTATAGGCCAGGTACTCGCGGGCCTTCTGGTCGAGGATGAAGGCGAGCCCCTGCTTGGCGTTGTCGCCGAAATACTTGGCGCGCAGGTCATAGATCTGCATCAGCGAGTCGATATAGGCGTTCTTCTCGGTCACGTTCTTGGCACGGTTGATCTTCTGCTTGTAAACATTGGCGCCGCGCTGGTAAATGGCCACCGAAGCGTCGGGGCAACTGTTGAGCAGGTCGCGCAGGTAACGGGCGGCCGCATCGTAATCGCGGTTGTCGTACGACTCCTTCAGGAAATTGCTGTTCAGAATGTTCTTCTCCCGCTCTTCCGGGGTGTCGCCCCATTTCGCGTACTGGGGGCCACTGAAATCCTGTTGTGCCATCGCAGCCACAGCGAACAGCGTACAGGCCGCGGAAAGCAGAAATTTAACGTTTTTCATCGGTCAGATTAATTTTTGTGCGTTTTATGTTTGTTTTTTGTTTACCTGTCCGTATTCGTTTGCCGGCTCCGTCCCGGTTAATCGTACTTGGGCCGCGAGAACCAGTACTCGCCGTTCTCCTGAGCTCCGGCGAAGAGCGTGAAGCCCACGGCGAACTTGAAGTACTGCTGCCGCACCAGTCCGACGCGCTCGGCGACGTTATACCCGCGGCGGCCGTACTCCACGCCCACGTCGATCGAAGAGATCGCCCAGAGCTTCACGGGAATGCCGAATCCGGCGGTCACGGCATACTGCGCGAGCCGGTCGCCGTTGAAGGTCTGGTTGTGGTAACCGTAACGGAATCCCGCCCGGTAGGACCAGCGCTTGAGAAAACTGCGCACGTCGTAGCGCGACGGCGTGTACTCCACGCCCACCTTGAACGTGCTCGTATTGGTATAGGCCACCTCGTAGGAGGTCCTTGCGTCGCCCGAGCCGCTCACGCCCGTCATTTCGGTCGCGGTGTTGCTGTCGCCCCAGTTCTGGTAGGCGTAATCCACGCCCACGGCCCACTTGGCCGTCTGGTAGTAGATGCCGGCCGAAAGCTGCCGCGGCAGCACCATCTTCAGATGCGTCGTGTCGCCCTTGACCGTCGTATTGTAAATGTCGCCGACATAGATGCGCTTCGTCACCTCGGGATTCAGGTCGCCGCCGATGTCGAACGCCGCGCCGATCGTGAGGATGCGCTTCTGGGTCAGCACGGGGCTCCACTGCACGCCGACCTGCCCCTTGACGCTCGAAATGCTGTAATTGTCCAGTCCCACCGACGAAGTGTAGGTTCCCTCGCCCGTGATGGCCGTCGGCGTCATCGTGAAGGTGCGGTCGATGCTGCCCCAGTAGTATTGCGCGGCCACGCCGACCGAGAAGTTCTTGAACACCTCCCAGCCCAAGCCGAGCTTGACCTCCGTCACGTCGCCCTCGCCCTCGTAGTTGTACTGCACGCGCCCGACGTTGCCCCACACGGGATCCGACGGGTCGTACTCGTGGTAATACTTGGTCCGGTAACCCACCGAGCTGTACGGCGTGAGGCTGAACCCCAGACCGAGTTTCCGCGCCACGGGCATCTGAAAGGCGATGTCGTGGAAATTGAACGTATTGTAAGCCGTGCTTTTCGACTGCCCGGCCACCGTCTGCGAGTTGTAGTAGTTCTGCCCCTCCAGCCCGAAGTTGAAGAGGAACGTCTTCTGCGGAATCGAACTGTACGCCGCCGGATTGAGCAGATTGACGACTCCCGTCGAACGCATCGCGACACCCACGCCGCCCATCGAGCGCATCGGCAGCGTACCCGGAGTGTTCAATTCGCCGATGCCGTACATCGTATAGGGGGAAAAGGCGTTTATGCTGCTCGTCTGCGCCCATACGGCGGCGGGAAAGAGCGCCGCGGCCGCGACGAGAAGCTTAATCAAGGTGTTCTTCACTTGCATTGTACTCTAAAATTCTGTTCAATCCCCAAAAGACGAGATTACAATTTGCAAATATCGTATTTTTAATTCTTTTCGCAAAGAAATTCGTGTCCCCTCCGGTAAAAATTACGCACAAATCCTCAATTTCGCCCTGCATGCGGGCGATATAACCCTCGATTTCGAAGGCCAGCGAATTCATCACCCCGAGGCGCACGGCCTCGTCGGTGGTCCGCCCGAGCAGCTCCGCGGAATCGGTGGCGTCGCACAGCGGCAGCGCGGCCGTGTATTCGTGCAGCGCGCGGAACCGCATCGCCATACCGGGCGAGATGCAGCCGCCGCGGAACACACCGTCGGCCGAGACGAAATCCAGCGTCACGGCCGTCCCGAAATCGACGATCAGCGCATTGCGTCCCGGGTAGAGCGTCGCGGCTCCCACGGCCGCCGCCAGCCGGTCGCGGCCCAGCGTCGCGGGCGTGAGGTAGGCGTTGCCGATCGGCACGGGCGTCGCCGGAGTGAACTCCAGCAGGTAATCCGTATGCCGCCGCACCGCCTCCACGATCGCCGGAGCTTCGCCCCGCGTCGAAGCGACGACGGCCCGCGCGGCCCGCGCGCC
Source organism: Alistipes sp. Marseille-P2263 (assembly GCF_018101075.1). NCBI lineage: Bacteria > Pseudomonadati > Bacteroidota > Bacteroidia > Bacteroidales > Rikenellaceae > Alistipes > Alistipes sp. Marseille-P2263. The sequence continues at coordinate 701,709 of NZ_JAGQEJ010000001.1, forward strand.
GCCGAGCAGCCCGGCGAAGGTCTCTTCCCGCAGCTCTCCGACGCACTGCTGCGCCACGAGCCGGCCGCCGTCGAAAACGGCGAGTTTGAGGAGCGTATTGCCTATATCGACGACGAGATTCATAACTCCCGGAGCGTTTTGTAGGCGTCCTCGACGTCTTTGACATTCCTAACGGTCATCGCCAGCCGATTATTGTGCTGCTTGAGCACGAATCGGTCGGGGCGCTGCGTAACGCGCTGCAACAGCTGCATGAAGGTATCGCTTTTGTAATAGGGCGAATTTTCCTCGCCCACGAAATGCACGATCATCAGTCCGTTCTTGACCTTCACCCGCTCCATGCCCAGCCGGATGGCCTCCCAGCGGAGCCGCACCACGTTGAGCAGCTCCTTCGCGGCGCGCGGCAGCGGGCCGAAGCGGTCCGCCAGGCGGCTTTCGAAGGCTTCGAGCGCCGCCTCGTCCTTCGTCGAGTCCAGTTCGCGGTAGAGCTTCAGGCGCTCGGCCTGCTGCGCCACGTAGCCGTCCGGCAGCGAAGCCTCCACCTCGATCTCGATATGGGCGTCGTCGATGAAACGCAGTTGCTCGACCGCCTGCCGCTCCGCGGCGTCGAGTCCCGGAAGCTCCAGCCCCTCGGCCCGCAGTTCGGCGACGGCCTCCTGCATGATCTTCTGGTAGGTCTCGAAACCGATGTCGGCGATGAATCCGCTCTGCTCGGCCCCCAGCAGGTTGCCCGCGCCGCGGATGTCGAGGTCCTGCATGGCAATATTGAATCCCGACCCGAGGTCCGAGAACTCCTCGATGGCCCGGAGCCGGCGCCGCGCGTCGGGCGACAGCAGCTCCTCGGGCGGCGACAGCAGGTAACAGTAGGCCTTCTGGTTCGAACGCCCCACGCGGCCGCGCAACTGGTGCAGGTCGCTCAGTCCGAAGTGCTGGGCGTTATTGACGATGATCGTATTGGCGTTGGGAATGTCGATGCCGTTCTCGACGATCGTCGTCGAAACCAGCACGTCGAATTCCCCGTAGATGAAGTCCATGATGAGCCGTTCGAGCTGTTCGGCAGGCATCTTGCCGTGTCCGACGGCCACGCGGGCCTTCGGACAGAGGCGCGTGACCATCCCCTGCAAGGTCTGCAGGTCCTCGACCCGGTTGTGGACGAAATAGACCTGCCCGCCGCGCGCCAGCTCCCTCTCGACGGCGTCGCGGACGATCTCCTCCGAGAAGACGTGCGACTCGGTGAGGATCGGCTGCCGGTTGGGCGGCGGCGTGGAGATCACCGACAGGTCGCGCGACCCCATGAGCGAGAATTGCAGCGTGCGCGGGATGGGCGTGGCGGTGAGCGTCAGCGTATCGACCGAAACGCTCATTTCGGTCAGCTTCTCCTTGGCCGCGACGCCGAACTTCTGCTCCTCGTCGATGATGAGCAGCCCCAGGTCGCGGAAGACGACCTGCCGGCCCAGCATCTTGTGCGTGCCGATCAGGATGTCGATCTTCCCCGCGGCCAGGTCGGCGCAGATCTGCTTCACCTCCCGGGACGATTTCGTGCGGTTGAGATACTCCACCCGCACCGGAAAGTCGCGCAGCCGCTCCATGAAGGAGCGGTAGTGTTGCAGGGCGAGGATCGTCGTGGGGACCAGCACGGCGACCTGCTTGCCGTCCACGGCGGCCTTGAACGCCGCGCGGATGGCCACCTCGGTCTTGCCGAATCCCACGTCGCCGCACACGAGCCGATCCATCGGCTGGTCCGACTCCATATCCTTCTTGACGGCCGCCGTCGCAGCCTGCTGGTCGGGCGTGTCCTCCCAGCGGAACGACGCCTCCAGCTCGTGCTGCAGGTAGCTGTCCGGCGAGAAGGCGAACCCCTTCGAAGCCTTGCGCTTGGCGTAGAGCGCGATGAGCTGGCGCGAGATGTCCTTGACGGCCTTCTTGGTGGCGTTCTTGAGCTTCTGCCAGGCGCCGCTGCCGAGCTTATAGACCTTCGGAGGCTCCCCGTCGCCCGACTTGTAGCGCGCGATGCGGTGCAGCGAATGGACGTTCACGAACAGCACGTCGCCGTCCTTATAGACGAGCTTGATCGCCTCGTGCGTCTTGCCGTTCTCCTCGATCTTCACCAGCCCGTCGAAACGCCCCACGCCGTGATCGATGTGCACCACGTAGTCGCCCGGGCGCAACTGGTTCAGCTCGGCGACGGTCATCTGCTCGTCGCGCCGGATCTCGCCGTTGATGCGGTAGCGCTGGTAGCGGTCGAAAATCTGGTGGTCGGTGTAGAGGCACAGCTTCAGGTCGTTGTCCGCGAACCCCTCGTGGAGGGTCACCGGCAGCGACCGCACGACGGCCTGTCCGCGGCCGATCTGGTGGAAGATGTTCTCCAGCCGCTCGACCTGCGCCTTGTTCTCCGAAAGAATATAGGTGTCGTATCCCCGCAGGGCGTTGCGGATCATGTCGTCGGCGAGCATCTCGAAATTCTTGTTGAACTTCGGCTGCGGCGCCGTCGAAAAGCGCACCGTCGCCGTGGCGGGCCGCTCCGGCAGGTTGTCGCGCAGCAGCAGGAGCCGCGCCCCCGCCAGATCGGCCAGCAGGCCGTTGCGGCTGGTCAGCAGCGAATCCGCCTCCTCGGGACGCTCCATGTCCGCGAGCGTTTTGCGCCGCACGTCGTTCACCCGGCGCAGCACGTAGTCCGCATCGTAAAACCACCATGCGGCCTGCGGCCCGGCGAACTGCGCGAGGGAGACGCGCGCGCCGCTCCGCGCGGCGTTCAGGTCGGGGATGATCTCCACGCGGTCGAGCCTGTCCGACGAGAGCTGGCTCGATATGTTGAACCGCCGGATCGAATCGACCTCGTCGCCGAAGAAGTCCAGACGGTAGGGTTTGCTCTCCGAGTAGGAGAAGACGTCCACGATGCCGCCGCGCACGGAGTACTGCCCGGGTTCATAGACGAAATCCACGCGCGTGAAATCCGCATCGGCCAGCTCCTGCTCGAGCACCTCGATCGAGAAGCGGTCCCCGACGCGCACGGCGATCGTCCCGCGCCGCAGCGCCTCCGCATCCGCGACCCGTTCGGCCAGCGCCTCGGGATAGGTGCAGACCACCAGATAACCCGCTCCGGAAAAACTCCGCAGGGCGTTCATCGTCGCCGTGCGCTGCACGACGCCCTGCGCATCCTCCGCACCGTTGGCCGCCGAATGCTTGTAGGAGGAGGGAAAGAAACAGACGCGCTCTTCGTCCAGCAGGTTGTAGAAGTCGTTCACGAGGTAGGCCGCCGCGTCGCGGTCCTCGGCGACGAAGAGGTGCACGCCCCCCGTCCGCGCGACCGCCGCGGAGGCATAAAACGAGAGCGCCCCGCCGACCAGCTCCTCGAGATGGACGACGGCACGTTCGCTCCTGTATTCGCGGCACAATGCGTCGAGGGGTTTCGACCCGGCGGCGAACTGCGCCAATTGCTCACGGACGGTCATGGATGACACTTCGAATCGGACCGGTCGCCGGAAAATCGCCGGGACTCCGGATACCGGAGGCCGGTCTTCCGCCGCCAGTCTCCGGCCCCGTGCGGCGGCCTCCCGCCCGCACACGCGCCGGCCCGGCAGGGCGGAAATTCCCGGAAGCCCGACGACAGGTCCGAATTATTTGTTTATCAAATCGTTATCATTCTTATCGTGGTAATGCACCTCGACGATGCCGGTGCTCTGATCCTCGGCGATCTCGATCCGCACCTTGTATTTCCACTCCCAGCGGCGGCGCAGCGAAATCAGGCCCTTCCTGAGGAAAGCCGCCACATAGGGGCTGACCACCAGCTTGATGAACTTGTGGCCGCGGTCCTGCGTGAGGAACGAAATCTGATTCTCGATCTTCTTGTCGAGCAGCACCGTCGGCTCGATCTTGCCCGTGCCGTTGCACGTCGGGCAGACGTCCGAAACGCTCTCCACGGCCACGGGGCGCACCCGCTGGCGCGTGATCTGCATCAGTCCGAACTTCGTGAGCGGCAGCACGGTGTGCTTGGCCCTGTCGGTGGCCATCAGCTTCACCATCTCGTCGTAGAGCGCCTGTTTGTTCTGCGCCTTGTGCAGGTCGATGAAGTCGATGATGACGATGCCGCCCAGGTCGCGCAGCCGCAGTTGCCGGGCGATCTCCTTCGCCGCGGCCAGGTTCACGTCCATCGCGGTCTGCTCCTGGTTGTCCTCGGCCTTGGTGCGGTTGCCCGAATTGACGTCGATGACGTTCATGGCCTCCGTATGCTCGATGATGAGGTAGGCGCCGCGCCGGAGCGAGACGTACTTGGCGAAGAGCGACTTGATCTGCTTCGAGATGTCGAAGTTGTCGAAGATGGGGACCTTGCCCTTGTAGAGCTTGACGATCTTCACCTTCTCGGGGTCGATCTGCTTGATGTAGTTGCGGATCTCGTTGTACATGGCCTCGTCGTCCACGGCGATCTGCGAGAAGGAGCCGTTGAGCGAGTCGCGGATGATCGTGTTGGCGCGGTTCATCTCGCTCATCAACTGGTCGGGGGCCGTATGCTTGCGGATGGCCGCCACGGTCTTGCGCCAGCGGTCGATCTGCGTCTGGATGTCGTGCTCGATGTCCTCGTCCCGGGCCTCCATGGCGGCCGTGCGGATGATGACGCCGAAATTCTTCGGAAGCACCGCCGCCGCGATGCGCTTGAGGCGCTTCTTCTCCTCCGCCGAACGGATCTTCTGCGAAAGGAAGACCTTCGACGAGAAGGGGACCAGCACCACGTTGCGGCCGGCGAGCGAAATGTCGGCCGTCAGGCGCGGTCCCTTGGTCGAAATGGCCTCCTTGGCCACCTGCACCATGATCTGCTGCCCCACCTGGAGGTAGTCGCCGATCTTGCCCTCCTTCTCTACCGGCGCCTCGAGCTTCATGCTCTCGACGCGCAGGCCCCGCTTGCCGGGCTGCTGCGAGGCGACGAGTTTCTGCAACGAGCGGAACTGTCCGCCCAGGTCGAGGTAGTGGATGAAGGCGTCCTTCTCGTGCCCTATATTGACGAATGCCGCGTTGAGCCCCGGCATGATCTTACGCACCTTCCCGAGGTAGATGTCCCCCACGGAAAACCCCGTCTGACACTGCTCCTTGTTGAGCTCGACGAGCACCTTGTCCTCGCACAGGGCGATGGAGATCTCGGCCGGGGTGACGCTAACGATTAACTCTCTGTTCATATATCGTGTGCCGCGCCGGCCCTCCGGCGGGCGCGGGATGCTGAAAAAATTAGTATCGTACCGCCTGATAGGAATGGAGCGGCGGCAGGCTCCAATATCTGCTGAAAATCAACGCACCGTGCGTGCGTACGGCGAAAGCCGGAGGAGCGGCGCGACCGCTCGGAAATAAATAGGTAAAGCTAAAAGAGCCCTGCTCCTTTAGCTTTATCCCGTTAGTACAGCGCTACCCTACTTTTTCTTGTGACGGTTCTTGCGAAGACGTTTTTTACGCTTGTGGGTAGCCATCTTGTGACGCTTATGCTTCTTTCCGTTTGGCATAGTCCTTAAAATTTTAGAGGTTCTTATTTATTTTTTACTTCACCTTCTCTGCGAAGCTCTTGGCGGGCTTGAAAGCAGGGATGTTATGTTCGGGAATGGTGATGGTCGTGTTCTTGGAGATGTTGCGGGCTACCTTCTTGGCGCGTTTCTTCACGATGAAACTGCCGAAGCCGCGGAGATACACGTTGTTCTTCTGGGTCAGCGACGTCTTGATGCTCTCCATGAAAGCCTCGACGATAGCCTGCACCTGCACCTTCTCCACGCCGGTGCTCTTCGCGATTTCGCTTACGATATCTGCCTTTGTCATAATTATGTGGTTTTATTGAGTTTAACCTGAGATTCGGAGTGCAAATATACACTTTATTTGTATTTCCGCCAACAAACGGTCGTTTTTTTCATTTTTTTTCATCCACGCCCTACTTTCCACGCTTACAATGCGATAACAAATATCGGGCAAAACCCGCAGAAAAACCGAAATATCCCGTTTCCGCCGCCGGAAGGACCGCTCCGAACTTCCCGCCCGGAATCGAGCAACTCGCTGGTGCACAACGCCATGACCGTCCGAACGGCGAAAATCGCGCCGACGGTCCAATAAACCGCCCGGTTTTTGCGTTTGAGAGGTAAAATCACTATTTTTGCGAATCCCAATCACGACAGCGCTATGGTCAAAATACTCTGGGTGGACGACGAAGTGGAACTGCTGAAACCGCACGTGCTGTTTCTCACGCAGAAAGGCTACGAGGTGGACACCTGCAACAACGGATACGACGCGATAGACATGGCCTCCGAAGGGGCCTACGACCTGATTATCCTCGACGAGATGATGCCCGGCATGACCGGACTCGAAACCCTGCCCAAGATCAAGGAGGTGCGCCCGACGACACCCGTCATCATGGTCACCAAGAGCGAGGAGGAGAACATCATGGACAAGGCCGTGGGATCGAAGATCGCCGACTACCTCATCAAGCCCGTGAATCCCAATCAGGTGCTGCTCTCGATCAAGAAAAACGTCCACCAGCAGCAGCTCGTCACCGAGCAGACCACGGCCGACTACCGCTCGGAGTTCGGGCGCATCACCTCGTCGCTCCAGCTGGCCGAGACGTTCCAGGACTGGTGTTCGATCTACCGCCGGCTCACCGGCTGGGAGATCGAGCTTTCGGAATCCTCGGACCGGAGCATCCGCGAGGTGCTCTCCTACCAGAGCGTCGAGGCCAACCAGGAGTTCTGCAAATTCGTCCGCCGCAACTACTACAACTGGATCAACCGCCGCACGGAGGACACGCCCACGATGTCGCATACGCTCATGCGGACGAAAATCTTCCCCGTGGCTGACGAGAATCCCAAGACGACGCTGCTGCTGATCGACAACTTCCGCTACGACCAGTGGCGTTCGATCTCCTCGCTGCTGCGCGGCTACTACGACGTGGTGCAGGACGATTTCTACTGCGCCATCCTTCCCACGGCCACGCAATACGCCCGCAACGCCGTCTTCGCCGGGCTGATGCCGCTGGCCATCGACAAGCTGATGCCCCAGAAGTGGCTCAACGACAACGAGGAGGGCGGCAAGAACCAGTACGAGGAGGAGTTCCTCCGGCGGCTGATGCAGCAGAACGGCAAACAGTGGCGCTTCTCGTTCGACAAGCTCGTGCGCCCGGAACAGGGCCGCAAGCTGGTGGACAACATCCAGAAGGTTTACGACGCCGACTTCTCGGTGATCGTTTACAACTTCCTCGACATCCTCTCCCACGCGCGGACCGAGACGGACATCATCCGCGAGCTCACGGAGGACGACGCGGCGTTCCGCTCGCTGACCCGCTCGTGGTTCGAGCACTCGGACCTCTACACCATCCTCAAACTGCTCTCCGAGCGGGGGCACACGGTGGTCATCACCTCGGACCACGGCACGGTCCGCGTGGACAACCCCGTGAAGGTCACCGGCGACCGCGAGACTTCGGCCAACCTGCGCTACAAGACGGGACGCAACCTGGCCTACAATTCGCGCGAGGTGTACGAGGTGCTCAATCCGAAGGACATCCAGTTGCCGTCGAGCAACCTCACTTCGAGCTACATCTTCGCCTACAACTCGGATTTCCTGATCTACAACAACGACGCCAACCGGCATATCCGCTACTACCGCAACACGTTCCAGCACGGCGGCATTTCCATGCAGGAGATGATCGTGCCCTACATCGTACTGAAACCCAAACAATAGCATGAGAACCATACACATCACATCGCAGGACGAACTGCCCGACGTGGCGCGGGCCGTCATCCGCTCGCTGGGGCGCCGCACGGTGGTCGCCTTCCGCGGCGGCATGGGGGCGGGCAAGACGACGCTCATCCGCGAGATCGTCGCCGCGCTGGGATCGGCGGACACCGTGACCAGTCCCACGTTCGCCATCGTCAATCAATACAAGGCCGGCAAAGAGCGTATCCACCACTTCGATTTCTACCGCATCGACGACCAGCGCGAGGCCTACGACTTCGGCTACGAGGAGTACTTCTACTCGGGCGACCTCTGCCTGGTGGAGTGGCCCGAGAAGATCGAACAACTGCTCCCGGAGAACACGATGAACGTGCGCATCACCGCCGACAGCGACACGGCCCGCACGTTCGAGATCGACTGACCGGCCGCGGCCGGCCGGCAAGCGGAAATAGCGGAAAAATCGTTATCTTTGCCGCCACTATCCATTCACGCCATGCAGGAATACATCTCGCAACAACACCGGGTTCTGCTTCCCGCAGAACAGATCTACGCTGTAATCAGCCGTTTCGACAACCTGACGCCCGCCCTGGCCGACCGCGTCGAGGAGTGGCAGGCCGACGAGGAGCGCTGCTCGTTCAAGGCCAAAGGGTTCACCGTGAAGCTCCGTATGGAGGAGCGCATCGAGCCCAAACACGTGAAGATCGTGGGCGATGAGGGGGGCGTACCGATGGATTTCGCCTTCTGGATCCAGCTGCACAAGGTCTCGGAATACGACACCCGCCTGCGGCTGGTGCTGCACATCGAGCTGAACATGATGATGAAAATGATGATCGGCGGCAAACTGCAAAAAGCCGTGGATCAGATCGCCGAGGGGATCGCCAACGCCCTCAACGGCGTCCGGCCGGCCTGAACGGCCGCCGGTCCGTCGTGTCCATGAACGACTTCGGCCGCTTCGTCTCCTTCTTCCGTATCCCGTCCCGCAACCGGGGAGGACGGCATACGCCCCACGACTCCGACCGGATCGCGGCCTAACGTCCATGCCCGGACGGCGGACGCTCTACGCCCGGATGCGGGCGCGACGAGGAGGCTCCGCCGTCCGGCGGTCTTCGGCGCAGACGCCGCCCTGGCGGAGCGTCGCGGAGGACACCTCCGCCGGCCCGCAGGGCGGCGCCATGCCACGGCCGATTCCACGCGTCCTTCCGGATGTGCCCTTCCGGATCAGATGCGCGGCTTCTGCAACATGCGGATCACGAGCGACACGGCGTAGATCAGCAAGCCGTAGAGCAACGGGATCAATGCCACCCGGAAGCCTCCGGCCAGCACGCCGTTCGAAATGTCCGGCATCTGCCGCAACGCACCGAACACTCCATAAAGTCCGAACAACTCCCAGACGATGCCGCTGACCAGCGCCAGCAGCCCGATTTCCTTGACCCACGCGGGGGCTTTCCACGCGGCGAACAACAGACAGATCAGCTCGACGGTCAGGAGCGACATGCCCCACGGTCCGCCCTCGGAAAACAACTCGAACATAACGACAGATTTTTTAAATAATGCGGGACCATTCCCTTCCGCAAAGATAGGGGACAAAGCGGCCGGACGGCGCAAAAAGGGGGCGTCGAATCCCGTTGTCGGGCGGTAGAAACCCGCCGACCGGCCTCCGCGCCCCGATCCGTCCGGCGAAGGGCTTCCGCCGAAAGGAGATTTTACCTATATTTGTAAGGACGCAAAATCCCCGCCCGCACATGAAACGCCTCTTCCCGATCTGCTGGTGGCCCGGCGCCGTCGGCTTCCTCGCCCTGCTGTTCGTCAGCCTGGGCCACCCCGCTCCGCGGGCGGTCGCCCTCGCCGTGCTCTTTCTGCCCGGCATGCTCTGCGCCCGCTATTTCCTGCCGCAACTCGCACCCGGCAGAGACCGGGAGCACATCCTCCATGCCGTCTGCCTCGCGCTGGCCGTTCTCTGCACCCAATACCTCTCGCTGCTGCTCGGACTGGACCTCGTGCTCGACGCCTCCCCGGACGAGGTTCCCCCGCTGCTGCTGAACCCCTTCTTCCTGCTGCTGGTCCTCTCGGCCCTCGTCACTCCCGGAATGGCCATCGAGAAATACCTGGAACGCCGGCAGCCCTACGACACGACGATCCGCTTCGTCTCCGAGCGGCGGAAGGTCGCGCTCGATCCCGGCGAGATCCGCTATGTGGAGTCGAACGACAGCGAAGTGCGGATCCACACCGTCTCGGGCGAGATCTACCGCACCAAGACGCGCATCTCGCAGTGGGAGGCGCAGCTCGACGGCCGTTTTCTGCGCATCCACCGCTCCTACATAGTCAATACGGAGCGGATCGACCGCTACCTCCCCTCGTACGTCCTCATCGGCGACGAACGGATCGACATCTCCCGCAAATACAAGGAGGAGGTCCGCCGCCGGCTGGGCGACACATAGAACGCCTTCCGGCACGGAAGCGCCCCCCGGACCGGGAGCCGCCGCCTACTCCTCCATCGCCGCGGCCACACGACGGATCGTCGGGAAAGCGTCGCGCAGATGCTCCTCGCGCTCGGCGGGAGCGCACCACGACACCCTTTCGATCCCCTCCTCGGTCTGGGGCGCCGGAATGCCGGCTCCCGCCGGACGCAGCCGGAACCAGTGCGTGCGCTTGAGCTCCCAGCGCGCGGTCTTCGCGAACCAGTAGGCGTGCAGCGTCTCGCACAGGGGCCGTTCGACCCGCGCGGCGATGCCCGTCTCCTCGGCGATCTCGCGCTCGGCACAGGCGGCGAGGCTCTCGCCCGCCTCGAGGTGCCCCTTGGGCAGGTCCCAGCGGCCGTTGCGGAGGATCATCAGCCACTCCCCGCGGTCGTTCACCACCACGCCCCCGGCCGCCTCGACCGGGACGAATCCGGCGGCGAAAGCCCCGAAGGCGGCCCCGGGATCGGCCGCGACGACCGAAACGGAGTTGTGCGTTTCGAGAATTTTGAGTATCTTGTCGCGGTTCGGGCCGCACTCCGCGGCTACGGGAAACCCCTCCGCATCGGATGCGGAGGAGACGAACCGGAGGGTCTTATCGGCGAAATAAACGGTAGGATTCATCGTTCGAACGGATCATAATTCGGAACAAAAATAGCAATAAATGGGAAAACCTTTACGCAAATGAAAAAAATCATCCTGACGATGGCTATTGCAGCTGCGGGGCTGGGCGCGTGCGACAAGCGGCCGCAACCCCTTACGATCGACAATGCGCTGACGGCCGAAGAGATCGCGGCCGGCGTGCTGACGCCCGAGGTCATGTGGAAGATGAGCCGCGCGGGCGGCGCATCGCTCTCGCCCGACGGACGGACGCTCCTCTACCAGCAGACCGACTATTCGATGGCCGAGAACCGCGGCGTGACGACGATCCGCGTCGAGGACCTCGCCACGAAGGCCGTCACCCCGCTCACGGACTTCTCGTCCAACAGCCTCTCCCCGCGCTGGAGCGCCGACGGAGGCAAAATCTACTTCCTCTCCGACCGCAGCGGTTCGATGCAGGTCTGGGAGATGGATGCCGCGGGCGGCAGCGTCCGCCAGCTCTCGGACTTCGACCGCGACGTGGAGGGCTTCGGCATCAGTCCCCGCGGCGACAAGGCGTGGTACGTGCAGCGCGTGCAGGTCGCCGCCCGCCGCTCGGCCGACATCCACAAGGACATGCCCGAATCCCGGGCGCGCATCTACGACGACCTGATGGTCCGCCACTGGGACTACTGGGACGAGGGCGAGCACATGCACCTGTTCGTGGGCGACTTCGGTCCCGAAGGGCTGCGCCCCGGCACAGACATCGTGGGCGCCGACGCGGCGTGGGACGTGCCGCTGGCCCCCTACTTCGACATGGCCGAAATCGCCTGGAACAACGCCGGAACGCAACTGGCCTACACCTGCAAGCCGCTGACGGGCACGGCCTACGCCGTCTCGACCGACTCGGACATCTTCGTTTATGACCTGGCCGACGGCAAAACGCACAACATCTGCAAGCCGTTCGACGGCAAAGCACGCTACAACGCCGCGGCCGGGCACAAGCCCGCCATGCCCGGGTACGACAAATACCCCGTCTGGTCGCCCGACGACCGGAAGATCGCCTTCCTCTCGCAGCGGCGGGCCGGCAACGAATCGGACAAGTCGCGCCTGTTCCTCTACGACTGCCGGACGCACGCGATGCAGGACCTCACCGAGGATTTCGACTACAACGCCATGAACGTCATCTGGGAAGGGAACGACCGGCTGTGGTTCATCGCCCCGATCGAGGCTACGCACCAGATCTGCCGCATCGCCCCCGACGAGGGCGAGGTCGAGGTCGTGACGAAGGGCGACCACGACATCGCGGCCTTCACGATGGCCGGGGAGCAGATCGTGGCCGAGCTCTCGACCATCTCCTCCGCCGCGGAGTTCTACACGGTGAACCCCGCGGACGGTGCGCTGACGCAGATTTCGGAGATCAACCGGGCGATCTACGACCGGATCCGCATGGGCGAGGTGCGGAAACGGTGGGTCGAGACCACCGACGGCAAGCAGATGCTCACGTGGGTGATCCTGCCGCCCGACTTCGACCCGGCGAAGAAATACCCCACGCTGCTCTACTGTCAGGGCGGCCCGCAGAGCGTCGTGTCGAACGGCTGGAGCTATCGCTGGAACTATCAGCTGATGGCCGCGCAAGGCTACGTCGTCGTGGCGCCGAACCGCCGCGGTCTGCCCTCGTTCGGCCAGGAGTGGCTCGACCAGATCTCGGGCGACTACTCGGGACAGAACATCCGCGACTACCTCTCGGCCATCGACGACGTGGCGCGCGAGCCGTGGGCCGACGAAACGCGCATGGGATGCGTCGGCGCCTCGTACGGCGGCTATTCGGTCTATTTCCTGGCCGGACACCACGACAAACGCTTCAAGGCCTTCATCGCCCACTGCGGCATCTTCGACTTCGACTCGATGTACGGCGAGACGGAGGAGCTGTGGTTCGTCAATAACGACTACGGAGGCTCCTACTGGGACAAGGAGAACCCCACGGCGATGCGCTCCTACGCCAACTCGCCCCACAAGTTCGCCGACCGCTGGGACACGCCCATCCTCATCATCACCGGCGAACGCGACTACCGCATCCCCTACACGCAGTCGCTCGAAGCCTTCACGGCCGCCCGCGTGCGGGGCATCCCGGCACGGCTGGTCGAGTTCCAGGACGAGGCGCACCAGGTGTTCAAGCCCCAAAATTCGCTGGTCTGGAACCGCGAGTTCTTCGGCTGGCTCGACAAATACGTGAAGTGACCCTCCGGAACGCTCCGGAACGACGATCCGGCCCTGCCGCAGCGCGCTGCGGCAGGGCCGCCGCCGTAAAAAGGGCGCCGCCGCACCGGTCCCGCCGCGCGAGCCGATGAAAAGAAGCCCCGCAAAGCGGCACGTTCGTGATGAAAAACCGCCGGTTCGTTGAATTTATTTCCGCGAACCGACACGCCTGCCTATTTTTGCAACATTCCTGATAAAAGACCTTTATGCGAACAAGCCTCCGGACTATCCTCGCCGCATGCTGCATCGCGGCGTCGGCAACCATCCTGCGGGCGCAGGAGTTGTCCGCCCCGGGCCTTCCGGCCGACACGGCACGCACATGTCCTCCCGCGGCGGCAACCGCCGCGACGGCCTCCGGCACACCGATCGCCGAACACCCGAAGACCATCAACGAGAAACGCCGCGAACGCGGGCTCACGGATCCCCGCAACCTCTTCGTCCCGAAGGGTCAGTGGGTCTTCGGCGGCACGGCCTCCTACTCGACACACACCAACGAGGGCTACCAGTTCCTCATCGTCGAAGGCATCGACTCGAAGGGCTACACGGTGCGTGTCAGTCCGATGATCGCCTACGCCCTGACCGACAACATGGCCCTCGGCGGCCGCTTCATCTACTCGCGCACGCTGCTCGAACTGGACAAGGCCGAGCTGCAACTGGGCGACGAAGGCTCCGACACGGACCTCAAGGCCAACAACTACTACTCGCTGCGGCACAACTACTCGGTGGCCGCGATCTGGCGCCAGTACATCCCGCTGGGCCGCAACAAGCGGTTCGCGCTCTTCAACGAGACGCAGCTCTCCGTGGGCGGCACGCAGGCGCGCTTCACGAACGATTCGCCGGTCAAGGGAACCTACGAGACAGGCTATACCCTCTCGCTGGGCATCTCGCCGGGCATCGTCGCCTTCGCCACGAACAACATGGCCGTCGAAGTGAACGTCGGTGTCATGGGTATCAGCTACACCCACACCAAGCAGGTGCACAACCAGGTCACGGTGGGCAAACGCAATACGAGCATGATGAACTTCAAGGTCAATATCTTCTCGATCGGCCTGGGCATGGCTTTCTACCTCTAATACCGCGACGCACATGAAACACTTCATACTCACCGCACTTTCGACAGGCATCGCGCTGACGGCCGCCGCAGCGTCCGCGGAGAGCCTCCCCGCCGATTCGGCGCGCACGCACGCCTTCCGCCGGGAGGCCGCGGCAGCCTCCGTATCCGGCAGCGGCGCGAAGAGCCGCGGCCGGGAGCATTTCCTCCCGACGCGCCGGCGCATCGACCGGGAGATCGACAAACTCAAGTTCGCCTACAAGGGCGAGGTCATCATGGGTCTCACGGCCTCCTACGGCACGCTCTCGAGCGACGACACGGACATCATGCTCATCGTGGACGGCATCGGCGCCGACGGTTCGGTGGCCACCGTCAAACCGTTCGTCGGCTACTTCTACCGCGACAACAACTGCGTGGGCGTGCGCTTCGGCTACCGCCACATGGGCGGCACGCTCGACAGCGGCAACTACGACTTCGGCGAGAGCAACGACCTGACCGGCGCGCTGCCGTACCTCGACCTGGCCAGCGACAACTATTCGTTCGGCATCTTCCACCGTTCCTATGCGGGTCTCGACCCGAAGGGACGCTTCGGACTGTTCGCCGAATTCGAGCTCTCCATGTCCACCGGCTCCACGAACTTCGCCTACGAGTCGGGCGACCGGATCAAACGCACGTACAGCGACAACACGCAGTTCAAACTCGCGTTCAACCCCGGCGCGGCCGTCTATATCTTCCCCAACGTCTGCGCCACGCTCTCGTTCGGACTGGGCGGCATCCAGTACACCTCCGTCACGCAAAAGGACGCCGAGGGGCACAAGATCGGCTCGCGCAAGGCATCGAACATGAAATTCAAACTCAACATCGCCGCCATCAACGTCGGCATGACGATCCACCTCTGGGACAAGAAAAAGAAATAGACCATGAATACCCGATACCTGAAAACGCTGCTCACGGCGGCGGCCGCCCTTCTGGGCTCGGCCTGCATCGAGAACGACGTGCCCTATCCCGTCGTCGAAATCAGCATCGCCGACATCGAAGGCGAGGGATTCACGGTCGGCGCGACCGATCCCGCGAACCGCACGATCACCCTCGCCCTCGACGAGCAGACCGATATACGGAAAGTACGCATCGACAAAGTGGACTACGACGTGACGATCCACAGCGTCCATGCCGACAAGGAGACGTTCATCCGCCAGATCGCCAGTTCGGTCGAGCTGGTCGGCACGCACGACATGCGCACGCCGCTCACCACGACCCTCTCGCTCTACCAGGATTACACATGGACCATCCGGGCCGAACAGCGCATCGCGCTCGATTTCCGGGTGAAGGGGCAGATCAAGGAGGCGGAAATCGACACGCAGGCCCGCACCGCGACGGCCTTCGTACCCGACGGCACCGACCTGGCCGCCGTGCGGATCGAAACGCTCAAGCTCGGGCCCGCGGAGGTCACGACCTACTCGCCCACGGTCGAGGAGCTTTCGGCCGCCGGATTCGCCGAGGAGCGGAAAGTGCGCGTCACCTGCCACGGAGAGACGGAAGAGTGGACGCTGCGCGTACAGGAGACCGACATCCGGATGGCCGTGCAGGAGATCGACCTCTGGAACAACACGGCGACCGTCACGGCTTTCCTCACAGAGGAGGAAGCGAAGAAAGCCGAGGTGCAGTACCGGTCCGAAGGCGCCGAAAGCTGGCAGACGGCCCGCAAGGAGGGTTATGCCGACGGCATTCTCCGCGCGATCGTCGAACCCGGATGGCAGGAGTCGCAGAACAAGAACGGACTGACCGTTTACACGATGGCTCCGGAACAGGGCATCTTCGCCGGCCACACCTACGAGCTGCGCCTGCTGGTCGGCGACGAGGAATACGGCATGATAACGCAGACGACAGCGGCCGGCCACACGATTCCCGACGGCGACCTGGAGGACGGCACGCTGAGCTGTTTCACGAAAGACAACGAGACCGAGGAGCAGGTGCGCTTCTGGGGCAGCGGCAACAATTCCTTCAAGCCCAAACTGTGCACGCAGGGCGAGTTCGGCGGTTCGAAATGCGCATACCTGCAAGCTTCGAAGACGCTGGGCATCCTCGCCTCGGGCAACTTCTTCTCGGGTCTGTTCCACTACGAGGGCCTGAACGGCACCGTCAAGTTCGGACAGCCCTACGCCTGGGAGTCGCGGCCGCGTGCGATGAAGGTCCGCTATTACGCCCCGACGATCGGAACGGTGGACGTCGCCAAGTATCAAAACCCGGGAAATCTCGAAAAGGGCGATCAGGACATGTCGCGTATCATGGTAGCCATCGTCGATTGGAGCGACCGGCACGAAGTGACCTCCGGAGTGGGCAAACCCTCCGGCATGTGGGACCCCGAAGAGACGATGCGGACCGAAGAGGGAGCCATCATCGCCTACGGTTCGAAATTCATCGACGCGGCCTCCACCGGCGACGCGTGGATCGACCTCGAACTGCCTCTGTCGTTCTACGACATGGCGGCGAAACCGGGCGGCAAGATCTCGATCGTGATCTCCTGCTCGACGAGCGCCTACGGAGACTTCATGGTCGGCTGCTCGCAGAATCAGCTCTATCTCGACGACTTCGGATGGATCTACTGACGGGTGCGGGCGGAATTCCCGAGGTTCCGCCCCGCCCGTGAGGACGCCGCAGTGCGGATGCCTGTGCATCCGTGCCGCGGCGTCCTCATTTCCGACGGGTCCCCGGCGCCGATACGGCCGTCGCCGCACGCCTCCCCCGACAACCGCACGGGCCCGCGATTCTTCGGGACCGATGCGCCCCGGCAAGCCCCCGGCAACTGCCGCAACCACTCTCCCGGCGAGGCCCGACGAAAGGCGCCGTCCGGTACGCCTGCACCCCGCAAAAAACGAATTCACCCCCGCCGCATGCATTGGGCAGGGGTGAATTTCCGTTTCGCGGAGACCTTTCGGACGGTCTCCCTCCGTATTTTCCGCCGAATCACCTCCGGGCGATGCGGCAGTATGTATCATAGCGTCCGATGACGTCCTCCACGTAGGCGAGCGTCTGCCGGCCTCCGGTGAAGCGGCCGTAACGGACCGCCTCGCTCTCGTAGTATTCGGGCCGGGCCTTCAGCGTGAGATAGCGCGCCACCACTTCCCACGAATTCGGGTCTTCGCCGTGGAGCCGGGCCAGCCGCCGGGCATCGGTCACATGGCCGATGCCGCCGTTGTAGCAGGCCAGAAGAATACCCATCCGGTCCTTCTCGGAAATACCTTCCGGAAGGCGGAGCGTCGCCTCGATCTTCGAGAGCAGCTTGTTCGCCAGCCACACGTTGGTGGCGGGATCGGCCACCTCCTCGATCGGAATGTCGAACTGACGCGCCACCGAAGGCATGATCTGCATGAGGCCCTTCGCCCCGCGGCGCGACGTGACGTCGGGCGTGAACCGCGACTCGTGGTAGGCGATGGCCGACAGCAGCCGCCAGTCGTTGCCTTCCGGCTCGCTGATGTCGCGGATCAGGTTGTCGTAGGCCGAAATCACGCAGGTCCTCTCCTCGAGCAGGGCGTCCGTCGGAGAGAGCCCCGCCGCGGTTTCGCTCCGCAGCTCCTCATCCGTCACGGGGGAGCCGAAGCGGGCGTTGAAACCGTAAAATGTCGTCAAAACAGTCAGGAACGCAAATGTTAAAACAGTCTTTTTTAACATAAAAGGTTGTTTTGCGGGCAGTTCATACCGCGCAGAACAGTACGCTAATCATAGAATCCCCACGAAATACCGATCTTGAACATGCCCGGATTGAGCGGGTATCCGGCCGCCGAGAAATACTCGCCGTTGCCGAACAGCCCCTTGTTCACATGCTGGTATTTCAGAAAGATGCGCATTCGCTTCCACTTTCCCATGACGAAAGCGTCGAGATAGGGATAGTTCCCCACCTCCATCTCCCGCTGGTTGTAGTACACCGACAGAGCCGGATTGTAGGAGGGCGCATAATACCGCGTATTGAAGCGTCCGTCCAGTCCGATCTGCAGGCGCAGCACGTCGCGCACGACCCAGAACTCGTAGTAATACGAGAGGAAGGCGCTCAAAAGCGGAACGGGGATGACTTCCTGATCCGTACTCCACTGCAACAATACCCTGTTGTCCAGATGAAGTCCGCCTAAACGGAAATCCTTGCGGGCATACACACTCGTGAGGCTGACGCTTCCGTCGTGCTGGGCCACGTTCCCGTCCGGACCGTAATAGATCTTGTCGGACAGGACGCCCTGCCACGCCCCCGCCTCGAAAGCGTAGTCGGGGACCGAAAACTTCACCTCGAACCGAGTCTCATTCTCCTTGTTCAAAGGAGCGGACCATCTGTAATGGTTCGAGAACAGATTCTCCTGCCAGTAATTGGGCGAACGGCGGTCCATCGAGAACCGCCCCTCGAGAATCAGGGGGTGTCCGCGGAGATAGCCTGTCAGCGCGAGGTGCGCGCCGATCTCGATATCCCCGCCTCTGTACCCGGACGGGTAGAACTTCAGGTTCGCGTCCCATCCGACGTATTTCTTGATTTTGCCGCTGACGGCGCCGTAGGCGAAATAGCTCGTCTTATCGACCTTCGTATAGCCGCCCGTCAGGTAGTCTTTCAGCTCGAACTGCGAGTAGGTATGCATGTCGATCCCCAGCCCCGCGTCGATCGTACCCACCACGCCGTTGCGGTCCCACGGCTGGGCCTGCACGAAAAACCGGTTCGAAATGACCCGCTCGTAGAGCGAATCGCGCGTCTGCTGCGGGTTGATGAACCAGTCGTCGTAGTAGTTGTGCTCGGCCGAAACGAATTCGCCGTTCTCGTCGCGGTGGTCCCGTTCGTCGGTGTAGGGCATGTTCAGGTCGGTATAGACCTTGCTCCACGAGCTGTACTCGAACGAATGGCCCACATAGACGGTCGAAAGGTTGGCCACCGAGAAGTCGCTCTCCGTGACGCGCTGCAACGGAATGGCGAAGGACTGCGTGACGAAGAAGGCGTTGTTGCGGTAAACGTTCTTCGCCTCGGCGTCGGCCAGTTTCATCGGAATGCCCGACGGCATCTCGAAAACGGTGTCCCGCAGGGCCCATACGCCGACCACGCCGCCGTTCTCCTGCTGTTCGATCTTGTTGTTGTAATAGGCCGCATGGACCGAGTAGCGCTTGCCCGTGTGGCTGAACGCCACGGCCAGATTGTGGTTCTTGGTCCGCGACCAGACATACTGTCCGCGGGTGCCGCGCGCCTTGTAATCGACATTGAACCCCGTCGTCGGCGAGATGTTCTGGGCGTGCATGATTTCGAAGTTCTCCTCCCGGAAACGCTTCTGTCCCGACTCCTCGTAGCTCATGCGGATCATGGGCTTCTTCGTGTTGTAGAAGTCCACGTTCTCCATATTGTAGGTATAGGCGTAATAGGGGCTCGCGAAGCTGAAGTCGAAATCCTGCGGGCGGCGGAAGTAGTTCAGCGGCAGCGAAGTCTGTCCCAGCGCACCCTGCGCGATGTCGCCCACGTCCTCGCGGAAGAACGGATAGTCGATCCTGTAATCGGTCAGCGTGGTGTCCAGCGGCATGACCGTCACGCGGTTGTACTCGCGGTTCACGTGCCACCGGAAGTTGTTGAGCGCACGGACCGAGTCGTCGAAGAAGTAGGATTCGAGCGGCTTGCGGATTTTGCGCTCCTTCTTGGTCGTATCCTGCTGCTGTCCCTCGCCGTTCTCGTCCTCGGGCTGCTCGAAGGGGTTGTTGCCGTAGAGGTTGTTCGTCTCGCCGTTGCGCTGCGCGCGCATGAGGGTGCTGGCATCGAAATTCTGGGAACGCACCGCCCCGGGCACTGCCAGCAGCAGCCCGGACAACAGCGTCAATCCTATGCGATGCGACAAACGACCCATGTACCCGCTCTCATTGGTTTGTACGGCACGCGAGGCCGCGCACGAAGGAGACGACGACGTAGAGCGCGATAACGAGCGGCACGGCATAGCCGCGCAACAGCACGATCATCGCCGCGCCGGCCGCCAGAAACGAATAGCGCAGCTCGTTGCCCCGCCAGCCGAAGCCGTGGAACTTGAGCGCGAACATCCTGATCCCGGAGATCATCAGCCACGCCGTGGCCGCGGCCACGGCCAGGACCGCCTCGCGCGGAAGCACGAGTCCGTTCCGCTCGGCCAGCAGTCCCAGCGACCCGCAGAGCAGCGCTGCGGCCGGCGAGGGCAGGCCGCAGAACTCCGTGCGCTGCGTATCGTCGATATTGAACTTCGCCAGACGCAGCGCCGCGAAGGCCGCGACGACGAAAACCGCATAGGCCGCCGCCTCCGCCGCCGGGCCTTCGCCCAGCCACAACGACGGCATCCGGCCGTAGAGCACGTAGAGGATCGAAGCGGGCAGCAGTCCGAACGAAATGTCGTCCGACAGCGAATCGAGTTGCAGGCCGATCGGCGAACTCTGTCCCAGCAGGCGCGCCACGAATCCGTCGAAGAAGTCGAACACGGCGGCCAGAATCATCAGGCAGAAGGCCGTCGTCAGGCGGCCGCCGCTCAGCGCCATGACCACGCCGACCGAACCGCACACGAGATTCGCCAGCGTCAGCAGATTGGGTATCGTGAACAATCGAACTTTCATAGTCTCTCAAAATAGCGTCCGCGGTGCGCCCCCGGCCGCAGCCGGCAATCCCGCCGCCGGCCTGGATTCCGGGAAGCGCTCCCGGCGCGATACGGCGGGGGTCTCCGCCGCGGAAGCCTCTCTCCGCGGGCCGCCGCGGGAGCGCTCCGGCCCAAAAATTAACTTACGACAGGCGGCAAAGTTACGAAAATATTTTTATCTTTGTCGAACTTAACGCATATATAACTATGACGAGCAATAAATATTGTGTCATCATGGCGGGCGGCATCGGGTCCCGCTTCTGGCCCAAAAGCCGCCAGTCGAGGCCCAAACAGTTCCTCGACATTCTCGGAACCGGGAAATCCTTCATCCGCCACACCTACGAACGCTTCGCGAAGATGGTTCCCGCCGAGAACTTCCTCGTGGTGACCAACGACCGATACAAACGGCTAGTGCTGGAGCACATTCCCGAAATCGGCGAGGAGCAGGTTCTCTGCGAACCCGTGGGGCGCAACACGGCGCCCTGCATCGCCTATGCGGCCTACACGCTCCTCAAGCGCAACCCCGACGCCGAGATGATCGTCACTCCGGCCGACCACCTGATCCTCAACGAGGAGGACTTCCGCGGGATCATCGCCGAGTGCCTCGCCTTCGCCTCGGAGCACGACGCGCTGATGACCGTCGGCATCAAGCCCACGCGCCCCGACACGGGATACGGCTACATCCAGGTCTCGGACGGCAGCCCCATCAGCAAGGTCAAATGCTTCACGGAGAAGCCCGACCTGGAACTGGCGCAGGTCTTCCTGCAGTCGGGCGAGTTTTTCTGGAACTCGGGCATCTTCGTCTGGAAGGTCCGCTCGATCGTCGAAGCGTTCGAGAAGTACCTCCCCGAGCACCACGCCCTCTTCAGCGGGGTGATGCGCGCCCTGGGGACCGACGCCGAGCGCAACGTGGTGGAGATCGCCTTCTCGGAGTGCCGTGCCATCTCGATCGACTACGGCATCATGGAAAAGGCCGACAACGTTTACGTCCGCTGCGGCGAATTCGGCTGGAGCGACGTCGGCACGTGGGGCTCGGTCTACCAGCACTCGCGCAAGGACCGCTACGCCAACGCCGTGCCGGCCGAGGGGTGCTACCTCTACGACACGCGTTCGTCGATCGTCTCGCTTCCCGCGGAGAAGATCGCCGTCATCAGCGGCCTGAAGGAGTATATCGTCGTGGACACGGAAGACGTGCTGCTGATCTGTCCCCGCGCCGAGGAGCAGAACATCAAGAAGTTCATCGACGAAGTGAAGTTCCACAACGGCGACAAACACATCTGACCGCGGCGGGGCGGGGGGCGCCGCACCGGCCCCCCCTCCAGCACCCCCCGCCCCCACCCCCCCCACCTTTCTTCTTTCTCTTTTACACCTCCTACCCTCCCCCCGCTCAGCAGGTCGGGGAATTTTTTGGTGGGCGCGCTCCTCATCATAAAAAAACTAAATAATAAATAACTCACGCTACCTATCATGCTACCCACCAACTCCATCTATCACC
>NZ_JAGQEJ010000020.1:0-2260 GCF_018101075.1 Alistipes sp. Marseille-P2263
TTACGCACCCGTGCGCCGGTCGCCATCTCAGGTATTGCTACCCGAATGCTGCCCCTCGACTTGCATGTGTTAAGCCTGCCGCTAGCGTTCATCCTGAGCCAGGATCAAACTCTCCATTGTAAAAAATCAAATGTATCGTTAGAGTCCTGACTATTCGCTTCCTTTAAAGGAAATGACAGATAAATACTACATTTCTTTTCTCTCAAATAACCAGTAATTCAAAGAACCGCTTTAAAAAAGCTTCGCATTATATTGCGAAAGGGATTGCAAAGATAAGTACTATTTTTGAATCCGCCAAATCTTTTTCAAAGATTTTTTCCGGCCGCCCTTTCAGGCATTTTCCGAAACGGATTGCAAAGGTAAGCAATCTTTTTCAAACCTCCAAAAACTTTTTCAAGAACTTTGCATTCTCTTGAAATCCAGCTACAAACCCGTCTCCGACTCCTTTATTGTAAACCTTCGACTTATTTGCAAGAACCGTTATTTCTCAAATGCGGATGCAAAGGTAGCGACTTTTTCCGAAGCTGCAAATAATTTCGTATATTTTTTGCAAAAAAGTTTCATTTTATACCGAAAACCGCTTCACACCTATTATATAATAAATAATAGAAAGTCCGTATAGACTTACGTCCGACAGATTCCGTCCGGATCTCCGCGCCGAAAAGAATCCGTCCCCGCCGTTCTCTTTCCGAAACCGGATCGAATCCCCGCCCCGCTCGACCTTCTCCGACAGGAGTCCGCCCAACCGGCCCGCCGTCCGTCGGACGCCCGCCCGTCCGGCCCGGAATCCGCTTCGGTCCCGCCCGCACTGTCCCGGGATTACCGCTTCGACGGGCAATCTCGCTCCGGATTCCCGGAATAAGGGATTTTTTACTATTTTTGCGGGAAAAACCGAACGAAATGAATCCGAAAAGAATATCGCTCCTTATCCTTCTGCTGCTCTTCGCAGACCAGGCGCTCAAAATCTGGGTCAAGACCCACATGCACCTCGACGAGGCGATCGTCGTCTTCCCGGACTGGTTCCAACTGCGCTTCATCGAAAACAACGGGGCGGCTTTCGGCATGCACATCGCCACGCGGGGCGGTTTCGACTGGGGAAAGCTGATGCTGGGCATCTTCCGGATCGCAATGGTGGGAGCCGTCAGTTGGTTCATGGTGCACCTTCACCGGACACGCAAAGACACACCCAAAGGCGTATTCATCGGCCTGGCGCTGATCGTCGCCGGGGCGCTGGGCAACATCTTCGACAGCGCCTTCTACGGGCTCGTATTCTCCAAATCGACTCCCTTCTCCGTGGCGCAGTTCGGAGGCCATTACGCCGGTTTCATGATGGGCAAGGTCGTCGATATGTTCTATTTCCCGCTGTTTCAATGGAACGGCGTACCGCGCCTGCTGCAATTCCTCGTGGACAGCAACAACTATTTCTTCGGCGCCATCTTCAACCTGGCCGATGCCTATATCTCCGTGGCGACAATCTATCTGCTTCTGTTTCAATATAAATTCTTCAGCAAATAGTTTTTTTCGCAAAAAAGAGTTGGTAATTCAAAAAAAAGTATTACTTTTGCACACCGCAATTCCGGAAAACTCCGGTAACGCCCAGGTGGCGGAATAGGTAGACGCGCACGTTTCAGGTGCGTGTGCCGCAAGGCGTGCAGGTTCGATTCCTGTCCTGGGCACGAAAAGGCGCTGATGTTCAGCGCCTTTTCTTTTGTGTATGATGATTTGTATGATGAAATCCCGGGAATCCGGTCAGTCATCAGCCCCGGCAGACAGTCTGAAGCAGCTGCTCCCGGCGAGAATCGGAGCGTTTTCCTCCATGCCCACACGCAAATAGCGCATCGCAGTCGCAATCTTGCTATGCCCCAATGCCTTCGAGATCACAGCGAAAGGCACATCTTTCGTCCCGAGAAGATTCGCGGCGAAGGATCGACGGACCGTATGCGCCGAGACCAGATCGCACGTTTCCGTACAGCGCATCCGCCCGGCCCCCTCCCCCACACTCCCGTACGGCCGATTTCCTGTCGATTCATGCCATTCCATCCTGCCTTCAACCGGTTCGTCTGCCTGTCCGGAATCGTTTTTCACCGACCAAAACCGAAACCGAGAATCTTCCGGACGAGCCGGGACGAAAATACCTACGCATTCGCCTATGACAGCTTCGCCCGTCTGACGGATACCAGGCATTACGAAGCCGGAGCCCTCACGGACCGTTTCGCGGAAAAGGGACTGACATACGATGCGAACGGAAACCTCCGGACCT
>NZ_JAGQEJ010000021.1:0-2089 GCF_018101075.1 Alistipes sp. Marseille-P2263
ATTATTCTGCGAATTAAAGGTTCGCATCGCCCGTGCGTTCGACTTCCCCGATGACTTTCAGCAAGTACTGTCCGTACTGGTTCTTGAGCATCGGCGCAGCCACCTCGCGCAGCTTCTCCGCCGTGATCCAGCCCTGACGGTAGGCGATGCCCTCCAGGCAGGCGATCTTCAGACCCTGACGCTTCTCGATAACCTCGATGAACGTCGAGGCTTCGCTCAGCGAGTCGTGCGTCCCCGTGTCCAGCCACGCGAAACCCCGTCCCAAGGTCTGCACCTTTAACTTGCCGTCCGAAAGAAAACGCTGGTTAACCGTCGTGATCTCCAACTCTCCGCGTGACGAAGGCCTGATGCTTTTGGCCACTTCCACGACCTCGTTCGGATAGAAATAGAGGCCCACCACCGCGTAGTTCGATTTCGGATGCTGCGGCTTCTCCTCGATCGAAAGACAGTTCCCCGATTTATCGAATTCTGCAACTCCATAACGCTCCGGGTCGTCCACCCAGTAACCGAACACCGTAGCGTTGCCATCCTCCTCGGCCGTGCGGACCGCCTCCCGAAGCATGCCAGAGAAGCCCGCGCCGTGGAAGATGTTGTCACCCAGGACGAGGCACACCGAGTCTTCGCCGATGAATTCCTCGCCGATCAAAAATGCCTGGGCCAGGCCGTCCGGGGACGGCTGTTCCGCGTACTCCAGGCGGATTCCATAATCCGAGCCGTCGCCAAGCAGGCGACGGAAGCCCGGAAGGTCCTGCGGTGTCGAGATCAGCAGGATTTCCCGGAGCCCCGCCAACATCAGAACCGACAGCGGATAATAGACCATCGGCTTGTCGTAAACGGGCAGAAGCTGTTTGCTTACTCCCTTCGTGATCGGGTACAGACGCGTGCCAGTACCCCCCGCCAATACGATGCCTTTCATAACCCGCTATTCTCTTTCCTGCACCCGGTCCATCCGGCGTTGCAGCCACAGAACCAGACCCGTACGTTCGACATGCGTCCAATGTCCCAGACGGTGCAGCCGGCGGCGCAGCCGGCTCGCAGGAGACAGTCCCGAGACCGTGTAGTACAGACCCGTCGTGATCAGAACGCAAAGACCCAGAACGACGTACAGCTGAAGGTCGATGGACGCACCGCCCCGATAAAGCAACCACCAGCACAGCACGACGAGGAAATTCAGGGTCAGGATCACCACCGTGGTCCCCGCATGGGAGAAACCCAAACCGATGAACAGGTGGTGAAGGTGCGTCTTGTCCGGCTGGAACGGAGATACACCGCGGACGATACGAGCGCTCATCACGCGCAGCGTGTCGAATACCGGGACGGCAAGAACCGACAGCGTGAAGGGAACGAGCCCGAGATTCGGAAGCCCGAGCTCCCCGCAGAGCGTATCGTGCCGGAGTGTCCGGATGACGAACACCGAGATGACGACGCCCAGCACGAGCGTGCCGCCGTCCCCGATGAACATCTTGGACCGTTGCCCGTACACGTTATGAAGAAAGAACGGAACAAGAGAACCCGCGCAGACCGAAGCGAGAATGGTCATGCTACTGTCGCCCGAAAGGTAGAACAATGCCCCGAACAGCACGCACGCAAGAATGCAGTAACCCGACGAAAGCCCGTCCACGCCGTCGATCAGGTTGATCGCGTTGATGATGCCAACCGACGCGAAAACAGTAAGCGGCACAGAAATCCAGATCGGAATGACTCCCAGACCCCACAGACCGTGGAAATCGTCGATACGGTAATGCCCTATAACGATCAGAAGAACCACGGTCGCAATCTCGATCATGAAACGAACCCTTGGCGTGAGACCCAGAATGTCGTCCATCGTTCCCGTGTAAAGCATCACGGTCATAGCCATCACAACCACGAAAAGCTCCGAACCGTCTCCGAAAACACTCGTACTGCCGAGACCTACAACCGCACCCAGAAATACGCAAACTCCGCCCAGAATTGGAACAGGACGCCGCTGAAGTTTCCGGCTCGACGGCTCGTCCACGATGTCCTTCAGCTCCGCGATACGAACCATCCACGGATGGACGTACCATACGCACAACAACCCCAACGAAAACGGCAACAAAATCTCCCCGAT
>NZ_JAGQEJ010000022.1:0-1784 GCF_018101075.1 Alistipes sp. Marseille-P2263
GGGTTTCCCAGCAGACGGTCCGCCGTGCGGATGAGCACCCTTACGATGTCGATGTTCTTCCACTCGTTGAATCCCCCGATGTTGTACGTCTCTGCGACCTTTCCCCTGTGGAATATGGTGTCGATAGCCCGTGCGTGGTCCTCGACATAGAGCCAGTCGCGGACGTTCTCTCCTTTTCCATATACGGGCAGCGGTTTCCGATTTCGGATATTGTTGATAAATAGCGGAATCAGCTTTTCCGGGAACTGGTAGGGGCCGTAGTTGTTGGAGCAGTTGGTGACGATCACGGGCATGCCGTAGGTGTCGTGGTAGGCCCTTACGAAGTGGTCGGACGAGGCCTTCGAGGCCGAATAGGGCGAGTGAGGGTTGTATCTGGTAGTCTCGGAGAAGAACTCCTCGCCGTAGGCCGAATGATGTTCTCCGCTCGATGCCGAGGTCGAGAAGGGCGGTTCGATGCCCTGGGGCCGTGTCATCTCCAAAGCCCCGTACACCTCGTCGGTCGAGATGTGGTAGAAGAGTTTGCCGTGGTATCCCTCCCCGCGGGATTCCCAGTACACCCGCGCGGCCTCGAGCAGCGCGAGCGTGCCCAATACGTTCGTCCGCGCGAAGGTGAAGGGGTCGCGTATCGAGCGGTCCACATGGCTTTCGGCAGCCAGATGGATCACTCCGTCCGCCCGGTATTCCCGCATCAGGTGCGACATGCGTTCGTAATCGCAGATATCGGCCCGGACGAAAGCATAGTTCGGTTCCTGCTCCACGTCCCGGAGGTTCTCGAGGTTGCCCGCGTAGGTGAGCTTATCGACGTTGACGATCCGGTAATCGGGGTATTTCGAGACGAAAAGACGCACCACGTGGCTTCCGATGAAGCCCGCGCCTCCCGTGACGATGATGTTGCGTTTGAAATCCATTTTCTATTTCTCTTTTTCGATATTTCCGATACATTTGCGGAGGCTGTCCGTCCAGTGGGGAATCACGATACCGAATGTCTCCTTGATTTTCGTCTTGTCCAGCACCGAGTAGGCCGGTCGCACGGCTTTCGAGGGGAACTCGTCGCTGTGGCAGGGGCGGATGTCGCAGGCGGAGTTTCCGGCGTATTCGGCGATGGCCCGGGCGAAGTCGTACCACGAGCAGACGCCCTCGTCCGAGAAGTGGTAGATGCCTTCGCGGCCTTCGTATTTGCGGTGTTCCACGATGTCGAAGATCGCTTCGGCGAGGTCCCCGGCGTAGGTCGGGGTCCCCGTCTGGTCGAATACCACGCGCAGCACCTCCTTTTCTTCCGTCAGACGCAGCATCGTCCTGAGGAAGTTCCTCCCGATCTCCGAATAGAGCCACGCCGTGCGGAGAATCACATAGCGGCAGCCCGAAGCCAGCACCTCCTCCTCGCCGTGCAGTTTCGTCGCTCCGTAAACGCTTCGCGGCGCCGTCGGGGTTTCCTCCGTGCAGGGTCTGTTCGCTGTGCCGTCGAAGACGTAGTCCGTGGAGACGTGCACGAGCAGTCCGCCGACTCCTTTCATCGCGCGTGCCAGGTGTCCGGCGGCGGTGGCATTCAGCAGCTCGGCGCGCTCCGCGTCCTCCTCGGCGCGCTCCACGTCCGTATAGGCCGCGCAGTTCACGACAGCGCCGATGGCGTGTTCGCGGACGAAGCGTTCCACGGCCTCACGGTCCGTGATGTCGAGCCGCAGGGTATCGTCGCCCGCGACGTCCGTGAAGAAGTAGCGGTCCGCCGAGGCGGCCGAAGCACGCCGGAGGGCATGTCCCAACTGCCCTCCGGAGCCCGTGACAAG
>NZ_JAGQEJ010000023.1:0-1570 GCF_018101075.1 Alistipes sp. Marseille-P2263
TTTCCTGTTACAATCCAAATAAAATTGGATCAAAGTTTTCGGTTAAATTTGTTTTTATCTTATTTACAGCGTATTGCATTTCTTGGTGAACTTCTCGGCCAAAGGTCAAGGCACGAGAGCCTCCGCCGGCCTTTGATCGAGCCGGTGCGGAGGCACATCGTGCTTAACACCTTTGGCTCTCTCGAAAGCCGAGATTTCAGAACCCGAAAAAATCCTTCGATAAACAGATTTTCCTTAGCGGTCAGCTCTCTGCCGCATATCCCTTATTAGTTTACAAAGGCCAGAGGAGCAGATTATTTTAAGCGGACGTTAACGCCGCAACAACTATGTAGTATTCTCTCTGGGAAAATCCGTTTACCGGAAGGGTTTCTCTATGACACGATACTATTGACATATTCGGTCTGATGTTTCAGCACAAAGAATAGACGGTTTACCAGTTTGCGGGCGACCTTTACGATAGCTTTGCTCTTGGGCATCCGTTTGCATTGTTCCGTATAGAACAGGTTCATCGCAGGGTCTTGACGTACCGCCACCCATGCCGCTTCTATCAGGTTACAGCGCATAACGGCGTGTTTTCGTATGGTAATATCCCCCGTCCCATCTTTCTCTCCGCTGGAGTGGCACATCGGGATCATTCCGATATAGGCAGCCAGTTGTTCGGCATTGCGGAAGCGGGTTATGTCGCATATCTCGGAGAGGAACGCCATTCCCGTAGCCTGCCCGAACCCCGGAACGCTCATAATCAACCGCAGCGGTTCGCGGAATCGATCCGTCTTGGCCAATGTCCGTAAAGCCCGTGTCATCTCCAGTTTCTGACGGCGTAACTCTTCCAGATGCCGGATATGAATGTCGAGGGCCTGACGGCCGCTCGGGGTGAGCGTCTCTATCTCCTTCAACCAGGCGAAAAAGCGCTTCGACCAGTTGGAAAACGGAGTGAGAAACTCCTGCGGAATCTCGATGCCTAAATACCGAAGTTGAGACTTGAGCCGATTCTTCTGACGGGTCGTGTCTTTGGTTATCGAGTTCTTCAATCTTATCAAGGAACGCATCTCCAACGATACGCTGTCCGGCGTATAAATGCCTTTCAGCTCGTTGGCTCTTAAACTCCGCGCCAGCTTACCGCTGTCCACGGTGTCGGTCTTACGCAGCTTTTCGCTGCTCTTGGTCGGCACGTCGGCCGGATTGACCACGATGTTGTCGATCCCTAAGGCCGTCAGACGCTCGTGTATCCAAAATCCGCAGAAGCCCGCTTCGTACACCGAGTGATACTCGGCGCCCGGATAACTCCGAGTTAAAAATCCGTACAACGCTTCTGGGCTCGGATGCTGGCTAAACTTCTTCAATACGGAGGTTTCGGACAAGACCGTAACCGACCAACTCTTCAAATGGACGTCGATTCCTACATAAATCTTTTGTCCTCTGAAACTAATTTTGTTTCTTTGCTCTCTCATGGCTATCGTCGTTTTAGTTAGTAAAGGTTTTGCAGCTTTAATCTAACCAAAATCTCGATAGCTTTTTCATTTATCCGCTATCATCGCGGCTTACCCTGATTGTAAACATAGGGATTATT
>NZ_JAGQEJ010000024.1:0-1425 GCF_018101075.1 Alistipes sp. Marseille-P2263
ACCTACGCATTCGCCTATGACAGCTTCGCCCGTCTGACGGATACCAGGCATTACGAAGCCGGAGCCCTCACGGACCGTTTCGCGGAAAAGGGACTGACATACGATGCGAACGGAAACCTCCGGACCTTGATGCGGACCGGGAACGGACTGACATTGAACGATCTCGAATATTCCTACACGGGAAACCGCATCGCCTCGATAGCCGATGCAGGAGCGGTGTACGATTACGGCTACGATGCGAACGGAAACATGACGCACGATGGGGCCAACGATCTCGACATTACATATAATTGTCTGAATATGACACAAAAAGTCGAGAAAAAAGGGACTTTATCCGCAAATTATTCGTACCTTGCAGACAGCACGAAACTTTCGGCGACGGAGCCAGGCGGCGACGGACTCTATTATTCGGGTTCTTTGGTATATGGGAAACGTGACGGAAAACTATCGCTCGAAAGCGCGGGGTTCAACGGAGGCCGGTTCGTCGTGACATCGAACGGTATCCAAACGTTCGGCCTGCGATGGGAAGATGCCGAAGCCCTTATTTCCGACAATCGCTACCGATACAACGGAAAGGAGGAACAGGTATTCGTCGGCATACCGTACGTCGATTTCGGATTCCGGATGATCGACCCTGAATTCAGAATCGGATGGAACACGGCCGACCCGAAAAGCGAAAAGTATTCGGGAAGTTCGCCCTACATATATTGCGGAAACGATCCGATAGGAAATATTGATCCGGATGGATCCGTGTACGACAAATATTATAATTCGTTGGGATACCTGATGTATGATACCGGAAAAGGCGATAAAACCTACGTAATCAGAGCTGCTGGGTATGAACATGACTTTCGGGTAAACTCAATTTCGGAACAAGCGGCAATCGACACGGAAA
The DNA here is from genome assembly GCF_018101075.1 of Alistipes sp. Marseille-P2263. Taxonomy (NCBI): domain Bacteria; kingdom Pseudomonadati; phylum Bacteroidota; class Bacteroidia; order Bacteroidales; family Rikenellaceae; genus Alistipes; species Alistipes sp. Marseille-P2263. The sequence goes on from NZ_JAGQEJ010000024.1 coordinate 896, forward strand.
ATGCGATCCGACAAGGGAATCTGTCCGGACCGCACATGCAGAATATCATGGAAATAGAGTCCGTCCCCACGCTCAAGAAAATGAGAAACACCATAAAAGACGATGGCACCGGAGGCGATTCGGACAATAACAACAGGGAATACGGAGGGATCGTGAATCATGAAGGACAGATTGCAAATGTTTCTCAAGGCGAAGTCAGAGAGTCCGGAAAGCACGCGTCGGTGTCGATCAATCCGAAAGGAGCAAGAAGTGTCTATCACAGCCACCCGAGCGGATCGAAAAACCTCGGCCCATTAAAAGGGTCCAGCCGGTTCCCGAGCCAGCAAGATCATAAATCAATAGGAACTGCAACCGGATATTTATTTCAAATGAGAACAAAAGAAATAATCGTATTCGACAACAAGAAAATAGAAGCAATCGTATCTTTCAGTATCTTAGAAGACTTGTACAAATAATATGAAACGGTTTATATTTTGGAGCACGGTACTCCTCGCTTTGTCCGGCACAATGATGGGAATGGCACAGGAAAA
>NZ_JAGQEJ010000025.1:0-1070 GCF_018101075.1 Alistipes sp. Marseille-P2263
TCGCCTCGCCGGTTCAGGTATCCGAACCACTCGGGGAACTCGGGGTCCTTGAAGTGCTCCCACATGTATTGGTGCAGTTTTTCGAACCAGTCCAGGCATTTCTGGTTTCCTGTGAGCTGGTATCCCTTTATCATGGCTATCGCGGATTCGATGTGCACCCACCAGAGCTTCTGGTCCCACTCGAGCTGCTGCTGGGGATGTCCGAGGCGGTCCATGAAGTAGAATATTCCGCCGTACTGCTTGTCCCATCCGTATTCGATGGTCCGGAGCGCTATTTCTACGGCGCGCTGGATCAGTTCGGGGCGTCCGAGTCTTTTTCCGAGGTCCATTATGAACCACATCGCCTCGAGCGAGTGTCCCGGATTTATCGAGCGGCCCTCGAAGGAGTCCACCAGCGAGTTGTCCGAGGCGGAAAGGTTTTCGACGATGAGACCGAGGTCCTTCTGGTAGAATACGTCCATTACCTCGTGGAGGCATACGTCGATCGTCTCCTCGATGAGTTTGGGGTCTATGAGCTGTTCGATTTCGAGGGCGAGGTTGCAGAGGATCATCGGGAGCGCGAAATCCTTCATCGGTCGCGTTCCCGGGTGAGCCTTTGTCCACTTACCCTTTGGATTCGAGCGTTTTTCGAGTATCCGGTCGAATGTCTTCTTCGCGATCTGCGCGTATTCGTCGTTTCCGGACGCCATTGCCAGCTGTGCGAAAGCCATGGTGGCGAATGTGTAGGAGAAGATGTTGTAGGGGTCTATGATGGGCTTGCCCTCGCGCGTCAGGGAGAAGTACCAGTCGTATTTTCCGTCGTGTCCGTATTTCCGTAGGAACTCGCCGCCCTGGATGGCGCAGTCGAGCCACTCCTTGCGTTTTTCGACCTTGTTGCAGAGCATCGAGAAGAGCCACACCTCGCGGCCCTGGAGCCAGATGAACTTGTCGGTGTCGTATACGCTTCCGTCGCGGTCGAGGCAGGAGAAGTATCCTCCGTAGGTTTTGTCCTGGGAATGTTCGAGCCAGAAGGGCAGTACGCTGTCCATGAGTTCCGACCGGTATTGGTCGGCCAAATGTTGAAAATCCAT
>NZ_JAGQEJ010000026.1:0-1062 GCF_018101075.1 Alistipes sp. Marseille-P2263
TCCGTCGCCTGCTTGGCGACGGCTCGGATTATGGAATCCGCCTGGAGTACGCGGAACAGCCGTCCCCGGACGGCCTGGCCCAGGCATTTTTGATCGGCGAGGAATTCATCGGCGAAGACTCGGTGTGTCTCGTTCTGGGCGACAACATCTTCCACGGCGCAGGCTTCTCTGGCATGCTTCGGGAGGCGGTCCGCACGGCCGAGGAGGATGGCAACGCCACGGTGTTCGGTTACTGGGTGGACGATCCGGAGCGTTATGGAGTTGCAGAATTCGATAAATCGGGGAATTGCCTTTCGATCGAGGAGAAGCCGCAGCATCCGAAATCGAACTACGCGGTGGTGGGCCTCTATTTCTATCCGAACAAGGTCGTGGAAGTGGCCAAAAGCATCAGGCCTTCGTCACGCGGGGAGTTGGAGATCACGAGCGTGAACCAGCGTTTTCTTTCGGACGGCAAGTTAAAGGTGCAGACCTTGGGACGGGGTTTCGCGTGGCTGGACACGGGTACGCACGACTCGCTGAGCGAAGCCTCGACGTTCATCGAGGTTATCGAGAAGCGCCAGGGTCTGAAGATCGCCTGCCTGGAGGGCATCGCCTACCGTCAGGGCTGGATCACGGCGGAGAAGCTGCGCGAGGTGGCTGCGCCGATGCTCAAGAACCAGTACGGACAGTACCTGCTGAAAGTCATCGGGGAAGTCGAACGCACGGGCGATGCGAACCTTTAATTCGCAGAATACACCATGAATATCATACAGACATCCATCGAAGGCGTGGTCATCGTCGAGCCGCGCCTTTTCCGGGACGCGCGGGGATACTTTTTCGAGAGTTTCTCTGCGCGGGATTTCAGCGAGAAGGTTCGTGCGGTGGATTTCGTCCAGGACAACGAGTCACGCTCGACCTGCGGGGTGCTGCGGGGACTTCATTTCCAGCGTCCCCCTCATGCTCAGTCGAAGCTGGTTCGGTGCGTGCGCGGAGCGGTGTTGGACGTCGCGGTGGACATCCGCCGGGGGAGTCCGACCTACGGGCGTCATGTCGCCGTGGAGCTTACGGAGGATAACCACCTTC